>CP097583.1 GCA_023934045.1 Candidatus Phytoplasma vitis | reverse complement strand
TTAATTTACCTTTTAAAAAATATTTATATATAAAAAGGTTTTTTAAAAAAATTATCAGAAAATTTTAATAAAATTTTCTTATTAATAATAATTTAAAAAATATTCATCTAAATACCACAACTAGCACATTCAAAAACCTTTAATTTTTGTGTTCTAGTGTAATAAAGGGTTTTGATTCCTTTATGATGAGCGTATAAATAGTATTTTGATAATTCTCGAGTAGTAATATTTGATTGAATACATAATTCAAATGAAATTCCTTGGTCGATATGTTTTTGAGCTGTCGCCATTACATCAATTATTTTAAATTTATCCATTTTGTAAGCGGTTTGGTACATAAAAGAATAATCAGCTAAATTTGGTGCTGGGAAATAAGTTTTAGAATTTCCATAAGTTCTTTCTTCTACTAATTGCTTTAAAGGAGTTAAAGAGGGAGTGGCCGACATAATATAACCAATAGAACCATTTGGAGCTACTGCTAAACGATGGGAATTGTATAGTCCATGTCGCATTACTTCACTTTTTAAATTGAGCCAATCGGTATCACTTGGAATTTCTATTCCTTCAAAAAGTGATTTAATTTTAGGAATTTTTGGATAAATAGCTTTTTTATCTTGGAAATATTCGCCACTGGCGTAAGTTGATTTTTCAAATTGAAAAAACTTTTCTCCAGTTTCTTTTGCTTTCAAGCAAGAATGATAAAGTGAATAATAATTAACAATATTAAAAAAGACGTCAATTAATTCTATATTTTCTTTACTACCAAATTGAATCATTTGTTCCGCTAAAAACCCATGGTGTCCCATGATACCAAAACCAACACTTCTATTTAAAAGATTAGCTTTATAAATTGAAGGAACATGTTTAATTTGCGTTTTTAAAGCAACCGAATTCATTATTTCCATTGCTGAAAAAACGGTTTCTTTAATGTTTTTATTCTTCATCATATTCCCCATATGACCAGAAGCTAAATTACAAGAGATGTCCATTCCAATATGGTCTTTTTCTTTTTCATCATAAGAAGCATAATAAGAAGTTAAAGTTGGTTGTAAAATTTCCGTACATAAATTTGAAAATTTAATTTTATCGTTTAAAGGATTAACAGCGTTCGCATTATCACAAAACATTAAATAAGGATAACCAGATTCTCCTTGTAATTGAGCGATTAATTCTAATAAGGCGCGTGGATTAATAAATCTTTTACGAACCTTGGGGTTAGCTAATAAAATAGGATACCATTTATCCATATTTACTCCAATATCTGAAAAATGAATTTGATATTCTTGATAAATAGTGTGAGGATAAAAAAGAGCCATTTTTTCATTTTTACGTGCTAATTCTATCATTTTATTAGGAATAACAACTCCTAAAGATAAGGTTTTTATACGAACGTCTTCATCTGAATTTAATTTTTTAGAATTTAAAAAATCTTCAATATCAGCGTGAAAAACATTTAAATAAGCAGCTCCGGCTCCTAGACGTTGGCCCATTTGATCGGCATATCGAAAAGCATGGTCTAACAATTTCGCTACTCCGATAACTCCTTTGCAAGCATTTTTCATCCCTTTAATAGTCTCTGTTTTGGCTCTTAAATTGCTTAAACTAATGGAAACTCCTCCACCTAGTTTTGATAACTGCATTGAGAATTCAACAATACGTGAAATATCGTTTAAAGAATCACCAGCTTCTAATAAAAAACACGAAACGAATTCTCCTCTTTTTTTACGACCAGTATTTAATAATGTTGGAGTTGCAGGAGTAAAATTTTGTTTCATTAAATTGTCAATTAATTCTTGAGCTAATGTGAAATTACCAGAAGCATGATATAAAGCGTTAATTACTAAACGGTCTTCGTAAGTTTCTAAATAGAACTTTTGATCTCGTGTTTTTAAAGCGTAATCATGATAAAATTTGAAAGCGCCGATAAAAGAATCAAATTTAAAATCAAAAGCATAAGCTAAACGATAAATTGTTTTGATTTCTTCCCATGAATATTTTTTTAAAAATTCTTCTTCATAATATTCATTTTGAATTAAAAAATCAATTTTATCTTTTAAAGTAGGGAATTTTTTTAATTTAGGATTGATTTCTTCTTTAAAATAAGCTTTTAAAGCTTCTTGATCTTTATTGACATCTTTTATTTTTCCGTCAGAATCGATAATTTGATTGTTTAAAGTAATGTAAGAAGGAATGTAATGGTGTTCGTGAGTTTCTGTATAATTATTTAACCATTTTTTAATATATTTAATATCTTCGTCAAATCCTTTATTTTCGAATTTTAAAACCAAAGGAATATTAAATTTTTCTGCTATTAAATCTCCTGCTTTAGCAAAATTAGAACCAAAATTTCTATTTCCTGAAACTGCGATACCGATTACTAATTGACTATATTTTTTTAAAAAATTTTCAGTAGTATCAGTAATTTCACCATATTTAACAGTTTTAGTGATTAAAAAAAGATTTTCGTTTTCGTTTTTGAAATCTTGTATTTTTTCTGATTTAAATTCGGATAATTTTTGAACGAATTCGTAAATATTTCCTTTTTCAAGACCGTCATATACGATTTTTATTTTGGGATTTTTCATTTGTTAATCCTTCTTATATTTTATTTATATTTTATATTTATTAAAGATACATTTTAATATATTTTTTTGCTATTTGCTATTTAAATAATTATTAAAATTATTTTAGAATAAAAAATTTTATTATAAAAATAAGATAATTTATCTTTATTTTCAATATATTTTATAAGATAATGATTTTTATTTTTTTCAAAATCTAAAGCTTTTTTGTATTATTTTTTAAAACAGCTTTTTTATTGTTTTTTTCTTAATATACTATTTCTTAATGATTGATAAAAAGAGTGTTCTCAAATATACTCTAAAATATTTTTAAGATAAAAATAATCAATTGATATTGAAGATGTTTTAAGCCATTATGGTAAATAATTTAAAGTTTTAGAAATAATCAATTTTTTACAACTATGTAAAAATTGAAATAAATTTTATTAATTAAATGATTATGTTTTTGATGAATCATTTTTTTAATTTCTTTATTGTTAAGACCTGATTCGTATTTACTAACATATTCAATAACAATAAAAAATATATATTTATTAATAAAAGTTTTTTTAACTTGACATTCATTTATTTCTATTTTGTTGTTTTTTAAATATTTTTAATAATTTTATTATTTTTGTAAAAGATTTATGAGTTTTGTGAACGTTGATTCATTTTTTTTAAATGTAGTAATTGTTTTTTAACAGTATCAGCCTATAATTTAAAAATATTAGGAATAATTAAATCTTTATTTTTTGTATATCAACCATTTTCAATATTATATTTTTTTATTATTTTATTATAATATTTCTAATTTTCTAAAAACTGAATTTTTTACAAGTTATTTTTGTTAACGCTATTATTTTATTTTTAAAACTAAAAATTTTTAATAAATTAATATTAAACATAATATGAAAATGCCAAACATCCCTATTATTTTTTCTTTGTAATTGAGCAAGTTGAAATATTTAAACTTTTTTAAATATTTACCTTTTTTTTCTTTATTAAATTTTTTTTGTTTTAAATATTTAGAATAATTATATTTTAATTTTTGCATAAATATTTTAACTAATTTTTTAATTGTAATTAAATATTTAACTTCTTTTGATAAAGTCCTATCATTATTATGATGAGATAAAGTCAAATTCAAACAACTAATTTTATTTTCATTAGAAAAATTTAAAATAAATTTATAACGAGTATTATTTTTATTTTCTCTAATATGTTTTTTAATATCTATAATTTTACTATTAATATTAAAAGTTTTAGGGCAAATATGATTTTCTTTATTATAGTCAATAAATAAATAAATGTTTTTATAAATTTTTTTTAATTGTTTATCGCCTAATTTTTTAAAATATTCATTACTATAGTCAGTATTTTTTAAAAAAAATAAATTATTTTGAAATTGTTTTTTAATTTTTTTTAATTCAAAATAATTTAAAGTTTTATTATTATTATTAATTAAATGAAACATTTTATTATCATTAAAGGATAATTTTAAATTATCTTTATTAATAGTTAATTGTTCTAAAAATAATTTTTGTTCCATATAAAAACCTCTTAAGTTTTTTTTATCATAAATAAATAAAAAAATATTAATTATTAATAACTAATATTTTTTTTAAATATTTTTTTATAAGATAAAAAATAGTTTTTTTCATTTATCGTTTATTCTTTCCAAAATATTTAATAAAAGATAAAAAAAATATAAAATTATTTTTTTATTTTTAAAATTTTTATTTGTAAATAATTTTTTTTAATTATTTATATTTATATTCATATTATAAATTATTTTTTTATTTTTTTACAAATAATATAACAACAAATATCTTTTTAAAACATGTTTTTAATAAATATATTTTTTAAAAAATAATTAATTTTTTACAATATTTAATTTTTAATTTTTATAAATAATAATTTTTTGTTTATTTATTTTTTAAATTATATTTATAATAATAATTAATTTTTTATAAAAATAAAAATAAAAAAATAAATTAAATAATATTAATTAAATAATTATTATTTATTTTTTATTATTTTTTTTTAAAAAAAAATTTTAATTTATTATTTTATTTATATTATTTATTGTTATTGGTGAGAGGCAAAAAAAACGACTAACTTTTTTTATTTTTTAAAATTAATTATTATTTATTTGTTAAAAATGAAGAAAAAATATTTTTTTTAAAAAAAATTATTCACTTTTTTTGTATTTTTAGTAACATTTTTTTTAGAGTTAGTCACTTTTTTTTGTATTTTATTCACTTTTTTATTTTAATATTTTTGATAATTTTTATAAAAATAATAATTAAAATAAGTAAATTTTTTATTTATTTTAATTTTTTAAAAAATTGAAAAAAAATAAAAAATATTTTAGAATTAAAAAGTGACTAAATTAAAGTTAGTCACTTTTTTAGAAGTTTTTTTTCTTTAATTTTGAATATTTTTTCATTATTAAAAGTTGTTTTTTTAAAAAGTTAGTCATATTTTAAAAAAAGTTACTAACTTTTTTTATTATTTTTTTAAATTAAAAAAATAATTTTATTTTTAAATTTTTTTTATTTTATAACAAAAAGTTTTTTATAAAAGATAAAATTAAATTTTTAAAAATAAAAATAATCGATATAATATTTTTGATATTAGTAAATATATTAATGAATATTAAAAAAATATTGCTAAAATAAATTTAGTTTTGAAAATAATTTATTCTTTTAATTATAAAAGTATAAATTATAATTTATTATAATAATAAAGAAAAAATTTTTTTAAAAAAAGAAAATTAAGTTGTTTTTAATTTTAAAAAAAATTATATTAAGAAAGCTAATAATAAAAATGGATTTTTTAAAAAATAATCATTCTGAAATTTTTAGAATTATTAGAGAAGAAGAAAAAAGACAAGAAAAACATTTAGAATTGATTGCTTCTGAAAATTTTGTTTCTAAGTCAGTTTTAGAGGCGCAAGGTAGTGTTTTGACAAATAAATATGCCGAAGGATATCCACAAAAAAGATATTATGGTGGTTGTGAATATATAGATGAAATAGAACAAATAGCAATTGAAAAAGTTAAAAAATTATTTAATGTTAAATTTGCTAATGTTCAACCACATTCAGGATCACAAGCTAATATGGCTGTTTTTCAATCTTTATTAAAACCTTATGATGTTATTTTGGGTATGTCTTTGAATGATGGAGGTCATTTAACTCATGGCCATCATGTTAGTTTTTCTGGTAAATTTTTTTATTCTTATAGTTATGGAGTTTCTCCAGAAACAGAAACAATTGATTATCAAAAATTAAGAGAAATAGCTCATAAGGTGAAACCTAAGTTAATTATAGCTGGTGCTTCTTCTTATTCTAGAATTATTGATTTTCAAAAATTTAGAGAAATTGCTGATGAAGTTGGAGCTTATTTAATGGCTGATATAGCTCATATTGCTGGATTAATTGTTGCTAAGTTACATCCATGTCCTTTTTTAGCTAAAGCAGATGTTGTCACTTCGACTACTCATAAAACTCTAAGAGGTCCAAGGGGCGGAATTATTTTAAGTAATAATGAAGAAGTTATGAAAAAAATAAACAAAGGTGTTTTTCCAGGAATTCAAGGGGGCCCTTTAATGCATGTTATTGCTGCTAAAGCAGTAGCTTTTGAAGAAGCTTTAAAAGAAAATTTTAATATTTATCAACAACAAGTATTAAAAAATTCTCTTTCTTTAGCTGATGTTTTTGTTAAATTAGGTCATCGTTTAGTAAGTGGAAAAACTGAAAATCATTTAATTTTAATCGATTTAAAATATAAATATCCTAATTTAAATGGAAAATTAGCTTCTGAAGCTTTACAAAAAGCCAATATTATTGTTAATAAAAATGTTATTCCTTTCGATAAAGAAAAAGCTTTTAAAACTAGTGGTATCAGAATAGGAACTCCAGCAATGACCACAAGAGGTTTTCAAGAAAAAGAATTTATTGAAGTTGCTTATTTAATAGACGAAATTTTAAATGATTATCAAAATGAAGAGGTTATTGAAAAAGTAAGACAAAAAGTATTATTATTAGTTAATAAATTTCCTATTTATAAAAAAAATAATTTTTAGTTTTTAATTTATTTTTTAAATTTTTAAATGTTATAATTGAAAATGATATTTGTTTATTATTATTTAAATTAATAAAATAATAAATTATTTTTTATATTATTTTTATTTTTAAAGAGAAATTTATATATAATTTTATATAGAATGTAAGATTATATGTAAAATATTATTAAGGAATTTTATATATATGAAAACAAAGAAAAAACAACCAGAATTTAACGAGATTGAAGTTATTTGTGCTACTTGTAGTCATAAGCATAAAATTGGAACAGTTATGAAACAAATGAAAATTGAAATTTGTTCTAATTGTCATTCTTTTTATACTGGAAAACAAGTTTTTGTAACTGTAGCAGGACAAATAGATAAATTTAATAAACGTTATAATTCTTAATTAAAAAAAATTTATTTTTAAAAAAAATTGAAATAAGGTTAAGAAAGGTTTTGATAAAAAAATGGTTTTTAAAAAAGAAGGTTTTATCGAAATCATTTGTGGACCTATGTTTTCCGGAAAAACAACAAAATTGATTCAAAAAATTAAGTTTTTTAAATCTTTAGGAATTAAAGTTTTAGTTGTTAAACCTAAAATTGATGATCGTTATTCTAAAAAAAAAGAATTAATAACTCATGATTTAAAAACTATTTCTTCTTTGTTAATAAATAAAAGTAAAGATATTTTAGATTTTTTGGAAAAAGATGTTAAAGTTTTGTTTATTGATGAGGTTCAATTTTTAGATCAAGAAATTGAAGAAATAGTAAATAATTTATCTTATCGCGGAATGCATATTATAATTGGAGGATTAGAACTTGATTTTTGTGGAAGGCCTTTTGGATCTATGAATTATTTATTATCAATTGCTGATCAAGTTATTAAATTAAAATCTTCTTGTAATGTTTGTGGCAAAGAAGCAAATAGAACTCAAAGAATAGTCAATGGTTCAATTCCTAAATCTACTGATCCTATTGTTTTAGTAGGTGAAAAAAATTATCATGAACCGCGTTGTAGAAAATGTCATGAATTTATAAATTAATTTTTTAAAAAGAAGATTATTATGAAACCAAAAGAATTTTTTTATATGAGAGAAGCTTTTAAAGAAGCTCAAAAAGCTTTTTTAAAAGGCGAAGTTCCTGTTGGCGCTGTTGCTGTTTTAAATGATAAAGTTATTGCTAGAGCTCACAATAATGTTGAAAAAAAGAAAATTTTTTTTGGTCATGCTGAATTTTTAATTTTAAAAAAATTAAATAAAAAATTTAAAAATTATAGATTTAATGATATAATAGTTTATACAACTCTAGAACCTTGTATTATGTGCATGGGCGCATTAATTCAAGTAAGAGTGAAAAAAATATATTATAGTACTCCTAATATAAGGCTAGGTTTGAAAAATAATTTTTCTTTAAATGATTCAAGTTTGATTTCGAAAATATCTTTTAAATCTGATTTTTTTGAGAAAGAAAGTGAATATATTTTAAAGAATTTTTTTATCAATCTTAGAAAAGAAAAGAAATTTTTTTAATTTTTTAAAAAAATCTTCTTAAAAATCACCATTCAATAAAATTGAAATGAATCTGGTCAGAACTTGGTTGGAGCAGCCATAAGTTTTAATTTTATGTGATTGGTGATTTTTAAGAAGATTTTTTTAAAAAATAAGAAAATAAAAAATTAGGGAAAATTAAGAAAATGAAGAATTTTTTTAAAAATAAAAGAAGTAAATTAAAACTTTTTCCTTTTATTTTTAATTCTATTTCAGGGAAACCTTTTCGTTGTGAAACATATGATATAAATGGAGAAGAGAAAAAAATTGAATTTTTCTTTTTAAAACAAAGCGAATATAATTCTTATTTTTTAGATATGAAACAATATGTTGTTTGGAGTATGGTTGATAATTTATATAGAGTTTTAGTTGATGAAAATTATTATTCTAAATTTGAACTTTTATATCAAAAAGAAATTAATATTATTTATATGGATTTTCTTCAAAAATTATTATATAAACGTTTTAAAATAATTAGAAAAAATTTTTTATATTATTTTTTAAGCATTTTTTTTTCTTTATTTCTTGTTTGTTTTTTTTATTTTAAAAAAATTTCTTTTTTAGGAGAATATCGATATTTAATTTTTTTTATTATTTTTATTTTAAATTTTGTTTTTTTGTTTTTTTATACAAAAGTTAAACAAAGAGATTTTTTTCAAAATTATAAAACAAAATTATTAAAAGAAACAATGAAAGATATTAAATCTTTTTTAGGTGTCGAAGTTTTTGAAAATATTTCAAAACAACAAAGAATGTTTTCTTCTGAATTTTTTGATGAAAAAGAAAAATAATTTTTGATTTTATTTTTTAACAAGGTTTTTATAAAAAAGGAGAAACAAAAACAGAAATGATTTTTGAAGGTATTGTTATTGGTGGTGGTCATGCAGGAGTAGAAGCTGCTTTGGCTTTGGCTAAAAATCATAAAACAGTTTTAATCACAGTCAATTTAAAACAAATAGCTTTTTTACCATGCAATCCTTCTATTGGAGGACCAGCTAAAGGTGTTGTTGTTAGAGAAATAGATGCTTTAGGCGGAATAATGGGGAAAGTAGCTGATTTATCACAAATTCAAATTAAAATGTTGAATACTTCTAAAGGCCCTGCTGTTAGAAGTTTAAGAGCACAAATAGATAAAATAAAATATCCTAAAATTGTTTTGGAAATTTTAAAAAAGACACCGAATTTAACTTTATTAGAAGGTTTTGTTCATAATTTAATTATAGAAGATAATAAAGTTCATGGAGTTAAATTAAAAGACGGTACTATTATTAATAGTAAAACAGTTATTTTAACGACAGGAACTTATTTAGCTAGTAAAATCTTAATTGGGAAAAATAAAATTAGTTCTGGTCCTAATAATACACCTACTACTTATAGTATTAGTGAACAATTAAAGGAATATGGTTTTGAAATTATTCGTTTAAAAACAGGAACACCTCCAAGAGTCAAAAAAGATACCATTGATTATAGTAAATCAAAAATTCAATTAGGAGATGGTATTTTACAAACTTTTAGTTCTCCTTCTGTTATTAAAGATTTAGGTATTCAAGAACCTTGTTTTTTAATACATACTAATAAAGAAACTCATGAGTTAATCAAAAAAAATTTAAAAAAATCAGCTATGTATGGAGGACATGTAGAAGGAAAAGGACCACGTTATTGTCCTTCTATCGAAGATAAAATTGTTCGTTTTTGTGATAAAGAAAGTCATCAAATTTTTATTGAACCAGAAAGTTTAGAATTAGACGAAATGTATCTTCAAGGTCTTTCTACAAGTATGCCTGAAGAAGTTCAAGAAAAAATTTTAAAAACAATTCCTGCATTAGAAAAAGCAGTAATTACTAAATATGCTTATGCTATTGAATATGATGCTTTTAATCCTAATCAACTAAATTATAATTTAGAAACAAAAAAAATTGAAAATTTATTTTTTGCTGGTCAGATAAATGGAACTAGTGGTTATGAAGAGGCAGCTTGTCAGGGTTTAATGGCTGGAATAAATGCCAGTCTTAAAATTGAAAATAAAGAAAGTTTAATTTTAAAAAGAAATGAAGCTTACATTGGAGTTTTAATTGATGATTTGATTAATAAAGGAGTTTCAGATCCTTATCGTTTGTTAACTTCTAGATCTGAATTCCGTTTATTTTTAAGACATGATAATGCTGATTTAAGATTAACTCCTTATGGATATCAAATAGGGTTGATAGATGAAAAAGTTTATAATAAAGTGGAAAAGAAACGTTCTGATATTGAAAATTTGAAAGAAGAATTAAAAAATTTTATTGTATTACCTAATGAAAAAAATTTAAGTTTTTTAGAAAAACATAATTCTTCGATTAAAGAAAAAAGCACTTTATATAAATTATTAAAAAGAAAAGAATTAAATATTAATATTATAGATTTTTTTATTGATAAAAAATATGATAAAGAAGTTTTAGAACAAACAGATATACAAATCAAATATGAAGATTATATTTTAAAAATAGAAAAAGAAGTTCAAAAAAATTTAAATTTAGAAATAAGAAAAATACCTTCAGAAATTGATTATAATAAAATTAATAATTTATCTATGGAAGCTAAAGAAAAATTAACATTAATTAAACCTAATAATTTAGGTCAAGCATTAAGAATTTCAGGAGTTAATCCTGTAGATATATCTATTTTAAATGTTTATTTACGAAAATATAAAAATGCCTCTTGATAGATTAAAAAAAGATTTTTCTTTAAGTGATTTTCAATTAAATCAATTTCAAGAATATTATTTATTTTTAACTAATTATAATAAAAAAACTAATTTAACTTCTTTAGTGAATCAAAAAGATATTTATTTTAAACATTTTTATGATTCTTTATTAATTTCTAAAACTTTTAATTTTGAACAAATAAATAGTTTATGTGATTTAGGAACAGGAGCTGGTTTTCCTGGCATTCCTTTAAAAATTTTATATCCTAATTTAAAAGTTTTTTTAATTGATTTTTCTTCAAAAAAAATTGATTTTTTAGAATTATTAATTAAACATTTAAATTTAACAAATGTTTTTGTTTTTAAAGAAAAAATTGAAAAGCATAAAAAGAAATATGATTTTGTTATTGCTAGAGCTTTAGGAAAATTAAATTTAATTTTAAAATTAGCTTCTTTTGTTACTAAAGATAAAAGTTATTTTATGGCAATGAAAGGTCCTAATTATAAAGCAGAATTTCAAGATATAACACAAATGTATCAATTTGAATTAAAAAATAAATTTTTTTTACAATTACCTGAAGAATATGGTAAAAGAGTTAATTTATTATTTCAAAAAAAATAAAAATTATTTTTTTAATTTTAATATTTATTAATAAAAAAATCCGAATTACTTATTTAAAAAGTAATTCGGATTTTTTATTTGTAATTTAATTAATTGTTATTATTTTTTTTATATTCAATAGTTCTCATATTATAAAATCTACTAAATGTATCTTGTTCAAAACCTTTTTCTATTTCTTTATTAACTAAAATAAATGATTTTCCTGACATTAATGGAAATAAATAATTTTTTTCATATAAATATGTTTCTATTTCTTGTAATAGTGATTTATATGTTGATTCATTTGATGTTTTAGCTTGTTCTAATTTATCTTCGATGTCCTTTTTATCATGTTTATCGATGCCAAAAAAATTACTTTTGTTATCTGTTGTCTTGAAATAATCTTCGATATATTTATGAGCGTATTCCATTTCAAAATTTTCTGATAAAAAAATAAAATTATAAGGAGAATCATTTCCTTTTGTCGAATATTCCATCATTTGATTGAAATTAGGTTCTTTTGATTCTATTTCGAAACCAACATATTGTAATTGTTCTATTATTTTTTCTATAGATGGTGTTTTTTGACCACATCCAATTGTTAATTTTTTATCTTCTGGGTCTAATTTTTCAAATTCTTTTTTAGCTGAATCTATATCATGTTTATGATAATCTATACTAGGATTATGACCGATTAATGAATTATGAAGTGCAGATTTTATTGTTATAATTTAAAAAAAATTATTTTATTTAATTTTGAAATTTTTTCAAAATATTTTTTTATTAAACGAACGAAGTAAGTTTAATATAAATAATATTTTCAATTTTTTTTGGAAATTTATTTTAAAATTTTAAAAATTTCTTATTTTATAAAAAAATTATCCCTTTACTATATATAAAGAAAAAAAGTTAAAAGTTTCCTATAAATTGAAAAAAAATTATTTTTTATTTAATATTTAAAATTTTTATAAATAATTTATTATTTTTTTAATTTGGTTTTTCATTTTTTAATTTTTTGTATAAAAAAAAGACACTTAATTAATGAGTGTCTTGGTTATAATTAGTATTGGTTGTAAAAGGTTTATTTTTTATTTTATGATATAAATTATTTTTTTATTAGTATAAATAACAAAAAAATAGATTTGTAAATAAAAAAAGACATTAGTTGATTTGGGGATTTTCTAATTCTTTTCGGATTCATAGTATAAAAATTTATTATTAATTGAATTATATTTTAGTGAATACTATTGTTATACAAGTAACACTATTAATATAAATTAATTTCATGAATTTGAGAATTTATTTTTCGGACTCAACGGAATATCTAATTTTCTTAATTTGGTTTGTTTTGCTAATCATGTTTGTTCAGAAGTTGATTTTGTATGTTCAATTGCTGTTACAATGTTGGATTTTTTAGTAGTTGTTTGTTTAATTATATCTTGTAAGGCAGTTATTTCATCTTGGATAGTTTTTAATTTGTCTTCATTTTCTGTAATTTTGTCTCTAAAAAAATGAAAGAAAGTATTAAATCTTATTAATATATAATAATTATAAAGTCAATTAAATAGTATTTCCAAGTTTTGGGGTTTACCTCAAAACACAAAAAAACAAAAAATTAAAATTAATATATTTATAATAATTTTAAATTATTTTAAATAGCTTTTCCGAATTGTAATGTTTATATTATCATATTTGTTGTTTGGTTTTTCATTTTTATTCTTTTCTGTTAATTTTTTTAAATAAAAAAAGAATCTATAAAAGAATTTTTTAATTAGTGTTTAGTGTTTTAATTATGTTTAATTATGTTTTTATTAGGGCTAATATCTACTTTTTTTTCCTTAGGGTTTGGGGTTTCTTCTTTCCAGAATATAAAGGCTTCTTCGATAGGTATATTATAATTTAATAGTTCATCTAAAGTAAATATATTATTGCTATCACCATAAGGATATTCTATTTTAGAAGGATTATTACGAGTTTTAAAATAAACACCTAATAAATTTGTTGGTGGGTTTTTGAATTCCCAGTTTAAAATCTTACTACCACTTCTATTGTATAATGGTTTATCATAATCTTCTTCTTTAATATTAACACCATCAACCCCTAATGATTTCATTTTATTTGGGATATCTTTTTTTGACATAATTGTAATATCGTTTCTTTTTAATTTAGGTTGCGTGTCTAAACAATCTTGTTGTTCTTTTTGTTTTTCATTTTCTTCAAAGGCGAATAGATAGATTTTTTTAGCACCATTAGAGAGTTTTACGAGGTCTTCGATAGTTCTTGAATTTGGTTCCATAACACGAATTCCATCATCGAAATAAACAGCCTCTATTGTTTTGTTTTCAAAAATCTTGTTTTCAGGCAAAAAAGCAACTAATCCAGTGTTAGGAGTTCCGTTATAACATCCTAATTGAATGTTTTCATGTTTTTTGATGATATTATTATTAATTAAATATTTATTAACTTCTTCTATTTTAGTTTGTTCGTTATAAGGATAAATTTTAAGATTTATTAATTCTAATCTTATGTTTTCATCCTTAGTTTTTTGTTTTGCGTCCCAAAAGATGTATGCTTCTTCGATGGCAATTTCATATTTTAAGATATCTTCTAAGGTATATTTATTATTGTCATAAGGGTATTTTATTTCGAAATGATTATTTCGAGGTTTAAAATAAACTCCTAATAAATCTTTTGGAGGATTTTTAAAATTATAACATAAAACTTTATTACTATTTGAATTGTAATTTGTTATACTATTGTTAGATACTATAACATCATAAACACCACATAATTCCATGTGCTTTTGAATATCTTCTCGTGACATAATGTTAATATCGTGTTTTATTAATTTGGTTTGTTTGTCTAACCATTCTTGTTGTTCTTTATCTTTTTCTGATTCAATTTCTTTTTTATTTGAAGGTATTATTTCATTTGATGTTTGATGAGATTTTGATTCTGAATGTGAAGGAGGTAAAGGTTCTGTTTTATTTTGTTCAACATTTTTGTTTTTAAAATAAATTATAGTAGTTATTACGCCAATAGATATAATAATAGATGTCAATGTTTTTTTTAAAAAACTCATAAATTTCTTTTCCTTTTGATGATAATAATTAAATATTGAAATTTAATACATTTTCATTATATATTTTTACAGTTTTTAATGTTGAATAAGAATTTTTTTATTTATTTATCATAATTATTTTATGAATGTTTATTTGAATATTTTCATTTATATGACTTTAGGTACAAATGTAACTAGGATTTTTTTTATTAGTTCGTTTTTTATTTCGTTTTTAGTCTAATTCTGTGTATTCTAATTCTAAACGTCTTGGAGGTCTGTTTGAAACATCTTTATATTTATCATTTAATTCTTCAGTAAGGATTTTATATTCTAAAATTAATGCTAAATTATTTTGAAGTATTTTATTTCATTTTAATTGTTTCTTTTTTCTTTAAAGGCGACTAAATGATTTTTTATTTGTTTATTAAATGTTTTCAACATTTATCTTGAAATCATTAATGTTCCATCTTTTTTTATAATTAAATGAGATAGACTCCATAAAGGATGGTCTTAGGATGGTCTCAGATTGTTTAAAATTAGGTTTATCTGTTTTTTTGAGTGGTTTTTCCAGAAGTATCTTTTGGATCATGATTTAATTTAATAAACATTTTTTGGCTGTAGTTGCAAATGTGGCTTTCCAAAAGTTTAGATACTTTTTACTTTTTAAAAACTCTTTAAGACTAACTTAATAGTTAGTCTTAAATTTATAAATTTAAGGAATAAAAATTAAAGGAGATTTAATTAATGTTTAAATTACAAAATCAATTTAAAATAATAAGTGTTTGTTTATTTACTTTTTTAGGATTTTTATTTATAATTAATAATAATCAAGTTATGGCTATGAAAAAACAAAACTCTTATATAAATAAAAAATCAAAAGATATAAATAATGAATTATTTAATCTTTTAACAAATAAAAAAGAATTAGAGTATAAAATTCACTGTTTTAGAGTAAAAGAAAAATTAAATAGTTACGAAAGAACTGAGGTTTTAAAATTAGAAATAGAACATCATAAACTTAAATTAAAAATATCAGAAATTTACAAAAATAATTCTAAAATGTCAAAAGTAACTTTCAATTTAAAACCATTAATTAAAATTATAGAAAATTAATTTTATTGATTTTTATTAATATAAAAAATAATACATTATTAATTTAGCAGAGACCCCTCCTCAAGGTCTTTTTTATTTCATAACGAAAGGAATTCTAATCAATTTTAATTAAAAAAACTTTTTCATTTTTACCTATTTTACCTATTAATCTCATCTTTTTAATAATTATCTTAATTGTTCAATCATCTCTTTGATAGTAGTTTATTATTTAATCAAATTTTATTTTTTTAACTTTAAAAAATAAATATACACCAACTAAAATAAGGAATAGTTATCAAATTTTATCATTATTTAATCATTAATAAATAAAATAATCATGTAGTATCTCTTTAATAATTGGTTAACTAAGTTAAATAATGATCTTAATATTAATAAGTAGTTATTTCCTTACTTATCAAAATTAATGGTTAAATTTAGGTTTATTAATAATCATTTTATTATTTACTCGCTATTTATTATGTCTAATTGATTTTATTTTTAAATTTGGTTATCATATTTTTCTTTTTAATTATTATTTAGGGAAATATTTATTATTATTATTCAAAAAAATTTTTAAGAAAGAATAATCATTATGCAAATCAAAAACTTAAATCAACGTACCAAATTATGGTATCAACACCGACAAAAATACATCAATGCTTCTGAAATAGCATCCATTACTGGTTTAGACCCTTTTCGTTCCTTAGAACAATTAGTCCATGATAAACTCTTTGGAACGTCATTTACCGCTAATCAATACACTTTACATGGTCAAAAGTTAGAACCGATCGCGCGTCAGTTTTTTGTTAAAAAAACTAATTTAACTTTTGAAGATACGATTTTTGTTGATGATAATTACCAACAATTTTCCGCTTCTTTAGATGGTTATCATCAAAAAACTAATACGTTATTAGAAATTAAATGTCCTTATGTTGATAGTAATCAAAAAGTATCTTCTACTTGGGATCATTTTTTAAATCATCCTCATCTTGAAAATATCCCTAAATACTACTGGGCCCAAGTTCAATGTCAACTCTATTGTTCTCAAGCTCAATTCGCTTATTTCTTAGTTTATTTTAATGATCAAAACTATCATGTTGTTCGTATTTATCAAGATAAAACCTTTATCTCTAAAATGATTGCTGATAGTAAAAAATACTTAGAACTTTTAACTAAAGCCCAACAAGAACTCCAACAAACAACTTATTTAAAACAATTAAGTAAAATCAAATAATTAATTAATACTTAAAGACCTTCAAATTGAAGGTCTTTTTTTATGCCAAAATTTAGAATAAAAGGATTAATTTAATTAACTTAACTAGATATTTTTAAGTTTTGCTAACATGTTCTAAATGCAAGAATAATGTATTAAACCACATTTAAATACTAATAAAATTATTTTAATCGATCGTTGGTTAAGTTTTAATTTTATCTAATCAGGTTTATCCATTTTCAATTGATAAAAATTTTAAAACATTCAACTATTTAATTAAAAAAAATAATTAAATCTGATATCAAGGTTTATTTAAAAATTCATCCACAAGTAGGTTTAAACCGTAAATTGAAACAAAACAATAATCAATTAGATGTTGTTAAACTAGTTCCTTAGCTTATTTTAATCAAGTAGAAGAAGGTTATCATGATTTTTTAAAAAGAAAAAAAGATCAGTACCAAAATTATTTTAAAGTCCATGGATAATCAAAACGCTGGTTTTAACATAAACCAAATAATTGAAAATATGTGAAATAAAATAGCAATCTTAATTAAGAAAAAATGTCAAAATGGTAATATTTATTTTTATTACCGTAATTGTAAAATTAAAAACATTAAACCTTATAGCACCATTACTTGTAAAACAAAACAAAAAAAAAAAAATCGTTAAATTTGTTTTTTTTTGTGATATATTTATAAGTATTAAAAAAAAGAAACTAGAGTGATAATTAAATGATATGTGTCTTATAGTTGTTGTGATTAATAATGAAAAGTTCTTTTAAAAAAATCAATAATATCTAATAATAAATATACTCTAAAATTTAAAAAAATATCCTTTAAAGGAAACATAAATATATGAAAGATTTAAAAAATTCTAATAATAAAAAAGGTTTTATTGGCGAAAATAATTTTTTAAAGTGGTTACGACTTCAACCTTTGCTAAAATCTTTAACAAACGTTAAACAAGTTAAAACAGGAGCAAAAGGAATTGACTTTGAAGCTTATTTGGGTTCAAAAAAAATAGCCATTCAAGTTAAAAACAAAAACACAACAATTAATACATCTTCTTTATATACTTTTTTAGAAATTTTAGATAAAGAGGAATATAATGGTGGCGGTATTTTTGTTAATTTTGGTACAGGTCTTTTAACGGCTGACGCTGAAAAAAAATTAAAAGAAAAAAACGTAAGAATTGTTAAGAATGCTGTTATTAATGATGAATTATCTAATTTAAATAATCATGAACTACGTTATTATCAAAAAGAAGCTGTAAAAGAAGCAATAGAACATTATAAATATAATAATCGTGGATTATTAGAAATGGCTTGTGGCACTGGGAAAACTTTTGTTTCTAAACACATTATGAAATCATTATTGCCAGAAGGAGGTATTGTTTTTTATTTTGTTCCTTGGATTAATTTATTAGAACAAAGCGCTCTTTATTTTAATGATTCTGATATTTTAATTATTCCTATTTGTAGCCAAGAGGACAAAATTATTCAAAAAGCCCAAAAAGAAGATTTTTTTGAAACTGATATAATGGATTTTAGTAATTTTTTAGATAACCCCTCAATTCAGATATTAAAAAAAAATATAAATATATTATGTTTTTTTGTACTTATCAATCTCATGATAGATTGGCAGATAGTCAAGAAAAAGAATTTTTACCTGAAGCTGATTTAATTATTTGTGATGAAGCACATCATATGACTTATCAATCCAAAATAAATGAAAAAGACAAAAATTTATTTCAAAATTTACACGAGAATATAAAAACCAAAAAAGCTTTATTTATGACCGCTACTGTTAAAATTTTGTTGAGTAGCAAAAAAAATAAAAATGAATTCATTGATATGAGTAATAAAGAAATTTTCGGAGAGATTTTTTATTCTTTAGATTTAGGAACTGCTATTAAAAAAAATATTTTATGTGATTATAACGTCATTATTTCTAGATTACCAGATATCGATGAAGCAAAATCAATTGATAAAACTTTAAAAGATGAAGATAAAAATACAATGAATGAATTGATTGACAAGAGTTTACCTAAAAAAAATCAAAAAGAAACAGAAGAATATTATTTATATCGTAAAGAAAAATTTTTAACTCAAACAAGATTAAGAAACATCCCTAAAATAGTAGGTATTATTAAAACTATTGAAAATAATTCAGATCAAAAAAATTCTGTTATCGCTTTTGTAAATAGCGTTATAAAAAATCGAGCTCAAAAAGCATCTTCATTTATGGAAAGCATTATAAATAATTTAAAAAATCGATCTCAAAGTGATCCAAATGTCATTATCAAAACTGATTATATTACAGGATCAATGATGCCTTGTGAAAGAAAAGAAAAATTAGATAAATTAGTTTATGAAAAATCATTTGTATTATGGAATTGTCTTTGTTTAACTGAAGGGATAGATATTCCTGGTTGTAATGCTGTTGTTTTTTTTGATCCTAAAAATTCTACTTTAGAAATTATTCAAGCAGTAGGACGTATTTTAAGAAAAGATCCTCATAATCCTAATAAAATAGCAAAAATTATTTTATTGCCCTTCGAAAATAATGATGACAGTTCTTTTATGAGAAATATTTCTTTTGAAAATAATAAGAATTTTTTAAAGACTTTAAAATATATTTTGATTAGTGATATTCGTTTTCGTAATGCTAAACCAGAAGAAAAAAAAGATAAAATTGAAAAAATAATTAAAAGCGCATCACCAAAAACTAATGATCTATCTTTACCGAATACAAAAGAAAAAGAATCCAATGAAATAAAAAAACAAGATCAAGAAAATATTGATTTTGTATACGAACATTTGATTTCTGAAGTGGTTAAATACGATGGTTTGTCTTGGCAAAATTTAGTTTTAGAAATTAAAAATACTTTAAAAGATATTAAAGATATTATTCAAAAAGACAGTGAAAAAGATATTTTAGTCAAAATAAAAAAAATGTTTGGTACTATTTTAAAAATTGATGAAAAACAATTAGAAGATAATCAAACTGCAGATATTTTATCACAATATGTTTTATTTTATCCTATTTTAGAAAAAATTTATGAAGTAGAATGTTCTTTATTTAATGAATTAGATGTCCTTTTAGAACAATTAGGAGTTTATAAACAAGTTCAAGAAATAGCAAAACCAACGATTAAGTCTTTTAATAAAACTTTATATTTGGAATATAAAAATATTGATGATAAATTACATATTTTTACTCAAATTTATAATAAACTTTTAAAAGAAACTGATCCTCAACTAACTTCAGAAAATGGCATGTGGTATACTCCTGGATGGGTAGTAGAAATTTTATGGGATCTTTTACTTAAATTAGAACCTAAATTAAATCCTCAAAACCCTCAAAATAGTCCTTATCACGTGATTGATCCTTCTTCCGGAACAGCTTCTTTTATTGTTCATTTTGTTCAAAAAATATTAAAAGAAACAAAAACAATTGACAAATTTTATGACAATTATCTTCATATTCGTGAAATTCATTTTCTCGCTTTTATGATTAGTGTTTTCCAAGTAACTATCGCAGCTAAAAAAGAACAACCACCAAAAAATATTCATTGGGGTGATACTTTAAAAAACGAAAGTAAAAGCTCAAATTTTATAGCAGAACAGCATAGAGGAAATAAAGAATTTACTATTATTATAACTAATCCACCTTGGAAAGTAAGTCAAACAAAGGACGCAGGAAAAACAAAAATATCGTATAAAGAAAAAGATTATCCAAATTTAAAATATAATGATCCAAACACATATTGGGTTGATGATCGGATAAAAGAAACTTTTGTTCAAAAAAGCGGAAAATTAAGGAGTATAGGAAGTTCATATAATATTTATCGTCGATTTGTTCGTTGGAGCTTAGACCGTATTCAAAGAGGTTGGATAGCGATGGTTTTACCTAATTCTTTTTTAACTGAAAATGTAGAAGGATTCCGTCGTAGTTTAACTGATGAATGTGAAAAAATTTATCTTGTAAATTTAAAAGGAGCACAAGGTATGAGAGTATCTTTCCCTGAAAAAGAAGGTGCCAATATTTTTAAAACTGAAACTCAAAAACCTAACACACAAGGAGTAGTTTTATTATTGTGTTTTAAAGATATAGATAATCAAAAAGAAGAAGCGAAAACTTATTATCACGAAGTTCCTGATGGTTTAAAAATTAGTGAGAAATACAAACATTTAAAAAAACATTTTAAAAACTTAAAAAACGATTTTAAAGACGATGATTTTTTTGAAGAAATTGAATTAGATAAAAATGATATGTGGTTTAATAAACCAGAAATAGCACCTCAAACATGGCAAGCTTTAACTGAAAAAGATGTAAAAACCAAAAATGAAAATGCAAAAAGTTTTTATTTTAAAACAAGAAAGGACGGCTTAAAAAGTAATTGCTCTGAATTTGTTTATCACGAAAATTTAAAGGAATTAAAATCAAAAATTAAAAATTTTATTAAATTTTATGAAGAATGTCGTCGAAACAAAAAAATAATTGAGAATCCCAATGTTATTAAGTGGCATGAAAAATTAAAAAAGAACTGTTTAAATAATATACCTATTTTATTTGATGAAAATAAAATTACAAAAGCTATGAGAAGACATTTTGAAGAACAATATTTATATTTAGAACCTTTAATAATTTCTGACATTTGTAAACAAGATCAATATTATCAAGAAGAAAATATTTCACTTTGCATTAGTTATAGTTCAGATTTTTTTGAATGTTTAGTGGTTAATAGAATTCCTGATAAAGGTTTGCTTTATACTATTAAATGTTATTCTATGAGTGATTTAATTCCTAAAGAACCTTATAATAGAAAAGAATGGATGGCCATTTTATATGCTTTATTCCATCACACAGATTATAGACAAAAAGCAAAAAATTTTTTAAAAAGTAATTTACCTACTATACCACCTTTAACAAAAAAAATCAAAAAGATTTATTAATTTTAGGTCAAGAATTAATGGAACTTCATTTAAACTATCAAAATCTAGAAAACAGCAAAGATATTTATGATGAAAGTAATAAACCAAATAATTTTATTCAAAAACATCCTAAAATGCCTTTTTTATCACAAGAAGCTTTAGATTATAAATTATTTAATAAACCCATTCTTTATTCTTTAAGGGATTCTGATTTATTTCCAAAATTAGTAACTTTAGCAACTAAAACAACCGCTATTAAAAAAGAAATTGATAAAATTGTTTTAAATTTACAGTAATATCATTTTTTAAAATTTTTTGTTAAAAGATCTTTTTTACAAAAAATAAAAAAATAAAATTTCTAAATTTATTATTAAGTAATTAAAAAATTAATAATTTTATCATAAAATTAAGACCCATTAGGGTCTTTTTTTATGTTATTATAACAATCATATATTAAATTGATTAGTTATAATTACCTTAAATATAATAATAAAAATAAAATAAGCAGAATGCACTCCACATAGTGTTTAAAAAATTGTAAATGTTTTTTTTAATTCATTTTTAATGACTAATTCTTGTTTTTAATTTTTTTATTTTATATCTTAATTTCCAAAATTTTCTCCTTTCTTTTTTTATTCAAATAAAAAAAGAACAATAAAATTGTTCTTAATTTAACAGTTTAACGATATGTATGGTTGAGTATTTTCTCTTTTTACTAAAAACAAAAAAGACTAGTTTTTTAACTATTCTTTTCGTTTATAAAAATTTTTAATAATTAAATTTAAATTATGAACTAAGTTCAACTTAATAATTTGAACTTTTTTATAAAATAACTTATAAAATTTTAATTAATATGAATTAATCCAAATTTTTGATTTTTTTGATATAAATATTTTCTTCCATAATCAGTAATAATTAATTCTGAATTTTTATTTATTATATATCCTAGTTTTATCGCTTTATTCAAACATTTTTTGTAACGTTCTGAAGACCATTTTAAATCTTTTTTTACATCATTTATATAATTTTTTTCATTTTGTTGAAAATGATTTTCTAAATGCATTAATAAAATAATTATCATAAAAGATTTTTTATAAAAATAATTTTTAATAATTTTAGCTATAATTCCATTTTTTGGTTCAAAATATAAAACAATTAAAAAAATAAATAAAATAACTACTGAAATTAATCCAGAAACAGGAAGATCAAAATAAATTCCTAAATAATAACCCAAACTAGTACTTACAAAAGATATCCATAAAGATAACCCCCAAGCTATTGATAATCTTTTAGTTAACAATATAGCTGTAGCAGCAGGCCCGATCATGCAAACAATAGCCATTATTGTACCGACTACATCAAAAGAAATAACAGCTGTCAAAGATGTTAAAGTCATCAAAGTATAATTAATGAAAAGAGAAGAAAATCCTAAAATATTAGCTAAAGAAGGATCAAAAATAAAAATTTTTAATTCTTTATAAAAAATAATAACAAAACATAAATTTAATATTAAAATAGGAATTATTTTATATAATTGTGAAATATGAGCTAATTCGATATGCCCTAAAAGAGCAGCGTCAGTATCTATATGAATATCTCTAATATATATGCTAATAATAATTATTGCTAAAGAAAATAAAAAAGTAAAAATAATTCCGATAGCTGAATCTTTTGATATTTTACTATTTTTACTTATTAATTCTATTAAATAAAAAGTTAAAATTCCTATTAAAGTTGCTCCAATGATTAAAAAAGGAGAGTTCAAATCTTTTACTATTAAATAAGCAATTACAATTCCTAATAAAACACTATGACTAATAGCATCTATAACCATAGAAACTTTCTTTAAAACCAAAAAAACACCTAAATTAGCTAAAGATAAAGAACAAAAAACTAAAATTAAAAAAATATCTATTTCGAAAGAATTTATAATTTTATCAATAAAATACATAATCAAATTTCACCGTTTATTAAATTTTCCACTAAATTAATCCCTTTGGTAGTAATTTTAATTTCTTTAGATTTTTTTGTTAAATATTTCTCCTCAAATAAAAAAAAATCTTTTTTTTGAAATTCATTGTATTCTTCGTTATGATAAAAATGTATTAATTTTTTAAATTTTTTAATTTTGTTTTGATATTTTTTTTGTTTCCAAAATTTTTTCAAAATTCCATATTTAGGAGAAAATAAACAAGTTAACAAAATAAAAAAAGTATTTACAACTATAATAATAGGTCCTGTTGGCATATTAAGTATATTCAGACTAATGATTATTCCAATAAAACTAGATAAAAAAGAAATTATAGAAACAATTATGATGTTGGTTAATAATCTATCACTTATATAACGCGCTATTATTCCTGGCATAATTAAAAAAGCACTAGTTAAAATAATTCCTGTTATTTTTAAACTAATTATAACTAAACCTATCAACAAAGTATTTAAAATTAATTTTAAAATAATATTATTGAACCCTATAATTTGAGAAAAAGACTCATCAAAAGTAAAAATTTTTAATTCTTTCCATAAAAAGATGATAGTTAAAATAGTTAAACAAGTTATAATTCCAACCATTATAACATGTGCTTGTGATATTAAAGCGATTTGACCTAAAATAAATTTTTCCAAAACAGCAATAGAACAATCATTAGTTCCTTTTTGCGCATAAGCTATCAAAACATTTCCTAAACCAAAAAAAGAAGCTAAAATTAAAGATAAAATAGTATCTGATTTAATTTTAGAATATCTTTTGATAACTTCCATTAAAAATAAAGATACTAAAGAAGCTCCGAAAGCACCTATCCAAATAACCCATTCACTAGTTTCCCGAAAATAGATATAAGAAAGAGCAATCCCTGGAAGAACAGTATGCGAAATAGCATCCCCTATTAAGGATTTTTTTTTCAAATTAATAAAAATACCTAATATACCAGATGTTATTCCTAATAAAAAAGAACCTATAAAAATTTTAAAAGTAGTATAAGTATTTAATAAAGAAAAAAACGATTTCACATCATCAATATTCATTTAATTTTAGCTCCTTTAAAAAAATATTATTTTTTTGCATTTTTTATTTAGTTTTTTTATTTATTTGATAATTTTTATAAGTTTTTTTTATATTTTCTGAATTAAATATTTTATCAGTTTCACCACTAGCTATTTTTTGAATATTCAATAAAATAACATGATCAAAATATTGTTTAACAGTTTCTAAATCATGATGAACTACAACAATAGTTTTTTGTTGTTTTTGTAATTCTTTCAAAACAGTTATAATTTTTTTTTCTGTTTGAATATCGACTCCTTGAAAAGGTTCATCCATTAAATAAATATCACCTTCTTGTGCTAAAGCTCTAGCTAAAAAAATTCTTTGTTGTTGGCCACCAGAAAGTTCTGAAATTTGACGATCTTTAAGTTCTGTCATTCCTACTTTTTCTAAAGAATCTAAAACTATTTTTTTATCATAAAGAGTAGGTCTCTTAAACCATCCTAAATGTCCATATCTACCCATCAAAACAACATCAAAAACAGTAGTAGGGAAATCCCAATCTACAGAATTTCTTTGTGGAACATAAGATATTTTTTTTCTTATATTTTTATATTTTTCGTTATTAAATAAAACGTCTCCTGAGATTTTAGGAATCAATTCTATCAAAGTTTTAATTAAAGTAGATTTTCCTGCTCCATTAGGGCCTAAAATAGCTGTTAAAGAACTTTTATAAATATCGATATCTATATCCCATAAAACAGGTTTCAAATTATAAGCAACAGTTAAATCTCTAATTTGAATTGATATTTTTTTTTTCATGATAAATATTTCTCTATAATTCTCATATTATTTAAAAAAGCGCCTACATAAGTAGAGTGTTTATAAAAGTTCTTATTTAATTCTTCTTTTCCATCTTTTCCTAAAGAATCAGAATATAATTCTGCATTTTCAGGAATCAATATAGGACTCAATCCTCTTTTGTTTCTAGATTTATCGACTTCTTCTTTTAAACTTTGTAAGGAATCTTTTGGCATTGAACTTTCTTTAAAAATAGCTTTAACATCATTAAGAGCTAATTTTTCTGCTAATTCTATTACGTTTTTTATATTCGCTTCTGTTTGGGTTGAAATTCCTTGTATAGAATTTAATTCAAATTCACATTTATTTTCTTTAGAAAATTTTTGCCAATAAGAAAAAGCATCATGAGCTGTTACTAAAATTAATTTATTATTATTTTTTTCTTTTAATTTTTTTAAATTTGTTGTTCGTTCAATAATATTTTCTTTTAAATCTTTTAATGATTTTTTAAATAAATTATAATTGTTGTCTAATTTTTTTTTATCTTCTATGTTTTCGTTAGGTATTATTTTTTCTAATTTATCTTTCAATTTATCAACTACTTTCTTCCATAAATCGATATCAAACCAAATATGCGGATCACAATCTTTAGAATTTTCCTCTATTAATATATCTTTTTTTTCTAAATTATCACCAATTGGGAATAATGTATCTTTTTTTAAAAGTTTAAAAGCTTCGACCATTTTAGCTTCTAAATGTAAACCATTAACAACTACTAAATCAGCTTTTTGAATTTTTCTGCGATCTGATAATTTAGTTTTATAATTATGTGGATCTATTCCTACTCCCATTAAAGGATCCTTGCAAATAATACTTTCTATTTTTTTGTATTTAACATTTTCTTCTTTATCTACTTCACCTATATCTACTTCACCTATTAAATGTCTTATTGCATCATCTAAAATGGTAGTTGTCGCGATAATAACAATTTTGTTTTCGTCCTTTTCAGGATCTTTTTTTGATAAAAAGGATAAAACAGGAATTGTTAAAATCAAACAAGTAATAAGAATAATCAAAAATTTTCCGAAATTTTTTTTAAATATTTTTAACATTATAATAATTCCTTAATCTATTATACAATAAAGAAAAAAAGAGAAATTAAAGCGATTATATTTGATTTTATTTATTCTAAAAATAATTAAAATTAACTATAAAAAATTTATTAATTTTAATTTTGATAAAAATATTTTATTTGTAAATAGTTTAAAAAATAAATTGATTAAATTGATTAAAAAATTAGATATTAAAATAAGAATTGAATTAAAAACTAATAAAAATTTATCTTCGAAACATTAAATATTAAAAAAATAAATTTATAAAATAGTTTAATATATTTAAAATTTAAAAATAAAATAACAAAATCTCGAATTTATAACTACATTTTAATTATAATATATTTTTAAATATATTTTCAAATTATATTTACAAAAATAAAAATATTTTAATTGTTTTAAAAATGTAATTTTATTTTATGATTGTTTTCGTTAAAATTTTAGAAAAATATTTTTTTAAATTATACAATAAAATAATTTTCTAAAATTTTAAATAATAAATTTATTATAAATATTTAATAATATATATATAGTTATAAATAAAAAAATATCTATTAAATATTTTTTCTTTATTTTTAAAAATAATTATCGAAATAAATTTAAAATAATAAAAGAAGGTGTTGATATTGAAAATCAAAAATATTTTTTATTTTTTTATTATTCCTAGTTTTATTGTTATTTTTTTTATTTTTGTGAAACAAATAGAACAAACAATTGAAAAAGAAAAACAAAACATAAAAGAAATTATTAATCATGAATATGAACGAAAAAATGTTTTTTTAACTCCGAAAGAATTATTATCCAAATTTCAAAATAATTATTCCAAAGCTTTAGCTTATTTAGGATTGAACCAATTTATTATAGGTTTACAAAATAATATAGAAAAATATAAAATTATATGGGAAGGTGATAAAGAAATATTTATAAAACAAATTTTGAATGGTACTTTAAATACAGCATCCACTCCTTTAATATGTGGAACTATTGATTTTTTAGGAGAAAAATTGAATAAAAAAATAGAATTATATGTGAATAATAAATTAAATTTGGATTCTATAAATCAATCTAATTCAAACACGTCACCTTTAATATTAAAACTTAAAAATGATAGAAATCATTTTTTTATAAATGATTATGATGATACAGTAGGAGATGGATATTGTTTTTTTAATGCTATTTTATCTTTATTAGATAAAGAAATAAATAATTTGAAAGATATAATTTTTTCAGATATCGAATCTACAAAAATTTTAACAAATGAAGAAATTTTAGAAATTTCTCAAAAGTTATAAATTTTTTTAATAATACAATTATTCTTTTATATATTATTTATTATATAATAAACATGTTACGATTAAAAATTCGATTTAATTTTTTTTAATAAAAAATAATTAAATTTATAATTGCGAAAGGAAATGGTCTTAAATTAATGACAGACAATTTATTTAAATTACCACAATTAAAATATGCATATGATTCTCTAGAACCTTTTATAGATTCAAAAACAATGGAAATTCATCATACTAAACATCACCAAGCTTATGTTAATAATCTTAATGCAGCTTTACAAAAACACCAAATAAGTAATAAAGATTTAGAATTTTTATTAAAAAATTTATCTTCTTTACCAGTAGATATCCAACAAACTGTTTTAAATAACGGAGGAGGACATTTTAATCATTCTTTTTTTTGGAATATTTTAAAATTAAATGAAATTTGTGATCCTTCTTTTAAAATAAATCATTTAATTCAAAAATATTTTGGTAATTTAGAAATTTTCAAAGATCGTTTTTCAGAAAGCGCAATAAGTCTTTTTGGAAGTGGTTGGACATGGTTGATTTGCGATTTTCAAAATAATTTAAAAATAGTTAATACTCATAATCAAAATACAGTTTTAGATATAGGACATCCTTTATTAGGTTTAGATGTATGGGAACATTCTTATTATTTAAATTATCAAAACCGCCGTTTAGATTATATAGAAGCTTTTTATAATGTTATCAATTGGAGTCAAGTAGAAAAATATTTACAAAAAGCTATCGAAAATAATTTATCTTTGAAAAAATAATTTTTTCATTTTAAAAAAATAAATAGATGTAAAAAAACGAGCTTTTTTTAAAAGCTCGTTTAATTATTTTGAATTTATTTTTTATATATTTTTTTATATATTTTTTTATATATTTTTTTATATATTTTTTTATATATTTTTTTATATATTTTTATTATTATATATTTTTATTGCGATAAGTATAAATGGTGAGGTTAAAATTAAAATTAAAAATAAAAAGAAAATTCTTGATTTCCAAGATATATTTTGTTGCATAGACGGATGATTAATTTTTTCTTTTTTTGTTTTTTTATCTTTCAACGGATGATTAATTTTTTCTTTTTTTGTTTTTGTATCTTTTTGAGAATCTAATTTTTTTTTCACTAATAAACCTCTTTTTAAACAATTTTTTTATATCAATTTTTTATATTAATTCTTTAATAAAGAATTCAAAAAATATTTCAATTATATATTAATTATATATAAAAAATATTTAAAAACTAATATTTTAAATTGTTGATTTTTATAATAAGGACATAAAAATGGAAAATTATATTAACCAAAAATTAAAACAATTAAAATTTGAAAAAGTAACACCTATTCAAAAAGAAGTATTTGAAAATTTTTCAAAACCTTTTAATTTGGTAGGAAGTGCTCCCACAGGGACAGGAAAAACTCATGCTTATTTATTGCCGATTCTAAGCCAAATTGATTGGGATAAAAATATTATTCAAGGAGTTATTATTGTTCCGACTAATGAATTAATTTTTCAAGTCTTTAAAATGATCAAAGAAATCGAACAAAGAACTTCTCAAGTAAAAATTTTTTACGGAGGTATGGATAAACAAAAAATTTTAAAAAGTTTAGAAAAAAAACAACCTCCTTTGATCATAACTACTTTAAATAAATTAATTGAATATACTACTGTTTTTAAAAAACTTAATATTTTTAAATCTTCTTTTTTAGTTATAGACGAAGCGGATACTTTATTTGAACAAAATTCATTAGCTTTATTAGATGTTTTATTAGCAAAATGGAAACCTAAAATTTTATTATTTTCTGCTTCAATTACTAACAATATGAATCCTTTTATACAAAAATATTTCGGAAAATCATTATTTTTAGATGTTCATTCTCAACAAAAATTAAATTTAACATATTATCTTTTACAAAGTTCTCCTAATAAACGTTTGAACGATTTAATTTATTTCATGAAAAATTTAAATCCTTATTCGGCTTTAATTTTTGTTTCTAAAAAAGAAGAACAATCTAAAATATATGAATATTTAAAGGGTTATAATTTTAATATTTTAAATTTTTCTTCTGATTTAAGTGTAAAAAAAAGAAAATATTTGATGTCAGAAATTAAAAAAAATAAATATCAATATATTTTGACTAGTGATTTATGCGCTAGAGGTTTAGACTTAGATATTGAGTGGGTTATTCACTATAATTTACCTTCAAAAAATTTAGAATTTTTCCAACATCGTAGTGGAAGAACAGGACGAATGGGGAAAGAAGGTAAAGTAGTTCTTTTTTACGATGATAAAGAACAAGTTTCTTTAACAAAAATTCAAAAAAATTATAATATTGTTTTTAAAAAAATAGCTTTAACTGCGAATGGTTTTAGCGAAATCAAAATAACAAATTCACAAAATATTAATAATAAGAAAAATAATATTAATAAGAAAACTTTTTCTTTTTCGAAAAAGAAAAAGTTTATTTCAAAAACAAATTCTGCAATTAATAAAAAGAAAGGTATTTTTTCAAGAAAAAAATGATTAAAATAGGTAGTCATGTATCATTTAAAAAACCTTTTTTTTATTTAGATTCTTTTAAACAAGCTTTATCTTTTGGTGCTAATACTTTTATGATTTACACTGGAGCGCCTCAAAATACTCAAAGAACAAATATATCTCAAACTTATATACAAGAAGCATTAAAAGAAATGAAAATAAAAAATTTTGAATTAAATGATTTAGTAGGGCACGCACCTTATATTATCAATTTAGCTAATCCTTCTTTAGAAAAAAGAAATTTTGCTATCTCTTTTTTAACAGAAGAATTAAAAAGATTTTCTCAATTACAAATTCCACAAATGGTTTTACATCCAGGAAATCATCTTGATCAAACTAAAAAAGAAGCAATTCTATTAATTGCTATAGGAATTAATCAAATTTTAAGAAATACAAATTCTTTAAAAATTAAAATAATTTTAGAAACTATGGCTGGAAAAGGAACAGAAATAGGTTCTTGTTTTCAGGAATTAAAAGAAATTATTGATTTAATCGATAACAAAGATAGAATAGGTGTTTGTTTTGATACTTGTCATGTTTTTGATGCAGGTTATGACATTAAAAATAATTTTCATAAAGTAATAGAAGAATTTGATAACATTATCGGATTAAAATATTTAACTATTCTTCATATTAATGATTCTAAAAATGATTTAGGTAGTAGAAAAGATAGACATGAAAATATAGGTTATGGAAAAATAGGTTTTGATGCTCTTATCAAAATTATTTATTATGATCGTTTTTCACATTTACCTAAAATATTAGAAACTCCTTTTATCAATAATATGCCTCCTTATCAAAAAGAAATTGAAATGATAAAACAAAATAAATTTAACTCTTGTTTAAAGGAAATTTAATATTTTTTATTTATAACTAAAAAATATTTATTACAAAAAGATTTTATTTAATATGTCTCTATAAATCAAAAAACATAAATTTTTGATTCAAATATTAAATAATTATCAATAAATATTAAAAAATTATGATAAATATAGTCTAATTTTTTATAATATTTTTTATTCGATTAAGATTAAATTTGAATTCAAATTTAATCTTAATTATAATATTGAAGTTGTGTTTTAATTAATTGTGATTTAATTTAATAATAAATAATTTATTTTTTTATTATTAAAATGTTATTTATATTTTATAAAGATATAGGATAATTTTAATTATGAAAAAAAATATAAAAAATATTCAATTAACAAAAATAATTTTAGCTTCTCTTATAATTTCGACTTCATTAGTATTATTTCAAATAAATCAAGTTTATTTAAGTAAAACTAATTTCAACAAGATGCCTATTGTGCGTTCTAATTATTGGAATTTTTGGCATCTTCCTTTAATTTTTTTATGTTTATTTTTTTCATTAAGAGATGCTTTGTTTTTTATTTTTGTATATATAGTAGCAGACATTAGTTTATATTCTTTGCCTCAATATTTAATGAGTATACAATGGATTCCAGACACAGACAGAGGTCCAATGACAATTGCTTTTTTAGTTTTTTATGGCACCTTTATTCCTATTTTAGCTTATATTTTTATTGCTATTTTTATGGATCTTCGTAAAAATAATTATAAAAAAATAATAATTTGTTTTATTTTAATTGTTCTGTTACAAAGCATATCAAGAGGATTAAGTGGATATTTATATTGGTATAAAGGCATTAAAGACGCATTAGAACAAAAACAAAATTGGAAAATATTATCAATATTATCAAATTGGTTTCAGGATGATTCTAAAATAATGCAATTTATGGTGATTTGGTTGTTAAATTTAATTCCTGTTTTGATATCTAATATTGCTAATTTTATTGTATTTTTTCTTATAAAAAAAAGAGTTATTAAAATTTATGATCTTTATTTCGAAAATTACTCTTTTAAGAAAAATATTTCGAAAAGTTAATATTTAAAATTTTGCACTGTTATAAATTTTTGTAAATAAATTCATTTTTAATACCGAAAAGACTAGTTAAAAAACTAGTCTTTTTTTGCTTTTAGAAAAAATAGGTTTTAAAAATGAATAATTTTAGACAAAATGTAGCAGAAATTGAATCATGTTATTTTGATTTATTTTTTTAATCTTCGCACGGTATCCCACTCCATCAACAACAATTAAATTTAAATTAACTAAACTAAGTTATTTTTTATTCCTTAAATTTAACTTCATTTTTCAATTAGTTATTATTTATCAAAAAGTAAATAAAGAAAGAAGTTTTAAAAAAGAGATTAAATTAAGCAAGACTTAAAAAAGAATTAATCGATAAGAGATGATGATTACATAACAAATTATAAATTTTAAATATAATAAGAGAAAGAATTAATTATTTATCAATCAAATTTAAATTAATTTAGAAATTAAGATATAAAATAAAATTAAAAAACAATAATTAGTCATTAAAAATAAATTAAAAAAACATTTACATTTTTTAAAATACTACGATTTTTTATAAATTATATTATTTGTTTAAAAAAACTTGACATTTTATTGAATTACTAATATAATAATAATCAATAATCGTATATATATCAGCAAAATATTTATTTAATGAAAAAAATATATATTTAGATTAAAAAAATAAAAGTAAAAACCTTTTTATATAGGGTATTTATTTCTTATATAAAATTTTTTATTAATTTTAAAATATGGAGGTTTTATGTAAAAATTTTTTTAAATTTTAAAGTTAAATTATTATTTTTTTTATCCCTTTTGATCTTATTTTGCATATCTAATAATACAGTTTTCGCTTATAAAGATAATGAAATTTATGAAAGAACGATTAGAGGAACTGAGATTATTCATGTTCTTTTAGATAAAAATGCTGACAATAATGATGTTTTAAATTATATTCAAAATAATTTTGATTCTTCTTTTAATAATAATGTTTCTAAAACTCCTTCTTATAATAAAGAAAGAAATAGCGGTCTTCATTGGTTTATTAAAGATAGTGATGATGATTTATTGGCTGTTTATTTTGATGGTGGTTCTCGTAATGGAAGAGATGAGAATTATGATTTCATTGATTTAAGATGGTTAGGCAACGGTTCTCCTCATATGTATTGTTTTTGGAAAATGGATGAAAAAGTTTTAGAACATAATAATATTATTAAAGCTCAACATTTTATAAATACTAATCCTGTATTTGATTGTGCGGAATATTTGTTAGATAAAAGTAAATGTATCAAAAATAAACCATTAACAATTAAAAAAATAATGAAAAAAATAGCAGAAAAAGTATCTGGTAAAGCTATTAAGGATTTGAGTGCTGGTAATTTTGCAATTAATAGTATTTAAGGAGTCGTTAACGAAAAATTAAGCAAACAATTAGTTAATTATGTAGTTGATATTTTAGAACAAAATCCTGATGCTTTAGAAAAAGCAAGTAAAGCTATTGGTGATGTTGAAGATTTTATGATGGGATGTGTAGATGTTGTTGATGATGTTCCAGTAGTTAGAAATTTAGCTCGAGCAGGTTTAGAATTTGGAAAAACTGTTAGTAAAGCTAAGAGTTATCCAGCAAATGTTTTTGAAGGTATTATAAAAGGTGCCAAAAATCAAGATTATACAGAAGTAGAAACCCCGTTAGATTTAGCAGAAAATCTAGCCAAGGGAACGGCTGGAGCTGTAGAAGGGGTTGTCAAGACAACTGTAAATACAATTAAAGATATTGGTTATGGAACTTACGATACTTTGTGTAAATTATTTTGGTAAGAAAGTTTTTTTGAAATAAAGGATGAGAAAAAATGAATAAAAAAAAGTAATCAAAGATATTATTGTTTTTTTAATTTTGACTTTTATTTTCATTATTGGTTCCTTTGGTCATAAAATAGAAAATAAATCCACTTTTATAAGTGTGATAATCAATATTTCAACGTTTTTATCAGCATTAATGGCAATCGGATTATTGTGTTATATTGGTTTTAAAATTATGAAAGGAAAAACAATTATTTATAAAGACCCTAACAAAGCTAAAACATTAGACAATATTGATTTTGGACAGACTTTGCCCGATGGTGGTAAATCAAATTCAAAAACAATCAAATATAGTGAACATTTTCCTTTAACAAAAAATTATTTTTTACGCAAATTCATGATTTTTGTTACATCTTTGTTATTACTTTTCATTATTTTATTTATGATTAATATTTTTTATAAACCTGATTATAATACTAATTATTATAAAATTTTTAATAAATTATTAATTTTACTTGTTTTTCTTTTTTTATTATCAGCAATATATGGCGGGTTAGAGTTTTTTAGCGATTTTTGGTGTTTTTATGTTAAATTTTTTAAATGGTTGGGGATTTTTTCATTTTTAGAAAAAGATTTTAATAAAACTGTGAATTCACATAATTATTTCATTATTAGTATTTGTTATTACGAAAAACAAAAAAAACAAACAAAACAAACCAAATTAAATTATATAATACGTTGGTTTATACTTATATTTATTGCAATTTTATTTTTATGGTTTATTGTATAAGTTAAGGTTAAATATTAAAAAAAATAAAAATAATAAATGTTAAAAATTTTAGTTTTTTATATTATAAGTTGTACTGTTATAAATTTTTGTAAATAAATTCATTTTTAATTATTGAAAAGACTAGTTAAAACAAACTAGTCTTTTTTGTTTTTAGTAAAAATAGGTTTTAAAAATGAATAATTTTAGACAACATGTAGCATAAATCGAATCATGTTATTTTGATTTATTTTTTATTCCTTAAATTTAACTCCATTTTTCAATTAGTTATTATTTATCAAAAAGTAAATAAAGAAAGAAGTTTTAAAAAAGAGATTAAATTAAGCAATACTTAAAACAGAATTAATCGATAAGAAATGATTACATAACAAATTACCAAATTGGAAATATAATAAGAGAAAGAATTAATCATTTATCAATTAAATTTAAATTAATTTAGAAATTAAGATATAAAATAAAATTAAAAAACAAGAATTAGTCATTAAAAATGAATTAAAAAAAATTTACATTTTTTTAAAATACTACGATTTTTTATAAATTATATTATTTGTTTAAAAAAACTTGACATTTGATTGAATTACTAATATAATAATAATCAATAATCGTATATATATCAGCAAAATATTTATTTAATGAAAAAAATATATATTTAGATTAAAAAAATAGAAGTAAAAAACTTTTTTATATAGGGTATTTATTTATAGAAAATTTTTATTAATTTTAAAATGTTAATTATGTAGGTGATATTTTAGAACAAAATCCTTATGCTTTAGAAAAAGCAAGTAAATTTATTGGTGGTGTTGAAGATATTATGATGGGATGTGTAGATGTTGTTGATGATGTTCCAGTAGTTAGAAATTTAGATCGAGCAGGTTTAGAAGGTTGGAAAACTGTTAGTAAAGCTAAGAGTTATCCAGCAAATGTTTTTGAAGGCATTATAAAAGGTGTCAAAAATCAAGATTATAAAGAAGTAGAAAACCCTTTAGATTTAGCAGAAAATGTAGGTAAAAGTGTAATAGGCGCCGCTGAAGGAACTTTTAAAGCCACTGTTGATACAGCTAAAGATATTGGTTATGGAGCTTGCGATACTTTCATCAAATTAGTAAAATTTTGGTAATCGAATAGAAAAAAGTAAAAAATGAAAAAAATAAAATTATTTAAATTAATATGTTTTTTTACAGTTATAATCTTAGATATTATTGTTACTTATAATTTTTTAATAAAAAATCCAAAAGACAAATTTGTAGATAATGATTTTTTAAATTTGATTTTAGAATGTATTATTTATGGTATTTTTAGTTTTTTTTCTTTGGGGATGTTTTTTTATATTTTGTTTAAAATTACTAAAGGTCCACGGTTTATATATAAAGATCCTAGCAAAGGAAAAAAATTTGAAAATATTCAAGTTTCAGAATCTCTTTGGAGTTATTATTTCCCCAGAAAAATAATACCATATAATAATCGTTACATAATTATATCTTTTTTATTAGCTATTATATTTTTAATTGTGTCAATAATTACTAAATTGCAATATATTTGGTTAAATGGGTTATTCATAAGTTCTATAGTTATTTTATTTATATTATGTTTTTATGATGAAATTAGTTATGGTTCAAATTTTTGGGTTATTTATGTTAAGTTTTATAAATGGTTAGGGTTCTCTTGGTTTGAAAAAGATTTTAATAAAACAATAGCTAAAAATAATTACTTTCTTATAAGTAAACAGTATTATAAAAAACAAAAAAACAAATAAAATTAAATTATATAATATGTTGTTATTACGTTTGTTATTTTGGTTTCTTTTAATTCTATTTTTATGGTTTATACATAAGTTAAATATTAAAAAAAATAAAAATAATAAATGTTAAAAATTTTATTTTTTTATATTATAAGTTGTACTGTTATAATTTTTTGTAAATAAATTCATTTTTAATACCGAAAAGACTAGTTAAAAAACTAGTCTTTTTTTGTTTTTAATAAAAAGAGAAAATACTAGATTAATACATGTCGTTAAACTATTAAATTAAGAATAATTTTATTGTTCTTTTTTATTTGAATAAAAAAAGAAAGGAGAAAATTTTTGAAATTAATATATAAAATAAAAACAAGAATTAGTCATTAAAAATGAATTAAAAAAACATTTACAATTTTTTTATAACACTGTTATTTTTTATAAATTATATTATTTTTTTAAAAAAACTTGACATTTTAAAAATAATAAGTGATAATAGAATAAAGTTATTTTTTTATTATTTCATATTAAAAAAAATATTTTATTAAATTTTTTAAAGAATATAAAAAAAGGCAAGAAAAAATAAAGGTTTTGGAAATTTTTTGACATATTGGGTTTTTCTTGATGTTACAATCGTTATACCTTTTGCATGTTATTTATTTACGCAAGGTTATTTAAACTTTTTAATTTCACCTTCTAAAGAATTTTAAAATATTTAAAATACTTAATTGAAAGGAATTTTAGTATGAGTTTTAGAGAATTCTTAGCTCTTGTTGGTATGAGTTTTTGCTTTATTATAATTCTTTATTTATTTAATTTTATTCGATTTAATAAAGAAAATATACCTTTTTTAGAAGAAAAAAACCTAAAATAACAGAAGTTGCTAAAACAACAATACCAAACGCAACAATACCAATTAATAATAAAACAACAGAAGTTGCTAAAACAACAACATCAATTACTAAAATAATTATTTTCTTTATTTTCTTTATTTTCTTTATTTTCTTTATTATTATTATTATTATTATATTAATTCATTTTTATAAAAAGATAAAAATCAGAAAAGATCTTATTTTATTATCGGATCAAATTAATTCATTTATGAAAAAATATGATTTTTATCATTCTATTTTTTATGAATTAAAAAAAATAAAACATTTTTTAGTTTTTAAGTTTTTTTTGTTTTCTAACAAAAAATTAAAAAATTTATTAAATCATTTGAAAGATATTGAAAAAATTTTAATTCAAATATATAAAACCAAAATAAAAACAAACAATATCGATTATATGTTGCTTATGACTTACGATCAAATGGTTACTATTTTAAAAGAAAAATATGGAACACCTATCGGAGATTATTTTTTAGATAAACAATGTACCAAAGTCAATTCATTCATCAAAAGATCGCAGGAAGGTTTAGAAATACATCATATTAAGGAAAATGAAATGAAAGGATTATCAAATCCTAAATATGCAATAAATTCTCCTTTTGAATACCAAAAAAGTAAAAATTTAGTTTACTGCAGTTTATTAGAACATTTTCTTTTGCATTGTAAAATTTGGGATCATTCTAAAAACCCTTTACAAATTAATGTTGGCAAAAAAGGAGCGGAAATCCTTTTAAGTCGTTTAAAAGATGTTTTTTGTAAAAATAAATTTCATCATTTAGTTTACCAACGTAAAGCAGCGCAAAAAATATATTTTCAGAAAAAAGAGTTTTGGAAGTGTTATAGATTTTTTAAAAGTTTAGAAATTTATTCACATAATCTAATAATTAATTGAAAACCAACGCCATAAAAACCAAACTCTCTTATTAGGCCTTTAAACCTTAGAAAAATAAAAAAATATAGAATATAAATAATTAAAAATCTATCTCCTGAAAGTGATAATAATATAATGCAGTGTTTTAAAAAAATGTAAATGTTTTTTTAAAACACTGCGTTTATTTATTCAATTTATAATTAGTTTTTCAATTGAATAAACTGATTTAAAATAATGTTTTTGAATTAAAAAATTAATTATTTATTTTAAACCTTATAAATATTTATCATTTTTTAAATTTTCTTTTGAAGTTAAATTTTAATTTAAGTAAAAAAATAAATCCAACTATTTTTTGAATAAATAGTTTAATTTAAATATAACTTTTTAATTGATTCTATTTGAATGAAGTAGGACATTTTAAAAATTATTATAAAACTTAGTTTATGATCAACTAGGTTTTTTTATTTCATAAATGAAATAAAAAATCAATATAAATATCTTTAATTTATTATTAAATGAAAATATTTTAATTTTCTAGATAATAAAAAAATAAATAAATTTAAAATCAATATTTATCGATATATTTTAAATTATTATTGTGGATGTTGGAATTTATTTCCAAAATTAATATTATATATTTTTGTTTTGCTAAAAAATTAATGTATAATATAATGAAAGATATTTAATTAACTTAGAAATATAGAAATTGTAAATTTATTATTTTTTTGTTACCTGAAATTAATATTTTTGGATTATATCGATGTAGAGTTTGTTATTGGTTGATATAGAATAAATTTATTTTAAATTAAAACGAAATATATTATTTTTCCTAAAAAAATTTATTTATATTATTTTCAGAAATTCAATTTTAGATAATAAAATTTAATATTAATAAAATTTTATTTTTTTTTATTCTTTTTATTAATTAAAAGAATAAAAAATTTAAAAATAATTTTTTTATTACAAATTAATTACTAAATATTTTTAATGAAAATAAATATTTTTATTTTGAATAATTAGCAAGGAAAAAAATGAAATGAGTATTTTATTTAAAGATTTAAATTTATTAAAACCAATTGAAGATGCATTGACAGAGTTAAATTTTATGACTCCTACACCAATTCAAGCTTTAGTTATTCCAGAAATTATAGAAGGGCACGATATAATAGCTCAATCTCAAACAGGAACGGGAAAAACTTTTTCTTTTGCTATTCCTATTATTGAAAAGATTGATCCTAAATTAAAAAAAGTTCAATCTTTAATATTATGTCCTACTAGAGAATTAGCGTTACAAGTTTTTTTAGAAATTCAAAAATTACTAAAATTTTATTCTGAAATTAAAGCGATCGTTGTTTATGGTGGAGAGAATTATATAAAACAATTTCAAGATTTAGAAAAAAAACCACAAATTATTATTGCTACTCCTGGAAGAATAATAGATCTATTAGAAAGAAAAAAAGTAGAATTATCATCAGTAAAAATCTTAACTTTAGATGAAGCTGATGAAATGTTAAAAATGGGTTTTCAACAAGCTGTTGAAACTATTTTATCTAAAATTCCAGCAGAAAAACAAACTATTTTATTTTCAGCTACAATGCCTAATGCTATTCGTGAAATAGCTTTTAAATATCAAAAAAATCCTAAAATTTTAAAAGCTAAACAAGATCAAATTGTTGTTAATTCAATTGAACAATTTTATTTTGTTGTAAAAGAATTTGATAAAAATAAACTTTTAGTAAGACTTTTAGATCAAAAAAATCCTGATTCAGTAATTATTTTTGCTAATACTAAAAGAGATGTAGATGCAATTTTAAATTATTTACAAGATAAAGATTTTTTAGTAGATGCTATTCATGGTGATTTAAAACAAAACCAAAGACAATATGTCATGAATAACTTTAGAAAAAAAAATATTAAAATTTTAGTTGCTACCGATGTTGCTGCTAGAGGTATAGACATTTCTGATATTAAAATGGTTATTAATTATGATTTACCTCATGAAGAAGAAGTTTATGTTCACAGAATTGGTAGAACAGGCAGAGCTGGGAAAACAGGTTCAGCATATACTTTTGTTGGTTTAAGAAAAGTTTTCCAATTTAAAAAACTAATGAATTATTTAAAAGAAAAAATGACTTATTTAAATATTCCAACAGTAGAAGAAATTCAACAAGAACAAAATAAGTTTTTTGAAGAACAAATTTTAAATTTAATAAAAGAAAATTCAAAAACAGAAGCAAAAGAAAATCCTTTCGTTGATACTTTATTAAAAGACAAAGAACCTAAAGAAATTATTTCTGCTCTTTTACAACATTTGGCTCCAAAAGATAAAAATTACGAATATATATCAGAACCAAAAATTTATAAAGGAAATGATTTGAAAAATTCTTATTCTAAATCAAATAGTTTTTCGAATGGTTTTAATAAAACAAATGGTAATTATAACAACAGTTACAATAAATTTAATAAAAAACCAATGACAGAGTTAATTATTAATTTAGGAAAAAATGATGGTATAAATCCTTCATTGCTTTTAAAATTATTAAAAGATAAATTTAATATTTATGGTAAAAATATTGGAAATATTAAACATTTCCATAATAAGACTGTTTTTGAAATTCCTGTTAATTTAGCTCAACAAGTTCAATCTCAAAATAATGTTTCTTATAATAATAAAGTTTTGCAAATTAAAATGAAATAAAAAATACTATTTATTTAAAATAATTAAATTAATTTTTAAGATTAAATAAAATTAAAATATTATTTATTTATAAAATAAATAAAATTATAAAAATTAAAGGAAATTATTTTTATGTTATCAAAAAATGAAATTCAAGATATTTTACAAATAGGATTGAATAAAGGTTTTGATTTTATTGAATTGTTTTTTGAAGATAATATCTCTAATTACTTAACAATTATAGATAAAGAAGTAGTGAAGTATAGTACAAATTATATTTTCGGATTAGGAATACGTTTATTAAAAGAAACGGATGAAATATATATTTATACTAATAAAATAGAATATAAATATATAGTTTCTTTAATAGAAGAACAAAAAAATGTTAATAATGATGAAAAAATTAAAAAAATAATCCCGCTTGGAGAATCTAAAAAAATAAACAATAATATAAAAATTAATTTTAATAGTTGGACTATTTCTGATAAAATTAACAAAATGATGAAATTATCTAGAATTATGAAAGAATATGATTCTAAAATTATTCAAAGTATAGTTAATTTTGAAGAAAAAGAACAAAAAATTTTAGTTGCTAATTCTAAAGGTATTTATCAAAAAGATCATCGACCTTATATTATGTGTTCTATGACAGCTGTTGCTAAAGATAACAAAAATATGGAAGAATTCAATGAACACCGAGGTCGTTCTATGGGTTTAGAAATTTTTGATCTTATAGATTTAGAAGATATAGCTAAAAAAACAGCTAAAAAAGCAATTATGTTATTAACGGCCGAAACAATTAAACCTCAAACTATGACTTTAGTTATTAAGAGTGGTTCAGGAGGAGTTATTTTCCATGAAGCTTGTGGTCACTCTTTAGAAGCGACTGCTATTGCTAGAGGATTATCTCCTTTCTGTGATAAAATAAATAAAAAAATAGCTTCAGATGTTGTAACTGCTTATGATGATGGTACTATTCAAAATTCTTGGGGAAAATTAAATTTTGATGACGAAGGAACTCCAACACAAAAAAATCTTTTAATTGAAAATGGGATATTAAGAAATTATTTAATAGATTATCGTAATAGCTTAAAAATGAAAATGAAAGTTACTGGTTCATCTAGAAGACAATCTTATAAATATTCGCCTACTTCTCGAATGAATTCTACTTACATTGCTGCGGGGAAAGATACTCCAGAACAAATTATTAAAGATACTAAAAATGGTTTATATGCCGAAAGTTTTGGTGGCGGAACAGTTATGCCTACTACAGGAGAATTTAATTTCATGGTTAAATCTGGATATTTAATCGAAGACGGAAAATTAACTAAGTTTGTTAAAGGAATGATATTAATAGGAAAAGGGCAAAATGTTCTATTAAAAATTGATCGTGTTGCTAATGATTTAGATTTAGATCAAGGATATTGTGGTTCTGTTTCTGGATATGTACCTGTAGATTTAGGTCAACCAACTATTAGGGTTCAAGATATGATTGTTGGAGGAAGTCAAAAAAATGATTAACAATGATAATATAAATTATAAAAAATGGTTTAAAACAGCTTTATCTCAAAATTTTGAAGCTTTAGAAATTTTAACTGATAGAAGCAAAGGTATAACTATTAATTTAGAAGATGGTAAAATTCACGAACATGTTCAAAATGATGTTTTAGGAACAACCATTAAAGGTTTGTTTCAAAATAAAAAGTCTTCTATGTATTTAGAAAAAATAGATGAAACTGAAATGGAAGATATTTTAGGAAATCTTAGAAATCAAATTTCAGTTTTAAATATTAAAGAAAAAGATATTATTTTTGAAGGTTCACTTTCTTATCCTATGGTAAATAATTCTAATTTTGATTTTTCAAAAATTGATATTCAAAAAAAATATGATTTATTATTTCAATTAGAAAAAGAATTATTAAAAAGCGTTTTATTAAAAAAAATTGATACTATTTCTTATGAAGAAACTTATTTAGAAAAAAGAATAGTTAATTCTAAAGGGTTAAATTTAGAAGACAAATTAAGTTTTTTAACTATTTCTGTTTCTTGTGTTTTTCAAAAAGATAAAGATATAGAAGAAATTTATGAATATTTTGTAGTTAAAGAATTTGAAAAATTCGATATTAAAAAATACGCTAAAAAAATAATATCCTTAGGAGAATCAAAATTAACATCTAGATCTTTAAAATCTAAAACTTATCCAGTTGTTTTTTCAAATAAAATCTTTGCTAATTTTTTAAAAAATTTTAGTTGTATTTTTAACGGTATGAGCGCTTATCGTAATTTAACTAAATTAAAAGATAAACAAGGTACAAACATAGCTTCTTCAAAAGTTACTTTGATTGACGATCCTTTATGCAAAGAAGCACTTTTTCAATATAAATTTGATGATGAAGGGGTTTCTTGTTATACTAAAAAAATTATTGATAAAGGCGTTTTTAAACAATTTATCCATAATTTAAAAACATCACTTATTTTTGATGTTCCACCTACTGGTAACAGTTTTTCTAATTCTATTTCCATGACTAATATGTATTTAGAAAAAGGAGAACAAACTTTCGAAGAAATGATTACTTCTATCAACGAAGGTGTTTATATCGATTATATAATTGGTTTTCATGCAGGAATTAATGATATAAGTGGTGATTTTAGTCTTCAAGCTGCTGGTTTTAAAATAGAAAAGGGTAAAATTACTAAACCTGTTAAAATGATTATTGTTTCTGGTAATTTTTTTGATATTTTATTAAATTTAAAAGGGATATCTAACGATTTAGTATTCCAATTTTCAGGTTTTGGAAGTCCTAGTGTTTATGCCGGAGATTTAACAATTGCTGGTGAAAATTAATTAATCAAGTTTTTTTATAAATTTTTAATTTTTTTAATTATTGATATAAGTTATGCCATAGTTTAATATGTAGTTTTTTAAAAAAACATTTTATAAATTGAAATTAAAAATGTTTAAAAGATTTTTTAAAATTATTATAAAAGGATTTTTTTCGCAAAAAAAGATATGAATTATCAAGCCTTATATCTAAAACACAGACCTAAAAATTTTAAAAATATAGTCGGATTAAATATAATTATACAAATTTTAAAAAATGCTATTAAATATCAAAAAATTCATCATTGTTATTTATTTAGTGGCGATAAGGGGATCGGAAAAACTACTTTAGCTAAAGTTTTTGCCAAAGTTATTAATTGTTCTTGTTTTCTTGAAAAAGAAGATTGTTGTGAAGATAATAATAAAGATTGTTGTGAATCATGCGCCGTTATTGATAAACAAGCTACTTTAGATGTTGTCGAAATTGACGGTGCTTCTTATAGTGGTGTAGATGATATTAGAGAATTAAAAAATAAACTACATTATAAATCTAATTTATTAAAATATAAAGTTTATATTATTGATGAAGTTCATGTATTATCTTATAATGCTTTTAACGCTTTATTAAAAATATTAGAAGAACCATCTTCTAATACAGTTTTTATTTTAATCACTAGTGAATTTAATAAAATTCCTAAAAATATTTTATCTCGTACTCAACATTTTCGTTTAAATAATATTTCTTACGAAGATATTCAAAATAGATTAAAATTAATAGTTTCTATAGAAAATATAAATATATCAGAAGAAGCTTTACAAAAAATCTCTTTTTATTCTAATGGTAGTTTAAGAGATGCTATTAATTTATTAGATCAAGTTAGTTCTTATAAAAATGATATTATCGAAGAAAAAGATATTATAGAAATATTGGGTATCGTTTCTGAAAAAAAATTAACACAATTATTTCATTTTTTATTTCAAAATGATGTCAAAATTCTTATTTCTTTTTTAAAAGAAATTTTAGACTCTAATATAAATTATGTTCTTTTTTTAAATGATTTTATTAATTTCGTTTCAAAAAAAATAATTAATTGTTATGAAAATTACGAAGAAAATTTTAATTTTTTAAAAAAATTAAATTTTCAAACAAAAGAAAAATTTTTTAGAAAATTATTAGAATTGCAAAATAATTTAAAAATATCCGAATATAAAAAATATTTATTAATTATTTTTTTCATTCAAATTCATGATTTATTAACAGCACAAATAAATGTTCCTAAAATAGAAAATTTTAATAAAATTAATAATAATTCATCAATAAAACCAAAAGATGAAAGTTTTAAAAAAGAATTATTTTCTAAAAATAATTATAATTATGATAATACAAACAAAAAAGAAACAAAATTTAAACAAGATTTTTTAAATGATATTATTAATATTTTAATTGGTTCTAATAATTTAGAAATAAATTTAATTTGCAAAGGATGGAAAAAATTAGAAAATTATCCTATTCCGAAATTAGCTGGTATTGCGAGATTATTATATCAATCAAAAGCATTATTAATAAATTTTAATAAAGACTTACTTTTATCATGTGAAAATGAAGAAGATTATAAGATATTATTAAAAAATGATACTAGAGAAAAAATTAAACAAATTTTAAATGCTAAAAAAGAATTAATTAATGAATATTTTGTTATTTTAAATAAAGATTGGGAAGAAATAATAAAACCTGTTTATTCAAAATTTTTAGAAACTAAAAATAAGGAAGATTTAAACTTAAATTTTTTTGAAACTAATTTTTATGAAAAAAATTCAGTATTAAAATTAAATGAAGAATTTTTGATAGACGAAAGATTTTTGATAAAAAAAGCTGAAACATTATTTACTAGTGAAAAAGTAAAAATTATTTATGAATAGGAATTTTAATATGAAAATGTTTGATAAATTAAAAAAAATTCAGGAAACCATAGATAAAGAACAAAAAAAATTAGAATTAAGAGAATTTACTTCACAAGTAGGTGATATCGTTATTGTTATGCAAGGAACAAAACAAGTAATTGATGTTTCTATTAAAAATTTAGATTTAATGAATAATTTAGATTTAATTCAAGAAAGTATTTTATTATCTTTTAATGATGTTTTAAAGCAAGTAGAAAAAGCTTCTAAAGATTTACTTATGAAAGCTGCAAAAGATTATGATTTGAAAGATTATGATTTTTAATTTTTATAAAATAAATAAAAGAATATTTTTTAAATGAGGTTATTAATTTTGGAAAAAAATAATAAAAAGATTGATTCATCAAGTGCTATGATTGATATTTCTTATCAAATCTTATCTCAAAACAAAAAACCTATGAATATCCAACAACTAATAGAAGAAGTTTTTAAAATTAAAAAATTAGATATAAATAATAAAGAAATTTGTATTCAATTATATTTAGACATTGTTTTGAGTGGTTGTTTTGTTTTTTGCGGAGATGATTTGTGGAATATTAAAGAAAATAATTTGAATTTTTGGGATAAAGATTTTTTTATTAACCCAAATGAACAAAAAATAGAAATTAAAAAAGATTTAGAAAAAGAAATTTTAGATTTTAATGAATTTGATTTAAAACCAAAATCCAATGAAGAAAATGATGAATACGAAGAAGAAAAATTAAACGATATACCTTTAGATAATTTAGATATAAATGATGAAAAAGAAGAATTAGAAATTAATGAAGAAGAAATTGATGATATTGAAAAAGATAAAAACAATGCAGAAGACGATGAATATATAAATGATTATGAAGAATATTTTTATAAATAATAATTGAAAAAATTATAATTTTTTTAATTATTATTTTTATTTACTTGATTAAAAACAAATTATATTTAATTTTAAAAAATAATAATGGAGAATTTATTATGTTTTTAGGTTTTTATAATTATACTGTTTATTTAACTTATTTAAATGCATCAATTGGTTTATTAGGAATGTTTTTTCTTGTTCTTGGAAAATTCGATGCTAATGGACAATTCGATGCTAATCAATTCGATCCTAATTATATAAAATTCGCTTCTATTTGTATATTATTATCTGGTATTTGTGATATGTTCGATGGAAAAGTAAGTAATTTTAAAAAAAAACGTTCTATACAAGACAAAAAATATGGTATTCAAATAGATTCTTTAGCAGATATTATTAGTTTTGGTATTTTACCTATTTTCATAGGATATAGATTGTTTTGTAATACAGAATTATCAAAAAATTTTAATTTCTTATGCTTATTTATTTTTATAAGTATTTGTTACATTTTAACGGTTTTAATTAGATTAGCTTATTTCAATGTTCTTGCTGAAGAAAATTATGATAATAAAAAACCAAAAGAAAATTTAAATGTTTTTTTAGGTGTTCCAGTGACTTTATCTTCTATTATATTTCCTTGTTTAATTTTATTTCAAAATATAATGATGAAAACACGAACTGATGTTAATAATATTAAAAATATATTTTTCACAACATATTTATTTATTATGTGTTTATTGTCTTTTTTATTTATTTTTGCAAAAATTAAATTTCCTAAAATTAAAAATATTATTTTTTTAATATTTTCATGTTTATTATCTTTTGTAATAATTTATTATCTTTTACAATAATATTAAATTAAATATTAATTTAAACGAACATAAGAAAGAGGATTAGTTTTTTTATAAAGAAACATAATTATGAAACCACATTTTTTATATTCTAACTTACATAAAAGTTTTTGGAAAAGACTATTTTTGAGAATTTGTGTTTCTAAAATAATTACTTCTTTAATGGGGGTTTATTTAAGATCTTTTTTTTCTAAAATACATATTAAAAAAGTAGTTAAAAGAAATAATATAGATTTAAATTTATTTCGAAAAACAAAATTTTCTTCTTATAATGATTTTTTTACACGTCAATATAAAAATATAACTTTTTGTAAAGAAAATTCTGTTTTTATAAGTCCTTGTGAAGGAAAAATCACTATTCTTTCGATTAATAAAGATAGTATTTATTCTATTAAAAAAGTTAATTATCATTTAAGTGATCTTTTAAAAAATAATACTTTACCATCTTTATTTATGGATGGTTATTTCGTAATTTTAAGATTAAGACCTATCGATTATCATCGTTATATTTTCATTGATGAAGGTATTCAAAAAAAAGAAAATTTTAAAAAAATTAAAGGTAAATTTCATACTGTTAATCCTATTGCTTTTAAATATTTTAATGTTTTTTTTGAAAATACCCGAGAATATAATATTTTAGAAACAAAAAATTTTGGTAAAATAATTCAAATTGAAATTGGAGCTTTATTAGTGGGAAAAATTAATAATCATCCTATTACTAATTTTAATAAGGGGCAAGAAAAGGGTTTTTTTTCTTTTGGAGGATCCACTATTGTTTTATTAGTTCAAAAAAATAAAGTAATTTTTGATCCGATTATTATGGAAAATAGTCGTAATAAAATAGAAACAAAAATCAATTTAGGAGAAAAAATAGGTTTTAAAATAAATGTTTAATTAATGTTTTTTTAAATTTTTATTTTAAAATTTTTTAAGAAAGAAATTAAAAATGAATAATAAAAAAAAAGAGCAAAAATTTATTTTTATTACTGGAGGAGTAGTTTCTGGCTTGGGAAAAGGTATTATTGGCGCCGCTGTAGGTCAAATTTTAAAAAAACGTGGATTAAAAGTTTTTATGAAAAAAATTGATCCTTATATCAATATTGATTCTGGTACTATGAATCCTATTCAGCACGGAGAAGTTTTTGTGACTAATGATGGAGCCGAAACAGATTTAGATTTGGGCCATTATGAAAGATTTTTAGATGAAAATTTATCAAGAGAATCTAATGTGACTACAGGACAAGTTTATCAACATGTAATCAATAAAGAAAGGCAAGGGGAATATTTAGGACAAACTATTCAAGTTATTCCTCATATTACTAATGAAATCAAAAAAAGGATTTTAGAAATAAAAAGTACTACTAATGATTATGATATTATTATTGTCGAAATTGGCGGTACAGTAGGTGATATCGAATCCTTACCTTTTTTAGAGTCTATTAGACAAGTTCGTTATGACTTAGGATTTCATAATACTCTTTATATTCATAACACTTTAATTCCTTATTTAAAAAGCTCTAAAGAAACAAAAACTAAACCTACTCAACATAGTATTAAAGAATTAAGATCTTTAGGTATTCAACCTCAAATTTTGATTTTGAGAAGTGAACAAACTATTTCTGCTGAAATGAAGAAAAAAATTTCTATTTTATGCGATGTAAGAGAAAATGCTATTTTCGAAAATATTGATGTAGATATTTTATATAAAATTATTATTAATTTAAATGAACAAAAAATAGATGATTTTATTTTAGATCATTTTCAAATAAAAAACTTAAAAAAATCAGATATATCTTCATGGAAAAATTTAATTTATAAAATTGAAAATTTAAAAAATAAAATTACTATTGGTTTAGTAGGTAAGTATATTTCGGTACATGATTCTTATTTATCTATAATAGAGGCTTTAAAACACGCTTCTTATTATAATAATACTAATATTAAAATTAAGTGGATTGATGCAGAAAATGTTAATGATAAGAATATAGTTTCTTTATTAGGCGATTGTCATGGTATTTTAATTCCAGGTGGTTTTGGCGCAAGAGCTTATCAAGGGAAAATACAAGCTATTCAGTACGCTCGTATAAATAATATTCCTATTTTTGGTATTTGTTTAGGAATGCAATTAATGGTTATTGAATATGCTAGAAATGTTTTGAAATTGGACAAAGTCAATTCTACAGAAATTGATATTAATACGCCACTTCCTTTAATAACTCAAAAAATAAAAGATCCTTTATTAGGAGGAACTTTAAGATTAGGATTATACTCTTGTTGTTTAAAGAAAAATACTAAGAGTTATGAAATTTTTCAAAAAGAAATCATTCATGAAAGACATAGACATCGTTATGAGATGAATATGGAATATGTTTCGCTTTTTGATAAAGATGATAATTTTATTATTTCAGGAATTAATAATGAAGAACAATTACCTGAAGTTATAGAATTAAAAAAACATATTTGGTTTATAGGAGTTCAATTTCATTCTGAATTTTTATCAAGACCTTTTAAACCACACCCTTTATTTAAAGACTTTATAAGAGCATCTTTACAATTTTATTCGAATATAAAATAAAAAAACATTCAAAATTTAATATTTTGAATGTTTTTTTTATTTTTAAATAATATTAATTAATATTATTGTTTAAATTATTATTTGTTTTTTTCTGTAATTACTGTTTTTAAATTTGTTATTGAATTAGCAACTTTTACTTTGAAATTTTTTGCTGCTGCTTTAAAATTTTCTTGAGTATCTTGATTTTTTAAACCTTCAACTGCTGTTTTTAAATTTGCTATTTCAGTAGTATCAATTTTTTTTTCTGTAGCTCTTTTGTCATTAACTGCTGTTACTTTTGATTCAAAAGCTTCAATTGCTTTTTTTACTTTGTCATATATTTTGTCATTGTCTGCTACAGTTGTTTTTGCTTCAGTATCTGCTACTAATGATTCTATTTTTGTTTTTAAACTTTCTGCATCTTCCGGAGTAATTTTTTCCCTAAATGGAATCCATTTCATAACATAAGCAATTATTAAATATAATACTAAAGCACCAATAACTGAACCAACTGAACCAACAACTATTTTGCCTTTTTTAGTTTTTAAAAAACTTTCTTTTTGTTGCATTTTCTTCTTTCCTCTCATTAAATTATAATTTATACGGTATTTAATATACAGTATTTAAAATGTAAATACATTTTATTAAATCTTTTCTTAGATTCAATACAAATATTATAACATATTTTATTATATATGTTATATTTTAAATTATTTAATTTTATTAAAAATTTTATGAAGAATTTTATCTGCTTTATCATTATTTTCTATTTTTAAATTATTTTCGTGGCCTAAAATTCTTTCTATATAATAAATTGATTTTTTTTGATTTGTGTAAGCTATATTTATAGATCTTTTTATATCTTTGTCAGAATATTTTTTTTCCAAATACCAATTTTTAATAATTTCGAGTTCATATGAAGCTAAATTTTCACCTTTTAATTTTTCTATTTGTTCTATAGTTTCGCTTATATATTTATTTTGTTTTTTAATTAGAACATTTTTATCTTTTTCTAAATAAATTTTTTCTAATTTTAAAAAAGTATTGTCTAAATTAAAAACTTCTATTAATTTATCATCTTTTTTCTCTTGTGATAAGAAAAAAAAATCTTTTTGAATTAATTCTTCTAAAATATTTTCTACTTCATTTTTAGACAAATTCATTTTTTTGGCTAAAAATACAGAAGAAAAATGTTTATGTTCATAACAATCAAATAAATAAATTAAAACCATCATTTCTTGAAATGTTAAATTCATTTTATGATATTCGCGAATTAAAATTTTTTCAATATTTAAATAACCTTTTTCATAAAGAATTTTAAACATTTGGTATATTCCTTTCTTTTTCTATTTTAAGTAAAGCTTCTTGCGCTGCTTTTTGTTCAGAAGCTTTTTTAGTTTTTCCTAAACCTCTTCCTAAAAAAATATTTTCCAAATATACTTCAGTTATAAATTCTTTTTCATGGGCTAAACCTTTTTCAGCAATAATTTTATAATGGATATTTTGTTTATTAGTTTGAATTAATTCTTGTAATTTAGTTTTAAAATCTATAATATTGATAATTTTTTTTAAATAAGGTAACACAATATATTGAAAAGTTTTTTCTGCTTGATCATATCCTAAATCTAAATAAATAGCTCCAAATAAAGCTTCAAAAGCGTCTGCTATGATAGAATAATTATTATCATATCTTTTCTTTTCACCTTTACCTAACAAAATATAATTCTTTAATTCTATTTCTTTAGCATAAATTAATAAAGAATCTATACAAACAGCTTGGGCCCTTTTTTTAGTCATAATACCTTCATTATCTTTATTTTTTTTATATAAATAACTAGCCATTAAAAAATTAATAACAGAATCTCCTAAAAATTCTAATCTTTCGTTATTATTTTTTCTAAAATGATGTTCGTTAGCATAAGAACTATGTGTTAAAGCGTTAATATATATCTTAATATTTTTAGGTTTAATATTTAATCTTTTAAATAATTTTTTTAAATGCATAATTACTCTTTTTTATATTAATTTTTTTGTAATTTTAGTTAAAAATTTTTTTTCAATTAAAATTTTAGCTTGAAAAATTGCTTTGCAAAAAGCATATTCATTAGAATCACCATGCGCTTTAATCACAATTTTATTTAAACCTAACAAGATCGCTCCACCTATTTCTTTAGAATCTATTTTTTGTTTTATTTTTTTTAATTTTTTAGAAAATAAAATTTTGCTCATAATTTTTTTGAACCAATTTTCAGTCATAACTTCTTTAATGGATTGAAATAAATTTTTAAAAGCTCCTTCATAACTTTTTAAAACCATATTAGATGTAAAAGCATCACTTAATAAAATATCTGCTTCAGTATTGAAAACATTTTTAGACTCTTCATTTCCTTTAAAAATTATTCGATCATCTTTTTCTAATAAATCATAAAGCTTTCTTTCGAAATCTCTTCCTTTATTTTTTTCAATTCCTATATTTAATAATTTTACTATAGGTTGGTCAATTTCTAAAAATTCTTTAGCTACTAATGAAGCATAAACAGTCAATTTTAATAAATTTTCTGGTTCGATTTCAATATTCGCTCCCGCATCTATTAAAATTTTTGTTTTATTATCAAAAGTTTTAAAAACAGGAGCTAAAGCTATTCTAGAAATTGACTTCATAGTTCTAATTATTAAAAAACTTGATAAAACTAAAGCTTGAGTAGGTCCTGCTGAAACAACTCCATCTACTTCGTTTTCTTTAGCTGCTTTTAAAGCTAAAAACATAGAATGGTTAGGACAATCTCTAAATTCTTCTCTTATATTTTTTATATCCATTTTAAGAAAAAAAGGAGTATGAATAATACTTATTCGATCTTTTACTTTTTTATAAACTGAAGAAGAAATTTTATTTTCTATTATGTAACTTATTTTTTCTTGATCACCATACAAACAAATATATAAATTTTCTTCTTGAGATAAAGCCATTACGATTCCTTTGATCACTTTCTCAGGGGCTAAATCTCCACCCATAGCATCTATTGCTAATTTAATCATTTTTATTAATATACCTTTTATTATTTAATTTGATAAATATTCAAAATCTTTTTTAATTTGATTTAAAATCATATAATCTTTTGTTATATTTAAAAATTGAAATTTAAAAAAACCACTTTGTTCTTTACCTAAAAAATCTCCTGGTCCTCTTGTACAAAGATCAAAATCACTTAATTTAGCGACATTATTTTCTTTTTCTAATATTTTTAAACGTTCGTTATCTTTTGTAGAAACTAAAAAACAATAATTTTGTTTATTATTTCTTCCTACTCTTCCTCTTAATTGATGTAATTGACTTAGACCAAAATATTCCGCTCCTAAAATAATAATAGTTGTAACGTTTTCAATATCAATTCCTACTTCAATAATAGAAGTGGCTAACAAAATACCTTTTTTATTTTTTATAAAATTTTGAATATTTTCTTCTTGTTTTTCTGTTGTTTGTTTGCTGTGCAAAATATAAAGATGCTCTATTTTTTGTTTCTCTAAAAAAATAGTCATATTTTCAATATTAAAATTTTTTTTATTATCTTTTATAGCAGGAACTGTAATATAACTTTGTTCATTACGTGACTGATTTTTTTTTAACAAAGGTATAATCATTTCAAAAGAACATTTTTTAGTAATAATGTTATTTTTATTATAAGGTTTTTCAATTAATAAAGAAATATTTAATAATCCAGAATAAATAAGTGCCAAAGTTTTCGGAATAGGCGTTGCTGTAAGATATAAAATATCTGATGTTAAATCTTGAGCGATAGTTTTATTTTTTAGATCTGTTCCGAATTTATGAGTTTCATCTATTATAATCAAACCTAATTGAAAAAAATCTATATTAGCTAATAAATGAGTCCCGAAAATCATTTTGTATTTATTTTGTTTAATCTGTTCTTGAACAAATTTCTTAGTTTTACTTTTAGAAGTTATAATAATAGAATCTATTTCTGGAAAAAGTTTTTTAAAATTTAAATAATGTTGTTTGGCTAAAATTTCTGTAGGAGCCATCATTAAAACTTGTTTATTTAAATTAATTATTCCTAAAGCGGCTATAAAAACTGTAATTGTTTTCCCAGAACCAACATCCCCTTGAATTAATCTTTGAGTAGGATAATCTTTTTTAAAATCAGAATAAATTTCATTAACTATTTTTTTTTGATTTAAAGTTAATTGAAAAGGAATTTTTTTAATCATTTGCTTTACATAACTTATATTACATTTTATAGGAATTTTAGAAGGTAATTGTTCTTTTTTTCGAAACCATTTTTTAATTATAATAAAAGCTTCTTCATATTTAAATCTTTGGATTGCTTTATACAACATTTGTTTATTTTCAGGAAGATGAAGATTTCGGAAAGCTTCTTTCCTATTTATTAAATTATATTTTTTTAAAATTCTTATATCTAAAGTTTCTTTAATTTTAAATTTAGGAGATTGAAAAATTTTTTTTATTAATTTTTGTAAAGACTCATCAGAAATATTTTTTAAATTATAAATAGGTTTAATTTTGTTTTCTATATTAACTTCTAAAGTAACAAAAGAAGCTATAATTGTATTATATCTATTATAATAAGTACCTTTAATAAATATTTTTTTATTATATTCTAAAATTTTAAAAAAAAAATTATTAAAAATAATTACTTTGAATTCTGTATTTCGACTTGTTAATATATGGAACATTTTAGCATTTTTTTTAAAAAAATTTCTGACAACAACAGGTTCTTTTATTATAATTCCGTATAAATTTACTTTTGTTTTATCTGCTATTTTATTTAATTCAGTTAAAGTAAAATCTTGATATTTTTTAGGTTTCTTGAAAATAAGTTCTTTTATATTTTTGATATTATTCTTGAATAATTTAGAATATAAATCAGAATTTTCAAAAATTTGTTCTAAATCAGATGTCATTTATTCACCTCAGTTCATTAATTATATTTTTGCATTTTAACATAAATTAAATTATAGTATTTAATTATAGAAATTATATTGTTAAAAAAGTAATATTAATTTTATTAAAAAATTTAGAAATGTTAAAAAAATTAATATTATTTTTTTAAATAAAAAAATTTATTTATTTTTTTGAAATATTATATTTCTTAATAAATTATAACATATTTAAGATTTTTCTTTTTCTCCTTTTTATTAAATTTTTCTTATTTTTTTGAATAAATTGTTACAAAAAATAAAAAAACTTATAAAACCTGTCTTATAAACTAGGTTTTATAAGTGTTAATTAATTTAAATTTTTTTTGACAATATTCCATTTTAAATTACCAAAATCTTTTTTATAAAATTAAATTTTTTTTCGAAAAAAATATTTACAACCAAAAACGATGAAAACAAATTTTAACCAATAAAAATTTTCTGAAATTATCGAAAAGAAATCTTTTGAATCTGTCTTCTCGCTTATTTTATAATTTAAAACAAAAGATTTTATTTTATCATGTATGACGATAAATCAACTGCGTTTAAGATGTGAATCTTTTATTACAATTGGTCCCGTCCCAAACCGTACAAGCAAGTTTCCAAGCATACGGCTTTCCATAATTCTATCTCTAAAATTACTGACTATTTTCACCCTTTAAAGGTTGTTAACCTTCGACTTGGTTGGTCGATTGAATATAGGTATTTCATCCTCATTTTTACTCCAACGATTACTAAATAGTCTCTTTTTCCTTGCCTCTAAGGACTCGGATAAATGGAGTTTCCTTCAAATACCCTATCCTTATTTGTTTCCAAAAACTGAAGTTTAGGAATCTGCCAGTTACTTTAAATATCTACCTTTTGGACTTAGGTGAAGTTTGATCCAGCTTGCGGAATTAACCTTAGACAAGAGTTGCTTGTCCAGCTATGGGTGGAGTCTAGGTTTATGATGATTTCACTGCGAAACACAAAGACAATTTCCAGCTATCTAGATTAACGGATTTACACAGTTGCCGTTAAGTTAGAAGATTACCTCGCTTTATCCTTCTTAGGGTTTTTCATCCTTATCCATATCCAAATTTGCTCGCGAAATCTTCTTGACTATACTGTTTCGTCTCAATTCGCTTTTATCTTCTGCTGTAATCTGTTATTCTTTCGTTTAACAAACCAAAGATATGCATTCAGGGGAAATCTTCCCTGGCTATTGGTTAAATAGCACGATATTTAAGCCTCTTGGTCGCCCATTTGTTCTTCTTTAATATTTTCTTGTTTTAATTCATCTTTAGCGATAACAAAAGCTGCTTCTTTAATTAAGTCTATTTCTTGGTTAGATATTTTTTGATTCAATACATTATCTATTAATATATATTTATTTATATTATCAGATATTTTTTTTCTTAAATTATTTTCTAAATTTTTAATATTCTTTTCAATTTCTTCGTTAAGCAAATTAATTATTTTTTCTAATTCTAAATCATTATAAAATAATTCTTTTTTTGTTTTTTCTTCTAATAAATTTATTATTTTATCTTTTTCTAAATTACAATTAATATTTAATTGTTTTAATATGGTTTGCCAATGTTTATCGAAAAGTTCTTTATTAACTTGTTTTTCTGTTTTATAAATTTGATTTTGAATATCTTTTAAAGAATATTTGCTTTGTATTACAAAATAATCATAAACATTTTGATTTATTTTTTTTTTAATTTTATCTATTTCTAAATAATTAAATATTTTTGTATTAAAAGTTATCGAATTTATTAAATTTGCAATTTTTGTTTGTAAATTGTTTTCTTTATTTTTTATTAATTTGTTTTTAATATTAGAAAAAATTTCATTTTTGATTTCTTTTAAAAATAAAAAATCATTTTTTTGAAATATTTTTTTTATTTGTTTTGTAATATCTCTTTTTAATTCGAAAGAATCTTCTAAAATAATTAGTTCATTTTGTTTCATAATTTCATCATAAATATTATTAGTTAATTGTTCTTTAATTTCTTCAATATACTTTAATATTATTTTTTCGAATTCTAATTCATTATTTTTTGTTACTTGAGATATTTCTAATAATTTATTTTTTAAATTTTCATCTGATTTTAAAAAATGAAATTCATTTGTATATTTTTGCATTAAACTTTCTATTTTCATTTTATTATGTTTAATTTTTTCAATATTCCAAATAAAATAAATTTGTTTTACTTTTGCTTCGATTGCTAAATTTAAAATTGATTCTAAATTAGAAGTTTTTTTAATTTCTTTTATTTCTTTGCTTTCGGTTCCTTCTTTAAAATAAAATCCTAATAATTCTTCAGGAAAAGGATTATCCGAAGAATAAAATTTTTTTATTCTTTCTAAATTATTTGAATCAACTTCAAATTCTACTGTTTTTTCTTGAGAATTTTGATTATAAACTAATTTTTTATTTAATATATAATTGTTTTTAATTAATTGAAAATATTTTTCTTCTTCATCAGTAAAAGAACTATCAACAAAAAGATGTTTTATCGGAGTATTTTTGTATTCTTGGATTGTATATAATTGTTCTGCGGAAGGTTTTATATGATCATGTTCTTGCCAATTAATAACTTTTTGTTTATTTATTAATCTATCTATTACTAATTGTAAATCTATTGGTAAAATATTCAAATGTTTATGTTCGTAAAACGCAACATTTATTGATTGTTCAAATAATTCTATCATTTTTCTAGGTGTTCTTAATTCATCTAATCCTGAATCAATTATTTGTTTTGATATTTTATCTAAATATTGATAAGTTCTTATATCTAAATTATATTTTTTAGAAATTTGTTTTAAAAAAATATTTATATTTTCTTCATTCCAAAAATCAATTTTTATTAATTTATTAAATCTGCTTAAAATAGAATTATCAATATCGTCTTTAAAATTGGTCGTTGCTATAACAAAAACTGGTTTTTTTTCGTCTGTATAAATACCATCTATTTGAGATAAAAAAGAAATAACAACGTTTCCATGATCGGAATTTAAACCGTCACTGTTACGTTTTTTAAATGCTACTTCGCATTCATCTATTAAAATAATACTCGGTGAGTGTTTTCTAGCTTCATCAAAAATATTTTTGACCAATCTTGGAGATTCACCAACATATGTTTTAGAAAAATCAGAAGATGTTATAGAAAAAAAAGGTAATCCAGATTCTTTAGCAAAAGCTTTAGCTAAATAAGTTTTCCCTGTTCCAGGTGGACCATATAATAAAATACCTTTAGGGGGTTCGCTATTACCCATCATTTTATATTCTTTTATATCATCAGTTAATTGAACTAAACTTTCTTTTAATTGTTTTTTAGCTTCTTCGTTTCCTATAACTTCTTTAAAAGTCGGGAATTTATCTGTTTTTTTTAAAAAAATTTTTGTATTTTCAGATTCATCTATTTTTTTCATTTCTTGTTCTTGTCTCATTTTTTGAAAAAAATCCAAAACTTCTTTATTCATTGTCTTCATATGAGACATAGCTTCTATAAGTAAATAATTAAACATATTATTATTTTGTAAAGATATTTCTATTTTTTCTCTATATTTATCTAATTTTGTTTTTAAATTTTCTAAAGAGTTTATTTGTTTGTTGATATCTTGTTGTAATTTGTTTTTTTCATTTTGATTTAAAATTTGATTTTGTTTAATTTGTTCTTCTTGTATTTCTAAATTTGTTTGTAAATTATTAATTTTTTTATTAGATGACTCAATAAATTCTTCTTTTTGAGACATTTGTTCTTTTAAATTTTTTATTTGTTTTCTCATTTGATTAATATCTTCACTTAACAATCTTTGAGTTTCTTGAGATAAAAATTTATTTTCTATTAATTCTTGAGTTTTTGAATTTATATCTTGTTCTAAATTTTCTATTTTTTTAGATAAAGTTTCTATACTAGATTCTTTTTGTTCAATATCTTTTTCTAAAATGAAAATTTGTTTTTGTTTATTATTAATAATATCTGTTTGTTCTTCAACTGTTTGTTTTAATTTATCAATATTTTTATAAGCAATATCCAAATCATTTTCTAGTTTATCTAAATATTTTGTTTGTTTTTTTATATCATTTTTTAATTCGTTTTTTTCTTCTTCGTTTAAATTTTTAATAAAAATAATTTCATCTTTTTGTTCTTGCAATTGATTTCTCAAAATATTAATTTCTTCTTGTGCTTTAATTAAAAAATTTTCTTTAGAATATAATTGGCTTTTTAAATCTAAAATTAATTTTTCTTTTTCAGTAATTTGATTTTTTAATCTTTGTTTTTCTTGTGTCGATAAAAGTTTATTTTCTTCAAGTTGTTCTTTTTTATTTTTAATTTCTTGTTCGACTTTTATAATTTGATCGTTTAAAGAAATTATAATATTTTCTTTTATTTTAATATTCTGTTCTAAATTTTCAATTTTATTTTGTTTTTGTTCGATAATATTTTTTTGTTCCTCAATAGTTTGTCTTAATTCAGTTATTGTACTTTGCGCAATATCTAAATTATTTTTTATGTTTTTTAATTGTTTTTTGTTATCTTCTATATCATTTTTTAATTTTTGTTTTTCTAATGAATTTAAATTTTGAGTTTCACTGATTTCCTTATTTTTTTCTTCTAATTGTTGAATAAGATTTGTAATTTGTTCTTTATTACTTTCTAAAACGAACTCTTGTAAAATTAATTCTTCTCTTAATTCACTAATATTTTTTTTAAGTGATGAAATTTCTATATTTGATATTTTTTGTTGATTTTCGGATAATAACTTATTTTTTTTTATTTTATTTTCTAAATTTTCAGTTATTTTTTTAATTTCTTCCTTTAAATAAAAAATTTGTTTATTATTATTTTCAACGACTATCTCCAAATTTTTAATCTTTTCGTTTTTATTTTTAATTATTTTTTGTTGTTCTTCTTGAGTTTCAGCTAATCTATCAATATTTCTTTGAGATGATTCTAATTTATTTTTTAAAACATTTAATTGTTCAATTTTGTTTTTTAAATCTTTTTGGAATTCTAATTTTTCTGCTTCTTGTAATATTTTATCGTCATTAATTTTTTGATTACTTTTTTTTAATTCCAAAATTAAAAAATTTATTTTTTGTTCTTGGGTTTGAATTAATTCTTCTTTTTTTTCTAAATTCAAAAATTGACTATTTTGTTCTTCGATATTTTTTTTTAAAATCCCAATTTCTTTATTTTTTTTTAATATATCTATTTCTTGTTTTTTTAATAAATCAGTATATGTATTTATTTTCTGTTGTAAAAAAGAAATTTGTTCTTCTATTTGTTTAATATTTTTTTGTTTATTCAAATTTGCTTGTTTTTCAGCTTCTAAAATTATAATTTCTTCGAAAGTATCTACTAAAAATTTAATTTCTTTTTTAGATATAAATTCAATATTTGCAGGAGACCATATTCGCCATGAATAACCTTTATTTCCTGGAAAATTTCTTTTTTTATAATTTAGATATCGTCTATAATTATCAAAATCTATTTTATTTCCTGGAAATACAAAGCAATATTCATTTATATCGAAAACAGTTTGCGCAATTGTATTTTCGAATTCATCTATTATATTATATTTTTCCAATAACTTAATTCGATCTTCAATAGTTGTTTTCGTTTCATACATATAATAAGGTTTATCGAATTCTTCCAATATTTTAGTTAAAACTTTTTTTAATAAATTATCATTTGTTAATTTAGGATAAATTTTTTTTAATTTTGAAATAACTTTATAATTTTGATATTCTTCTTCTTTGATATCTTTGACATTAGAATTAATAGCTTTTATAATAAGTTTTATATTTAAAAAAATTAATATTATTAATGTGAATAAAATATTTAATAATATTTTGTCTTTTGTCTTCATTGTAGAAAACTTTCTAATCTAAATTACTTTGTTAAAATAATTTTTTTTATAAATATTAAATATTTCGATAAGAAAAATTTTATTTAGTTATTTTATATTTTTTTTGTTAAATTAAAATTTATCTTAATTTTTAAATTATGAATGTCTTTTTTATAAAAAAATTTTTTCTATTTATTTTATTCAATAAATAGAAAAAATTTTTTTATTTTATATTTGATATTTCTTTTAATATTATTTCGGTAATATCTTTAATTGATTTAGTATCGTCTTCTACTTTAATTTCTGTTAATTTATTATTTTTTTTATAATATTCAATTAAAGGAAAAGTTTCTTTTTTATAAACTAATAAACGTTTTTTAAAAGTATTTAAATTATCATCTTTTCTTTGAATTAAATAAGTATTGTCGTTATCACAAAAACCATACTTTTCAGGAGATTTATTTTCTTTATGATAAATTTCTCCGCATTGAGGACAAACGATTCTTCCTATAATTCTTTTTTCTAATAACTTCTCGTTAACATTAAAATAAAAAACTTTATTTAAAACAATTTTTTTTTTATCTAATTCTTCAGTTAAAAAATGCGCTTGATCCAAATTACGAGGATAACCATCTAAAATAAACCCTTTTTTAACATTTTCGTTAGTTAAATATTTACTTATCATAGAATTGGTTATTTTATCATGAACCAATAAACCTTTATTAATATAAGATTTAACTATCTTTCCTAAATCTGTTTTATTTCTTAAATTTTCTCTAAAAATATCTCCTATTGAAATATGAGGGATATTTAATTTTTTTGATAAAATTAAAGATTGAGTGCCTTTGCCAGAAGCTGGAGGGCCTATTAAAATTATATTCATCTATTCACCGTTATTATATAATTAAATAATAAAATTATTAAATTAAAAAATAATTTTTTTACAATTTAATTTAAATTTAATTATTCTTAAAAATGAAATTCTTAAAAATGAAAAATTTTTAAAAAAATTATATTTCGATATAAATTATATTTTATAAATATTTTACTTAAAAAAATATTCGAAAACATAAAAAAATAATACTTAATACTTTAACATATAAAATGATATAATTTTCAATAAAAATTTTGAATATTTATTAAATTTTGTAAATATTATTGATTTATAATTTGTTTATTATTTTGTTAAAAGCAAATTATTATATATCTTTTTAATTTGATGTATAATTTGCAACACTATTATTAATTAATATAAAAAAATATTAGCTTTTAATCTGACAATGATTTCATTATGTATTTTTTTATAAATATGTATAATAATTTTAACTTTATAACTTATTAATAATTCTATCAAATTTTTTATTATTTAAAATTAAAATATAACAAAAAACTATTTGCGATCCAAAATAATACTTAAAGGGTAAGGATTTTGTTTAAATAATTTATTTATTTGGTATTTTATCGTTACTATATTTATAAATAATGGATATAAATAAGATAATAAAAAATAAATTATTAAATTGATTCCAAAATGTCGATAGATTAAACTTTTTAAATCATTAGAAAAAGAATCATTAGAAGAAAAAGAATAATAAATAAAGACCAAAGATAAATGTACTCCTAGACTTTGAAAAAACGACAATTTAAAAGCAAATATTCTAAATATTTTTTTAATATCTTTTTTAAAAGCACCTAATGATTGTAAAATACCAATTTCTTTTTTTTTAAATTCCATTCTGTTTTTTATAATATAATTCAATTGAAAAAAAGAATTTAAAAACAAAAATAAATAAATAACAAAAAATAAAAAACAAGAAAAAATGTTAAGATTACGAAAATTTTGATAAATAAAAAAATTAAAAAATAATATTGTCAATATAATTAGTAAACATCCAGGAAAACCCATAGCCATAATAGCTCTAAAATATAATTTCTTATTATTTTTGAAAGTATTTTTTGTAAAAGAAATAGCTGATGAATATGTAAGATAAGATCGATAAGACACATTATCAAGTGAATTAGAAAAATCTTTTACATCAGAAGAAAATATTTTTGTTGTTGTTTGTTCGAAATTTGCTTTTTCTTCTAAAATATCTTTATTTTTTATTAATTCTAACATTTCTTCTTTAGTATAATATTTTTTATCATTATTGAAAATAGGTTTTACATTTAATTTTTTGGAAATATCTTTAATAATAGAACCATTTTTTAATTCTATTAAACGATCTCCATATTTAAGAGCATTTTCTTTGTTATGAGTAACTACGATAACTAATTTTTCTTTAGATATTTCTTTTAATAAATCAAAAACTTGTTTTTCTGTTTGTTCATCTAAATTACAGGTAGGTTCATCAGCTAAAATCATTTTAGAATTTTTAATTAAAGAACGTGCGATACCTACTCTTTGTTTTTGTCCTCCAGAAAGTTGATTAATTTTCCTTAATTTTAAATTGTTTATTTCTAATTTTTGTAATATTTTTTCTACTTTTTCAGTATTAATATTTTTATTTTGAATTTCGTATGTTATTTTAATATTATCGTAAACAGTTAATTCTTCTAAAAGATAAAATTCTTGAAAAATGAAACTGACAAAATTATTTCTATAAGAACCTAATTTTTCATTATCAAATTTTTGAGTAATGTTTAAATCATGAACATAAATATCACCTTGATTAGAACCATCTAATCCGCCTAATAAATATAATAAAGTAGATTTTCCTGAACCAGATGCCCCTGTTATACAAACCAAACCTTTATCAGGTAAATTAAAAGAAATATTTTTTAATGTTTGTTCGTCTTTAAAAATTTTGCATAAATTTTGTATTTTTAACATATTATTGATTTTATTAATGCCTTTTTATATCTTTTTTTGATGCCTATTTATAACAAATATTAATTTATTATAAATTTTAATTTATTAATTTTTTGTAATTAAAACACAAAATGTTTAATTTTTAAAAAAATTGAATTAAATAAAAAAATAAAAATTATTATGAATTAAAAAATTCATAATAACGAAAAAAATCAAAGTTTTTTAAAAAATTAATTATCATTAGTTTTTTAATCAAATGAAAATACTTAACTATATTAATTATAACATATATAATATAAAAAATTTATAACAATAATATATAATAAACTATACAAAGATATCAAAAAAACGTTTGTTAATAACAAAATAATAAAAAAACATTATTTTATTACTAATAAAAAACTAAAGAATAAATCTCAAAAAGTTTTTTAATTTTAAACTAAATTAATTAATTTAAAAGTATAATTTTATTTCAATTTCGTCAAAATAAATTCCAAGTATATAAAATTAAATTTTTATAAATTTGATGTATAATATATTTGTAAATTATGTTTATTAATGAGATTATATAGACTAAAAACTATCAATTGATAGTTTGTTTATTTCATTTTCATAACGATAGAAAGGAAATATTTATGTTAATTAAACCTTTAAAAGATTATGTTGTTATAAAACATAAAGAAGAAAAAAAGAACGAAAGTTCAATTATTTTAAAATTAAAAAATCAAACACAAGAAAATAATTGTACAGGTATTGTTGTAAGTTGTGGTCCTGAAGCATCCAAAGAAATTCAGCCTAATTATAAAGTAGTTTACGAAAATTATGCTGGAACCAAAATTACAATTGAAAAAGAAGAATATTTAATTCTAAAAACTGATAAAATAATAGCTTTATTAGTTTAAATTAAATAAAAACTAATAATTTTCAAATGAAATAAAAATTTAATTAAGGAGATGTAATTTAATAATATGGCAGCTAAATCGATTCTTTTTGGTAAAGATGCCAGAAAAGAAATTTTAAATGGAGTAGATATTTTAGCAAACACTGTTAAAGTTACTTTAGGTCCTAACGGAAAAAATGTCGCTTTAGAAAAAAGCAATGGATTGTCTTTTATTGTTAATGATGGTGTTACAATCGCTAAAGAAATAGAGTTAACAGAACCTTTCCAAAATATGGGAGCACAATTATTACGTGAGGCTGCTACAAAAACTAACGATAATGCGGGAGATGGAACAACAACAGCAATTGTTTTAGCTCAAAGTATGATTCAAAAAGGTTTTAAATTTGTTAATTCTGGTGCTCAATCTGTTCTAGTTAAAAAAGGAATTCTTAAAGCTTCACAAAAAGTCATAGAACAAATTTTAGAAAAATCTAAACCAATTTCTACACAAGAAGAAATAGCTAATATCGCTACACTTTCTTCAGGTAGTAAAGAAATAGGTGAAATTATAGTTTCTGCAATAAATAAAGTTACTCAAAAAGGAATAATTAGCATAGGAGAATCTAAAGGTTTAGAAACTGAATTAGAAGTTGTTGAAGGAATGCAATATGATAAAGGTTATTTATCAAGTATTTTCGTTAATAAATTAGCCAATATGTCAGTCGAATTCGAAAGAGCATTAATTTTGGTAACTGACCATAAAATTAATAACATTAACGAAATTAATAATTTATTGGAAGAAGTTAAAGCGAAAACTCAACCTTTGTTAATTATAGCTAATTCGTTTGATAACGATGTAATTAATATTTTGGCTCTAAATAAGTTTCATGGTATTTTAAATATCGCTGCTACTGAAGCCCCTGGTTTCGGAGATAATCAAAAAGAATTATTAAAAGATATTGCTATTTTAACTAAAGCTAATTTTATTTCTAAAGATTTAGATATGCAATTACAAAATGTAAAAATAGAAGATTTAGGCCAAATTAAAAAAGCAATTATCAAAAAAGATAATACAATATTAATGGGGGCGGATAAAAGTCCTTCTTTAACCGAAAGAATTGAAGAAATAGAAAATCATATTCAAAATACAAATAATGAACATGAATTAAACAATTTAAAATCTCGTTTAGCTAAATTATCTGGTGGAGTAGCTGTTATTAAAGTAGGGGCAGCTACAGAAATAGAACTAAAAGAACGAAAATTAAGACTTGAAGACGCTTTAAATGCGGCTCAAGCTGCTGTTACCGAAGGTATTTTAGTTGGTGGTGGAAAAACTTTAGTAGAAATTTATAAAGTTTTAAAAGAAACTTTAAAAGATTCTAATTCGGATATTCAAAAAGGAATAAATGTTGTTTTAGATAGTTTATTAACTCCAACTTATCAAATTTCCGAAAATTCAGGTTTTAATGGAGATTTAGTTGTTAAAGAACAATTAAAACAAAAAGAAAATTTTGGATTTAATGCCGAAACAGGAGAATATGTTGATTTATTTAAAGAAGGAATTATTGATCCTACTAAAGTAACAAAACAAGCTATTTTAAATTCTGCATCTATCGCTTCTATGTTTGTTACTACTGAAGCAGCTGTTACTTCTGTGAAAGAAAAAAAAGATTTTTCTCAGATGTCAGATAATAATCTTTTTTAAAAAAATAATTATTTTATAAAATTAAATTAATAACTTAAATAGTTTTCTTTATAAAAAGAAAACTATTTTTTTATTACAAATAATAAAAAATGTTATAATTGCTAATAATATCCGATTTATTTAGTTTATTAATTTTTTTTATTTTTTATTTTAATTTGTTTTACATATATCAAAAGAAAGTAAGTTTTGAAGTATTAATTATATGAAATTAATTTTGAAATATATTTTTAAACATAAAAAGCTTCTTTTATTGAATATTTTTTCTTTTTTATTAATAATTATCGGAGAGTTATTGATTCCATATGTCATAGGTAAATATATTGTAAATCCTCAAACTACAACATCATTTATAAATGTTTTTTTATTTTTATGCATAATAGTTTTGATGGTTATTTTAGGAAATTTCGTTATAACTTTTTGTATTTCCAAAATTGCATCTTTGGTTTTTAAAGATTTAAGTACAGATTTATTTAAAAAAATACAAACTTTTTCTTTTATAGACATGCAAAAATTAGGAGTTTCCACTATTGTAAGCAGAATGACCTATAATGTTTATCAAATAATGAATTTTGTAATTGCTTTTTATAAAACGGTTGTTTCTACCCCTATTCTTTTAGTTTCTTGTTTTATTATAGTTTACAAGATTAATTATTCGTTATCTTATGGCATATTAGCTATAACGTTTTGTTTTATCTTTCTTTTAATTTTTATTATTTTGAAAAATTATTCTTTATCAATTGAACAACATAATCTTTTAGAAGAAATGAATTATAAAATCAGATCTAGCATTACAGGAGTAAAAATAATTCGAACTTTAAATCAAGAAAAAAATGAAGAAACAAAATTCGAAAAAATAAATGTATTGTTTAGAGATTCGATTGTTAAATTATTTAATTCTATTCTTTCGATTGAACCTTTATTTTATTTCTTATTAAATCTGTCTATTATTATTACTATTAAACTTGCTTCGGATCTTATTCTAGAAGGAAAAATGGATATTGGTAATTTATATATTTGTATAACTTATAATGTTCATATTTTATCTTCTATTTTGAGTTTTTTATTATTATTTATGATGTTTCCAAAAACTTTAGTAGCCTTAGCGAAAATTCAATATTTATTTAATATTAAACCTTGTATTAATAAAAATGCACTAAAATCAGAATTTTTAGAAAACATTAAAACATTAGAATTTAAAAATGTTTGTTATCGACATCCTGATAATTCTAAATTAATCTTAGAAAATATTAATTTTAAATTGAACAAATCAGAAATAGTTGCTTTTGTAGGAAAAACAGGATCAGGAAAAACTACTTTAATGAATTTAATTCCTCGTTTGATCGATCCTACTCAAGGAGTTATAGAAATTAATGGTATAGATATTCAAAATTATTATGTTAAAAATTTAAGAGATAAAATTGGTTTTGTTTCCCAAAAAAATATTTTATTTAAAGGTACTATTTTTAGTAATTTGTTATTTGGTAAAGAAAATGCTGATAGTGAAGAAATGTTCGAAAAGTCTAAAATAAGCCAATCATATCAATTTATCCAAAATAAAACTTATAAATTAGAAGAACCTGTAAGTGAATTAGGAGCAAATTTCTCTGGCGGTCAAAAACAAAGACTTTCTATTACAAGAGTTTTATTAAAACAACCAGATATTTATATTTTTGATGATTCCTTTTCCGCTTTAGATTATGAAACTGATTTAGCTATTAGAAAATCTTTTTTAGCTCAAAAAAAGAAAGAATCTATAGTAATAATAGTGGCACAAAGGTTAACGTCTATTTTGAATGCTGATAAAATTATTGTTTTAGATAATGGAAAAATAGTAAGCATCGGAACACATAAAGAATTGATGAATAAATGTCCTTTTTATCAAAAAATTGCTTTTTCTCAAAAAATTCAAGAGGTATTGTAAAATGCAAAAGATGTCTAAATATTTAAGTCCTTTTAAAACAAAAATAATAATTAGTATTGTTTTAATTTTTTTAATTGCTGTAATTCAATGTTATATTCCATTATTTGAAGGAAAACAAATTTTAGACTTTATTAATAATAAAGAAAATCATAAGGATAAACAATCTTATAAAGCACATATTTTGTTTTTTTTAAGTATAAATGTTATTTTATATTTATTATGCGCAATAGGTAAATTTATTTATAACAAATTTTTAATAAATTCCATTCATAAAGGAATTAAAAATATGCGTCAAGATATTTATAAAAAAATTAATAGATTACCTATTAAATTTTTTGATCAAAATACTGTTGGCGATGTTATGAATAAAATGACTAATAATGTCGATATTATTTCTAATGGATTACAACAAACTTTTGCTTCTATTATTTGTGCTTTTTTTAATATAGCTATTTTATTAGTTTGCATGTTGTTAGTTAATTGGCGTTTAGGTTTTGTTATTTCTTTAATGATTCCTTTTTCTCTTATTGTGATCTTTATTATTAACAGAAAATCTCGTCATATTTTTATTCAAAGATTCGATAAAACATCTGAATATAATGGTTTTTTACAAGAAAAATTTAACGGTCATAAAGAAATTATTTTATATAATCAACAAAAAAATATTATTAAAGAATTTAAAGATATTAATCAAGATTTATCTAAAATGATTTTTAAATCAAATTTTTTCTCTAGTTTAGCTATTCCTATTATTAATTCTTTTACATATATTATATTAACTATTGTTATTGTTATGGGGTATTATTTAATGCTTCCTATTGATAATGAAGGTTTTTTATTTACTTTGGGTTTTTGCACAATTCAATTAGGGATGTTTGAAGCTTTTATTCAATATGTTTGGCGTTTAGGAAATCCTATTAATGATTTAAGTCAAATTTTTGTCGTTATTCAATCAACTAAAGCCGCTATCCAAAAAGTTTTTGATTTTTTATATGAAACCGAAGAAAAAGAAGATGAATCTAATTGTATTACTTTAGATAAAGTAGAAGGTTTTGTTTCTTTTTCGAATGTTTCATTTGGTTATTATAAAGATTCGCCTGTTCTTAAAAATATTAATTTAGATGTTTATAAAAATCAAACAGTAGCTGTTGTTGGTTCTACCGGTTCAGGAAAAACAACTTTAATCAATTTATTAACTAGATTCTATGATATTGATGAAGGTTCTATAACAATTGATGGAGTAGATATTAGACAATTACAAAAAAAATATTTAAGAAAAATTTTAGGATTAGTTTTACAAGATGTTTGGCTTTTTAAAGGTACTATTTTAGAAAATATTCAATACGGTAATGAAAGTAAAACAAAAGAAGAAATTATAGAAGTAGCAAAACAAACTCAAATTCATGATTTTATCATGGCCAAAGAAGAAGGTTATCAAACTATCATTAATGAAGAGTCAGATAATTTATCACAAGGTGAAAAGCAGTTAATTACAATAACTAGAACTTTATTAAATAACCCTTCTATTTTAATTTTAGATGAAGCTACTTCGGCTATTGATACTCAAATGGAAATGATTTGCCAAAAGTCTATTCAAAAATTATGCGAAAATAAAACATCTTTTATAATCGCACATCGTTTATCCACAATTGTAAATGCTGATGTTATTGTAGTATTAAAAAACGGTGTTATCATTGAAAAAGGTAAACATAATGAATTACTTGAATTAAAAGGATTCTATTATAACCTTTATCATAGCCAATTTAAACAATAATAATAAAAAATATACATTATCTTTTTTACATAAAATATTAAAATAAAAAAAGACTATCTCAAAGATGGTCTTTTTTTATTTTGAAAATATTATTTTTTCGAAAATATTTTATTTATTTATAAACAATATATATTGCTATTTTTGTTATTTTTTTTATATTATAATGGATCGTACTGTCATATGTTTTTTTAAACAGTTTCGTTTTATAAAATTTACTTTTAAAAATTTAACAATTTTAAAAAAATATTTTTAATTTTATAATTTTTTAAAAAATTATTTTTAAAAATAGCGTTTTATTTATTTTAAATTAGTTTTTGATAATAAATCTATTTCTTCTTTATTAATAGTTTCTTTTTCTAATAATAAATTAGTTATTTTATCTAATAAAGATTTATTTTCTTTAATAACTTTTTTGCATTCTTGATAACATTCATCAACTATTTTTTTAATTTCTTGATCGATAGCTTTTTTATCAGAGAATTCTGAATCTTGAGTAATTCCTAATTCACTCATTCCATATTTAGTAACCATTAAACGAGCTATTTTAGTAGCTTGTTTAAAATCATCATAAGCACCACTGGAAACATCATCAAAAACTAATTCTTCAGCTACTCTACCACCTAAATAAGAAATGATATTTGCTAACATTCTTTTTTTAGAAGAAAAGAAGGTTTCTTTTTCAGGCAACATTAAGTTATAACCACCTGCTGAACCTCTCGGGATGATAGTTATTTTTTGTACTTTTTGAGCATGTTCTAATTTTAAACCAATGACTGCGTGTCCTGCTTCATGATAAGCGACCATTTTTCTTTCTTCTTCATTATATTTAATTGATTTTTTAGCTGGCCCCATTAACACACGATCAATCGCTTCTTCTAGTTCTTCCATTGTAATCATTTCTTTTTGATTTCTTACTGTCAAAATAGAGGCTTCATTTAAAACAGCTTCTAATTGAGCTCCACTCATTCCTGGAGTTTGTTTCGCTAATTGATGAAAATTAATATCAGATGAAATATTTTTATTACGAGCATGAACTTTTAAAATAGCTTCACGTCCTTTAACATCTGGTAAACCTACTTTAAAGATTCTATCAAATCTTCCTGGTCTTAATAAAGCTGCATCTAAGATATCAACTCTATTAGTAGCTCCAACAATAATAATTCCTTTAGACGAAGAAAAACCATCCATTTCAGTTAATAGTTGATTTAAAGTTTGATCTTTTTCTTGAGATCCTCCTGAAAAACCACCTCTTTTTCCACCTAAAACATCTATTTCGTCAATAAAAAGCACGCAAGGAGCGTTATCCTTAGCTTCTTTAAATAATTTTCTAACACGAGAAGCACCGACGCCGACATACCTTTCAACAAATTCAGAACCAGCTACAGCATAAAAAGGTACATTTGCTTCTCCAGCTAAAGCTTTCGCTAATAAAGTTTTTCCTGTTCCAGGAGGGCCTTCTAATAAAATACCTTTAGGTATTTTAGCTCCTATAGAAGTATATTTTTGAGGTCTTTTTAAGAAATCAATTAATTCTTTCATTTCTTCTTTTTCTTCTTCGTTACCAGCAACATCTTTGAAAGTAAAAATAGATTTTTGTTTCGAAGATATAAGAGGGTTAGAGTTAAGTTTACCTGATGATTTTTGAATATTATTTACAATATAAAACATAAAAACAACTGAATATATAGATAATAAAGGGGCAACAATAATTCTAGATACACTAGCATATTCCTCATATTTAAAATTATTTTTTGATTTACATTCGCATTTATCTTTTAATTTTTCGAAAACTTCTTTATTAGGTATATAATAACGAATTTCATTATTAATATCTTTGAATTCTATTTTATAAAAAGGATTATCAGTATTTTTATAATTTTTAAAATTTATATATTCATTAGGAATTTTATTTTTTTCTGTTAAAAGCGCTTCTTTTATTAATTCTTTATCTTGATTATCATAATTAATTGAATCGGAACATTTATTAATTAATTCTCTTTTTTTTGCACCATCTAAATTACTATTTTTAATTGATTCCTTATATATTTGTCGTTTTGCTTCCCTATTATTTCCTTCAAAATTTTTATTATTTTTTAAATTTATTAAAACTTCATCTATTAATTGTTTTTTATCTTCGTTTGAAACAAAATTATCAATTTTTTGTTCCAATTCTAAATAATTAATAGCATTTCCTTTATTAAAAAAATGGATCCAAGGTAAATGTATACTAGATAATATAACTAATAATAAATAAATAATAAATATATAACCTATAATTTGAAAATATTTTTTATATTTTTTGATGAATTTATTTAACATAAATGTTTTATTTTTTTTCTTTCTAAATAATATTTTTAATATTTTTTACAATTTACAAACTTTTAAATATTCATCAAAAATATTTGTTAATTTAATATCTTTTGAATCCTTAAAATAATAAAATATTTCTCTAAATTCTTTATTATTTTTAAAATAATTAAAATCATAATTTTTGTTTTCTTTTAAAATAGAAAGTAATTCAATACATTTAATAACATTATTTTTTAAGTTTGTTGTTTCTTTTAAGCGGTTTATTTCCTGATTTAATTCTTTTATTTTTTCTATTTTGTCTTTTATATTTTGACAATTAGTAGAAACACTTGAATAAAATAATGCTTTTTGTTCATTTACATTTTCTACAGAATCCAAAATAATAGTTTGTTCATTACTATTTGTTGATGTTAAATTAGTACATTCTTTATTTAAATCTTGTTCTAAATTTAAAATTATTTGTTTCATGTCTTTAATTTTCTTTTTTTTAATATCTGCTATTTTTAATTGTGTAGAGTATTTTTTATATTTCCATATTGAGAATCATTTATAATTTTCAACAAATTACTATATTTTGGATAATCTTCTTTAGGAACAAATTTATTGTCATCTAAATTTTTTTCTAATTCTTTTATTTTTTTTAATTGTTCTATTATTTCTTTTTCATTTTGATTTTGGTTTGTATTTGAAACAGAATTATTAATATTATTGTTTTCAGAAAAAGGAATATTTCTAAATGTTTCTTCAATTGTTTTTAAATTTGTTAAAATACTTACTAGAATATTTTTTTTATCATCATTCATATTTTGATCTTGTTTTAAACTATTTATTTTGTGTTCAAAGTTATGAATTTTTTCAAATATCGAATTAAAATCATTTTTATAATTAGGATTAATATTTTTAAAAAATAAATCTAAATTTAACCAATAATTATTAATTTCATTGATTTGATTTTTTTGAGAAAGCAAATTTTCTTGTAAAGATTCTGAATTATCATTATCTTTTAAATTTTTATTTATTTCATGCAGAGAATTTAAACTGTTTTCTATGAAATGAGTAATTTTATTTCCTTCTTTATAACTATGTATTTTTTCTTCAACGGAATTTCTATTACAAGGTTTTCGATTCATTATTTTTATTCCTACAAAAACCAATATAACTATAGTAATCACAACTAAAAAAATGATTAATATTTTTTTATTTTTGTTATAAAATTCTTTAAAATTCATTAATTAATTTTTTATCCTTTTTTCTTTATTGCTATTAATTAATACTAGTTATACTTATAAAACTATTAATTAATATTAATTTTAATTATAAATAAAAAAAAAAAAAAAACAATTTTAATATTCAGTTTTTTGTTTATAATTTTTGTAATTATTAAATTAAAGAATAGAAAGGTTTTGTTAAAAACAAATATAAAATAAAACGATGTAATAATTATTGTTTTATTTTATATTTGTTTTTATAGTCATAAAAATTAATGAATAAATTTTTTTCTTCTAAAATATAATTATTCTTTTGAACAACTTTTTTTATTTTTATTTATTACTATATATAAAAAAATATTATTAATTTATATGGATAAATCGGATACGTTTATTAAAGGATTTATATTTATCAATTTTATTACAAATTAGGCCCATCTAAACCGTAAGATCAAGTTTCCAAGCATACGGTTTTTGCCAATTCTCTATCCCTCTCGGAAGAAATAATATTTCGCAAGGTTATTCCTATATATTCGCTCTATATATTAAGCGTGTAAATGTTACATAAGAATTACTAATTACTTTCGCTCTATAAAAGTTGTTAACTTTTTTCTTGGATGGTCGATTATCTGAATTATTCCGAATTTAGTTTTACTCCATTAACTACTGAGTAGTCTCTTTCTCCTTGAACGACAAGATTAAATCTTATCTCTTTTTCAAAATAAAATCCTTTTCTTGCTTTATCTAAATTAGGAAGGTTATGTGAATCGCTAATTTAATAGATATTTAAGATGAACTAAAGAAACTTACACATAAATACGTGTCATTAACTTAGGTAATTGGATTCGTTAATTTCGATCTTGCTTTTTCAATTAGGACATTTTAGCTTTATTCGTGATTATCTTGAACTTACGATAACTTCTTGACTAGTTAATTTGTCTCATTTTGTTTTTACGTCTGCTGTAATCAATTGTTCTTCCGTCCATTTGACCAACACCATTTCTGTTTTTTATGACCTCATAACTACATTTTGGTCCTAATAATTGGCAATTTTACTCCGTTATATAGTTCATTTGAACCCTATTTTAAAAAAAAAAAAAAAAAGAGTTTAACTTTTCAAAGTTAAACTCTTAAAAATCAAAATTATTTAATTTACTTATGATAGTACGAATCAATAATCAAAAAATAAATGGATAATCAAAAATATATTAAGAAATTACAATAATAAAAAGAAATAAAAATAATGATTTTTAAAAAAAATAAGAATTAAATTAATTAAAATTTTATTTCTTGAATTGTAACAAAAAAATATTTTTTGTTACAATTCAAAATTATATTTATTTAAATATCTTTTTATTTTTATTAATAAATTTTAATAAAAATAAAAAGAAGAAAAAATAAAAATAAAAATTCCTGTAATTCTAGTAATTATTATTGCAAAAGGTAATAAATACATTCTATTACTAATAGACATAACTCCTATATTTCCAGTACTTCCGATGCTATGAGAAGAAATTCCTAATATTAAAGAAGATTCCAAAGGATTAAAATTAAATAATAAAGCTAAATAAAATGAAACGGTAATAGCAGTCATCAAAGAAACGAAAACCATAAATATAATTCGATAATTGGTTATACCTGATAATAAAATCTGAAAATCAGTATCTAAACCTAAAGCGACTAACGCGGGGGCTGTAAAATTAATGCTCATAAATTTTCCAGTTTGTACTACATATTTTTGATATTCATCAGGAATCAAATTAAAAACTTTTATTATTAAAGATACAAAAATAATATATACCATAGTATCTAAACCGAATGTTTTATCTTTAAAAGATAATATTTGGTTAATCATATTACATAAATAATAAATTCCTAAAATAATTAATAACCCGATACCAATATTTTTATAATCTAAAACATTTTTATAAATATTCTTTACTATATTATTTTGTTTTTCTAAATGACCTTTACCACTATATTTCGTTTTATTAAAAACTAAATATAGTGAACCAGCTATTATTAAAGATACAAAAATAATATATACCATAGTATCTAAACCGAATGTTTTATCTTTAAAAGATAATATTTTGTTAATCATATTACATAAAGAATATATTCCTAAAATAATTAATAACCTGATACCAATATTTTTATAATCTAAAACATCTTCAGAAATATTCTTTACTATATTATTTTGTTTTTGTTTTTCTAAATAACCTTTACCACTATATTTCGTTTTATTAAAAACTAAATATAGTGAACCAGCTAAAAAAATACTTAAACATCTAGCTAAAATAAGAGGAGCTAAAAAAATACTTTTAAGTTTATTTTTTTTTATATCACAACATTCTTTATAAGGGTGTTCTGCTAAACTATTAATACCTAAATTAGTTCCTCCATTAGTCAAAGGAATAGAAATAAACAAAATAGAATCTATAAAAGGACCACGAGATTTTTTTATTAAACTGTCAGGTTTATAACTTAATAGATAACCTAAAAACCCTGTCGCAAGAAAAGAAATTAAAATAGTTAACAAAGATAAAGGGATGAATTTTATAATCACTCTTTTTAATAAATTACGTTCTATATTTAGAATACTGCCTGTTACAACAACAACAATAAAAATTTTAGCAAAATTAATTCCTTTTTTTTCAAAAATAAAAAACTTTAATTTTTCATGTATTTCTTCACATATAATTTTTTTATATACTAAAAAAGAAGGAATCAAAATACAAAGTAAAAAACCTAAACCTAATTTATTAAAAAAAGGGATTTTGTTGCCGATAAAATTCAAACCAATTCCAAATATCATTATAAAAAACAAAGAAGTTAAAAAAGAATTCCATAACTGTTCAGTTATATTTTTTCTTTCGTTAACAGGAAAAGATTGAATATAATAAATATTACAAATAAGAATAAAAAATAATATTAAAAATATAATAGGATATAAACCGAAAATTTTTATTTTCTTCTTTGTATTAATCATAATAATAAATAGTTATATAATAAAAACCTTTCATTTTTTAAACTTAATTTATTATAAAAAAATCTAAAAAAAATAAAAATCAAACTGTTTTATTTCAAAATATTTTTGAAAACAATTTGATTTTTATTCTTATATTAAATTCCGAAATATTAGAAATTTGCTTAAATTAAATAAATTATTATCAAAAAATTAAAATTTTATCAAAAACTTTTATTTTTTAATATATTATATTTTTTTTCCATTTTGTTACGATTTATTGTTATTTGTAAAATAGTATAAAGATTTCCAGTTATCCAATATAAAGATAAAGCTGAATTATTAAAAGCATTTATAATCATAAAAACAATCATAACATAATTAACTATTTTCATAGTCATTTCTTGATTTTTTTGTTTCATTTTTTGCTCATTGTTTAAAATTTGAACATTTTTTTTTAAATAAGAAGGTTTTTGTAAATTAATTTTATTTAAAACATACATACTAATTCCGACTATTAAAGATAAAACAATTTTCGCTAAATTCAACCAAATATTATTATTGGTTTCTTGGCCTAAATTTATACATCCTAAAAATAAAGTTTTACTTTCAATAACAGGGAAAATACCACCAGGATTACGAAAACGATTTAAAGTACGAAACATTGCTATCAAAATAGGCATTTGTAAAAAAGATATAAAAATACTAAAAACGCTAAAATTATGTTTTTGATATACTTTAAAAATTTCCATCTGCATTTTCTGCATAGATTCTCTATCTTTTTTTAAAGCGTATTTTTCTTGTATTTTATTAATTTCTGGTTGAGCTAAACTCATATTCATACTGAAAGTACTAGCTTTTGTATAAATAGGCCATGATAAAGTTCTTATTAATAAAGTTGTTAAAACAATACCTAATCCTAAATTTCCAAAAAACCATCCTTCTTCAATAAACATAAACGATAAAAAATATAAAAAATAACCAACAAAAACAACTAAAACATTCCAGATATAACCCCAACCTAAAAAAAAGTACCATTCTATTTTATTAGGCCATTGGATAGGTAAATTACCTGTATCATCTACCAAAATCTTTACATATTGTTTTGATTCTGACGGTCCATATTTTAAATAAAAACTATTTATTTCATTATCTTTATTTATTTTTGTTTTAATTATGTCATTATAAGATTTTTCTTCAAGAGAATTATTATATTTGTCACAAATTTCTAGATCATTTTCTATAATTTCTGTAATTTTATTATTTTCTATTTTTCCAATTTTTAATTTTGAATTATTTAAATTTTTATATTTGTCACGAAAATATTCCAAATTCGTTCCTGTTTTAATAGTTAAAAAATCTTGAACTTGAGATTTTTCTTCTTTAGATGATAAATCTTTTGTAAAATAAAAAACATCTTTTGTTTCTAATTTTTTTTTAATTTCTGCTTTTACTTTTTCTATTATTTGTTGTGCTTCTTTTTCCGAAGGTTCTTTTTCCAATTTTTCTAAAATAATATTTTTAGATTTTTTATCGAAACCAATAAAAAATATACTAATATAATTTTTTTTAAAAAGGAAATCTAGGTTTACATCTGATTTTATATTTTTTTCGAATTCTTCATCTTTAATAGATTCATATTTATTTTTATTAAAAATAATTTGAATATCTTGTTCTTGTAATTTTTTATAATCAATTTGTTTAGGACCGAAACTTCTTATAACAAAAAGTAAAATTAAAGATAAAATTAAAACAATAAAAAAATTTTGAAATAATTTCATTTTTTTATTTTGAATATTATTCACAATCAACTACCTTGTTTTGTACTAATTCAAAGAGGACTTTTTTAATAAAATTAAAAATTTTTTTTCTAAATTATAAAAATTTAACTCTTTGGCTGCAAATTTAATAACAAGAACAAAAGACATATGTTTATCTATCAAATACATATTATTATGGATAATCATTCTTAAACGTCTTTTTATTAAATTTCTTTCATATGCTTTCCCATATTTTTTGTTAATACTTAAAGCAAATTTAAAATTTTCTAAATTTTCATTTTTAATGTAATATAATATAAAAAAATAATTTTTTATATTTTTTTTAAATTTAAAAATCAAATCTATTTCTTTTTTTTTTTTTAAAATAAATTTTTTTTTCATATCTAAAAATTTATATATATAATTCCTTAAATTTTATCAAAACTTATTTTAAAAAGAAAATATTTAAATTTAATTGTATTTTTAAAAATTTCGAATAAATAAAAATAAAAAAAACGTATTATTATAGTTTATAATCTAATAAAAATATACAAAAAATAAATTTACTATTTCGAAAATATAATGGACTATAATTTATTACGTTCTTTAAAAATTTTATTAATTTTGTATTAATTTAAAAATTACAAAAATGAATATAATCTTTTAAAATATTCGAATTATTAAACAGTTAATCTAATACGACCTTTTCTTCTTCTGTTAGAAAGTACACGACGTCCTTCAGAAGTAGACATTCTAGTTCTAAAACCATGCGTCCTAATTCTTTTTATTTTACTAGGTTGATATGTTCTTTTCATAAAAATAAAACCTCTTCCGTTTGTTTAAAAAATAGCTATAAAAATAAAATAAATCTTTTTTAATAATTATATTCTATTTTTATTAATTGAAATTATTATTAATTAAATAAAATCTCTTGAACTTTTTTATCGTCTAATTGTTGAACTAATAAAACTAAAAGTTTAATTGTGCTTTGGATATCTTTTTTATTAACAACAGAAGTATGAGAATGAAGATAACGAGTCGGAACACCAATAACAATAGTAGCAGCGCCTTCGTTTCTTAAGTGTATTGCTGAACCATCAGTTTCCCCACCTGTCGGTTTAGGTTCTTGAAAAGGAATATTATTATCACGAGCTATTTTGATTATTAATTCTCTTAAAGCTTTGTGAGGAATTAAACCACCATCATAACAACTAATTTGTGGACCTTTTCCTAAAACTTGAGCACTAGCATTAACATCACCTGGAACATCATCGGCAATTCCAGTATCAACAGCAACAGCTATAACAGGTTTAATTTTATTTGTACTCGTTTGAGCTCCTCTTAAACCTACTTCTTCTTGAACTGTGAAAGCACCTACGCATTGGTTAGGATTATTTTTTAAAGCTTCAAGTACTTTCATAACTACTAAAGCACCTACACGATTGTCAAGAGATTTAGCAACTATAAAATCTTCATTAGCTAAAACTTCGAAATCACCGTGAGGAGTAACCATATCTCCAATTTTAACACCTAAACGTTCTACTTCTTCTTTATTATAAACACCAAGATCTAAAAATAAATTTTTCATATCAGGATTTTTACATCTATCTGCATAAGATAATACATGAGGAGGCCTTGCGCCAGTGATTGCTTTTACAACCCCTTTATCAGCGCTAATATCCCATTTTTGAGCTAACATAACACTAGTCAACCAACCTCCTATAGGTTGAAATTTAACAAATCCTTCTTTAGTTATTTCAGTCACCATTAAACCGATTTCATCTACATGACCAGCTAACATAATTTTAGGTCCTTTAGTTCCTTTATAAGCAATTAAAGTTCCTAAATTATCATGTTCAATTTTGTCAACCATTCCTTGAATATTTTCTTTAATATAATTGTTAACTTTTTTCTCTTGACCAGATATACCATTTAACATAGTTAAATCTTTTAATTTTTTTAATAAATCAGACATTATAAACTGAATTTCCTTTTTAAAATTTTAAATTATTCTTCTGTTTCAATAATACTTTTTTCTTTATTATTATTAAACATACTAATTTTTTTTGATGTTAAATATAAATAATATAAAAAAACTAATCCAAATAAAACAGCTAACATATTCATAATATAATCTGTTAAAAGTAATTTTTTTCCCATAAGAAAAAAACTTGTACTTAATGTTGTTATATATACAACAAATTTTAAAGAAGCCAAGATATCTTTTTTATCACTTAATTTAAAACCAATATATAATTTAATAATACTATGAATTATAAAAATATAATAAACTATAAAACCCAAATTGAAATATTTTTCAATAAAATTTTGATCCATAATAAAATGAAATATAAGTCCGAAAGAAACTAAAATAAATATCAAAGTTTCGATCAAAAATAAAAACTTAACAAAACCTGTGTTTTTTTTGAAACTACGAAAAACTAATAAATAAGTTATATAACTAATTAAAATACCTAATAAAATCTTATAAATATGAATTTTATGACCACTAATCGGAATTATAAATTTATCATTTAACCAAAACGCAATAGAAATTATTAAAAAAAATACACTTTTTGCTAAATTCGAAAAAATTTCTTTTTTTTGAACTTCTTCTTTTATCATTCGTTATATTTATACTCCTTAAAAATTTTTTTTATTAATTATATTTTACAATAGATAGATTAATTAAATTTACTTTTTTAATTTAGAAACATTTTTAATTTTGTATTTTTTTGCTAATGTTCTTAATTCAGGTAATAATTTACTATTTAAATCTAATTCTTTTTTTGTTTTTCTTGATTGATATTTTTTCCATTTTCAGATTTAGTTTCTTTTAATTATTTTTGTTTATTTTTTTCTTCTATTTTTTCTTCTAATAAATTAATTAAATCTACTTTTTTTAATTTAGAAACATTTTGAATTTTATATTTTTTTGCTAATTTTTTTAATTCAGGTAATAATTTACTATTCAAATCTAATTCTTTTTTTTGTTTTTCTTGATTGATATTTTTTTCATTTTCAAATTTAGTTTCTTTTAATTCTTCTTGTTTTTGCAATTCTATTTCTTTCAATTTTTCTTGTTTATTTTTTTCTTCTTGTTTTTGCAATTCTATTTCTTTCAATTTTTCTTGTTTATTTTTTTCTTCTTGTTTTTGCAATTCTATTTTTTTAATATTTTTTTTATTTTCTAAAGCTTTTTTAGATAAATCAACATAATTCGAAAACATTTGAGGTTCATTATGAACTATATCAGCTAATATTTTACGATTGATTTCTATTTTAGATAATAAAAGTCCATGCATAAATTGAGAATAACGAATATCATTATTTAAACAACCTGCACTAATTCTTGTGATCCATAATTTTCTTAAATTTCTCTTTTTTTGTCTTCTGTCTCTATAAGCATATTGCAAAGAACGCATAACCTGTTCATGAGCTGTTTTATAAAGAACACTTTTGGAACCAAAATAACCTTTTGCTAATTTTAATATTTTTTTACGTCTTTTATGTCTTGCTGTAACGAAATTTACTTTAACCATCTTTATATTTGCCTTTTTAATTTAATTTAGAGAATTAAATAAGATATTTAATTCTTCTTACATCAGAAATATCTACTTTTGTAATACCTCTTAACTGTCTATTTTGTTTTGTTGTTTTTGAACCAGCTAAATGATTTTTATAAGCATATCTTCTTAAAAATTTACCAGTACCAGTAATTTTAATTCTTTTTTTTAAACCTTTGTGATTTTTTTTCTTTATCATAATCGTTTTTTGATACCCTTCTTATTCTATAAGAAATATTATAATCAATATTTTTTTATTTAATTTTTTTAGGCGATAAAAAAGTAAACATTTGATTAGAAACCATTTTCGGAACTATATCGCAACTGCCTACATCTTTTAAATTAGATACAATTTTATCAAAAATACTTTTACCTAAAAAATTACTTTGTGTTATCATTCTCCCTTTAAAACGCATAATAATCTTAACTTTATCACCTTGTTTTAAAAAATTATAAGCTTTTTTGATTTTAATATTTAAATCATTATCATCAATAGTTGGGCTCATACGAATTTCTTTAATAATTACTATAGATTGTTTTTTTTTGATTTCTTTTAATTTTTTTTGATGCTTATAACGAAATTGTGAATAATTCATCAAACGAACAACTTTAGGATTAGAATTAGGATTAATCATTACTACATCTATATCTTTTTCTTCAGATATTTTAAATATTTTATCTTTTTCTAAAACACCTAATGCATCGCCATTTTCATCAATTACGAAATATTCTCCTTGAGGTATTCTTTCGTTATATAAAACATTAAGTTTTATATCTTTTTTGTTAGTTTTGCTGTATTTGATATTAAATAACTCCTTTTTAAAAAAATAAATTTTATAAAAAAAAAAAAAATACTTATAAAAAGTACTCTCTTACTATCAAATATAATTATATAAATATCAAGATAAACTTTTATTAAAAAGATATCTTTTGATTAATTATATTATCATGTGCTTGATTACCCAAAAACAAATTAAAATTTGATATATCAGGTAGAGGAAAGTAACTCTTCTTTTCACATTTTCTAAATTTTATTTTTTCTAATACATAAAATATTATACATTAAAAAAATATTTTTTACATTTTATACGAACTGCATCCGAATAATTAAAAAAATCATAAATTAAAAATAATAAAAAATAATTTGAATATATCTTATTTATCGAAACCAAAATATATTTTTTTTGAATTTTATAAACTAAAAATAAAATATAATAAATTATATAATAAAGTAAAATATTTTTCTTCACTATATATATGCAAACAAAAATAATAAAATACCTAAAAAAATTTAATATATTTGAAATTATTAATAAAAAATATTAAGAATAAATTTTTAAATTAATAATTTATTCTTATTTATTATATAAAAACAATTTTAAAAACATTAAATTATTTTTATATTTTTTCTTTTTTTATAAAAGTTTATTTGAAAATAGGAAAATATTCAATATGAACAAATCAAAAATTCAAAAAAAAGAAACAATAAAACAAAAAGAAATTGAATTATTACAGCTAGTAATTAATTATCAAAAACCTAATTTTAGAGAATTTATCTTTATTTTAATTAAATTCTATAAAAAATATCTTAAAACTCAAGATATTTTAAAATTATTAAATATTAATAAAAATTCTTATTATTATTGGAAAAAAACAAAAACACAAAAAGAAAAAAAAGAAGCTGATTATAATAAAATTACAAAAAGAATAGGTAAATTATGCAAAAAAAATCAATATTCTTTTGGTTACCGTAAAATTACGATTCTTTATTTTCAAACTTACAAAGAAATAGTTAACAACAAAAAAGTTTTACAAATCATGCGTATAAATAAGTGGTTAATGACATATAGAAAACCCTATCATAAAAAAAAATTTTATAAAAAAAAAGAACAAAATTATAATTTAATTAATTTTAATTTTAAATCAGAAAAACCTCTACAAAAAATATATACTGATTTAACTTGTTTTACAACTAAATACGGAAAATTTTGGTTATCAGTTATAATGGATGGTTTTAATAATCAAATTTTAGCATATGAAATGAGTCAATATCCTAATTTAGAATTAGTCAAAAAAACTTTTCAAAAATTGCCGAAATTAAAAGATCCTTGTATTATGCATTCGGATCAAGGAACTATTTATCAAAACGTTAAATTTAAAAATTATTTAAAAAAGAAAGGTTTTCTTATTAGTTTTTCGAGAAAAGCTGTTCCGAATGATAATGCAATGATAGAATCTTACTTTGGGACCTTAAAAGGATATTTAAAAACAAATACATCTTCTTTATATCAAGAAAATTTTTCGACATTAAGAAAAAAAATAAAACATTTTATTTGTTATTATAATAAACATTGGTTATTAGCTAAATTAAATTATAAATCACCTCTTCAATATTTAAAATTTAAAAATTTTAAAAAAATAATTTGATAATTTTTATAAAGTATATTATTAAAAAAATTATTAAAACATAATATGAATTGATAAATTAAATAAATAATTTTTTTAACTTTTGAATTTTATTCAAGACTAATCAAAATTAATTATCAAAATTAATTCCAGAATTATTATTTATTTTAATAGGTCTATGCATTACTGGTCTTCCATAATTTGGTTTAAAAAAAGGTAGAGGCTTATAATTTGAATTATCTAAACTGAAAATATAAATATTTTTAGCTCCATTAGGCATATTCAAAAGAGTTTGTATATCATCTGTATCATTCCACATAAAACGTTCTCCGTCATCAAAATAAATATTAACTACATCTTTGTTATTAAATTTTCCTTTGGGTAAAGGAATACTAATTCCTGTTTGTTTAGACATATTATAACATCCTTTTTGAATATATCTATTTTCTCTGTAAATTCCTATCGAATCTAAATATTTATTTATAAAGTTATTGATTTGATCGTCAGCAACATTATTTTGAACAATATGAACAATTTTAACATCTGGATTTAAATTTCTTTCTTTGATGTCCCAAAAACAATAAATTTCTTTGATTGTTGTGTTGTTTTCTAATAATTCTTGTAAAGTATTCGAATATTGTTGCTCAGAATATTTCATTTTAAAAGGATTTTCTCTAGGAAAAATATAAATTCCTAATAATCCTTTAGGAGGGTTTTTCAAAGATATCAAATTTAAATTGATTTTACCAAAACCATTATAACCAGGTATATGATTTTCAAATTGAGTATTTATATATCTATAATTTTGTAAAAAAATTTTTATACTTTCTAAATTTTGAACATTTACATTATATATTTTCATATTAGGTTCATTTTTCATCCATTCTGCTATTAGTTCATCAATATTCGTTAATTTAATTTGGTATTGAGACGAATTAATTTTTGATTCCGAAATATTTTCACCAAAACGAATATGAAAATAACTCCATGCCAAAATAGATCGAACACAAATTATAATAATTAAATATAATAAAATTATAAAAAAAAATTTAGTTTTATTAAGAAACATTTGTTTATATCCTTTATATATATTTAGAAACAATTATTAATAATAATATCCTTAATATTATTTTGATATTTTTAAATTAATTATCTGTTTTTCTTCTTTCAAATAAAGGAGATTGTATACCAATTTTTTTATTTTTTTTATCAATAATTATTTGTTGAATTTTAGCATAATTAGGATTTTGTTGTTGCAATTCTGTATATTCTATTTCTTTATTTTCGATATTTTCTTCAATTTTATCTTTTTGTTTTTCTAAATTATTTATCTTATTAAAATGATTTTCTTTTTCTATAAGTTCATCTTGTTTCTTATGTAATTCTTTTGTTATTATCTCATATTCTTCTATCCATTTACTATAACCACCTATTATTTCATCATTTTCTTTTATTGTTTTGACTTTGAATTCACGAATTTCTTTAATAATTTTATTGTTATCATTTTGTAATTTATAATTTTTATATTCATCTTCGTATAATTTATATTCTGTATCTAATTTCATTAATTCTTTATTGATGTCTTCGATATAAATTTTTAATATTTCCGTGCTTATCATTTTAGGTTCTTCACCTGTTTTTTGGATCAAATTTTCTATCATTATATATATAGGATGGTCTTTTGGTAAATTTATTGATGATGTATTTATTTGCGAAGAAGAATCTTTTTTAAAATTTAATCTTCCATCAGATAATATATTAAAATTGGTTTTAAAAGTAAGTAAATCAGTTACTCGATCAAAAGCTTTAAAAAAAGTTTTTGTTATATTTCCCCATGAAAATTCATTAGATTTTTCCCAGTTATCAGCATTTTGTCTTAATGTTAATAAAATAGATTTAATAGTTTTATAAGCTGCTTGTTCTGTTTTTATTTGTTCTAATTTAGTTTTTACTTCATCAATATTCTTTTGTATTTCTTTCTTTTTATCTTCTACCGTAACAATATAAGATGCTAATTTTTTAAGTTCTATATTTAATTCATTCATAGATTTAATTAGATGTTGCTTAAAATCTTCTACTATTTTTAACTGTTTAATTAAAGACTCTTCTGTTGTTTCTAATTTTTTAATTTTTATTTTAGTATCCGTTATTTCTTCTACTATTTTTATATGTTTTTCTCTCAAAATATTAATTTCTTGATATAGTTTTTCTTTTTTTTGTTCATTGGTTTCTATTAGTAATTCTTTTTCTTTTTCTTTAATTTCTTTTTCTATTTTTTCTTTTTCTTTCTCCAGATCTCTTAATTTACCTTTTTCAATAGAAATTTCTCCATGAATATTAATTAATTGTGTTTTAATATTGGAAATATTTTCTTCATTTTGAGTTATAATGGATTGAATTTTTTCTTTATCTTTTTCATTAATTTCTTGAAGTTCATAAAGTCTTTTAAGTTCTGTTTCCGCATTTTGGAGTTCTTTTTCCCAATTAGCAGCTAAACCTTGATATTTATTACAAACATTATCATATTTATCTATACCTTGATTAACTTGGTGAATTAATTTATCATAATTCTTTGTTATAGATTCTTTTTTGAAGAAAAAAAACCAAATTAAAAATAAAGTACCTATTATAATCAAAAGATAAATTAAATTTTCTTTCATTGAAGATTTTTTTCCACGAAATTTATTAATTAAGGAAATAATAAAAAAAATAATTATTCCTACTATAAAAAATGTTAAATACATTTTTAAATTTCCGAAAATATTCATAAAATTAAAAGGTGATAACATCAGTTAATTCTCCTTTTTATTTATTTTTATAATAATAAATTAATATTTATAAATTTATTATTCTTAATATTTAACATTATATTTTTATAAGTTTAATCTCTTTATTTTTATTTAGATATTACTTTTTCTAAAGATTGGCCAGTATTATCAATTATTATTTGATAAGCTTTTTGTAAATCTTCAATATTAATCGCTTTGCATTCGCAACAATTTTCTAAAATAATAGAATCGGTTTTTTCTTTTTTTTGATTATTTTCAGAAAAAATTATATTATTCTTAAAATGTTCTTTGTGTTTTGGATTAGAACATTCTTTTTGTTCTGTTGCGGCGATAATTTCACGATCAATAGATTTTAAACTTGCTTCTTTAATAAAACTTTCTAAAACACGATAAGCTTTTTTGTAATTATTTTGAGGAGGTATTTCAACTAAAAGACCATTCATTGTTTTTTCATATTGTGGCGGCAAATAATCTAACGCTTTATTAATTACCTCTAATAAATATGTTTTAGCTTCTTGAGTAATAGGAAATTGATTACGTCTCAAAATATCATTCAATTGAATTTGACGTTCTGCTTCATTTCCTGGTTTCAATTCAATACGATGAGTAAAACGTGATAAAATAGCAGGTTCTATGCCATCAAGATGGTTCGTAGCTCCAATGACAAAAATAGGTTGTTCTGAACGATTTTCTTCTCGTGGTTCTAATTGAATTTTAAATTCATTAACAACATTGGCAATTTCAGAACCAGGTTTTAAACTATCAATATTTAAAAAAATATTTTCACATTCATCTAAAAAAATAATAACTCCTTTGCCGTTTTTAGTAGCCACTTCTCTAGCTAAATCAAATAATTCAGCCACCATTTTTGGAGCTCTACCTACAAATTCTTGAGCAAAAATAGAACAAGATACTTCAATAAAAGGCAACTCTGCTTCTTTTGCTATGGAAGCCGCAAAAATAGTTTTACCACATCCTGGAGTACCATACATCATTAAACCTGTGGGAATAACTACTTTCCCTCTATCTTCGTAAGCTTTTTTATTTTGAAAAAAATTAACAAAACCTTTAGCTACAGATTTAGCTTCATTCAAACCTGATAATTGTTGTAAATTTGGAAATTTTTTATAATCTTGAACTTTAAAATTTTCGCTTTCAAATAAAATATTTTTATTATGAATATTCTTTTGTAATAATTCACTTTCGTTAATTAATTTTTCTTTATTATCTTGTTTTTCTTTCATTTTTTGTTCGAGTTTTTTAAAATTATTACTCATAGAAGTATTTGATTTTTCTAAATTTAAAATATTTTTATTCATTTTTCCAATTTTATTTTCGTTCGTAGTAATAGCTTGATGGTGAATCCAAACATAAATAATTAACAAAAAAGAAATCAAAAACAAAATAAATAATAAAACACAAAAAAATAAAAAATATTGTTTTTGTGTTTTATTATTATTAATATCTTGCTTTTCGAACATATAATTTAAACCTTCTTTTTCAATTTTTAATAATTATTAAAATTTCGTTGTTTTGAAAAAATAAAAATATCATTTTAATTATCATAAAAAAATTTAAAATTAGTTATTAACAATATTAGAGGTTTTATTCGAAACCATATTTGAACCGCCAGTAATTGTTTTTCCTTGTTTATCTACTAATTCATAATCATAAATTAAAAAAAGTTTTGGATTTTTTTCTAAAATAATATCTTTTTGTTGAATTTTAGTGTTAATTTTGATAGTTTGTGTTTCATTCGGATGCATTGCTGAATACTGTGGTTTATTCTCAGAAGAATAAATTTTATCTTCTTCTTTATCTTTCGTTGTAATAATTTGATAATCAAAATATTTTTGTGGATTTTGGAAGGTATCTTGAGTATCTAAATATATTTCAATTTTTAAAAACAAAGGCTCTTGAATTTCTATATTTTGCGAATTTAAAATAACACTATGTTCAATATTTATTAAATGCTCATATTTATCTTTATTTAAATTAGGAATTGAAACCGGTATAAGATGTTTATTTTGATTATTACCACCTGAAAGTTCTACCTTGAAAATAGGAAAATTATTTTCTAATTTAATTTCTTCTTTCCTTTTTTCATTAAAATAAATAGAAACTGCTATTACTGAAAATATAATTGTTAAAATTATAAATATAATAAAAATTTTTAATTTATTTGTATTTATTTGATTTTGATTTATTTTCATTAATTTAAACCCTTTTATTTTGATTTATAAAATTTATAAATAAATAAATTTATTAACTATGAATTTTAATATTAAAATTCATAATAAAATTTGTAAAAATAAAATATAAAAAATAAAGAAACTAAATTTATTAGTTTCTTTCAATATTTATTTAAATTTTTTTAAAAATTTAAAATATTTTTTTATTTCAAAAAAATTATTCATTGGATTCATTATTATTAGAATCTTCATTATTAGCTTTATTTTCAATCAAATCTTTGATATCAGATTCATTATTATTAGAATCTTCGTTATCTTTATTTTTATTATCATTATCCTCATTATTATTATTTAACTGATTTAAAATTGTTTGTGAAATAAACTCAGAAATAAGTTTATTAGTATCTTCTTTGAATATTTTTTGATAATCCTGTTCTAACTCATTTAATAATTTATCTTTATATTGTTCATCTGTCAATACTTTATTTTTAACTCTATCATGTAATAAATTAATATCTGATGGAGTAATTACATTGTTTTTTTGAACAAAATTTAAACGATTCCAAAATTTATTTAATAAAATTATTTGGAAATGAAAAGCCATAAAGTTTTTTAGAAAAAATAAAAAAGAAATATTAAATTTTTTGATTTTTTCTGCATCCCATTCTTTATAAATATGAAATACCAAAACAACAACAATAATTTGCATTAAAATTGAATTTAATTGTTGTCCGAATATACTTATACTTTTAAATCTGCTGTCTTTTTCTTGATTTTCTTTTTGTTCCATTTTTTTATCTCCTTTTTAATTAATTATTTAAAAAAAATTAAAAAATAATTTTATTTCTTACAATTATTTTTTAATTGATTGAAATAAATATAAGCAGTTTTAAGACATGCTCAGGTCATAATATTTATTTTTTAATTATAAAAATCAAATTTAATTTAATAAAAAAAATTTATTAAATTTGAAATTAAAATTGATATATTTTTATTTATTAAATTTAATTTTGGAAATGGCTTTTTCTCTATATTTATAAATTTGTTTTTTTGTTATATTTAATTTTGATGATATTTCTACATCATCTAAAACATACTGATAATCATTACTTTCTTTTGGAATTCCATAACTATATATCAAAACTTGATATTCAAATGAATTTAATATTTTTTTCATTTTATTTAACAATATTTCGTGATTAAGTTTTTTTATATATATTTGATGAGGATCTAAAATTTTAGGAAAATAAGGATTATAATAATTTTTCGTAATAATCTCTTTTTCGATATATTGCGATGATAAAATTTCAACATTTTTATTTAATTTTCTATTTTTCTTATTATCGTTATAAATTCTTATAGGAATTGAAGGAGAATGACTTAAACGAATTAATTTATCAATTTCTTGTTTAATTTTTCCTTTAGCGAAAGTAACAAAATCACATTTATATTCTTTATGAATATAATTAATTAATACACTATCAATAACCAAAGTCCCTTCATTTGCTAAATCTTTTCTTTCTAAAATTCTAGGATAATATTTGATTTTATAAATAATATTTAAAATTACATATTCATAAAATAATAAAAATATTTTTTCACGAATGAAATTATTTTTGTAATTTTCTTTTGAATAAATTTCAAATAATTGATTAATTTCATTTTCTATTTCTAAATAATTTTTGATATTTTTGGCCATATATAATTTCCTTTTCTTATTTTTATTTATTCTTGATGATAAAAAATAATAAAAAAAATTATAATGAAGAATTTTTTCTTTAAATAATAAAAAGAAAAAATGTTTAATATATGGGATGCAATGAAAAGTATACAAATTACAAAAATTTTAAATTTATAGAAATCAATTTTTAAATTTAAATTTCTATTTTTTGAAAAAAACAAAATTAATTTTCATAAAAAAGAAAACTATTTTTTATTTTTGTCTATAAATAATTAAGTAAAAGGTTTAATTGGAATCAGAATTAAAAAAAAGTGAAACTGAATTAAAAGATTTAAATAAATCCTAAGGAATAATTCAAGGACAAAAAGTAAAAATGAAAAAAATGTTTAGAACGAAATAAAGATGAAATTAAAGAAAATTAAGATAAATTAAAAGATATTAAAGATGAAATAGCTTTCTTAAAAAAATATTTAGTTAGAAAAAGAAAAAGCAGATAAAGCAAAAGAAATTAAATAAAAACAAGAAGAAAATTGGCATACTTTGATGACAAAATTAAATTATGAGCTGAAAGACTAGAAATTGTTAAAAAAATTCAGTAAACAGATGTATGAAAATATGTTATTAACTACCCAAAGATTTAAAAAAATATTAGAATAAATTTATAAATTTTTAAATATTAACGATCCTAATAATGATTTTTCTTTTTATTCTTGTCTTGTCAACTGTGATTTTTTAACTGATTACTTAGTGGTTTTATGAAGATAAAATTTATCCTAATTTTATCGCACGTTATAAAAAATTTTAAAGTTTTTTTAATTTATTTTTGATGACTAATTATTATTTTTATTTTGTATTTTCATTTTAAAAATTTTCTACTTTCTTTTTTATTTAAATAAAAAAAGAATAATAAAATTGTTCTTAATTTAACAGTTTAACGATATATATGGTCGATTATTTTCTCTTTTTACTAAAAATAAAAAAGACTAGTTAAAAAACTAGTCTTTTAGGTATTCAAAATGAATTTATTTACAAATCTACATACTTGCTTTATATCGAATGGTCAAGCCATTTTTATGATTTGTTGAGGTCTCGGAATAGTTAAAAGTTCTAAAACCTTAGACACTTTTGTTTTTTAAAATTGTTTATAAATAAAAAAAGAACTAATTAATTTTTAGTTCTTTTTTTATTAACAATTGGTGATATTTTGGGGTGTTACGTTTGTATCGTAATAATTTATTAAATCGGTTATTATTTTTTTCACATTTAATGAAGGTTTATTTTTATATTTCAATGAAAATGAAATTACAAATATTAAAAATCAAATTTAATATTTATTAATTAAAATAAATTTAAATGTTACATATATGTATTCGTTTAAAATAATTTTATATTAATATTTCTTATAATTTTTTAATAGTGAATATTTATTTACTTTTTTTAAATTATTAATGAATTTAAAAAATAATTTTTTTGAAGTTGATAATTTTTTAATAATTCTTCTTCTAAATTTATTTTTTTATCTAATAAAGAAATAAAAGAAGCGATTTTATTTTGTTCTGAGAGAGAAGGAATACGAAACAATAAATTATTAAAAGCATTCATATTTAAATTATTTCGGATACCTTTATTAGAAATTTGTTTATAAAGTGTTAAAGCTTTTTCTGTTTTTAATAATTGAAAAATAAAAAAAGGCTTATATTGTGGTTGAACTTCAAAAACTTTATATACAGGAGAAACTAAAAAACGTTCATTTGAATTATTATAGGTTATAGAACCTATTAAAATGTTATACAAATTAATAGTTATATTTTTTGGAGAAACAATTTTATATCCTATATCATCTTCTCTAGCTATTCTTTTATTAAAACTAATGGATGGCGGTTTTAATCCTGTTGTAGTTACACTAGCTATAGGATATTGATTCAAAATAGTACTTTTTTCATTTATTTCTTTTAAAAAGATTCCTAATCTAGTTTCTCTCCATTCTTCTTGAGATCCTTTGAATCTTGAAATCGGTTTATCAAGGACTTTATTATTATTCAGAGACATATTTATATTTATTCCAATTCTTTTAAATAATTATCTATTTCTTTGTCAACAGCTTTTTTTTCATTTTCTAGTTGTTTAATTCTATTTTGAACCGATATAATATCTATCTCTTCTGTTTTTGTTTCCGTTTTAATATAATAATTAATAGATAATATATAATCGTTTTTTTTGATATCTTCCATAGAGGCCTTAAAAGAAATGTTTGCAATATTTTCTCTTTTTAAATACGTTTGTAAAATATTGTCGATATTTTTTTCACTTAAAATATTTTTTGTTCTTTGTGTAATATATTCTTTCGAAGCATCAATAAATAAAATATTATTATTTGTTTGACATTTTCTAAAAATTAAAATACAAGTAGTATGGTCCATTCCGTAAAAAATGTTTTCTGGTAATCCAATAACTGCGTCCAAATATTTTTGTTCTAAGATATATTTTCTAATTAAAGCTTCTGCTTTACCTCTAAACAAAACACCATGAGGTAAAACAACGGCACAAATACCATCTTCTTTTAAACAATAAAGCATATGTTGAACAAAAGCCCAATCAGCCTTATTTTTAGGAGCTAATTTTCCACAATTAGAAAACCGTTCATCATCTTTAAGAATTATTTTTGAATTAGGTTCTTTACACCATGTTAAACTATAAGGAGGATTAGCGACAATAATATCGAAACCAGATTTTTTTGAAACAATTTGTCGATGAGGATGTTTGTTTCCAAAATCAGTTAGAGTATCTCCATTATATATAGAAATATTGAAATAATCAATATCGTGCATTAACATATTCATACGTGCCAAATTATAAGTCGTATTATTAAGTTCTTGACCGTAAATGGCAATGTCATTATTTTCATTATTTATATTTGCAATATCTTTATTTTTATTTTTAATTTCTCGAAAAACTTTTAATAATAAAGAACCACTGCCGCATGTAGGATCATAAATTGTCAATTTTCCTTTAGTTTTATTTGAATCAGAAGTAACTATTTTGGCTATTAAATTTGAAACAGACGAAGGAGTGAAAAATTCTCCCGCTTTTTTACCGGCTGAAGCCGCGAATTGTCCAATTAAATATTCATAAATGTCTCCTAAATATTCATTACAATAACTATTAAAAGGACATAAATTATTGATTGAAAGGATTATTCTACTTAATAAAGTATTTTTATTTTCCGTAGTGCTTCCTCTTTCAATATTATCTAAATCGATATTAGAGAATAAATTAGAAAAAACATGTTTATATTTATAATTTATTGGAGTCTCTTCGATCGAAACGAAGGCATCAGATAAAAGTTTATAATGGAATTCATTTGAATTATTTTCAATAACTTTAATTAAATAAGACCATAATTCTTTTGGTTTTAAATAAAAACCTAATTCATCTATTAACATATTTTTAATTGTTTCTTGATCATTATCAAACTCTTCTTTATATTCTTGGAATTTACCAAGTCCTCTGTTTTTTAAACAATTTTCTAATTTTTCAGATAAGAAACGAAAACATAAAATACTTAAAATATAATCTTTAAATTCGAAAGCATCCATATGCCCTCTCAAATCACAAGCTATTTTCCATAAGTCATGCTTTAAATCATGAATATTTTTTTTCATATGATATATAATACCTTTTTAAATTTTTTTAATTTTTATATTTTTCACAAAATCTTTGTACAAAAATATATATCTCTTTTGCCAATTCCAATTGTAATCTATATTTTTTGAAATTATGTAAAGACTTATTATTTTGATATTTTTGAATAGCTTTTGGATTGTTGTCTAAAAGCGTTCTGATTTGTTTTTTAATTGATTCTGGTTTTGCTTCGTCCATTTCATTTATAATAATTTCTTTTATTCTTTCTACAGGAAGATCAAATTCATTTGCTTTGGCTTGAATTTCCTCAATTTGTTTTCTGTTAATGAAATTATCATAATTGGATTTTATATTTTTTAATAAATCAGATATATATCGAGGTAAAAAATGTTTTGGTTGTGAATCTATTTCTTTTTCCATATTTTTTATAAAATCAATAAATAATTTTTTATTATTGTCTGGTAAATGCGATTCGCTAGTCGTTTCTTTGATTATTTTGGCCAAAGTTAAATTGGGTTTTTGGCCTGATTGACTATCTTTTATAAATTGTTGTTTGTTTATAGATTTAAATAAATTTTCTAAATATGCTACATCTATGATATCTGAATTAATATTTTCAATATTTTCAGAATCTTCATGCACTTCTTTTTGGATTTTTGAAAATTTTTGTTCATAATTCAAAAAGTTTTCTGTGGTCAAATGAAAATCATTCTCATTAAATGTCGTATATTTTGTCATTATTTCTTTTTGTTGTCGTAATTTTTTAAAAATATGTACAAATGATATTTTGTCTTCAATTGTTTCTAAATTATCAACATCTGCAGGAGTAAATGCTAATTTTTGGAGTTCTTTAATAAATTTTTTATATTTTTTCTTATCTTCTTCGAATTTTTCGAATATTAAATGAGTTTTTTTATCATCTACCAATTTACAATCGTCGATTTCAAATTTTTTACTTTGATAATCTTTAAAATCTTTTTCACTTAATATACTATAAAAATTATTTTCTTGAAATTCTATATCTTTTTCTAATAATTCCCTGTTTTTACGTAAAGTACGAAATGTTATTAAATAATCCTTTTCTTTTTGTATATTGCCAATAATATTATCGACCATATCTGGTGTAGGAGCTATTTCTCTTATTTTTTCAACACTTTTAATAAATTCTTTTTTTATTTTGTTATAATCAGGGGCAATTAATAAAGAAATATCATCATCATTAGCAAAAAGCCGTAAAGATTCATCAACTTCTTTTTTACTAGTTCGGAAACAAATAATATTTCCTGATTTTTTATTTTTATTATCTTTACGAATAGTTCGAGAAAAAGCTTGAAAAAGTTGTTGTTTTTGCAAAACACGATCTACATATAAAGTATTTAATAAACGAGAATCAAAACCAGTTAAAAACATTTGCACAACAATTAAAATATCAATTTTGTTTTCTTTCATATCTTTTAAAATTTTTTGATGATAATTATCGATAGTAGCTTTTGGGTCATATTCTTCGATAATTTTTTCTAATTCTGTTAAGTGATTGTTTTGGGTATCTTCTGAACTTTCTTTTAAACTGTTGTTATTACTAAAAATTGCTGCTATTTCAAGAGAATGGTCATATTGTTTAAAAAGTTCATAATATCTTAATAAATGTTCGATGTTTTGTGCCACTAATAAAGCGTTGTAATTTTTATTTTGAGAAAGTTTATAATGATTTTTGATAATCCATTCTACTTTAGCTTCTGGTTCGTCTTTTACTCGTTTTTGTAAATAACGAATATTAAATGGTACAATAAATTTATTTTTTTCTAATAAAGCATTAAACATAGTATAACTATGTTTACATTCTCCAAAAAGTTTTTGCGTACTTTTTTCATTTGTTTTGTTTTGTTCTTCTAAAAGAGGGGTTCCTGTAAATCCAAAAAAACGAGCTTCTGGGAAAAAATTTTTTAAATTTTCATGCATTACACCAGACTGAGTACGATGACATTCATCAACTATAAAAAAAATTTTTTTCTTTTGTCTCTTTTGCCAAGATTCTAAAATATTTTTATTTTTTGTATTTGTAATTAATTTATTTATTTTATGAATTAAAGTAGAGACGATCTTATTAGAAGCAGAATTAATAAAATATTTTTTTAAAGAACTTGTACTTTCTATTTTTTCTACAGAATCTTTTTTAAAACTATTGAATTCTTGAAAAGTTTGAAGATCTAATTCTTTTCGATCAGTTAAAAAAAAGATTTGTGCATCCGTAGTTCTTTGTAAAATATAACATAAGGCAAAAGAAGTAAAAGTTTTTCCTGAACCAGTGGTATGCCAAATATAACCATTATTAGATGTGCTCTTAGCTAATTCTAATAAACGTTCTACAGCGTGCATTTGATGTGAACGCATTATTAATAAATTTTGGTTTTTTTCATGTAAAAAAATATAACGAGCGATGATTTTAGCCAATTGACAACAATTTAAAAAATCATCAACAAAATCCTTTAATCGATTAATAGCTTTGCCATCACGACCAGCCCATTGACAAGGAAAAATATTTGATGATGATGAATTAATATATTTTTGATTGGTGAAATATTCAGTATCACTACCATTCGAAATAATTAAAATTTCGATATAACGAAATAAACTTACGAAATTATTAGCATATATTTCTATTTGTGTTAAAGCTTTTTTTAAAGGATTACCTCTTTTTTTAAGTTCTATCAAAGCCAAAGGTAAACCATTAATGAACAAAACTATATCATAACGATAATTATTTTGATTATTTGCAACATCTTCCATCTTCACTTGACGTGCCACTTGAAAAATATTTTTACACCAATCTTTTTGATTAAACAATTCTAATAAAAAAGTATGTTTATCATCATGTTTTCTAACTGTATGACGGTCTCTTAAAATATGATAAGTATCTAAAACATTTATTTTACTATTATTAGCTTTGATTTTTTTCATCAAATCTGGAAACCAATTTCGTGATAATTGTTTAGGATCAATAAAATTATCAATTTGATTGTCTAAATTATATTTAAGAAATTGTTTTTTGAAATTTTCTTCTAAATCGTTTTGATTTGTGATAACAATTTCTTGATAACCTAAATTTTTTAATTGTTCGATAGTTGTTTCTTCTAATTCTTTTTCACTAAACATTTCTTTAAATGTCATTAAAATACGATCCTTTTCATTGTTTTCTGAAATATAATTCCAAAATCTTTATTTAACTTATTTTATATTTTAACAAAAAAAATAGTAAAAAACATTTTTGATGTTTTTAGGACTTTCAATAAAATTTTTTTAACATTTTTTCGATACATTTTTTCTTTTGTTCAAAATTAGGATGAACATATAAATCTAAAGTGGTTTTAATATTTGTATGTCCTAAAATGCTACTAACAGTTTTATAATCTGCTTTATTTTCAATTAATCTCGTGGCAAAACTATGTCTTATACCATGAAATTTAATTTTTTTAATTTTTAAAAAATTTAAAAAGCGGTAATAATAATTTCGATATACTCTAGGTTCAATAGGTTTCAAACTATTAGAAAGCACGAAATATTCTGTTTTTGTTGTTTTTTTTAGTGGTTTTAATATTTTAATTAAAATATTGGATAAAGGAATTTGTCTCGTACCTTGATTAGTTTTAGTTGAAGTAATAATAATTTCTGTTTTTGCAGAAGATCTATCTTTTTTCTGAATTCTTTGAACTGTTTTGGAAATGTTTAATTGTTGTTGAACTAAATCAATATCTTTCCAAGTCAAACCACAAAGCTCTCCAATTCTTAAACCTGTGTGAATAGCTATTAAAAGACCTAAATTTTTAAAACTAAATTCATGAATTAAATTAGACATCATTTTTTTTTGTTCTGTAGCACTAAAAATCATCATTTCTTTTGTTTTAATCATAGGAGGATATTTTAAATCCATATAGGAATAACACCAATAATTATTTTTGGCACCAAATTTTAAAATCATATGTAAAATAGAAACCATCCTTTTAATAGTTCTATTTTTTAAACCTTGTTTATGTTTTTCTAAAATAAAATCTTGTACAATCTTTTCTTTAATTGTTTTTTTTGGATTAAAAAAAGGATTTAAATTTTTTTTAATCGTAAAATAATAAGTTATAAAAGTTGATTTTTTAATATATGGTTTTTTATCTATTAACCATTCATCTCCAATTATTTTAAAATTTTTTTTCATTTTTGCCCTCGTTTTTTTATATTTTTTTTAATTAAATAAAATTTTTTTAATTAAAAAAAATATAAAAAACCATTCCTTGATAAACCGATTTCAAGATTCAAAGGATCTCAAGAAGAATGGAAAGAAACTAGATTAGGCATCTTTTTAAAAGAAATAAATGAAAAAAGTACTATTTCAAATCAATATCCTATAGCTAGTGTAACTATAAAAACGTTAACAGGATTAAAACCACAATCTACTCGTTTTAATAAAAGAATAGCTAGTAAAAATGATATAGGATATAAAATTGTTTCTCCAAAAAATATAATTATTGATTTTATTGACATTTTAACAGGTTCTATAGCCTATAATAATTCAAATGAATCTTTTTTAGTTTCTCCTGTATATAAAGTTTTTGAAGTTCAACCACAATATAAGCCTTTTTTTATTTTTCAATTATTAAAAACAAGAAAGGCTTTACAATTTTATAAACAAATTTCTAATAAAGGCGTTCGCATTAGTTTAAATATTAATACTTTTAATAATTTATTGTTTCGTATTCCTTCTCTCTCAGAACAAAATAAAATCGCTTCTTTTATTTCTTTATTAGATAAAAAAATAAATTTAGAAGAAGAATTATTAAAAAATTATCAACTTCAAAAAAATTATTTTTTGAATTCATTAATAGAACAAAAATTCAGATTCAAAGGATCTCAAGAAGAATGGAGAGAAACTAGATTAGGAATCTTTTTAAAAGAAATAAATGAAAAAAGTACTATTTTGAATCAATATCCTATAGCTAGTGTAACTACAACAGGATTAAAACCGCCATCCATTAGTTTTAATAAAAGAATAGCTAGAGAAGATGATATAGGATATAAAATTGTTTCTCCAAAAAATATAACTATTAATTTGTATAACATTTTAATAGGTTCTATAACCTATAATAATTCAAATGAACGTTTTTTAGTTTCTCCTGTATATAAAGTTTTTGAAGTTCAACCACAATATAAGCCTTTTTTTATTTTTCAATTATTAAAAACAGAAAAAGCTTTAACACTTTATAAACAAATTTCTAATAAAGGTATCCGAAATAATTTAAATATGAATGTTTTTAATAATTTATTGTTTCGTATTCCTTCTCTCTCAGAACAAAATAAAATCGCTTCTTTTATTTCTTTATTAGATAAAAAAATAAATTTAGAAGAAGAATTATTAAAAAATTATCAACTTCAAAAAAATTATTTTTTAAATTCATTAATAATTTAAAAAAAGTAAATAAATATTCACTATTAAAAAATTATAAGAAATATTAATATAAAATTATTATTAAATGTGAAAAAAAATAACCAATTCAATGAATAAATTAAGAAATTATAATTAGAACAAAAAATGTATGAAGATATGTTATTAAATTATGAAAAAATTTTACAAAATTATAAGTAATTCGTAAATAAAGACTAATAATTTATTAATTCAGACTCTCTTCTCACGAGAGTCTTTTTTTATTTAACAACAAAATATTATCTTAAAATCAAATTACAAAAGTGGTAATCAATAAATGTTAAAATTAACTAAAATTTCTTTTATTTAAACATTTCATCATCATTTTCATTCTTATTTTCAACTCCTCTCCTTATTTCATGTATCAGCTCATTCTTATCTTCATAAATAAAATAAATTTCAAATCAAACTTTCTGATTATCACAAACTATTCAATAAGAATGTTTTATCCACACAATCCAAATTAAAAAGAACACGATATTTAACATTATATCCAAAGAAGATATTCCAAAGGTAATGGAATTATTTGGTGTTGATAGGGGTTTATTTAAACCTATTCCTAATCTTTTTAAAATAAACATTCCTCAAATATATCTTTAATATTTATTAAAATATGAAATTACCATTTAAACAGATTATATTTTCTTGAGAAACAAAATCAAAAAATCAGAAAATATAATATTTTTATAACAAATTTAAATTCGTTTCTAAAAATAATTCAAAAATTTTTATGTTCTTTTTTTGCAAGATTTTATAATTCCAAAATAGAAGTATAACTGAATTGTCAATATATTCGTCTTAGTGGTAAAATAGTTCAAATGAGACATTTTTTTCTTTTTAGTATAAACTTACTAATTATTTTTTAATGGCAAATAGATATTTTTAAAACTGTTTTTTATGATATTTTTAAATTAGGACTAACAATTTGGCCATTTTTTATTTATTTCTTTTTTTAATAAAAAAAATATAATTAATTAATAAATATTTTTAAAATTTCGTATATTGTTTTTTTATGTTATATTATTAATAATTAATAAATAGTTTGTTTTTTTGAATGAATATGTTTTTATTTCATTTAAAAAATGATTTTTAAAAAGGTTCTATTTTAGCAGCACACACTGTAAAGTATTTTTAGCTTTGTTTTTTTTATTTTAATAAAAAAAAGAGTTACCAAAAAAAAGATAAAACCAAATTCAGATAAAAGAACTGAAAATTAAAAAAAAGAAAGAAGGTTAAAATATTATGACAAACAATAACGAATTCAAAAAAAATAAAAACAAAAAAAACAAAATTGATTACACTAAAACTAATATTCTTCTTCAAAAAATTTTAAAAAACAATCAAGAAATTTTAGAACTTATGAAAAATAATAACGAATTCAAAAAAAATAAAAAAATAAAAATTTCAAAAAAAAATCAAGAAATTGTAGAACTTATAAAAAATAATAACGAATTCAACAAAAATAAAAAAATAAAAATTTTAAAAAAAATTCAAGAATTTTTAGAACAAAACAAATATTTTTGGAAAAAAAAATTTGAAACAACCGAAAAATTGAATGGCAGTTCAGTCAGATCATTATTTATAAATCATTTAAAAGAAAGTAAATGTTTTGAAAATTCATTATTAAAAGATCAATCAAGCATTTTAACCATTGACGACTATTGTTTTGGATTGAGATCATATAATGGGGATAATAAAAACGCATTTATATTGTTATCAAATTTTAATTTTCCAATAAATAACTCAATTGAAGAAACAATCGAATCTTACAATGATAAAATTAGCGATACTTTGTTTTTAACTTTTTTTAAAAAAAAACAGATTATAATTCCTTATTTTTTCACTTGTGATAATTTATTCATTAAATACAAAGAACAGTTTAAAAATGTAAATATTGAACGTAAAATTTTTAATTTTGAATTTTCAGATGGAATCACTTGTTGCTGTATAAAAGAAGGTACATCAATAAGGATTAAAATAGCCGAAGACGAAAAAAAAAGAAAAAAATATTTATTATCTAATCAAATCAAAAAATTAGAACAATAACAAAATTTAATTAAAAATCAAAAAAAAACTAAAAACATTATAATTCTTTAAATTAACACATAGAGATAAATATATATATTACTAAGCAAAAAAACATATAAAATTTAACACCCTTTAAAAAATAATTTGTAATTTGTTGGTTATTTTTTAAATATTTTAATAATTGGCTATTTATTGATTGTTTTTAATTTCTTAAAAATTATTATTTTCAACATTATTAAAAAAAAGAAAAAATTAATAACCTATGAAAATTCCTTATTACTGTAATCTTCGCACTTTAGAACTGTTATAAATTTTTGTAAATAAATTCATTTTTAATAACGAAAAGACTAGTTAAAAAAACTAGTCTTTTTTTGTTTTTAGAAAAAAAGTATAAAACAAAATTTTTTTAAAAAAAGATATGAGTTTTGTATAAATTTTTAAGGGTTCTTGTATATTTAAGGATATTTTAAATTTTATATTTTTAAAAAACTAAAACCTTATTAAAAACTATAAAATTTTCCTATTTTTAACTAAAACAAACAAATTTTAACAAAATGATCAAATTGAGGTAAGTTTTTGCTCCGTTTTAGTATTATGTACTAATGTAGAGGAAATAACTTTTTATAAAAAAATTTAAATTTTATTATTAGATTTTAATAAAAATAAAATTAAAAACAAGAATTAGTCATTAAAAATGAATTACAAAAATATTTACATTTTTGTAAAACACTGATTAAATAAAAACTATTAATATTACCTAGATGAAAAAAAATTGAATATATATGAACTATAAATTCAAAATGGTCAAAAAATAAAATTTATTAGTTATTAATATAAATCAAAAATAATTGTCAATATGAGAATATAATCTTAAAATAACAAAGAAAACAAAAGCTACTTATTATCAAAAAGATGGCTCTATATATTCTTTAATTAAATAAAATCTTCAAAATGATAAAAAAATCAAACTTATTTATTATTTGTATTACAATGGTGGAAAAAGAATCTATTTTAAAAGTTATTATAAACATATAAATTGACAAAATATAAAATAACTAGAAAACGCAGAAGAAATTATTATATCCAAAAATGGTTGAAACATAAAAACTTTTAAAATTTGATTCATTATTTATAAAAAATAAATAAATTAGCGAATTTATTTTATATTTACCATTATATTTGTTATAATATTTAAGAAATTGAAAAATATAATTCTATCTTATAAAATATAATTTTTTTAAAAAAATTTATGAAATTATTTTAATTTTTTAGTAAAAATAGTAAAAAATAATACAAAAGAATAATATTTAAATTCAAAAAATAATAATAAATTATTTATTGAATTTAAATATATGATTCTATTTATTTAATAATAATAAAGTTTGAATTTTTTAAACTGTAATAAAAAATATTAATAAGTACTTTATACATTTAAGAAAGGAAATAATTAAAAAAATGAATAAAATTTCATTAAGAAAAATAATTATAATTTCCTTTCTTATATCCATGTCTTTAATTATGGAGTTTATAATAACTAAACCAATTTTTGGTCATAGTTGTCAAAACTCTTTAATAAAATTAGAATTATTACCACTTTTATTAATAGGGTTTTTTTTTGGTTTTAAATATAGTATTTTGTCTAACTTTTTATTTGTTCTTATACATATTATTTTAGAAAGTCCACATATTTTTCAGGGATCTAATTTATTACAAGAAATAAATCATGATAAAACACTAATAACACTAATAATAGGTATTTTATTATTTTTATTTATAATTCCTTATATTGTTTGTTCTTTAACAGGTTTGTTTCGATCAAGCAATTCTAATAATTTATGTAAAAATAAAGATATTGTAAATAGTTTGTTATTAATCACAGTTATTCAAATTATTTCTTATGCTGTATTTAGTTTTGTATTTTACCCCAAAATAAATTCTAATCATATTTTAGAACATATTTTTCATGATCATGATGACAGGGGAAATATAGCTATTTTTTTATATTTTTTTGTTTCGATTATAATAACTAATTTAATTATTAGTATTTGTATTTTTTTTATAAAAAAATTTGTTAAAGAAAATGAAATTTTTTATTTTAATCTATAAATTTTATTAATTTTGTAAATTATTATATGAAATTATCTACTATTTTTAAATAATTTATTCTAGGTGAATAAGCTAAAGGAATTTGATATAAATTTTCTTCAAAAATTTTATAATTAATACTTTTCATTTTAGAATTTTGGATATAATTATTCAAAAAATCAATTGGAAGATAAAAATATTTATTTTTAACTTTAAAATGAATAATAAAAAAAGCGATGCCATTAAATTGTTTTATAAGTTGTAATTTTTGTATTTGATGTTGAGGTATATTAGATAAAGAAAAATTAGTTTTACTATTAGTTTCTTTAACATCAAAACATAAATATTTTCCACGATAAAGCCCTTGATAATCAGGTAAAGATTTCGAATGATAATAAGCTTCAATAATTTTAGCTCTTTGCCTAGAAGAATAATCAACTTTAACAACTTTGATCGGTATTTCGTTTTTATAAATTAAAGCAATTTTTTTATCTTGATAAAAAAGATTAGTTAAATTAATATCTCTTTCTAAATTACTACCTAAATTTGCTTTATTTATGTTTTTTTTCTGAAAAGGATATTTTAGCATTTTTATATTTTACTTTCTCTATATTTTTTTAAAATATTGTCAGTTTTTTATTCATAACAAACTAATAATATTTTATATTATAAAAAATTTTTTATTAGGAGTTTTATTGCATATGCAAGAAATTGGTTTTTCTGTCTTAGGAGGAATAGGCGAAAATGGAAAAAATTTATATTTATTAAGAATCGATTCCTCTTATTTTGTTTTAGATTCAGGATTAAAATATCCTAATATTTCTATGAGTGGGATAGATTCTATAATTCCTGAGTATACTGCTTTAGAAAAAATAAAAAAAAAAATTAAAGGTGTTTTTGTAACTTCCGCTTTTGAAACTCATTCTGGTTCTCTTCCTTATTTAATTGAATATTTAGAAGCTCCTATTTATGCTTCTGATTTTGTTATAAATATTCTAAAATCTAATTTAGAAAATCATAAAAATTTAGATGTATCAAAATTAGATTTTAAAACAGTAAATGAAAATTCTGAAATTGATTTCATAGATACAAAAGTAAGTTTTTTCGGAGTAGCTGATTTTTTACCAGAAACTTTAGGTTTATCTTTTGAAACATCTGAAGGTTATCTAGTATATATTAGTGAAATGCACTTTTTACAATCTAAAAATCCAAAATTTCAAACTAATTTTTTAGCTTTATCTAAATTAAATTCTAAAAAAGTTCTAGCATTAATGATCGCTTCTCAAGGAGCTTTCCATATTGCAAAACAAAACAAAAGTGAAGTTTTAGAATATTCTCTAAGTAGTTATTTTGCAAGTATCCAAAATAATATTATTATTTCTTTTTTAATTCCAGATTTACTAAAAATTCAATTAATTATTGATATTGCAGTAGAATTTAATTTAAAAATAGCTTTATTAGGAAGAAAAAATGAAAAAATTGTAGATATTGCTATTCAAAAAGGATATTTAAAAATTCCTAGCGGTTTTTTAGTAAATTTAAAAGGAATGCAAGATTATTTAAAATATAAAAATTTAGTAGTAATTATAGTCGGAAAACGTTTTGAACCTCTTTATCGCTTACAAAGAATGTCCAAACAAACAGATCGATTAATGGTATTAAATCCTAAAGATAAAATTTTATTATTATCAATTGAAATAACTGGTATTGATAAAATTCAAACTAAAACCCTAGATTCTTTAGCTCGTAATGGTTTTGTCGTTGACTTATTAGTAAAAGATTTATTAACAGCTTCTTATAATTATGAAGAAAATTTCAAGTTAATTTTACATTTATTAAAACCTAAATATCTTTTACCAATTGCAGGAGAATATCGCCACCAATACCAAATGAAAAAAATTGCTAAAAATTTTGATTTTCCTGAAAATAAAATTTTTATGCTTGAAAATTCTGATAATTGGACTTGTAATTTTAAAAATACTCCTTATATTAATAAAAATTTCTTTAACAAATTAGGAGAATTTTTAATTGATGGAACACCAGTATTAGAAGGCAACGATTACATTATAAAGGATCGTGAATTATTAGCTAACGATGGTGTTATTATAATAGCTTGTAATTTAGATTTAAGATTTAAAAAAAATGTAGGTAATAATATAGAATTAATTCATAAAGGTTTTTTAGATAAAATGAAAATTACTTCATTAGTATCAGAATTAAAATTTTTTTTCTCTAAATTAATTGAAGATTTTTTAACAAAAAATAAACAAACCAAATGGAGTGATTTTAAAAATTATTTAAAAGAAGAATTATCAAAATTAATTTTTAAAAAAACACAAAAAAAACCAATTATCATACCTATTTTAATAACTATCAATTCATAAATTTAAAATCAAAACTAATAAAATTTACAAAGGAAATAAACAAATGGATTTATTAAATAAAAATCCTGAATTAGAAAATTTTGATATATTTTTTTACGCTCTAGGAGGTCTAGGCGAAGTCGGAAAAAATATGTATATTCTAGAAATCGAACAAAAAATATTTATCATTGATTCAGGTATTTCTTTTTTTGGAGATTCTTTTTTAGGTATTAATTATGTTATCCCTAATTATGAATATTTATTACAAAACGAACATAGAATTGTGGGTCTTTTTATTACACATGGCCACGAAGATCATATTGGCGGTATTCCTTTTTTATTAAAAAAAATTAAAATTAATAATATATTTGTTTCTGGTATAGCATTCAATTTAATTGAATCCAAATTAATCGAACATAAATTACATAAATATATACGCATCATGACAAAATACAATAATGATTCTAAATTTAAATTCGGAAATACAGAAATTTCTTTCATAAGAATGAATCACTCTATTCCTGATACTTTTGGTATAGTATTCAATAATAAAGATAGAATTATTTTTTATACAGGAGATTTTAAAATTGATAATACACCTGTTGGACCTTTAGCAGAATATGGCAAACTTGTTGAATTAAATAAAAAAAATATTTTATGTCTTTTGTCTGATTCTACAAATGCACAAAATAAAGAAAGTATTCCTTCAGAAAACGAAATAAGAAAAACTATCGATCAACTATTTTATAAAATCAAAGGGAGAATTATAATCGTTACTTTTGCTTCTAATTTTTATCGTATCAAACAAATTATTGAAGCTAGTATTTTAACAAAAAGAAAAATTGCTATTTTTGGACGTAGTATGGAAAAAGCTGTTGAAAACGGAATTAAAAATGGTTATTTAAATATTCCAAAAGATACAATTGTAAATGGAAATAATATAGAAAAATATCACAATATTACCTTAATTTGTACTGGATCACAAGGAGAACCATTGGCCGCTCTTAGTAGAATGGCGCATGGAATTCATAGACAAATTAGATTATTTAAAAAAGACACGGTTATTTTCTCTTCTTCTCCAATCCCTGGTAATCAAGATAGTATAAATAAAGTTTTAGATTTACTTTTTAAAATGGATGTAGATGTTATTATTCATGGAGATGTTGTTAATACTCATGCCTCAGGACATGCAAGCCAAAACGATTTAAAATTATTATTAAATTTAGTTAAACCTAAATTTTTTATTCCTGTACACGGATCGCATATCATGTTAATGGCTCATAAAAAATTAGCTATTGATTGCGGTATTAAATCTGAAAATATTTTTATTTTAGATAACGGAGATGTAGCTGGTATAAGTGAGCAATCTGTTAAAAAATTAGATAATCAAATTGTAGCAAATAATATTTTCATTGATGAATCAGGAACAGACGATCTTAGTAATTGTGTATTAAAAGAAAGAAAAATTTTGAGCGAAGAGGGTTTATTTTCTATTATCGCAAGTATTAATTTAAAATATAATAAAATATTAAATTTTCCAATTATTTTTTCACGTGGTTTTATTTACATGAAAAGCAACAAAGAATTAATGAAAAAATTTTCTTCTGAAATTAAAAAAATAATAGAAGATTATTTATATAAAAATGACAAAATAAATAAAAATCAATTAAAAAAGATTATTGTTGATTTTATAACTCCTAAAATTTATGAATTAACTTTAAGAAACCCAATTATAATTCCTATTATTTTAACAATATAAAAAATATAAAATTACTTTTATTTTATATTTAAAATAATTTATATATTTTTATATAATATTAATATATTGATTTATTTTTTTAGAAAACTAAAATGAAAAGAGTTTATATTTTTGATTATGGATTTTAAGGAAAGATATAATAAGTTAAAAAACCCTATTTTCTTAAATAGTTTTAATATCGAAATTAAGAATAGATATATTTCACAAAAAAATAAAAATAAAAAAAGAGAATGGTTTTTTGAAAATTTTCAATTTAATTTTGAAAATAAAGATTATTATTTACCAGAAGTAATAATTAAATTTGATCATATTGATGAAGATAATCCAGAGTTTTTTTTGCAACCAGAACAAATCATTCAAATTATTAAAAGTAAATTAGAAATTGAAGAATCTTCTGGAAATAAATATATTTTAACAGTTTATAAATTTCGACAAGCAGCAGAAAAATAAAAAATTTTTAGTTTTCTGCTTTAATTTTTAATTCATATTGTAAACTATCTCATTTATAGATGGTTTTCTTTTTTTATTAAAAAAATTTAATATTATAAAAAAATTGATGAAAATAAGTGAAAAAAATGCCAGAATTACCAGAAGTAGAAATTACAATTCGTAATTTAAGAAAAAAAATAATTGATTCTCGAATAGAAAAAATAGAAATTTTTCACCAACCTTCATTACAAAGTATTCATAATTTGGATAATCTCGAACAAAAAACTTTTTTAGATATTCAAAGAAAAGGTAAATTTTTATTATTTTTTTTAAGCTCCGATTGGGTTTTAGTAGGACATTTTCGGATGGAGGGTAAGATATATATTCATACTTTAGAAGAATGTAAGACAATCCACAAATATGAAAATTTTCGAATATTTTTAAATAATAATAAAATCTTCCGATATTATGATTTTAGAAAATTTGGCCGTTTTCATTTATACAAAAAAGAAACATATTTAGAAGAAAGCGGATTAAATCAATTAGCTCAAGATCCTTTTTCAATAGAAGCTTTAACTCTTTTTAACAAAATTCATAAAAAGAAAACAGTGATTAAAAAAATTTTATTAGATCAAAGAGTAATATCGGGAATTGGTAATATTTATGCTAGTGAAATTTTATTTTTGGCTAAAATTCATCCTGAAACAAAAACAGATTCTTTAACTTTAAAACAAGTAGAAATCATTATCTCAATAGCACAAAAAATATTAAAAAATGCAATTTCTTATGGTGGCACTTCTATTAGTAGTTTTGAAGCTTTAGGGGTTAAAGGTTCTTATCAAAACCAACTTTTAGTTTATAAAAAAGAAAATTGTTCTTTATGTAAAAATAAAATTAACAAAATAAAAATAGGTGGAAGAAGTTCTTATTTTTGTTCTCAATGCCAAAAACACAATTAACAATTATTATAAATAAAAAGAGGTGTTTTTTTGTTTACATTACAAAAATTTAATATCAAAAATAATTATACTTTGAATAATGAGGAACAAAAAATTTTACATTTACTTTATCAACCTTTAATAGGTTTAGGGGCTTTAAGCCTTTATAATACTTTTTATTTTTTAAATCAAAATCATAAATCAAAATTTAATTATAATCACCAATTTTTATTTGATTTATTAAATATTGATGAAGATACTTTTATTAAATATAAAGAAAAACTTGAAGCAATTAATTTATTACAAACTTTCGAAAATAAAGAAAAAGAAAAACTTTATTTTTTAAAATCTCCTTTAAACTATATTAATTTTTTTCAAGATCCGATTTTAAATCAATATTTATTAAGTGAAATAGGAGAAGAACTTTATTCGCAATTAAATAATTTTTTTGCTAGCGACGAAGAACAAAAAATATTAGAAAATTATGAAAATATAAGTAAAAATTTTTCAGATATTTATCGTTTTCAAAAAATAAATCTACCAAAAACAATTAATAATTTTCAACATTTAAAAAATAACAAATCCTCCTCTTCATTACAAAAATATTTTAATTATGAAATTTTTATCGAAAAATTACCACAACGTTTCAAAAAACCTTTTTTATTAGAATGGAAAAGTATTGAATATATTACGAAATTAAGTTTTGTTTATGGTCTAAAACCTGAAGAAATGGCATCTTTATATCAAAAAACTTTTATTAATAAAAATAATGAAAATATAGATTTAAATGATTTAAAAATAATTTTAACTAGAAAATATTTTAAAAAAATAACATTAACTAATGTTCCTAGTATAAATGAAGAAAATGAAATGATTCTTTACTTAAAAAATACAGAACCAAATAGAATTATAAAAAATTTTGCTACAAGTGCTCATATTTATTCTGATTTAATTGATATAGCTTTTAAATTAATAGAACAAACAAATACCGATATTGGAGTAATTAATGCTTTACTTATGTATGTTTTAAAAATAAAAAAAAATACAAATAAAAACTTTATTCCTACTTTTAATTATTTTAAAACTATTTTAAATTCATGGTCTAAAAAAGGAATTATTTCGGCAGAAACAGCCTATGATTTTTTAATGGAAGATAATAAATTTCAAAATACACAAACCTATAAACAAAATCGTCCTAAATGGTTAGATGAAGTAGAAAAAGAATTAGGTTTGGATGATTAAAAAGGTGTTTAAATATAATGTCTACTTTCGAAAAATTAGATTTTCAAAAAATTAAAGCATTCGTTAAACAACATGAAGAAACTAAAAATTTAAAAATAAATGATGAAGATGTTATTACAGTTTATAATTATTTACAAAATAAAGATCAAAAAAATTATTTTGGTTATCAAATGATTTTAAAAACAAAACCTTATATTTCAATTATTTACAAAGAAACTTCCAAATCTAAACAAATTAATTTAGAAAATAATTTATATCAAAAAAATATTTTATTTCATCAAAATTTAAATTTAAATAATATTGAATTAAAAAATTTTGAAACACAAAATTTTCCAAATAAAGAAAAAGCTTTGATGCAAATAAAAAACATAATTAAAAATTTCTATAATATCAAAAAAGGATGTTATTTTCACGGAAAATTTGGTACAGGGAAAACTTTTCTTCTTAAAAGTTTAGCTAAAAATTTAATTAAAAAAAATATTCCTGTATTATTTATTTTTATGCCTGATCTAACAAGACAATTTAAAAATACTTGGAATAATAGTGATATTTTAGAAAGTAAATTTAATTATTTAAAAAATATTCCTTGTTTAATTTTAGATGATTTTGGTTCTGAAAATATGAATATTTTTTTTAGAGATGATATTTTTTTGCCTCTTTTATATTATCGTTATGAACATAACTTGCCAATTTTTTTTAGTAGTAATTTTGATGAAAAAGAATTACAAAATTATTTTAATTATAATAAAGATTTTCATAATGATATCAAAACCTTGAAAATAATCAGAATTATTAAGCAATTAACTGACTTTTATAATTTTGATTCTTATTAAAATCAAAAAAACTTATTAAATATAATAAAACCCAGTCATTAAATGACTGGGTTTTTTCTTTATATTTTTTTCAAAAACATATTTAATTTTTGAGGGTAAAAGATACAATATAATGATACAATTTATCCAATTGTTATATTTGTAATGATAACATGAAATAACATAACATGAGAAATCCCGATGATTTTCTGAACTAAAGAACAAGAGATAATTACAAACAGTCATGAAAATGAATTAAGACGAATTAATTAGTCTAGAAACTATTTCAAGATTAAGATAATTACAAATAGAAGGTTTAAACATCTCATCGTCAAAAGTACTTATTTATTTAAAAATTCGAGATAAAGTTGTTGATGCACTAAGTCTGAAAATTTTAAAAAGATATTTAAAGCTCTTCTTTTAAATTATTATAAACATTATTTTAATTTATAATTTAAGCGATTTTCAAACAAAATTAAGACAAATTTCATTGAGAAGAATGTAATATTGTTTAAAATGAACCTAAAATTATCAAAGAATATTATAGAAAAAAATTTTAGAATCATAAAAATTAACTTAATTAAAATCAAGTTAAAATTAACAGGGATAAAATCTATAAATATTTGCGTAATATAAGATAAAAAAAAGGTTTCTTCAAGAATTTTTGGTAAATAATTGAGGTTGTTTTAGAATAGCGATATCTAAAATAAATAAAAAAGAACTTAAAAAAATTTTTTTATATAAGAAAATAAAATACTAAATTTTAATTTTTATTTTCAAGAACTTAAAATTTGTTTTTTTTTATGTAATAATTTTAATTGTTAATTCATTTATTATAAAAAATTATTATCAATAGAAGATAAAATGAAAAAATAAATGATAAAATTTTTGAAATGAAAATACAAAATAAAAAAAATTATGACTATTTCTACTATTTTTATTTGTTCATACGTTGACATCGTATCTATTTATTTTGCAAGTAAAATTTTGTAAAATAAATAATATACAAATTTCAATTAATAGATAAATTTCCTGTTTTTATAGTAGATAGGATGATCTAATAACCTAAATAAAATTCTTTTAGCTATTTTATGCCATAAATTTGATTCAAATAAATATAACCATTTGATCAAATATTTCGCATGAAGTAAAAGTTAACTCAAATGGAATTAATATTTCTCAGTTACTTTATTTTTAAAAATGACAAAAAAACCTGAATTATATTTAGTTTACGATTATGAAAAATAGTTGATGTTCAAGGTAACTTTTTTAAAGATGAATCCGCAATTATTACAACTAAAATTGCTTAATCATCATAATAAATATATTATTAAAAAAACTTATGATAAATAAAGGAAAATAAAAAAGTGAATGAAAGATTAACTGAATCAATTATTAGAGATTTAATAAAAAAAACTTATAATCAAGAAAAATTTTATTTTGATGAACAAATTAGTAGCGACAAATCAATTAAAAAATTATTAGGAAAGGGAAAACCTGATTTTATTATTTATTCTAAAAATAACAATGATAATATTATTATTGTTATTGAATGCAAAGCTGATTCCAAAAAACAAACACAAGCTTTAAAAGATGCAGAAAAAAATATGCTTCTAAATTAAAAGAATCATTTAATGTTCTTTATTATGGTATATCAGGACAAAATCCTCAAAGAATTTTAATTGAAGGTCGTTTGTGGATTAAAAATCATAAAAGGCCATTCCCTGATAAATATAATAAATTATTAACATATCAAAGTATTAAAAAAAATATATTTAAATTAACTAATCCTGATTCCAATAATTTAAAATCTATTAAATCGTTTAATGATAAATTACATAAAATGGCAATCCCTGAATCAGAAAGACCAGTTTTAATTGGCTGTTTTTTGATAGCACTTTCAGACAAAGACAATGATTTTGAAGAAAATAGTTATAATAACGAAAATTTAAAAAAAAAAATTATTATTTGGGTTAGAACTAGTTTAAAATCAAAAAATATTGAATTAAATAAAACTAAAACTATTTGTTCTTATTATGATAGATTGCTTTCTAATAATGTTTGGATATCCGAAAAAGAAGTAGATAGTCATGGAAAGGAACATAAAAATACTAATTTAAATTATTTTTTGAAAAAATTAAATGTGGAAATTATGCCTTCGATACATGATAAAGATTGGGATATTATGGGTCAATTTTATCGCGAATTTATTAAATATGCCACCGAAGATAAGAAAACTGGATTAGTTTTGACTCCAACTCATATTACTGATTTTTTTTGTGAATTAGTTAATATTCAAAGTAATGATATCGTTTTAGATCCGTGTTGTGGTACAGGCGGTTTTTTAATTGCAGCTATGAAATATATGTGTCAAAAATCCCAAAACGAACAAGAAATAAAAAAAATTAAAACAGAACAATTATTAGGAATTGAAAAAAGGAATGATATGTGGTTACACTCAACTGTTAATATGATGATGCATGGCGATGGCCATACTAATATTTATCAAGGAAATTGTTTTGAATTTAAAATTCAGGATTTTAAAAATAAACCAAATGTAGCTTTTTTAAATCCTCCTTATAATGGATCATCTGAACAATTAAGATTTATTCAAAAAGCTTTAGAACTGATAACTCCTAAAGGAAAAGTAGTTGCCATTGTACAAGCTTCTGCTACTGGTAATTCTAAAGCTGTTAATAATATTAAAGAAGAAATTTTAAAACATCATACTTTATTAGCAAGTTTTTCTTGTCCAAGAGAACTTTTTCATGGAATAGCAGGAGTGATTACTAATATTTTAATTTTTGAATCAAGTATTCCACATAACAAAACAAATGCTACTTTTTTAGGATGGATTAAAGATGATGGTTTTATTAAACAAAAGACAAAAAGAATACAAAAAGAAAAATTATGGGAAAAAATAAAACAAAAATGGATTGAAATATATAACAATAAAAAAGAAATCAAAGAAGATAATATAGAAAGTAAAATGCAAATCCTGGATTTTAACGATGAATGGTGTATAGAAGCACATTTAAAACCTGATTTACCTTCTGAAAAAGATTTTATGTTAACTATTAAAGAATATATTTTACACGAATTTGAGGTAATGTTAGATGATGAAATTAACAAAGATTTTTGATATATTCTCAGGACATAAATTAAATTCTAATAAAGTTATCGAAGATTTTAAAGGCATTAATTTAATTAGTAGAAAAGGTTCTAATTATGGAATAATCAAAAAAATTAAACCTATTTCAAATTTAAAAACTTTTGATGCAGGTTTATTAACTTTTGCTCCTGACGGAACTGTTTGTTCTACATTTTTACAAACACAACCTTTTTATGCTACTGAAAATGTTAAAATTTTAAAACCTAAACCTGAATTTAAATTATCTTCGAATGATTTATTATACTATGTTTCATGTTTACGATTGTATGCTTCTTTATTTCATTTTAATAGATCTGCTATAACAAAGTTTGCTAATTTTAAATTACCTTTACCTCAAGAAATACCATTATGGGTAAATAAACTAGGTAATTTATATATTAATAAATTTAAAGAGAAATTGCCTCCATTAAAGAAAAATATTTGTAATAATAAAATGATAAATATTAATTCCAGATTAATGAAAAATTTTTTATATAAAGATATTTTTAATATTTTTAGAGGACAAGAAATCCAAAAAAAAATAGGTTCTGTACCTTATATTTCTGCTACTAGTAAAAATAATGGCATTTCGGGTTATACTCAAACTGCTTCTTTTCCAGGAAATCAAATTACTTTAAGTAATGATGGGTCCATCGGAGAAGTTTTTTATCAAAAGAAACCTTTTTCCGCTAGTCCAGTTGTTTTTATTTTAACCCTTAAAAATCAAAATTTAACTCCCGAAATAGCTCTTTTTTTGTGTACTTTAATTAAAAAACAAAGAGTTTATTTTCATTATGGACGTAAATGGAATCAAGAATTAATGTCTAAAATGACAATTCCATTACCTCATAAAAATGGTCATCCTGATTGGGATCAAATACAAAAATTATTTATTAAAATAGAATAGATAAAAAAACAAAAACTTAAAATTTGTTTTTTTTTTTTTTGTAATAATTGTAATTGTTAATTCATTATATAAGAAAATAAAATACTAAATTTTAATTTTTATTTTCAAGAACTTAAAATTTGTTTTTTTTTTTTTTTATGTAATAATTTTAATTGTTAATTTGTCTATTATAAAAAATTATTATCAATATAAGATAAAATGAAAAAATAAATAATAAAATTTTTTAAATTAAAATATAAAATAAAAATAATTATAACTATTTCTACTATTTTTATTTATTTATCCACTACTATTGCATCTATTTTCGTTTTAGAAAGTTTCTTTGTCAAATAAAGAAGAGACAAAATTCGATTAGCGATAAATTTCCTATTTTTATAGTAAATAAAACTGTTGGTAATAACGAATATAAATGTCTTTTATCATATAATATTGCTAATTTTAATAAAAAAAATATGAATATTTAATTAATATTGAACATGAAGTAAAAATTAAATAAAATAGAATAGATATTTTAGTTCATTTATTTTTAAAATTAATATCTTTTTATGATACTACTAAATTTGTTTTTATTTAACCAAAAACATATTTTAATATAGGTATTCAAATATCTAATGATAAATTTAAATGGTTTGATTATACTAATTCTAAAATACTTATATTTTTTATTATGACTAATGGTGAAAAGAATTTGTATGTTAAAGTTAAAATTAAACAAAATACAAGTATTGTTAAAGAAAATGTAATTGTCAACACAATACTTGAATTAGAATTAGTTTGTGATTATGAAGTATTTGATTCACAAGATAAATCTTTATAATGAATAATCTAAGATTAAAAATTTTTTGGTCTTTTTTTATTTAAAAATATTAACAATTAAAAATTCAAATAGAAAGGAATAAATAAATGCGAAACCAAAATAAAAACAAATATCGTAATATAAATACTAAAACTTGGAAAAGTTATTTAATTAATGAACACCTAATCATTGAAATAACAATTTGCTGTATAGGAATATTCAGTTTCTGTTATTTATGTATTAATAAACATAAAGAGGAAGAAACAAAACCAGTTGTATATCAACAAATAATTACTGAATCACTATCAACATCAACATCAGCAGAAGAATCACCATCAGTAGCAACACCAGCAGAAGAAATATTATCTAAAACACCAGCAGAAGAATCACTAGCAACAGCAACATCAGTAGAAGAATCATCAGTAACAGAAATATTATCTAAAACAACAGCAAAAGAATCATCAGTAACAGAAATATTATCTAAAACACCAGTAGAAGAATCACTAGCAACAGCAACATCAGTAGAAGAATCATCAGTAACAGAAATATTATCTAAAACAACAGCAGAAGAATCACCATCAGAAGAAATATTATCTAAAACAACAGCAAAAGAATCATCAGTAACAGAAATATTATCTAAAACACCAGTAGAAGAATCACCATCAGTAGCAACACCATCAGAAGAAATATTATCTAAAACATCAGCAGAAGAATCACTAGCAACAGCAACATCAGTAGCAACACCATCAGAAGAAATATTATCTAAAACACCAGCAGAAGAATCACTAGCAACAGCAACATCAGTAGAAGAATCATCAGTAACAGAAATATTATCTAAAACAACAGCAGAAGAATCACCATCAGTAGCAACACCATCAGAAGAAATATTATCTAAAACAACAGCAGAAGAATCACTAGCAACAGCAACATCAGTAGAAGAATCATCAGTAACAGAAATATTATCTAAAACAACAGCAGAAGAATCACTAGCAACAGCAACATCAGCAAAAGAATCATCAGTAACAGAAATATTATCTAAAACAACAGCAAAAGAATCATCAGTAACAGAAATATTATCTAAAACACCAGTAGAAGAATCATCAGTAACAGAAATATTATCTAAAACAACAGCAGAAGAATCACTAGCAACAGCAACATCAGTAGAAGAATCATCAGTAACAGAAATATTATCTAAAACAACAGCAGAAGAATCACCATCAGTAGCAACACCATCAGAAGAAATATTATCTAAAACAACAGCAGAAGAATCACCATCAGAAGAAATATTATCTAAAACAACAGCAAAAGAATCATCAGTAACAGAAATATTATCTAAAACAACAGCAGAAGAATCATCAGTAACAGAAATATTATCTAAAACACCATCAGAAGAATCACCATCAGTAGCAACACCAGTAGAAGAAATATTATCTAAAACACCAGCAGAAGAATCACTAGCAACAGCAACATCAGTAGAAGAATCATCAGTAACAGAAATATTATCTAAAACAACAGCAAAAGAATCACCATCAGAAGAAATATTATCTAAAACAACAGCAAAAGAATCATCAGTAACAGAAATATTATCTAAAACACCAGTAGAAGAATCACTAGCAACAGCAACATCAGTAGAAGAATCGTCAGTAACAGAAATATTATCTAAAACAACAGCAGAAGAATCACCATCAGAAGAAATATTATCTAAAACAACAGCAAAAGAATCACCATCAGAAGAAATATTATCTAAAACAACAGCAAAAGAATCATCAGTAACAGAAATATTATCTAAAACACCAGTAGAAGAATCACCATCAGTAGCAACACCATCAGAAGAAATATTATCTAAAACATCAGCAGAAGAATCACTAGCAACAGCAACATCAGTAGAAGAATCATCAGTAACAGAAATATTATCTAAAACAACAGCAAAAGAATCATCAGTAACAGAAATATTATCTAAAACACCAGTAGAAGAATCACCATCAGTAGCAACACCAGCAGAAGAAATATTATCTAAAACAACAGCAGAAGAATCATCAGTAACAGAAATATTATCTAAAACACCAGTAGAAGAATCACTAGCAACAGCAACATCAGTAGAAGAATCATCAGTAACAGAAATATTATCTAAAACAACAGCAAAAGAATCATCAGTAACAGAAATATTATCTAAAACACCAGTAGAAGAATCATCAGTAACAGAAATATTATCTAAAACAACAGCAAAAGAATCATCAGTAACAGAAATATTATCTAAAACACCAGTAGAAGAAATATTATCTAAAACACCAGCAGAAGAATCACTAGCAACAGCAACATCAGTAGAAGAATCATCAGTAACAGAAATATTATCTAAAACACCAGTAGAAGAAATATTATCTAAAACACCAGCAGAAGAATCACTAGCAACAGCAACATCAGTAGAAGAATCATCAGTAACAGAAATATTATCTAAAACAACAGCAAAAGAATCACCATCAGAAGAAATATTATCTAAAACAACAGCAAAAGAATCATCAGTAACAGAAATATTATCTAAAACAACAGCAAAAGAATCATCAGTAACAGAAATATTATCTAAAACAACAGCAGAAGAATCACTAGCAACAGAAAAAAACATAATAATTGAAGTAGAAGATGAAAATTTAAATGTAGAATTAATAAATATTAAAATGCCTTCCTATAACGAAGAAATCAAAATTAAAGCAATTAATGCGGATTTAATTAAAAATAAAATCATCACACAATCCAAAAAAATTCAATTAGGATTTTATAATGTCTCTCCTGATACTGATTTAGTCATATCTTTGCCTGAAAATAATATTTTTAAAAATAAAAAAATAGAAGCCGTTGATTTTGATGATGGAATTCGTTTTTTACAATTTTCTAATGGCACCAAAAAAATTTATTTTTACACCTTTGAAAAAGATAAAAAACAAGAATCAATAAATATTACAAATGCAATTAAGTCATTTATTTTGTCACCTTTGAAAAAGATCAAAACAATAATCGTTAATAAATATTAACATTTATAATTAAATCATTTTATAAGATTTTTTACACAAAGAGATAATTAATAAATTGTTAAAATTAATTAAAATGACTTGTATTTGAATATTTTATCATCATTTTATTCATTTTTATTTTCAAATTTCCTTCTTCTCATGTATCAATTCGTTCTTATATTCATAAACAAATCAAATCTCAAATTAGACTTTCTGATCACCAAACCTTTTAACAAGAATTGTTTAGTACACAACCTAAATTAAAAATATACGATATTATCCGCATTGTTATAAATTTTTGTAAATAAATTCATTTTAATACCGAAAAGATTAGTTAAAAACTAGTCTTTTTTTGTTTTTAGACAAAAAGTATAAAAAAATTTTTTACATGAAAAAAAGATATGAGTTTTTTATAAATTTTTAAAGGGGTTTTATATATGTAAGTATATTTTTAAATTTTATATTTTAAAAAATTAAAACCTTATTAAAAACTATAAAATTTTACTATTTTTTAACTAAAATAAAAAAATTTTTAACAAAATTATCAAATTGAGGTAAGTTTTTACTCCCTAATAAAAAAATTTTTATTCAATATTGCTTATAAATATACTCTTGAAAAAACCACTCAAAACAACTTAGTTTAAACATATATAAAAATCATCATTTATTGATTATATCTCGTTTGATTATAAAAAAAAAGACGAACATTCATGATTTAAACAGAAATGTTAGAGACATTTAATAAACAAATCAACAATCATTTGTTCACTCTTAAAGAAAACAAAGAAACCTTCAAAAGGAAATAAAAGACTTTCAAAATGATTTAGCAATTAGTAAATGGGAACCAAAATATTAAGATGCAATGAATTTAATTAATAAATAATACACGACAAGAAAATTTAAAAAAGGAACTTCAAAAATTTTAAGAATATCAAATTCTTACTGAAGAATCAAATGATAAATATAAAGATGTTTTAAAATTATTTATAGGACGTTTAGAATTAGAATACACAGACTTAGACGAAAAACGAAAGAAAAAAAGCAAACATTGACATAATGAAAAACGAAATAAGACAAAAAATCCTAGTTACATTTATACCAAAAAAAAGTCATATAAATGAAAACTTTCAAATAAATATTTCTAAAATAATTATAAACAACTTCTTATTCAACATTAAAAACTGTAAAAATATATAATAATAATGTATTAAATTCCAATATTTATTATTATTACAAGGAAATGTAATTCATGATTTTTTTTAAAAACTATTCTAAATACCATTTTTTAACTATTGTTGCATTAATGTTTTTTTTACTTGTATTTGCTTTTTTACATAAATATATTCATCTTTTGGATAAAGGCACAAGACAATCACGACTTTCTTCTAATGAAATCCAAGATTCGAAATCAGAAATAAACGAAATTAAAAATTTAAAACTTAACAAAACAAACTTACCTATTTCATCAAATGAAATCAAAAACATTAATGAAAAATTAGATACTATCGTTCCTCAAAATAAAAAACACGAAAATGAGATTGATGAAATAAAAAAACATTTAAAATCATTAACCCAACTAGTTCTTACTAAAGACGATTTAGTTAACAACAGCAACATTCAAAAAAAAAAAAAAAACTAACAATGATGACATCATAAAAACTGATTTATCAAAAATGCCATCATTTGAAAACTTAATTGGTTTCAAAGACGAACGCGAAGCAGCTGATCGTTTTTTAACTTTCTTAAAAAATATTAATAGTTTCCAAGACATTGGTAAAATCAACATGCCAACTGGTATCTTATTATACGGTATTCCTGGTACTGGTAAAACAACTTTCGTTCAAGCTTTAGCAAAAGATGCTAATTTACCATTTTACGATGTTCCAGCATCTCGTTTTTCTAAAGGATTCGTTGGTGAAGCCCCACAAATGGTTCGTGATTTATTTACTATGGCCAGAGAAGAAGCTAAAAGATCAGGTGGCGCTATCATTTTCATTGACGAATGTGAAGAAGTATTTAAAAATTTATCTGGTGATCAATCTAAAAATACCCCTGATACTGTAAACATTGTTAACGAATTCAAATCTCAAATGACAAGTATTGACAATGACCCTAAAAAACCAGTTTTCTTAATTGGTGCAACTAATCATATTCACAAAATTGACGAAGCAATTAAATCAAGATTTAGCTACATTATCGAAGTTAAACCAGGTAATTTAGAAGACCGTAGAAAAATGTTAGAATTCTTAATTAAAAAACGCGGAAATCCTTACAGTAAAGAAGCTAAAGAATATTTACTAAACGACGTTAACAAAGATTTAGAAAATTTACCACTTTATTTAAGAAGTAATCGTACTTTAAATGATTTATTAGAAGAAATTGCTATGACTTTCAGTTTAGATAGAACAAAAACAACTCCAAAACGCACCCACATTAGTATTGACGACATAAAAACAGCATACCGCTTACGCTTAAGTAAAAATACTAATTTAGAAGAAAAGGAAGAAATACCATCATTTAAACCTTCTGATAGTGCTAAATTCTTAGGATTCGATAAATTAATCGGTTTTAAAGAAGAAAAAAAAGCAGTTGATTCATTTATTGATTATCTTAAAAACAAAGAAAATTATGAAGGTATTGGTGATGTAGAACCACCATTAGGCATCTTAATGTATGGTTGCCCAGGAACAGGTAAAACTACTCTTGCTAGAGCAGTAGCCAAAGAAACTAAATTACCTTTTTTCGAAGTAAGTAGTTCTTTATTCTCACGAAAATATATAGGAGAATCTCCACAAATGGTTAAAAAATTATTTGATGCAGCACGTGAAGTAGCTGAAAAAAGTAATGGGGCTATTATCTTTTTAGATGAATGTGAAACTATCTTTAGTGATTTACAAAATTTAAAAGAAGGATCAGACGTTGCAAATACAGTAAATCAATTTAAAACAGAAATGACTTCTATTAATAATAATCCTAAGAAACCTATTTTCATTATTGGAGCAACTAATAGTATTACAAAAATTGATGAAGCTATAAAATCAAGATTCACTTATAATATCGAAGTTAAACCAGGGGATGAAGAAGAAAGAAAAGCATTCTTAGAATTCTTAATTAACAAAAGAAAAAATCCTTATAGTAATGAAGCTAAACAATATTTATTTGAAGTCATCAATAAAAGTTTAGAATACTTAGACGATGATAAAGAATTTTTAAAAGCTAATCGTACTTTAGAAAACTTTTTAAAATCAACTGCCAACATTTTCGCTAAAAATAGAGGAACAGGTAAAGACAGAAGAAAAGAAATCAACAAAGAAGATTTAAAACAAGCATATAAAATGATCATTTCTCCAGATACATCGATGTTAGATGTAATTGAAAGAATAACACACATATAAAAGTAAGCCTTTGGTATAATAAATAATCTAAGATCAAAAATTTTTTTGGTCTTTTTTTATTTATACAGAAATAAAAAACTCTAAGAAAAGAAGAAAACACTTGTTACAACAAAAAAATAATCAAAGCTTTATGTTTATACCATCAATATTTTTTTCGGTTATCACAAAATTATTGTTTTATACTAAAAAATTTTTAATGAATTAATTACAAATAAAAAAGTTTATATTATTATCAAAGAAAATGAAATTTGTTTTCTTTTAAGAATTAAAAAAATAAATATTAATTATGACAATAATTTAAAAAAATAACTTAATTACTTTTAATAATTTAATTAACCAAAATTTTATATCAACTTAATCTCTTTAAAAATTATTTAATAATATCACTAATATCACTTATTTCAAAACTTCTTAATGATTTTTATATTTCTCTTGTATTATCAATTCTTTTAATAATCAAAATTATTGCTTGGTATATCTCTTGATAAACAAAATAAAGAATTAGTTTTAAGAATAATCTACAAATTAACAATAATTACTGAATTATGTATTTTCCATCTCGATCAAGCTTCTTTTTTATCAATCCTTAAATATCAAAACAAATTAAATAAAAGAGGTTTTTTAGTTAGTACGTCCAGAAAAAGCTATTTTTTGCAATAATACATTAATTTAAAATCTGTTTGAAAAATGAAAAATATTTTATATTATCATTTTTTTAATAAATTAATTAAAAAAAATTATTTATTTTTTTTAATGTATCTATTAAAATGTCAATATCTTCAGAATTATTATAAATTCCTACAGAAATTCTAATTGTACTTGTTTGATTTATTTTTTTAATAGCTAAATCTGCACAATGTTTTCCTGTTCGAACATAAATATTTTTGGCTATTAAAAATTCTTCTACATCATGAGGATGAATATTTCCTAAATTAAAATTAATTATATGATCGGCGTTTGGATTAAAAATTTTAATTTGGGGTATTTTTTTTAATCGAAAATTTATTTGTTCAATTATATGTTTATTATGTTGTTGAATTGTTTTTAATCCTATTTTTTGGATAAATTCCAAACTTTTTTGAAAAGCGATAATACTACTTATATTCGGAGTTCCTGCTTCATAACTATATGGCAAATTTTGAATAGTAAAATTTTGATGATTAACATCTTGAACGCTACCTCCACCTATAAAAAAAGGTTTATACTTTTCTAAAAGATTCTTTTTTCCAAAAAGAATTCCTAAACCAAAAGGACCATACATTTTATGAGCTGAAAAAGCCATAAAATCTACATCTAAATCTTGGACATCTATTTTTTTAAAACTGACAGATTGAGCAGCATCTAAAATAATTAGAGCTTTTGTTTTTCGAACTTCTTTAATAATTTCTTTGATAGGATTTTCGTAACCAAAAGTATTAGAAATATGATGTAAAGCTACAATTTTAGTTTTTGAAGATAAAACTTTTTTAAAATTGCTGCAAGTGATTTTATTTTCTTCATTCAATGGAATAAATACTAATTTAGCTTTTTTTTGATTAGCAATTTTCATCCAAGGCAATATAGAAGAATTATGTTCTAATTCAGAAGTAATAATTTCACTACCAGCTTCAATATCTTGACTTAAAATATGAGCTAATATATTTAAAGATTCAGTAGTTCCTTTAGTAAAAATAATTTCTTCCGTACAACTAGCATTAATAAAATGAGCTGTTTGTTTTCTAGTTTCATGAATTAATTGCTCAACTTGTAGAGAAAGAGGGCCAAAAGATTTATAACTCAAACCGTTATAATTATAAAAATTACAAATAGCGTCTATAACTTCTTTTGGTTTTAAAGAAGTTGCGGCAGAATCGAAATAAATAAATTTGTTTTTATGATTTTTAAAAATTGGAAAATATAAACGATAATCATTATTTTTCATATTAAACCGTTAAATTATCAAGATTTAATTTATTTTTTCGAAAAAAATCTAAAAAATATTTAAAATAAAAAATAAATTTTAAATATTTTTTGTCTTTATGATAATTATTATAATGATTAATAATATTGTTAAAATTATATAAATACATTTAATAAATTTCCTTTTTTATTATTTGATGTTATTTTTTAAAAAGATGACAAAATATAAAATATGATATAGTTTTTATTTAAATTATTTATATTTTATTTATAATTTATTGAAATTTTTTATAAAGTAAATTTAAAATATTATATATCTTTATTTTAATTTTAATATAAAAATTCCAAAAACGAATTAAAATAAAAAAGATATTTTTTTTATTTTAATTCGTTTATATTATTTTATTAATTTATTTTTATTATAATTTATCGTCTATCGTCTAATAATAAAAATATATTATTGTTTAAATTATATTTAAAATCGAAATAATAACAATTAAAATGTTTAAATTTAATTTATGTAATTATTTTATTTAGATTGAAAATTTATAATAACATCTGATTTAAAAAATATTGATATTGTTTTTTTATAATGAATTAATAATACATTTTTTTAATTTTATTTTTTTGAATTAATTTAAACTTAACCATTATTTTTCTAATTTCATTTTTATAATTGATTCGAAATCAAAAATAGTTATTTTTAATGTGTTTTTAGACTTTTTAATAAGGTTTAAAGGTGTAGGTAATGTTATATTATATAACTTTCCATTCTCCTTTATAAATTTTAGCATAATTAGTTTTAATTATCTTTATTTTATATTTTTTTCTTTTTTCTAAAATATTTTCAGGCCGACCGAAAAGGGTTTGATTTTTAAGATGATAATTGGCTTCTTGTTATAAAATTCTCTTTAGTTAAAAATGGAGTAATATTTAAATTTTTAAACTATATACATAAATTTAATTTTAATAATTTACAAAAATAAAATCCAGTTAATAAATAACTGGATTTTTAATTTTTTTTTAATTAAATTTTTCAATATTAAAAATATTATGCTAAATTTCTTTTTTAAAAATTTAAATTTGATAAAAAAATTTAACTTATAAAACTTTAATATCTTTTATATTTATTTATAAAAAATAGTTTTAAACATGATTTTAAATATAATTTAAATATTTTTACGCAAATTTTTATAAAAAAATTCATTAAATGATCGAATTAATTAATAAATTTATTTTTGGAATTGTCTTCAAAACCCTTAAAAATCTTTATATAAAATTCAAAAGGGTTTTAAAGGGTGTTTAATCTTTGATAACAAATATATAATTTATTATCAAAGAGAAAAAGAAAAAATCTTCTTTTCTTCTTTCATAATAATTAAATATTATGTTAATTATTAATTGTTTAAATATAAACTAAACATAAAATGTAAATATAAAAATTACTAAATTAACAAATATTTAAAATTATTTAAAATAAAAAATAAAATAAATTATATTTCTATATTTAAATATTTTAATAATATTAAAAAAAGTTTTTAATAATTCAAAAAACTTTTTTTTAATATTATAAACAAAAAATATATTTTTTTACAAACAAAATTTTTATTTAATAAATTTTATATTTTTAAATTTCTTCAAATGAAATAGGTTTTAAACTAAAATGAGGATATGTGTCAAACATTCTTGAAACAGGACATTTTTGATGAGTTAAATCTATAAGTTCTTTAATCTCTGTTATAGATAAATTCTGGATGCCACAAAATAAATCAATTTTAAAATAAACCCCTTTTTCGTCTTTTAAAGTATTGCATAAAATTTTTACTTTAATTTTTCCTGCGACATCTTTTTTTCTAATAGATGTAATAGCTTTAATTGTCTTATAAAAACAATAAATTAAAGATAAAGATAATAGTTCATTCGGTTGACTGTAGTCTTCTTCGCTATTCATTAAAGCAGAAACTAACTTAGTTTTTAAACCATTTTTTATAATACCTAAATCTTTAAATTTTTCTTCATAATAAGCAATAATTTTTAGTTCATTCACTTTTTAAAATCCTTTTTTAATTTTTAAAAATTAAAAAAAATATTTAATTTTTTTATAAATAGATTTTTTTTAAATAAAAATCATTCGAAATTAAATCAAAAACTTTTATGTTTAAACGACAAATAAATTGATTTTTATTAACTTCGTTATCCTTAATTTTTAAAACTATATTTAGATTTATAAATTTTTTAGTAATAGCATGATCTTTAGTTAAGGTGAATTCTTTTGTTTTGTTTTCTGTTAAAATAGATTTTAAAAGATTTTTTTCTAATTGACCACATTTTAATAAATATTTTTTAATTTTATTTTTCTCATTAAATTCATAAAAAATATTCATAATCATTAAAATAGATATAATAAAAATAATAAAAAATATTATACAAATAGAACTCATAAATATTTCCCCGCTTATTTATTATTTTTCATACTGTTCATAATCTGTTTAATTTGTTTTTGGCTAGGATTTCTTCCCATTTGTTTAAACATTTCTTTAATTTGTCTTTCTGTAATAGGAGGATTTTTTTGTAAATATTTTTTAAACCAAAAAAACATCAATATAGCTCCTATTATAATACCTAAAACTAATGCTAATAAACCAGTTACAATCGAAGACATAATAATAAATATTAACCTTTCTTTATTTAAAATATTATTTTTTCAAAAAAATAAAAATATTCTACTTATTATTATAATATAATGAAAAAAATAAATAATAATTAAAATTAACAGAAAGAATTTTTGCGATAATAATATAATTTTTTAGTGCCATATTTTTTTTCTTTGAATAAAACAAAATTATCTTGTCGTGAAGGCAATAAAGTTTTAGAATGAGTTTCGAAAATAATTAAACTTTTATTATTAGTAATTTTTTCTAAATACGAAAATAAAAGTAAATATGAATCAAAAAAATAAGGAGGATCTAAAATAATTAGATCAAAAATTAAATTTTCTTTATTAAATTTTTTCAACATTTGAAAAGCATTATTATAAAATAATTTAATTTGTTCTTTTTGCAAATTTAATTTTTTTATATTTTTTTTAATAATTTTAAAAGCTGGTAAAAAATTATCCACTAAATAAACTTGTTTAGCATTTCTACTTAAAGCTTCGAAGCCATAAGCACCTGATCCGGCAAATAAATCTAAAACAATATTTTCGTTAATAAACTCTCCGATAGTATCGAATAAAGATTTTCTCAATGCATGTGAAGTGCTTCTTGTTTTTGTAGAAGAAACAGAATTAATTTTAAAACCTTTATATTTTCCAGAAATAATATATAACATACTTTATTATTCTTTATTAATTAATTTTTTTATTTTATTCTTAAAAAAATCAAAAACTTTTAATTGTTCAGGGAAAATTGTAAAATTCTTTTCTTTATAATATGAAAAAGTTAATTTTAAAAAATAATAAATAGTTTTATTTAAATTTTCTAAAGATAACTTTCGTAAATAATCAACATTCGGATAATCTCTATTATTTTCTATCTTGTCGCTAATAAAAACTATTTTATCTAATTTACTCATGTTGATAGATCCCCAAACATGTTTTTGAATAGCGTTTAAAATTTGTATATCTTTTATATTAAACTCTTTTTTAACAACAATAGCCGCGCTAAAAGCATGATAAATAAAAGGAGCTTGTTTATACTTATTAATTTTCGTTTTATTTAATAATGATAAATGAAATTCTAATGGTTCATTTTTAGTATAATCATGTAATAAAGAAGCAATTTGTGCTTTCTCAATATCAACTTTATAAAAGCGAGCTAATTGAACTGCTTTTCTACAAACACTTAAAATATGATTAAATCTTTCATCATCGTTTCTAAATTTTTCTTTTAATTTTTTTAAAATTTGTTCTATTAATTGATTCATAATAATTAATTTTTATGATTTAATAAAATTCTGAAATTTTTTTTGATATTCTTGTAAATTAATTTTTTTTATCTTTTTAATAAAAGGTTTTTCTATTAAAAAACGAATTAATTTAGTTCTAAAAGATTCATATTTTCTATTTAAAGGTTTTACTAAAACAGAAATAATATTCATCTTATTAGCTCCCGCGATATCAGTTCTTAATTGATCGCCTATCATCATAATTTCCTCGGAACGAAAATTGAATAATTTCAATGCTTTTTCAAAACCCCATATAGAAGGTTTTTTGTGATAAATATTTAAATATATATAATCTAAATTATTTTTTTTAGCTATATAATTAACTTTTTTGAATGAAGCATTTGAAATAATTACAATTTTAAAACGTTTATTTAATCTTTTTAATAATTTTCGAATATTTAAATTTAATTCATTTTCTTGAGGACTTAATAAAGTATTATCTAAATCAAAAAACAATACTTTAATTTTATCTTTAGAAAAAAAATTATCATAAGGAATATCAAAAACAGATTCATAATAAAAACGAGGTAAATATTTATGTTTAGTTATCATTTTATTTAACCTTTAAAATATTTACTTTAAAACTTTTTCCTAGTTCTGTTTTAATTAAAACTTGGTCTCCTTCTTGATAACCTTGAATACTTTGGCCTATCGGAGATTCTATAGAAATTTTATTCTTAAAAGGATTAACTTCTAAAACACCTACTAAATGTAAAGTTTTTTCTGTCATGCTATCTAAAAATTGTAATGTAACTGTTTTACCAATATTAATTTCTTTATTTGTACTATAAGTATCAATAATTTTAACATTTTTTAAAATATTTTGAATTTCTAAAATACGAGATTCTATAAAAGCTTGTTCATCACGAGCTGCGTTATAATCAGCGTTTTCACTTAAATCACCTTGTTCTCTAGCTTCTTTAAGGGATTCTAAATTTTCATGTCTTTTAACATTTATAAGATGTTCTAATTCTGCTTTTAATTCATCTACTCCTGATTGTGTTAATTCATAATTTTTTTTATTTTTATTCATTCTATTTGTTTCCTTATTGAATTTTTTTATAATATTTTTTTACGTGAAATACTAATACCATCTCCTATATTTAAAAAAGTTGTTTCAAAAAAAGAATTATTCTTTAAAAAAAATTTAAAATAATTCATTTTTTGAATTAAACGTTTAGTACTTCTCGAAAGTTTACGATTATTAATATTTAAATTATGAAAATTTAAATTATCACATATAATAAATTTATTTTTATTTAAAAAAATATTATATTTTTCAAATAATTTTTGATATTGAACTTTAGCAGCATCAATAAAAATTAAATCATATTTTTTATTAGGTTGATAAAAAAGAGCTTCTGACCAAATAAATTCGATATTAAATTTTTTTTCATGAAAAAAATCTAAAGCTATTTTATATTTATTATAATCTCTTTCTATGGTTTGAATATTATTTTTGTCATTATTCATAGCGAGAGCGCTATAACCAATAGCCGTTCCTATTTCTAAAATATTAATTAAATTATTTTTTTTAATTATATCTTGTAAAAATATAAGAGTTTCATCATGAATAATAGGAATATTATTTTCTAAAGCATATGTTTTAATATTTTTCAAAAATTTTTCTTTTTCATTTTTCATAATATAAAAATCTTCTAACTATTATTTAACAACTTATTATTACGATGATTTAAAAAATTTTGTAAAATGATACCTGCTGATATTTGATCCTTTAAGTTTTTTATTTTTTTCTTATTATGATTGTTTAAACGACATATTTGATATGATTGCTGAGTAGATAAACGTTCATCCCATAAAATAATTTCTACAGAAGAGAAATTTTTTTTAATTCTTTTAGAAAAATCAATGCTAATTTGAGCTTTAACTCCTACATCATTATTCATATGTTTCGGATAACCTAAAATTATTGTGGTAACTTTAAAATTTTCAATAATTGTTTTTAAAGGTTCAATTAATTCTTGATATTGATTATTACGAAAAAAAATTGTTTTTAAATTATTAACAATAATACCAGATTCAGATACAGAAATACCCAAGGTTTTTTCTCCCAAATCTAAACCTAAAAAAACATTTTCTTTGGTCATAAAAATACTTTCCAATTATTTTTAAATTCAATAAATCTATTTACTTCATAAATAGTTAATTGTCCAAAATTTTTATTTCCTCCACCTTTACCATTCATTGTTTTAGCAACTTTTTGAATAAAATTTTCAACATTAATTATTTTACTTTTACATAAAATAAAAACTTGATCTAAATTTTTTTTACATAAGCATAAAAAATCTACTTTTAATATGTTAAATAGATGATCTAATAACACTTTTAAGTCATTATTTGTTAGTTCATGATGGTTATCAACAACAATCATTAAATAAGGCTCGATTTTGTTAGGAATAAATTGTTTATATTTTTTTATAATTTGTTCATTTCTTTTTTGTAAAATTTGTTTTTTAAATTCACTGAATTTTTTTCTTATAACTTGTAAATAATTTTTATAATTTTGGATATAAGCATAGCTGTCTTTATAATTTTTTTGAATAGCAATCTTTTTTATTTTTGATAAAAATTCTTCTAAATAAATATCTTTATGTATTTCTTCTATTTTAGAAAAAATTTGTTTTTCTTCTAAGATAAAAGGTTCTATTTTTTTATTTAAAGCAGAAAAAACATTAGAATCAGTAACTGCTTCTATTCTATAAATTCCAGAGCCAATGATTTTATAATTGACAATAGCAAATTTTTTTAAATCACTTGTGTTAGTGGCATGTGTTCCACCACATAGTTGAATTGAAAAATCACCAATTTTAACTATTCGGACTTTATCTTCATAATTGGTATTGTCTAAAAATTGAATTTTTCTTTTTTTAGCTTCTAATAAAGATGTTTCTTCGATAATAACTGGATGTTTTTGATTAATCCATTCATTAACTTTGTTTTCTATTTTTATTAAATTTTCAAAAGATAAATTTTGAAAATGATTAAAATCAAATCTCAAATAATTAGAATTTAAGCTAGAACCTCTTTGTTTAACATGTTCTCCTAAAATTAATTTTAAAGAATCATATAAAAGATGAGTAGCTGTATGATTATAAGAAGTTTTTTTTCTTTGTAAGGTATCAATAGAAGCTGTAACTTCTTTTCCTTCGGTGAAAAAATTTATTAATGGAGAAATCGAACGATCTAATTGATGAATAATTTGTTGATTTGGTAATTTAGTAACCTTAACTACTGCTAAATCATCAATCATTCCTATATCATAAATTTGACCGCCCATTTCAGGATAAAAAGGCGTTTCTTTTAAAACAATACCTTCATCAAAAACTTTTAAAACTTTGGTTTTAATAGAAAATTTATTGTAACCTACAAATTCATTTTTTTCATTAAATTTTAAAAAAAGATCATTTTGTTTATTCATACTATATTTATTATTTTGGGCGCCACGAGATAATTTTTTTTGTTCTTCTAAATAAATTCGGAATTTTTGTTCATCTATATGAATATTATTTTGCTTCGCATATTCATATATAATATCCATAGGTAAACCATAAGTATCATAAAGTTTAAAAAAATTCTCTCCTGAAAGAGTATTATTTTGAACTAATTGGAAAAATAATTTTTGACCTCTGTTTAAATTAAATACAAATTTTTCTTCTTCTTTTTTAATAATATTTTCAATAATTTCTTTTTTATCAATTAAATAAGGATAAAATTCTTTCATTATATCAATAACAACAGAAACTAATTTAAATAAAAAAGGTTTTTGAAAACCTAATGTTTTTCCTTTAGTAAAACCTCTTCTTAAAAGTTTTTTTAAAATATATCCTCGACCTTCATTAGCAAATAAAACTCCATCTCCAATTCCAAAAACTAAAGTTTTGATATGGTCAGCGATAATTCGAAAAGTTTCTTTTTGTTCTGAATATTCAACTTTAATTAAAAAACTAATTTTTTGAATAATAGGAAAAAAAAGATCTGTTTCAAAACTAGTTTTTTTGTCTTGAAAAATACAAGCTAAACGTTCCAATCCTGCACCAGTATCGATATTTTTGCTTGGTAATTCAAGATATTTTTCTCTATTTTTACCAGATTCACTATTATATTGTGAAAAAACTATATTCCAAATTTCTAAAAATCGATCATTAGAAATATCTTCGTAAAGTAATTCTAAACCTCTTCGGTCATATTCAACTCCACGATCAAAAAAAATCTCAGTACAAGGACCACAAGGGCCTTCACTTATTTCCCAAAAATTATCTTTTAAAGGAATTAAATGATCTGAAGAGATTCCTTTTTTTAACCATAAATCATATGTAGCTTGATCTTGATAAAAATAAGTAATATATAAACGATCCTTCGGAAAAGCAAACCACTTATTAGATATCAATAATTCGTAAGCTAAATCTATCGCTTCTTTTTTAAAATAATTACCTATCGAAAAATTACCTAACATTTCAAAAAAAGTATGATGAATAGAATTTTTTCCTACATTTTCAATATCATTTGTTCTTAAACATTTTTGAATGCTAACTATTTTAGGACAAAAAGCTTTTTCAGAACCATCGAAATATTTTTTAAAAGGAACTACTCCCGCATTAACCCATAATAAACTAGGATCTGAAAAATCAGGAATTAAAGAAGATGAATTTTCTAAATGATGTCCTTTTTCAACAAAAAAATCTAACCACATTTTTCTAATTTCATTAGTAGTCATCTTTTTCATTTCATAATTTCCTTCATATAATGTTTTGTTTCAATAAAAAAATATATCTTTTATTCTACGTCTTTTTGTTTCTTTTTATTTTTAATTAAAATAAATTCGCCTTTATAATGAGAGCTATTTGCAGTTAAACGATGTGATAAAGTAAAATTCTTAGTATCAGGGCAAATAATCAAGTTAGGTTTAGTTAATTTTTTATGTGTACGTCTTTTTCTTTTTGCAGTTTTACCTGTTCTTCTAAAAGGGACAGCCATGTTTTTATATCTCCTATTTTTTTATTATCAAATAAAAATTTTTCACAAAATATTAATAAAATATTTATTTGATAATAAAAGATCTTTTTTAAATTTTTCTATTCAATGATTAAAAAATAAATAATTTTATATTAAAATTAAAATAATGGCGTTTGAGAAGGGATTCGAACCCCTGACCGACGGCTTAGAAGGCCGTTGCTCTATCCAGCTGAGCTACTCAAACTTTTTATGGAATCAATTTATATTATACTTTAAAATTTTATTTTTTTCATTTATTATTACTAAAAATGATTTTTTTATTCTTTTTGAAAAACTTTTAAAAAAATATAGCTCAATTTATCATAAAAATTATAATATTCTAAAATATCAAAATTATTATTATTTAACCAATCAATTAAATAATTAATTTTTCCTTGACAACCTAATAAAAAATATTTTTTTTTATAAGGTGATCTTTGTAAAATTTGTGAAATAGTATGTGGACCCATGCCACAAATCAAAGCTAAATCAAAATCATCGTTTATTTTATCAAAACCATCACTTAAATAAAATTTAACAGGATAATTTTTTAAATTTTTAAAAGCCCTTTGTAAAGGTTTAATTTTATTATCGCAAGCGATTCCTTTTTTAATATATTTTAAATCTAATGCTTTTTTTAAAATTAAACCATGATCTGTTCCAATATCAATAACTATATCATAACCTTTTAATAAAGAAGCAATAAAAAGAATTCTTTTCATTTTTTAATGATATTATTATATAATGTTCTTAATTTATTTTGTTTAGAAGGACTTCTTAAACGTCTTAAAGCTTTAGCTTCTATTTGACGAATTCTTTCACGAGTAACGTTAAATTTATTACCTAATTCTTCTAAAGTATAAATATGTCCATCTGTAAGGCCATAACGCATTTTTAAAACTTGTTCTTCTTTATCTGTTAAAACTTCTTCTAAAGATTCATCTAAAGTCTTTTTTAACATTTCTTGTAACATATATTCATGAGGAGAAATAGTATTAGGATCATTAATAAAATCTCCTAAAGAAGAATCAACTTCTTCTCTAGATGATGTTTCTAAAGAAATAGTTTCTTTTTCTATCATTTGAATATCAACAATTTCTTTTTTTTTTATATTCATATTCATAGCTAATTCTTGATTATCAACTTTACGCAATAAATCTTGTGTTAATTTTCCTAAACAACGAGAAATTTTATTCATTGTTTCAATAATATGAACTGGAATTCGAATTGTTCTAGCTTGATCAGCTACAGCTCTTGTAATCGCTTGTCTTATCCACCAAGTAGCATAAGTAGAAAATTTAAAGCCTTTAGTATAATCGAACTTATCGACTGCTCTCATTAAGCCCATATTTCCTTCTTGAATTAAATCTAAAAATAAAATCTTTCTTCCTATATAACGTTTAGCTATCGAAACTACTAAACGATAATTAGCTTCGATTAATTTACTTTTAGCTTTTTCGGCATCTTTTATCTTTTTATTTATTTCTTCTAATTGTTCATATGTTAATTCTATTTCTTGTTTTTTATATTGTTCTAATTGTTTTTTAGCTATCAATCCTTCATAAACCATTTTGGATTTGATTTTTTCTTCTTCTAAAGTTAATAAAGGAATTTGACCTATTTCTTTAAGATACATTTTAACAGGATCGTTTACTTTAATAGAATTAGCAATTTGTTCCAAATTTAAATTTTCTTGAGCTTCTTCTTTATTATACGTATCATTATTTTGTGAATATAATTTATTAAAAAGGTCATTTTTAGATGAATTTTTTTGTCTCGAATTATTTCTTTTATTTTTGAATTTTTTTTCATACATAATTATAGATTTAATAAGTCTTGAGTTAAAAAAATCTTTATTTTTATAAAATTTTTCTAACCATTGCATTTTTTGTTCGACAGGAGTAATAACAAATGAATGATTTTCTTTTTCTATTTTCAAATGATGTTTTTTATAGATTTTTTTAAAATTTTTTCTTAAATTCATAAAATTTCCTTTTTATCCATTTATAATAATTATTTTTTATAATTAATAAAATAAAATTATTCTATTTTATTTTCGAATTGATTTTGTTGAATATTTGATAATTGTTTTTCTTTTTGTTTTAATTCATCCCATAATTTATTTGTTTCTGGACTATCATCTTCATCATTATTATTTTGTTCATTAATTTTAGCTTTAATTATCTGTATTTCTTTCTTAATTTCTTGTTGGATTGTTGAATAATCTTTCATTTTAAAAGGAATAAAAATATCTTTTAAATATTCTTGACTTTGGATTCTTTTTTTTTGTTTAAATATAGGATTGTTTTCAACTTGTAATAATAAATTATATACTATTTTAGAATTTAACATATGATTTAAAAATTCTTTATAAACATTTTTAAAATTAGAAATATTTATGCCATTTTCTTCTTCTTCTTTTAAATATTTCGTAGAATAATCTTTAATTTTACGAATCAAATCTATAACATCAGCATTAATATTTTCGTATTTATAAATTTCTTCTATAACTAAATCAATATATTCTTGATTTAAAAATAATTCAGTCAAAAGACTTATTTCTTTTTCATAACTCCCAATTATCCCTTTTAAAGAAATTTTATCCTTTGTGCTTTGTAATAATTGGTTGTTTATTTCTTTCATAGAAATAAAAGAAAATAAATTAGTTTGAATTTGATATTTTTCATTTATTTTATTTTGAAAATATTCTAAATTTTCTCTATTATGATATTTTAATAAAATGTTAATATTAGAATTTATTTGATCGTCTCTTAAATTTTGTTTTCTAAATTCTTCTATTTGATTAAAAATATAATCTTTAGTTCTTTCTTCTAATTTTTGTTTTAAGAAACTTATATTATTTTTTTTAGATAAAATATATTCATCAGGATCTAAATTAGAAGGAAAATTTAAAACCTTAACTCTAAAACTATTTTTATTTAACAAAAAAGAAATTTTTTTCTCAGCTTCTTTTCCTGCGTTATCAGAATCTAAAGCGACAGTAACATTTTGTGTTACTTTTTTTAATGATGCAATTTGAATTCGATTTAAATTAGTTCCTAAACTAGCGACAACATTTTTCATCCCTATTTTATAAAAAGCGATAACGTCAAAAAAACCTTCGCATAAAATAACTTCTTTTTTATCTTGGATATCTTTTTGATGTTCAAAAAAACGATATAAAAAATTTTCTTTTTTAAATTGGCTATTAAATAAATATTTAGGAATATGAAATTGCGTTTTATTTTGGTTATTTTCTAATGAACGTCCACAAAAACCAACTATTTTACCGTTTTCATCGGTCAAAGGAAACATTAAACGATTAATAAAAAAATCAAAATATTCATCTGAATCATTTTTTTTAGAAATCAAACCTAATTTTAAAATATCTTCATATTTATAATTAAGTTTTCCAACTAAATGTTTAATTAAAGCGCTTGAGTTTTTATGAGAATAACCTAACCCGAACTCTTGAATTAATTCTTTATTTAATTTTCTTTCTTCAAATAAATATTTTAATAAAGGATGTTCTGAAAATTCTTTTTTATCTAAGATAAATAACAAAGCTTTTTGATAAAATTTATTAGCTGATTTTAAAATAGAAGTTAAAGGATCTTCAGGTTTTAATTTTTGTTTAGGTAAATTAATATTAAAAAGTTTAGCTAATTGTTGAATCGCTTCTGATGTAGGAATATCTTTTAATTGAGAATAAAATTTAACTGGAGAACCGCCTTTACGACAACTCATACATAAAGCGATATTTTTTTCAGTAGAAATAGAAAAAGAAGGAGTTTTTTCTTCATGAAAAGGACACAAAGCAAAAAAACCTTTTCCTTGTTTTTTCGCAACGATTCCCATTTTAGTAATTAAATCATAAATGGGGATGCTTTTATTTAATATCTCAAATAAATTATTATTTACATTATTCATAAGACTTAATTTCTTATATTAATTAAAAATTTTTTAATTAAAAAATTTTTTTATTTATTTAAAAAAATTAAAATATTATTTTATCTTCTACATATTTTTTAATTTCTTCAATTGATATTCGTTCTTGTTCTAAAGAATCACGATATCTTATAGTTACTGTATTGTTGATTAAAGTTTCTTCATCTACAGTACAACAAAATGGTGTACCTATCATATCTTGTCGTCGATACCTTTTACCTATACTTTGATTTTCATCATAATATACTTCAAAAAAAGGAGATAATTTTTTTTGTAATTCTTTAGCTTTAAAATTATGTTTTTGTTTTATTAAAGGTAAAATAGCTAATTTATAAGGAGATAAAAAAGGATGAATTTTCAAAACTATTCTTGTAGTATCGTTTTTTAATTTTTCATTTTGTAAACAATTAATTATAGTAGCTAAAAATAATCTTTCTACTCCTAAAGAAGGTTCGATAACAAAAGGCCAATATTTTTCTTTAGTTAATACATCTAGATATTTTAAATCTTTTTGTGAAAATTTTTGATGCGCTTTTAGATCAAAATCCGTTCTTGAAGATATTCCCCATAATTCATCAAATCCCCAAGGAAAACGAAATAAAATATCTGTAGTAGCATTGGAATAATGACTTAATTCATCAGAATTATAATCTTTAAATTTCAAATTATGAAGATTAAAACCTAATTGCAAAAGAAAATTATAAGAATAATCTTTCCAAAAACAAAACCATTCATAATATTCTTTAGGATGACAAAAAAATTCTAATTCCATTTGTTCAAATTCACAAGTACGAAAAATAAAATTACCAGGAGTGATTTCATTACGAAAAGCTTTTCCAATTTGACCTACACCAAAAGGAATTTTTTTTCGAGTAGAATGCAAAATATTTTTAAAATTAACAAAAATACCTTGACAAGTTTCTGGTCTTAAATATAAAGGAAGATTGTTTTCAGAAACAACACCTTGTGAAGTTTTAAATAATAAATTAAATTCTTTAACAGAAGCCCAATTTTTAGTTCCTAAAATTTTATGTTCAATTAAATAATCTGTCATTTCTTTAAAAGTTAAGCTATCGACATTTATCTTAGGATTATGATTTTTAATTAATTTATCTGCTCTATAACGTTTATTATCGTCTTTATTTTCAGCTAAAGGATCAATAAATGAAGATAAATGTCCTGATGCTTCCCAAATTTTAGGATTCATAATAATAGAACTATCTAACAAAATATTTTTTTCATTTTCTTGAAAAAATTTTTTAATCCAAGCTTTTTTAATATTTTGTTTTAATAAACTACCTAAAGGACCGTAATCAAAACTATTAGCTAAACCATTATAAATTTCGCTACCAGGAAAAACAAAACCAGTTTGTTTCATAAAGCTAACAATTTCTTTTAAAGAAATATTGTTTATATTTTCACACATAATTTAAATAACCAATTTTTAATTATATTTTTCTATTATTTTGTATTTTCTATTATTTTGTATTTTCTATTATTTTGTATATGAAACATAAGGAGAACGAAAAACTTTTTTTCTAATATTCAATTCTGTATCTACTTTAACCCATAAATTTAAAGAAACTTTCTTTTTCAAAAATCTTTTAATATCTTTTTCAGCAGTAATTCGAATTCTTTTTAATGTGGAACCATTAGTACCAATTAAAATTTTTCTTTGGCTTATTTTTGAAACTAAAATTAAAATATCTATTGTTAAAGAAGATAAATCTTTTCCATAAGTTAAATTTTCTAAATAAACAGAACAAACATGAGGTAATTCTTTATCTAAATAATAAAAAAACTTTTCTCTCACAAATTCTGATATTAATTCTTCTTGCGAAAGATTAGTAATAACATCTTTCGAAAAATAAGGTTCTCTTTCTTCTAATAATGAAACAATATTTTTTTTTAAAATGTTTAAGTTTTTGTCTTTAATACTAGACAAAGGAATAATAGCTTCGAAAGAAAAATGTTCTAAATAGCTTAAAATAATTTTATCAATTAAAATCTTTTTTTTGAAAAGATCAATTTTGGTAATAACTAAAATAATTTTCTTGTTATATTTTTGAATAAAATCTAAAATATCTTTATCTCTTTGATGACATTCCTCATCAACCAAAAATAAAATAACATCGACTTCTTGAATGTTTTTAAAAGTTATAAAATTCATTTTGGAAATTAAAAAAATTTGTTTTTTATATATTAAACCTGGATTATCTACAAAAATCATTTGATAATCAGGACTATTACAAATACCTAAAATTTTTTTTTTCGTAGTATTAGGTTTATCGCTTGTAATAGAAATTTTTTGTTCTAACAAAGAATTTAATAAAGTAGATTTGCCTACATTAGCCTTACCTATCATAGTAATAAAACCTGATTTAAACAAACTCCAAAACCTCCCTTTAGAACAAAAAAATTATAAAATTCTATTAATAATTAAAAATAATGTTAAATTTTTAAATAATATTATTTTTGTTTAAAATATCTTCTTGTATATCGATCATTTCTTGTAAAGATTCTTCAGTATCGTCATTATATCCTTTTAAATGAAGATAACCATGAATAACTAAAAATGCAACTTCTCTTTCTAAACTATGACCTATTTTTTGAGCTTGTTCAAAAACTTTCGTTAAAGAAATAAAGATATCACCTAAATAATCATCATAATTTGTATTTGGAAAAGTTAAAACATCAGTAGGATAGTTTTTTTGGCGATAATAAAAATTCATTTCTTGCATTTTATTATTATTTATAAAAATAATATTAATTTTTTTCGTATCTTCTATAAAATCAAAAATCTTAATTAAAATTTTTTTAAAATTTTTAATTTTTTGTCTTGTTGCGTTATGTATTTTAATAATCATCTATAATGATTTCTTTTCTAAAAATTGTCATTAATATTTAAATTACTAAATATAAAAAATATTTTAATAATAAAATAATAAAATCGTTATTAAAAATAAAAAACACCTAATAAATTATAAGGTGAATTTTTTATTAAAATTTAATATCTTTTTTTCGAAAATTTTCTACGGTTTTTTCTTTCTGTACTTGGTTTAATATAATATTCTTTTTTTCGAGCTTGTGCTAAATTTCCTGATTTAGAAACATCACGTTTAAAACGACGTAAAGTTTCGTCAAAAGTTTCTTCTTTGCGAACGATAGTCTTAATCATTTAATCAACTCCTTTTCTACATAAAAAAATAATTTAAATTATAAAAACACATAATCAAAATAATATCTAAATATATTTTTTAATATTATTTTTTCAACATATAAAATATCTTATCATAAATGAATGAAAATAAAACAAAAAAATAATTTTTTAATTATTTAATTAAGTGTTTAAAATATTTTTTAAATATAAAAAGGAATTAACAAAATAAATACAAACTAAACAAAAAATAAAACGATTTAAAACAACTTGGGAGCCATCAGGTCTATGATTTCCGTATTGTTCTGAAAAAATATCTATTATACTTTTTTCTGTAGTAAATAAAACTCCTAAAATTATTAACACGCAATTAATATACATATAAGTAACTGATAAATATGGCATGTTATAATCCTCACTTTTTTTAAATTAAATTAAAGCTTTCGCGAAAACATCTTGAGCATTTTCAACAACAATAATTTTTACTTTTTTTCTAACTTCTTCAGGAATATCATCTAAATCTTTTAAATTATCTTTAGGAATAAAAATAACATTCAATCCGCTTCTATCTGCAGCAATAGCTTTTTCTTTTAAACCGCCTATAGGTAAAACAGAACCAGTTAAAGTAATTTCACCAGTCATTCCAATATCTTTTCTAACAAATTTCTTTTGAATAGCTGAAAAAATACAAGTAGCTATGGTAATACCAGCTGAAGGACCATCTTTAGGAATAGCTCCTTCTAAAAAATGAATATGAAAATCATTATTTTTAAAAATACTATATTCAATTCCTAACATTTCAGCATTAGATTTTAAAAAACTAAAAGATGTCATTGCGCTTTCTTTTAAAACTTTACCTAAATGCCCAGTTAAAACTAATTCTCCACTACCTTTAAAATGAGTAACTTCGACAGGTAAAATATCTCCACCAAAAGAAGTATAAGCTAATCCATTTACAACTCCGATTTGATCTTTATTATTTATTAATAAATGTTGATAAACAATTTTTCCTAAAAATTTTTCAATATTATTATTTTCTATTTTAATTTGTTTAACTTTATTAAATAAAATTTCTTTAACTGTTTTTCTTACTAAAGTAGCAATTTTTTGATTTAATTCTCTAACTCCAGATTCTTTAGTATAATGTCTAATTAAAAAAAGAATTGTCTCTTTATCTATAGAAAAATTTTCTTTACTAATTCCGTGTCCTTTTAACTGTTTAGGTATTAAATGTTCTTGTGCGATAACTACTTTTTCTTGTTCTGTATAAGAATTTAATTCTATAATTTCTAAACGATCTTTTAAAGGTTCTGAAATATTACTTAAATCATTAGCAGTTGTTATAAATAACACTTTAGATAAATCAAAAGGTTCTGATAAATAAAAATCTGTAAAAGTTTGGTTTTGTTGCGGATCTAAAACTTCTAATAAAGAAGAACCAGGATCATGTTGATAATTATTAACTAATTTATCTATTTCATCTAATAAAAAGATAGGATTCATTACTCCGGCATCTTTTAAACCGCTCAAAATACGGCCTGGCATTGCCCCAACATAAGTTTTTCTATGGCCTTTTATTTCACTTTCTTCCTGCAAACCACCTAAAGATTGTCTAACAAATTTACGACCTAAAGCTTCGGCTATAGAAATAGCTAAAGTAGTTTTTCCAACACCAGGAGGACCTACAAGACAAATAATAGTTTGAGGATTTTTTTGAGTCATTATTTTAACAGCTACATATTCTATAATACGTTCTTTGACTTTTTTTACACCGTAATGATTTTTTTCTAAAACTGTTTCTATTGTTTTTAAATCATCAACATCTTTACTTACTTTTCCCCAAGGTAAAGCAATAACAAAATCTAAATAATTACGAATAACAAAAGAATCTGCTAAATTAGAAGAAATTGATTGATAACGAGAAAGTTCTTGTAATACTTTAACTTTTATATCTTTAGGCATTTTAGAAATATTAATTTTTCTTCTTAATTCTTCTATTTCTTCCTCTTTTTTAGCTTTATCACCTAATTCATTTTGAATGGCACGCATTTTTTCTCTTAAATAAAATTCTTTTTGATTTTCGTCAATACTACGTTTAACTTCTGCATTAATTTTATTTTCTAAATCTATGCAATCTAATTTTAGTTCAATATCTTGTAAAATTAAAATAAGTCTTTTATTTAAATTAGGTTCTTTTAAATATTTATATTTATATTTTTCTTCGATTTTTAAAGCAAAAATAATTAAATCTGCAGCTTTTTCAGTTGTAATTCCATCTTTTATTTGTTCTAAAAAAGCAGTTTCTGAAATTAAAAAAAGTTGATTAATATTAGAAGCTATTCTCTCCATTATTAATTTAATAAGAGTTTTTTCTTCTTTCAAATCCCCAAAAGTAATCGGTAATTCTTTATATTTAGCAATATATAAATCTTTTTCTTTTGATACTTTTTTAATTTGAACTCTTTTAATAATACGTAATTTTACTTTATAAATTGCATCATTAATTTTGATAGAAACTAAAACTTTTGCTAATACTCCAAATTTTTCTATATCAGATATTTTAGGATTTTCTTGAAATAAATTTTTTTGTAATAAAACAACAACATAAGGACATTTATTAGCTTCAGAATAATTTAAAGCATTTATAGAAAAAGTTCTACCTACTTCAATTCTTAAATCATTAAAAGGGATTGGAACAATATCTCTAACAATGATAGCAGGTAACTCTTCAGGAATAAAATTAGTTTCTAACTCTTTATCGTTCTTAACCATTATAAATTTTCGAATCCTCGAATCCTTTTATTAAATTTTTTAAAATTAAAATAAAATTTTAATATTTTTAATAATATAAAAATTTTTCATTATTTATTATTATTTGTGATATTATTTTTTACTAAAAAATCAACAACTTTTTGTCTTATTAAATAATCTTTTATATTTTTAACAAAATATGAATTTTTTTTGATCATTTGAATATCTGTTTTATATTCAGCACTTACTTGTTTAAAAGTTTCTTCTAATTCTTGAGGACTAATTTCTATTTTTTCTTTAGTTCCTATTTCATCTAATAAAAAATTCAATTTAATTTTATTTAAAGCCTGTGTTTGCATTTCTTGCGAAAATTTTGTTTCGTCTAATTTCATTTTTTTTAAATATTCTTTTAAACTTACTTTTTTAGATTTTAATTCTTCTTCTAACTCTTTTTTTAAATTTTTCTCTTCTTCATCGATCAAAAACTGAGAAATTTTTAAATTACAATTTTTAACTAAAAAATCTAAAATCTCTTCTCTTCTTTTATTTTCTGTTTCATATTTTTTTTGAATTTCTAATTCTTCTTTAATTTGTTTTTTGAACTCTGAAACATTATTAATATTAGGGAATTTCATACTTTGTACTAATTCATCATTTACAACGACATCTTTTTTTCTTTTGATATCATGTATTAAAACTTTAAAAAAAACTTCTTTTCCAGCAAGTTCTTTTTTTTCATAATCTAAAGGAAAACAAACATTAATATCTTTTTCTTCATTTCTTTTTAAACCTATCATTCCTGTTTCGAAACCAGGAATAAATTGATTAGAACCAATTTCTAAAGTATAATTAGTAGCTGATCCACCTTCAAATAATTGTCCATTTAAATAACCTTGAAAATCAAAAATAGCAATATCTCCCAATTCTAAAGATGCATCTTTTTCTTTTGATTCTAAAATAGGATTATGTTTAAATAAAAAATCTATTTTTTTCTGGACTTCTTCATCTGTAATTTCTGAATTATAATTTTTTACTGGAATTGTTTTATAATCACATATTTTAATTTCTGGCTTTAACATAAATTCTATTCCAAAATTGAAAAAATCTTTTTTTTTAGTTAAAACTTCTGGATCAAAATTAATTATTTTTGGTTCCCCAATTATATCATATTCTTTTTTTTGTTCAAATATTTCTTTCAATTTTGTTTGAACTAAAGATGTAAAAGCATCTTCATATAAAGAACGCGGATCAAAATGTTTTTCATACATATCCCTTGTTACAAAACCTTTTCGAAAACCTTTTAATTCTACTTTAGATTTTATTTTATTATAAATTTCTTCTACAAATATATCAAAATCATCTTTATTTATTTCAAAATGATATTGAATAAAATCATTATTTATTTTTTTAATTTGCATATTTATTATTACCTAGTCTTTTAAATATTTATTTATAACACATGTATTATTTTTTTATATAATTATATAATTCAAAAAAATTTAAATTATAAAATATTAACTTACTTTATAATTATATATGTTATAGTATATTTATTTATATAATTATATGTATATAAATGTATATATTGCATATATTAATTATAATTATTTTATATTTTTAATTAAATTTTTAGTTCATTTATTTAAATATATTTTATTTATATTTTAAATTTATATTCTAAATTAAATTTCTAATAATATTTATTTGAAAAATATTTTTATTAATTAATAATAGATGAGGGCTTATATTGTTTAAAAAAATCTCCATAAAAACATCATTTATAAAAAATATAAAAAATTACAAAAATAAATTTTTTTATTTTTTATTAATCTTAACTGTTTTAATTTTATTTTTAGATTTTTTTCATAGTTTTAAAATTTATAAATTTAATCAAAAACAAAATTATTTGCCTTTACCTAATTTAAAATGGTATCATTTAATATCTTTTTCTAAATACAGTCTATTAGTTATTTTATCATTATTTTTTATAATACTTAAAGAGAACAAAAATAATAAAAAATATAAAATAACTAATTTTATAGCACTATGTTCTATAATAAATATTTTAATAAATACTTTTTGTTTTCGTTCTTTTATAAGAGATCTAAATATTTACCCTTCTGATATTAAATACTTTAATTTAATTATTTATTATTTAGAATTTCTTTTTCTTCCATCTTTATTTTTATTTTTTTATTTTTCGAATAAATTTAAAGTTTCATGGAAAATGATAATAATTATTTTATTAAATTTTATTTTTTATTTAATAATTAATTTTATTTTAAATTTAATACACAATTATGATGATATCAAAACATTTTTAAAAGAACAATTAATTAATTCCGATAACAAATCGGAAACATATTTTCTAATTCCTTATATACAAATCATAATCTCTTTTACATATTTAACTAGTATAATTATTCTTTGTCAAATAATTAAAAAATATTTCTTTTTAAAAGCATTTTTATTAATATTGAGTATATTATTATTATCCGTCATTACTTTTAATTTAAAAGAATGGAAACATGCTACATCATTATTTTCAGAATCAAACTCAGGATCTGGTATTTTTCCAGAAACACAAGAAATGTCACAATATTTTACAAATATTTCTAATTTAACAAAAACTGAAATAAAAGAAAAAGGATATAAAATTTTAGAATTAGGAGCTGGAACTGGAAACGTTACTAAATATTTAATAGAAAAATTTGGAGTAGAAAACATAATATCTATTGAATGGCATTCGCATTTATGTGAATTTTTAAGAGAAGAATATCCTGGTTTAACAGTAATTCAAGGGAATGCAGCAGTTTTTATAAATTTATTAGAAAAAAATAAAATATCCCCAGATAAAATTAAAGGAATTGTTTCTACTTTACCTATAAGTATTTTCGACAAATCCGATTTTATAAATTTTGAAAAGAACATTAATAAAATAGTTAAAGAAAATAAAATTAAATTTATGAATTATCGTTTTAAATTTTTCGAAACAAAAGAAAGAGAAATAAATATAAAACCAAAAGAAGATTTAATTTTTATTACTAGTTTTATTCCTGTTAGTGTTTATACTTTTTAATTTGAATAAGAATAAAAAAAACTATTTATGATTTATTATTCATAAATAGTTTTTTATTTTAATATATATTTTAAAAAAATTAATTCATTTTGTTAGTTGAAAATTTTAATCATAATTTTACTAATATTTGTTTTATTTTTATTTTAAAATGTAAATAAAATTTTGTTAATTAAAAAATCGTAATGTACCTTAAAACGTTAAAAAACTTTCAATTTAAATTAAATAAACTAAATTATTTTTTTATCCCTTAAATTCAATTTTTTTGTTTGAATTTTTTATGTCGAAAAATTAAAATAACAAATTTAATTATTGTTATTAAAAGAAAAAAGACTTATTTCTGTCAAGTTTTTGTTATTTTGTTATATGAAATATTTTATTTTTTTATCTATGAAATTTATAAATAATTTATTTTTTAACTAATAAATCTATTTCTTCTTTATTAATAGTTTCTTTTTCTAATAATAAATTAGTTATTTTATCTAATAAAAATTTATTTTCTTTAATAATTTTTTGACATTCTTGATAACATTCGTCTACTATTTTTTTAATTTCTATATCGATCATTTTTTTATCAGAGAATTCTGAATCTTGAGTAATTCCTAAATCACTCATTCCATATTTAGTAACCATTAAACGAGCTATTTTAGTAGCTTGTTTAAAATCATCATAAGCACCACTGGAAACATCATCAAAAACTAATTCTTCAGCTACTCTACCACCTAAATAAGAAACGATATTCGCTAACATTCTTTTTTTAGAAGAAAAGAAGGTTTCTTTTTCAGGTAACATCAAGTTATAACCACCTGCTGAACCTCTTGGAATGATAGTTATTTTTTGTACTTTTTGAGCATGTTCTAATTTTAAACCAATGACTGCGTGTCCTGCTTCATGGTAAGCGACCATTTTTCTTTCTTCTTCAGTATATTTAATTGATTTTTTAGCTGGACCTATTAAAACACGATCAATTGCTTCTTCTAATTCTTCTATCGTAATCATTTTTTTTTGGTTTCTTACTGTTAAAATAGAAGCTTCATTTAAAACAGCTCCTAATTGAGCTCCACTCATTCCTGGAGTTTGTTTCGCTAATTGATGAAAATTAATATCAGATGAAATATTTTTATTACGAGCATGAACTTTTAAAATAGCTTCACGTCCTTTAACATCTGGTAAACCTACTTTAAAGATTCTATCAAATCTTCCTGGTCTTAATAAAGCTGCATCTAAGATATCAACTCTATTAGTAGCTCCAACAATAATAATTCCTTTAGATGAAGAGAAACCATCCATTTCAGTTAATAGTTGATTTAAAGTTTGATCTTTTTTTTGAGATTCTCCTGAAAAACCACCTCTTTTGCCTCCTAAAACATCTATTTCGTCAATAAAAAGCACGCAAGGAGCATTATCTTTAGTTTCTTTGAATAACTCTCTAACACGAGAAGCACCAACACCGACATACGTATCATCAAATTCAGAACCAGATACAGCATAAAAAGGCACATTTGCTTCTCCAGCTAAAGCTTTCGCAAGAAGAGTTTTTCCTGTCCCAGGAGAGCCTTCTAATAAAACACCTTTAGGTATTTTAGCTCCTATAGAAGTATATTTTTGAGGTCTTTTTAAGAAATCAATTAATTCTTTCATTTCTTCTTTTTCTTCTTCGTTACCAGCAACATCTTTGAAAGTAAAAAGTGATTTTTGTTTGGATGAAACTAAAGGATTAGAGTTAAGTTTATTTGATGTTTTGGTTATATTATTTATAATATAAAATCCAAATATAACAGGATAAACACTTTGTATAATATTTAAAAGCAATTTATTAAAATGTAAAAGATTAGATAATATTTTCATGTCAAAATTTTTTCTACTCATTTGTAATATTTGATAAACATAATAATGATCTAAAATTTTAGAAAAAATGATAAATATAATTAAATAATAAAATAACCGATTTCTATTTAAATTTTTTTTAATAAATTTTTTTAAAAAAATCATTATATTGCTTTTTTATAAAACATTAAGTATTAGATATATTAATTTCAAAATTATTAATCGGTTTATTTGTATCTAACACTGTTAGTTTTGTTAATTCATTTTCATTATAATCTAATTTATATTCAATTAGATTTATATTATTGTTAAATTCTTCTATTTTTATTAATTTATTATTTGAATTATAGTTCATTTTAAATTCTCTTTCTATGTTTAATGTTTTTCTTCTTTTCGTTTTTTTAACTGTTTTTAACAATCCATTTTCATCATAAATTATATTAATTATTTCTGAATATGAATTATTATTAGATAAATCATTATTTTTAATAGAAATAATTTGTTTTTGATCATTATAAATTACGACATATGTTTCAATTTTTTTTAAATTCTTATCAAAAATTTGTATTTGATCTATTTCTGGAATTGTTTCTTCTTGATTACTTTCTTTATATAGAATTTTAATAAAATTATCTTTTTTTATATTGTTTAACAATCGTTCAATTTTAGTTAATTTTTTTTTATTATCATATGTTATCGAATATTCTTGATATCTATTCTTATTTTCTTGAGTCGTATCTTCTAAATATTTAATTTGAAAATTTTTTTTAACATCTTGTATATTAACATCTTGTATAATAATAGGTACTGTTAAAAAAGAATCTCCAATAAAAAAACAACTTATATTATTCATATATTTCAATGACGTTACATTTTGTTGCGTTTGCTTTTGTATTTCTTCTTTTTTTTCTAATTTTTCTCTTTTTGTCTTATTATGATCAATAATCAAATATGCTGCAACCATTAATATCGATGTAAAAATAATAAAAATAATTAAAATAATTTTTTTATTCTTATCAAAAAATTGTTTCCATTCCATTTTTTATATTTTTTCTTTCATCTATATTATTTCTTTTATAGCAGTTTTTTTAAAAAAACAAAACTACTATTAAATATAATTAAATCAAAAAAAAAAAAAAAACAAATTTAATCTTCAGTAAAATTAATTTACTAAGAGTGAACTTGTTTTTTTAGTTATTTTTTTATTACTATCTATTATTAATTTATTGTTATGTTTTTTTTATTAAATTTAATTTTAATTTGGAATAATTTTATTTGGAATAAATAAAATATAGGTAGGTAATTTAATATATTATGGAAAATGATATTTCATCTCAAAAAAAATTAAGAGTTTTATTAATAATAAGTTTTAATAATTATATTATTTTTTAAGTTTTTTTATTTTTAAAATGTTAAATAAAGAAGAAATGACAAAAGAATAATTAATTTATTTTAAATAAATAGAAAATTTTAAATTAATTAATAGTTGTTAATTTTTACAATGTTTTATCTTCATATAACTTTTAATTTTAAAATTATAGAGATAAATCGTTTGAGTTTAAGACGAAAATCTTTTATCACAATGTTTTAAAAAAATGTAAATGTTTTTTTTAAAACATTACAAACTCTAAAAATGGTTAAATATTAAAAAATCACCAATCAACTGTAGATCATTTTAGAGGATGTTAAATTAAAGGCTTTTTGTTAAAAAGAGGTATTATAAGAACTTTTTTTGAAAATTAGAGATTAATTTAACGCATTATGATTTTTAATTAATATATTTTGTTTTTTTGATTAAATTTTGTTATTGTTATTTTACTACTTTCTTTAGAGTTTGATTTTTTGTTTAAATGATGTTTTTTTCTTTTAATTACTGAATTTTGTTGTTTTTGTTTGTTGAATTTTAATTTTGTAATAAGGTTAATCTCCTTTCTTTTTTTATTCAAATAAAAAAAAGAACAATAAAATTGTTCTTTTTTAATAGTTTAACAACATGTATTGATATATTTTTTCTCTTTTTACTAAAAACAAAAAAAGACAGTTTTTAAATAGTCTTTTCTGTATTAAAAATGAATTTATTTATAAAAATTTATAAATATTGGTAGGGTAAAGAATTAATAAGATTTTATTAAGTTTAATTATTTATTAATAATCAAAAAAACCATTTTTTAAAAATGTTTAGAATAAAATTTTTTTTAAAAAAATTAATAAATATCTTCAAAAAAAATTAAAAATAAAATGAATATTATATAATATAAATAAGTTTTAACCTTTGAATAATGTAAAATCATGAAAATTAAGAAATTCTAAAATCAAAAGTAAATATAAAAATTAATTCTTCATTTAACTTTAAAATTTAAATAAAATAAATGAAAATATCGAAAAATATTAAATCTATCAAGATGATAAAATTTTAAAAAATTTTTGTTGTTGTAAATTTAAAAAACTCAAAATCAAGATGATATCCTTAAGATAATATATATAAAAAACATATATAATATAATTCTTTCTAACTAATCAAACAAAAATTTTTATTCAAAAGGTTTTTTCTTTTAAAATATTTTTTTACAAATAATACATAAGAATATAAAAGATTTGAATTTATAATAGATATATTAAAGTAATATTAGAAACATATTGAAAAGAATTAGAATATTGTTAAAATAATTATAATTTCGAATAATATTATTAAGAAATTAATAAGATTTTTTTTAAAAATAATTATTTATTAAAAAAATAAATTATGTTTTTGAAAAAAATAAAAATTCTTTATTTTAATAAAATATTTTTAAGAAAATTATTTTTTTATTAAAATAAAGAATTTTTAATCATTTTGTTTCCTTAAAAGATTCTTTATTAATATTAATGAACAAAATTAAATCATAAAATAGTAGTAATAAAAACGCTTTTAAAAATTAACTTTAGAAATAATGTCGAAATAAATTTATATTTATAAATATAATTAAAAAAATTTAATTTATTTTGATATTTAGAATAATAATAAAGGAAAAGAGATGGAAAAACTACAAAGATTACAAAAAATTTTATCTCAAGCGAATATATCTTCAAGAAGAGATGCTGAAAAGATGATTTTGGATGGAAAAATTAAAGTAAATGGTAAAATTATTTCTAAATTAGGAGTTAAAGTTAGTACATCGGATATTATTTTAGTAGATGGACAAAAAATTTTTTTGAGTCCTTTAGTTTATTTTTTGTTATATAAACCTAAAGGTTATTTAACAACTGTTCGAGATGATCGTCAAAGAAAAACAGTTTTAAATTTATTAAAACCGCAAGATTTAAACAATCGAGTTTATCCTGTAGGAAGATTAGATTTTTTAACTGAAGGATTATTATTATTAACAAACGATGGGTCTTTAACTCATAAATTAACTCATCCTACTTCTTTAGTTCCTAAAGAATATCATGTTAAAGTGAATCAAAATTTATCCTCTCGAGATCTAAAATTTTTAAAAAAAGGAGTTTTGATTGATAATAATTATCTAGCTATTCCAAAATTAGTTTCTTGGCTTAAACCTTCTTATCATAAAGAAAAAAATTTATGGTTAAAAATTATTATTACTGAAGGCAAAAATAGACAAATCAGAAAAATGATTTCTGCTTTAGGATTACAAGTGATCAAATTAATACGTTATCGATATTCTTTTTTAACTTTAGAAAAAATGAAAATAGGAGAATATCGTGTTTTAAAACAAAATGAAATTAATCAATTAAAATTATTAGGATAAAAAAATAATCTTTCTTAAAAATTAAAAAAATTTAAAAGTCGATTGTGCTCTAAAAAATAAACAAATTTTCAATTTAAATTAATTAAACTAAGTTATTTTTTACTGAACATTGTTTTTTTGTTTTAGTTTGAAAATAGAATAGCCGTTTTGAAAACGGCTTTTTTGTTTAATAATTAATTGTTGTTATTTTTAAATATACTTATTTTTAATATCTTCATCTGTTTCAAAAAAGATTCTTTTTTAGAAAAATATTCAATTAATTCTTTATTTATAATTTTTTTTCAGGATTATGGGGTTTTGTTGATTAAATTTGTTTTTCCATGGTTTTTGTTGATGAGCAATATCGTAAATTTAGAAAGGTTTATATTTTTGTATTTTATCAAAAATAGCGTTAATAATTGTTTTTTCTTCATTATTTAATTTTTAGAATCACTTTTTTTAGAAGATTAACTATAAATCCATTTTTATTTTCTTCGATATATTCATATAAAATAAGAAAATAGGATTATTATAACCAAACTTCTAAAACGTTCATTAATTAATAATAATTGTTAATATTTTTTTAATAATTATGTTTTTGAATTTAAAATTTATTTTTAAATTTCATAAAAAAATAAATTATTTTTGATAAAATTTTTAAAATTTATAAATTAAAGTAAAGCAGCTTTTATTTATTAAAAAGAATATCCAACATTTACTAAAACTTCTTTAAAATATTTAGAAAATCTTAATTTTATTGTAGTATATCCAACATCTTTTAATTCTTTTGTTTTATATTCAGTTTCTATAATTCTCTTGCATTAAATCTAATATTTTTTAATGTTTTTACACTTTATATCCAGCTTCTTTTAATTCTTTTAAAGTATAAGCTTCTTTTAATTCTTTTAAAGTATAAGCTTCTTTTAATTCTTTTAAAGTATAAGCTTCTTTTAATTCTTTTAAAGTATATCCAGCTTCTTTTAAATGTTTTGCATAAAATCCCATTTTTTTTATATCTTTCACAGTTTTTAGGTTTTGTTTTAAGGTTTGTATCTTAGAAACTGCAGAAAATCTTTTTCTAAAATTATTCTCAATAAAAAGATAAATTTTTTTAGCGCTCTTGGCAAGGTTTAATAAATTTTCAATGTCATAATTTTGAATTTGTGTATCTTGAATTGTAATACTTTGTTCAATATCAAAATAAATGGCAATAATTTTTTTGTTTTGATAATATAAGGGCTTATTAATCAAACGTAAATTTTGTTTAAACTTTTCTTTATCTTTATCATTAATATTTTTTTCATACAAACTATATTTATTACATATCTCATCTTCTATTTCAATTTTAGTTTCTTTATATAAAGGCCAGTCTATTGTTTTAATATCAATTGGTTCGTTTTTTATTTTATTAATGTCCCAAAATAAAAAAACTTTTTTTAAAATATTTTCTTCTTGTTCTTCTTGTTTAAAATAGATGTATGTAAGATTTGTGTTGCCATATTTTTTATGATAATGATCTACTACAATAAATTTGTTTTGATCTAATTTCTCAATGTTAATTTGTTCTAATTCTGTTGGTAAAAAATTAATAATATCTTCTTTGGATGAAAATATGATATTATCTTTATCTATTTCCGTATTTTCTATCGGATCTTGTTCTTTATATTTTTCTAGGTAAGTTTGTTTGTCAAGTATTTTTATTTCTGTTCTCGTTTGTTGACTAAAATTAGGATAAGCGAAAATAGCAAGAGGAACGCTAGATATAATTAATACAAGAACAATGTTTTTTTTAGATAAAGGAAATTTTGTTAATTTTGGCATCGTAAAAACTCCTCGGTTAAAATACGAATTATAAATAGTTTATTTTTTAAAATTGTAATTTAAAATTTGGTTAAGTTATTTTTCTGGTCATGTTGTTGTGTTTTTGTGAAATAAAAATATACTCTCAAATATGAGAATTTATTTATTTAAATTTATGTTTAATTTTAAGGTTTAATAATTTTTTTTAAAAAAATTATTAAAGTTAATTTTATTTTATTGAATCATCCAAATTGTAATAAGTTTTGTTAACAAAATTTTCATTAGATTGATTGAACTTAATGATAAAGTTTATTATTTTATCTTTTTATTGAAATAGATTTATTTTAAATTAATTTTTCATTAGACTGATTGAATTTATTTTGGAACTTAGTTTCTTTAATTAATGATATATTTTTTTTACCATGCGTCTTCATTTAGAAGGATTTTTTTTAATTACTTTTGCTGTAACAGAAGTACCTGGAGTTGTTAGTTTAGCTAAATACCAATATTTTAATTTAATAAAAACTACAATAATAATAAAAAAGAACCACTTAAGATATTTTTTTAGGTTTCATATTCATAATTTAATACTTTTTAAATTTAATTTAAATTAAAAGTTTTTTAACTTTTAAAATTAATAATATTATAGTACGTTATTTTATTATAGCTTAAAAAAAGAATATATATATATATATATATATTCTTTTTTTTAAATAATAACGCACTGCACTCTAAAAAGTTAACAATCTTTAAATTTTAATTAAATAAACTAAGTTATTTTTTATCCCTTAAATTCAACTTTTTTGTTTGAATTTTTTATTTTTTAAAATGGCAAAAGTTGTTTATTTTTTTTAAATTTATTAAAAAATCATTTTTGTTGATTGATTATATAAAATTTGTTATAATTAAAAATATTTTCATTGTTGAAATGTTCAAAATATATTTATTTTAAGGAGAAGTGTTTTTTAAAATAATTATTTTTTTATTTTATAAAATTATTTTTTTATTTTAAATTATATTTAAATTTAATATTATTGTTTTTTAAAAATTTTAAAACAATTGTCAAAGGAATGTTTTAGCAAGAAAGAATTTTTATGATTTATGATTTTTATTTTAACTAGTAATCGCTGTTCTTCATGTAAAAAAGCTAAGAAATGGTTAGATTTGCATCATGTTAATTATCAAGAAAAGAATTTAAGCAGTTGTCAATTAACTGAAGAAGATATTGATGTAATTTTGAATTATGATAATATAGACTTTACAAGTATAATATCTACTCGCTCTAAACTTTTTAAAAAGCAAAAAAATGATTTATTTTCAATGACTATTAAAGAAATTAAAAAGTTTATTATAAAAAATCCTTCTATTTTCAAAAAACCTATTATTTATGATGAAAAATCTATCGTTATAGGTTATAATAAAGAAGATATTAGAATTTTTATGCCTAAAGATTTACGACAATATATAATTCAAAATAATATTAATACAGAACAAAATGATAATTATATGTCTATAATTGAAAATTACTTTAATTATAATTAATTTTATTGATAATAATTGCAAAAAAATTTAAAAATATTTTAATAAATAATAAAAATCAAAAAAATAATTTAATATAAATAATAAAGATTAAGAATAAAGTTTAAAAACTTTAATATAATTTTAGACCTTTGTAATTTATTTTCGAAATTTGTGATAAAAAAGAGTATTTATGATGATTTTTGTTAAATTAGTAAAATTTTTAAATTTTTTTCTTTCTTTTTTATATTATTTTTTTTTATTTATTATTTTTTATTTTATTTTTTTAAATATTTGCAATTATTTTTCTCCTAAATATACTCATAAATTTATGTTTTTTAATATTTGTTATGTATCTAGTGGAAGTATGTCACCAGATATTAACAAAAATGATTTGGTCATTGTTAAAAAATTAACTGATAAAGAGCTTCAAAATTTAAAAGAAAAGGATTGTGTAGTTTTTTATGTTGATAAACAATTTAGAACAAATGAAATATTAAGACGAAATCCTTTCGTATTGCATGAGATACAAGCGAATAATAAAGAAGATAAATTTATTACAACTAAAGGTAAAGCTAATAAAGAAATATTAGATTTTGAAAAAAAAATCAGTTATGAAGATGTTTTATATAAGGTTGTTACAAAGATACCATTATCAAAAATTATAGATAGTAAGAAGACGAAAGTTTTATCAGTTATTTCTCCTTTTTTGATTATTATTTTTTTAATATTTAAAGGTTTTGATATTTTCAAATTTTTAAAATCTAAATATTTCAAATTTTTATTTTTTTATAAATAGAGATTAAAAATATAAATTTAATATTTTTTGAAAAATATTTAATTTATATTTAAATCTTAAAAAGACGATTATGAAAGATTATATTTTATAACTAATTTAGATTAATTATTTTATTATAATAAATAGTTAGTAGGATGTAAAAATTGGATTTTATTAATGAATTTGAATTATTTTTAAGAATTGAATGTAATTATTCTTTTTTAACTATTAAGAATTATATTCATGATACAAAAGAATTTCAAAATTTTTTGTTCCAACAAAAAAAAGAATTTAATTTATTAACATTATCTCAAGAAAATGAAGCTCGTTATTTTGTTGCTTATTTGAGTAATGAGAATTTTTCTAATATTAGCATTATGAGAAAAATTTCTGCTTTAAGAACTTTTTATAATTTTTTAATTGAAAGATATAATTTGAAACATAATATTTTTAAATTAATTAAATTAAAAAAAAATCCTAGAAAATTGCCACTGATTTTATCTGAATCTTTTATTAAAAAATTATTTGATTCTATTGATACAACAGAACTTTTAGGTTATAGAAATTATATTATTCTAGATTTGCTTTATAGTTGTGGTTTGAGAATAAGTGAATTAGTTAATTTAAAAATAAAAAATATTTATTTGAATAATGCTCAAATTTTAATTTATGGTAAAGGAAAAAAAGAAAGATTTTTACCTCTTCATAAAAATTTAGTTCAAATGATAAAATATTACTTGTCTAATGTTAGAAATAAATTTTTAGATGAAAAAAATAAATCGAATCCACAAAAAAATGATTTTTTATTAATAAATTATAAAGGTAAACCTTTAAGCAGTAAAGGAGTTAGATTTATTTTAAATAAATTAAGCCTTCGAACTGGAGAAAAAGTTTCGTTATATCCTCACGCTTTAAGACATGCGTTCGCTACTATTTTAGTAAATAACGGAGCAGATTTAAGAGTTGTTCAAGAATTGCTAGGACATGCTAATTTAAAAACAACCCAAATTTATACTTATATTTCTGATATTTGTTTAAAAAATAAATTTTTAGAAAATCATCCTAGGAATTTTGATAAAAAAATAAATAAAAAAACAAAAAGGTAAATTAATGTGAATAATAAAGTTAAATTTTTTTTCGAGGTTGTAAATTCTTTTAAAGATAAATGTATTAATTTGCCACGAAGACAAACTCTTTTTAGCGCAGGATATGATTTTGAATCTGCTGTGTCTATTATTATAAAACCTAAAGAATTAGTTTTAGTTCCGACAGGGATAAAAGCTTGTTTTGATTCTGATAAAGTTTTATGTATTTATCCTAGATCTTCTTTATCTTTAAAAAAAAGATTAGTTATGCCTAATAGTGTAGGAATTATAGATAGTGATTATTATAATAATTTAAAAAACGAAGGACATATTTTTATTCCTTTATATAATTTATCTAATGAAGAAGTAAGTATTGAAAAAACTGAAAGAATAGCACAAGGTATTTTAAAAGATTTTTATTTGACTAATGATGATTTAGTTGAAAGTAATAAAATTCGTGAAGATGGATTTGGAAGTACTAATTGAAAATTTTAATATAAATTTCAAATTGAAATTATAAAAAAATAAAAATATGTTACAATAAATTAGATTAGTATTAAAGTAATATTTTTTTAAAAAAATATAAAATTATTAATATAAATTGAATTTTATTTAAGATGTTTGATTAATTTTGAATTTAATGTTTTTAAAAATTTATTTATTATTGATAATTTAAATATTCTAAATTTTTATAAAAATCTGAATAGGAGTTAATTTTTGTTTTTATGTCATCTGTCGTTTCTATTAAACAATTATTAGGATCAGGAATTCATTTTGGCAGCGCGGTAAGAAAATGTCACTATAAAATGAAACCTTTTCTTTTTTCAAACGAAAAAGGGGTACCTATTGTAAGAAATAGAATCCATATTATAGATCTTAGGAAATCAATTGAAGCAATTGAATCTGTTTATGTTAAAATAGTAGAATTAATTAAAAATAATGGAAAAATTTTGTTTTTAGGAACAAAAAAACAAATTCGTGAAATTATTCAACAAGAAGCTGAAAGAGCAAAACAATATTATGTTTCATATAGATGGTTAGGTGGAACTTTTACTAATTTTCAAACTATTTTTAAAAGAATTAATTTTTTAAAAGATTTATATAAACAAGAAAAAGATGGTTTATGGTCTGGTTTGTCTAAAAAAGAAATTATGACTTTAACAAGAAAAAGAGAAAAATTAGAAAAATTTTTAGGCGGAATTAAAGATATGAATCAATTGCCGCAAGCTATTTTTGTTGTAGATGTTAAAAAAGATATAATAGCTATTACTGAAGCTCGTAAATTAAATATTAAAGTTTTTGGTATTATCGATAGTGACTGTGATCCTGATTTAGTTGATTATATTATTCCTGCTAATAATGACGCTATCAAAGGAGTTAGGTTAATAACTTCTATTATTTCGAATGCAGTAGTTGAAGCTGAGACAAGTATGAATAATACTAAAATTAATTTACAAAATACAAAAGAAAAATTAGAATCAAAAGAAACAAGTATAAAATAATATTTTTTATTATATGTTGCATTAAATTTTTTTAATTATATTTTAATTAAAATGAATTAAATAAAAAAGATGTTAATAACATCTTTTTTTATGTAAATTTTTTATAATTTGATCCAAAATTAAGGAAAATATTTTTAAATTACGATTTTAAAATGAAATAATTTTTATTTTTTAAAAAAAATAAAAAGGGAAATAAAAAAATTATGAAAATAACACTTGAAATGATCAAAGAATTAAGACAAAAAACACAAGTAGGAATAACTTATTGTAAAAAAGCTTTAGAAGATACTCAAGGAGATATCGAAGCGGCAATTGAATTATTGAAAAAAAAAGGTATTTTTTCTTATAATCCTGACCAAAAGAAAGAAATTTTAGAAGGTTTAACTAATGTCGTTGTTAAAGGTAATAAAGCTATTTTATATGAGTTGAATACTGAAACAGATTTTGTAGCTAAAAATGAAAATTTTATTGATTTATACAATGAATTAGAAAAAATTTTATTAGAAGCTGATTCTTCTGTTAAAAGTTTAGATGATTTTTTAAAATATCAATGGAATGGAAAAAGAATTGAAGAATTAATTTCAGAAAAAACTTTTTTTATTAAAGAACAAATTGTTTTATCACGTATTCAAATAATTTATAAAAAAGATGAAGAAGGTTTTGGTTTTTATAAACATCAAGGAGGAAAAATTTCTGCTTTAGTTCATTTAACTAAATCTTCTGCTGATGTCGAAGAACATTTGCCTGTTCATATAGTTGGTATGAAACCTAAATTTTTAAATAAAGAGTCAGTAGATAACGATTTTATAAATAAAGCAAAAGAAAATTTATTAGAACAAATCAAACAAAAGAACAGTCGTAAACCATTAACGGATCAATTATTAGAAAAAGCAATAGAAAATAATTTAAGCACTTTAATCGAAAAAAATTGTTTATTAGAACAACTTTTTTATATGGAAACAAATCAAAAAATAAGAGAATATTTAGATCATAATAAAACTGATATTATCGCTTATTATTGTTTCGAAGTTGGAAAAAAATAATTTAAAAAATTAATTAAGTTTTTATTTGTTATTATAAAAAGATAAGATAAATATTAAGAAAAGAATTTTTATCTTAAAAGGAGTAAGTTAATGTTCAAAAGAATTCTTTTAAAATTAAGCGGAGAGGCATTAAAAGGAGAAGATTTTAACATTAATCCTCAAATAGTTAAGACAATTGCTGAAGAAATAAAAGAAATTAAAAATTTAGGAATTGAAATTGTAATTATTGTTGGCGCTGGTAATATTTGGCGTGGTTTGGTAGGCCAAGAGTTAGGAATGGAACGTAGTCGTTCTGATTATATGGGAATGCTGGGAACTCTGATTAATTCTTTAGCTTTACAAGATGCTTTAAATAATTTAAAAATTCAAACAAGAGTGATGACATCTTTCCCTGTTATTGCGGTTGCAGAACCATATATTAAAGAAAAAGCTTTAAGACATTTGGATAAAGGAAGAGTTTTGGTTTTAGGAACTGGGTTAGGTTTGCCTTTTTTTTCCACAGATACTGCTGCAGCTCTTAGAGCAGTAGAATTAAATACAGATATTATTTTGATGGCTAAAAATGGTGTTGAAGGCGTTTACAATAAAGATCCTAAAAAACATAAAGATGCTTCTTTATTAAAAGAAATTGATTATAAAGATATTTTAGATAAAAGATTAAATATTATGGATATGACTGCCGTCTCTTTGTGTTGGGAAAATAAAGTTGATATTTTAGTTTTTGATATGAATACAAAAGGAAATATTAAAAAAGTTGTTTTAAAAGAAAAAATAGGTACTTTGATTACTTCTAAGAGGAATAAAAATAAAAAATTCAACAAAATCAATGAGGAATGAAAATGAATGATTTAGCAAAATCAATTTTGGAAAAATTAGAAAAGAAAATGCTACAAGCTCAAGAAGTAATGTTATCTAAATTTACTAATATTCGAACAGGGATAGCTAATCCTAAAATTTTAGATAAAATAACTGTTGATTATTATAATGAAAAAATGCCTTTAAAAAATATTAGTACTATTAGTGTTTTAGAAGGAAACCAAATTAATATTAAACCATTTGATAATAGCATTATTGGAGAAATTTCTAAAGCTATTTTAAATTCTGATTTAGGAATAACACCACAAGATGATGGTCAAGTTGTAAAATTAGTTTTTCCAAAACCAACAGAAGATAGAAGAAAAATTTTAATTAAAGAAGTTGATAAAATAGCGGAACAAACTAAAATTTCTATAAGAAATATTATTCGTCAAGGTAAAAAAACGAAATTAAATGAAATAGATACATTAGAAGATAATTTTTCTAAAGATATACAAAATTTGAATAATAAATTTATTAAATTAGTTGATGTAGATACAACTAAGAAAAAAAATGAATTGTTAAAAATTTAAAAATGAAAAAACAAATATCTTTATCTTTTAACAAAATTTATATTGGATTATTTTTATTTTTAATAACTTTATGTTTTTATTGTATTCCTAATCCAAATGTTTTTACTAATTTTTGTTTATTTGGTATTTTTGTAATTATGATGGGTTCTGTTAAAGAATTATTAAATGCTGCAAAATTAACAAAAAGTAAATTTGTACAAATTATTTTTTTTATTTTTGTTTTTTTATTTTTTTGTTATTTTTTATCTTTTTTGTTGAATTTTTTTCAGAAAACAGGTTTTTTATCAAAAATTCCAGAGGAACAACCAATTATAAAATTATTACAAAAATTATTTGTTAAAGAATATTTTTTATTTTGTTTTTTGTTTTTTTTGATTTGTTTATGGATATTTTTTTTATTTATTCATAAGTTTCGAACAGAACATTTAAATTTTTTTTTATTAATTTTATTATATATTGTTTTTTCTAGCGCTTGTTTTTTTACTTTAGTTTATCTAAATTATAAATGGTTTCTTTATCTTTTTATTATTACTATTTCTAGTGATAGTTTCGCTTTTTTAGGCGGAATTTTATTTGGTAAAAATCTTTTATATCCGAGTGTTAGTCCTAAAAAAACTTGGGAAGGATTTTTTTGTGGTTTTATATTTTCGTTTATTATTATTTTATGTGTTTTTGGATTTAAAACGATATCATTTTGTTTTTTTACTTTTTTTAATTGCATTATGTCTCAATTTGGAGATCTTATCTCTTCTAAATTGAAAAGAGATTTTTCAATTAAAGATTTCGGAAGTATAATATCAGGACATGGTGGTTTATTAGATCGTTTTGATTCTTTATTATTTTTATCTTTTTGTGTTATTGCTTTATTAAGTAATACTTTTATCTATCAAGAAATTTCTATATAATAATAAATTAAAAAATAAAAAAATTCAAAATAAAAAATAAATAATATTTTTTATTTTGAATTTTTTTTTAAAAAATCAAACTCTTTTTAATTCTAATTTTTTTAATGCACGAGCTGATATATAAACTTTTACCTTTACACCTTTTTTATTTATAATTTTTACTTTTTGTAAATTAGCTTTTTGTGTTCTTCTAGTAGCATTCATTGCATGACTACGTCTATTTCCAAACAATGTTGTTTTTTGGGTAATATAACATTTACTCATAATATTTTAACTTTTATCCTTATTATAATCTTAATTGCTAATATATCTTTTATTATAATATATTTTTATTAAAAAAACATATTTATTTTTATAAATCAAAGATATATAAGATTTTATCTCATTTTAAAATAATATTTTTAAATATTTCAATATGTTATAATATAGTTAGTTTTTATTTATTGAAAAAAATAAAATAATATAAATAATTTATTTTAATTCATCGAAATAATTAATAATAATAAATTATCGAAACAATAAAGGATTTTATAATATAAAATGATAGAATATGAAATTATAGATGGCGATTTATTTAAAAAAATGATTATAAACGGCGCTTTTAATTTAAAAAAAAATCACCAAAAAATCAATGATTTAAATGTTTTTCCTGTTCCTGATGGTGATACTGGTACTAATATGCAAATGACTATGATGGAAGGAGTTAAAAAGATTCAATTAATAAACGATTCTTCTATTATTACAGTAACTAAAGTTTTAGCTGACGCTTTATTAATGGGGTCTAAAGGAAATTCGGGAGTTATTTTATCACAATTTTTTTCTGGAATTCATGATTACATTGATAATTTGCAAAAGAATAAAATTAATGTTGAAGAATTTATTTCTTCTTTGATTAATGGTTACCAAAAAGCTTATGAAGCAGTAATTGAACCAGTAGAAGGAACTATTTTAACTGTTTTAAGAGAATCTATCGAAGAAACTGTTAAAAAAAAAGAAGAAATTAAAACTATTAAGAAAGCTATTCAAATAACTATTGAAAATGCTAAAATTTCTTTAAACAAAACTCCTAATTTATTACCTATTTTAAAAAAATCAAAAGTAGTTGATAGTGGCGGGGCTGGTTTTATTTTTATTTTAGAAGGAATGTTATTATATCTAGATAATGTTGAATTAGAAAATGATGATGTTCAAGATTTTGATTTAAAATTGAATCATGATATTCATGAAGTAAGTGATTTCAAAAATCAGTATTGTACAGAATTTATTATTAAATTAAATAATTTAGATAAATTTGATATTAATAATTATAAAAAACAAATGAGTTGTTATGGAGATTCTTTAATTTTATTTAAAAATAATGATTTATTAAAAATTCATATTCATACTAATAATCCGAATGATGTTTTAAAGAATTTATTAATTCATGGTAAATTGATAAAATCAAAAATTGATGATATGAAAAAACAACATTCTGAATTTATTGCTGGTAATAAAAATAAAGAAGAATTAGCTAAATATTCTATTATTACTTTTGTTTCTGAATTTGAAGAAGAAGAAATTTTTGATACTTTTAAAGAATTACAATCTGATTTTGTTATTAATTTAAATAAAGAAAATTTTTCAATAGAAAATTTTAATAAAATAATTAATAAAGTTAATGCTAAAAATATAGTATTATTTCCTAATGAACCTAAATTAATCCCTATTATTGAGGAAGCTTGTAAATTAAATCCTCAATTTAAAATACAAATTATACCGACCGAAAGCATTCATGAAAGTTATAGTGCTCTTTTAGTTTTTAATAAAACCCTTTCTTTCAAAGAAAATTTGAAGAATATTCAAAAAAATATGAAAAAGGTTAAATTAGGTAAGATTGTTAATTTTAAAAAAGAATCAACAAATTTAGGTGTTTTTTCGTCAATTTTTGAAAATAAAACTATAGAAAGTAATAAAGATTTAATTTTATTAGTTCAAAATTTATTAAAAAAAATGATTAGTTCGCAAAATAATTTTTTAACTATTTTTTATCATAAAGAAAATGTATTTGAGAAAAATTTAGAAAAAATAGAATTATTTTTGGAAAAAGAATTTCCTAATTTAGAAATAGAGAAAATAAAAAATAATAATAATATTTATCCTTATGTTTTTGTGTTAGAATAATATTAATTTTTTATTTATTTTTTTTAATACTTATAATTTATTTTTTTGCTAAGAAGATATAAATTTTTAATATTTTTAAAAAAAATAATAAGATTTCATTTTATTATTTTTTTGTGGATATGGCGGAACGGTATACGCGCATGTTTGAGGGATATGTGAATTTTATTCTTATGAGTTCGAATCTCATTATCCACACCAAATTTTAAATTTTATTAATAAATAAAATAAAATTATTTTTAATAATTTTAATTTGTAAAATAAATTTTTAAATTAATTTAATAAGATATACTTTTGTTTAAGTATAAGTTATTAAAAGTAATTTTGTTTTTTTATTCAAAAAAATTTATTTTTTTGTTATAATTTTGAATTATTATAAAAAAAATTTTATAAAAAGAAAGAGGTTTTATTATTATTAAGAAAAGATTATTTTTTTTTGATATTGATGATACTTTGTATTGTAATGAAAAAAAAAGAGTTTTACCACAAACTAAGAAATTAATTAAGGAGTTGTTTCATACTCCTAATACAATTTTAGGTATTGCTACTGGCCGAAATCATGATAATTTAGATGTTATTAGCGATTTATTACCTTATTTTAAATATTTAGTTTTAATTAATGGCGCTTTAGTTTTAGAAGATGATCAAATTATTGATGAGAATCCGATTCCTGTTGATTATATTGAAAAATTTTTAGAAGGAGTTAAATTATATTCTCAATATAAACTTGTTGGTGCAGCTATAAGTATGGATAAATCATCGTTTTTTTATCAAGATCAATTGCATCAAATGGAAATTATTAAATGTTGGCAAACAAAATATAATATTTCCATTGATAATGAATTTTATTTAAAAGAAAAAATTTTTATGTTGAATTTGTTCGGAGACGAACAAAGAAAAATGAAATCTTTTTTAGATGAGTTAGATTGCTTCGAAACTTATTATTGGAGTAGTCATGTGGATTTAACAATTAAAAATATTAATAAATTTCATGGAATTAACAAAATTAAAGAAAAATATAATGATTATGAAATAATTTGTGTAGGAGACGGATGTAATGATAAAGAAATGTTGGAACGCGCTGATATAGGTATTGCAATGGGTAATTGCGAATATGAAGAAGTTAGAAAAAAAGCTAATTTAATATCCGATCATATTGTCGATGACAAAATGTATGATTTTTTTAAAAAACATAATTTAGTTTAATAATTTATTATTTTAAAAAAATATTAAATAAAATTTTATTTTTTATAATTTTTTCTTATTCATTAATTAGCGAAGGATTTTTTAAATGGATCAAAAGACAAAAGAATTTTATATTTTTGTAGAAAAATTTAAAATTTTAAAAGAACAAGAAAAAAATATTTTTTCTAAAATTGTGAATAAATTATTCCAAGTTAATTATTTAACTATTCAAAAAATAGAAGATGCTAATGATTATCGTTTTATTTTATTATATAAAGAATTATTTTCTTCTTTTTTTCAACTTTCTGATTTTCAATTAGAAATTAAAAAATATGATGAAGTTATTTTTATTAAAAATTTAAATCATTTTAATAAATTAAAATTAAGAAAAGAAGAAAGTCTTATTTTGTTAATTTTACGTATTTTATTTCAACAAAAAAGAGAAATTAAATCTAATTATGGTAATGTTATTACAATATATTTACAAGATATTTATCATAAATTAAACAGTATCGCTTATAAAGAAGTTAAAAAATTAACTAAAGAAAAAATAAGAAATATTTTAATGTTATTTAGAAGATATAATATTATTAATTATATAGATAATGATTTATCTGATGGTTCTATCATAACAATTTATAATTCTATTCTTTATTTAATTGATTTGGATATGGTTGAACAATATAAAAAATTATTAAATTCGGATTTTGATGAAACTTAAAATGAAAAAATTAACTAGAATAAAATTAATTAATTGGCATTTATTTTCTTATCAAGATATAGAAATTAAAGATAATATTTTAATTTCAGGGGAAAATGGGTCAGGTAAATCCACTTTATTAGATGCTTTACAATATGTTTTGATAGGCGAAAGAAATGGTGTTAAATTTAATATAGCTGCTAACGAAAATGCAAAGCGTTCTTTAGAAAGCTATATTAAAGGTAAAATCGGTCTTGAAAATAAAGAATTTTTAAGAAATAATGATGTTATTACTCATATCGCTTTAGAATTTTATGATGAAATTAAAAAAGAATATACTATTTTAGGTTGTGTTTTGGAATTGCCTTATAGAGGCTTGTTAAAAGAAAAATTTTATCTTGTCCCAAATATAAATTTAAAGAAAGATATTTTTACATTTGATAATAATCAAATAAGAAATATTAAGGATATGCGTGAGTATCTAAGAATTTTTAATAAAGATTTTAATTTCTTTGATACTAAAAAACAATATCAAAATGCAGTCGGCAAATATTTACAAATTAATATTTATAAATATTTAAAAATATTACCAAAAGCTTTAGCTTTTAAAGCTTTGAACTTACAAAAATTTATTTTTGATTTTTTATTAGAAGAAAATCCTATTAATATTAATGGTTTAAAAAATAATGTTAGACAATTAAAAAAAATTGAATCTCAAATAGAAATAGAAAAAATAAAATTAAAAGAATTAGCTAAAATTATAGAAATTCATAAAAATTTAAAAAAAATAGATGTTCAAGTGAAAATTTATTTTTTAACAGAAAAAATGGTTTTAGTTAAAAAAAATGAAAAAAAATTAGAAAATGCAATTAAAACAAAAGAATTAATTAATCAAGAATTATCCAAATTATTATTGAATAAAAAAAAATATAATGAATCTATAGAATATTTAAATGATTATATTTTAAAATTACAAACTAATAAGATTCAAAATAATTTAGGATCTATTTTGTATTCTTTGCAAAAAGATTTAGCTAATGATCGAAGAGTTGTTAAAGAAATTCAAGAAAAAATAGATATTTCAAAAAAAAAATTAGCAGAAGAAATTGTTATTTTAGAAAATTTATTTTCTTTAAATCAAGACAACTTTTTAAAAGAGAGTATTCAAAAAATAAATTCTTTTTTGCAAAATTCTAGAAAACAAAAAGCTTTTATATTAAAAGAAGATGTTGTTGAAATATCTAATTATTTATCTCAAAAAATAATTAACATTAATATTAATCAAAATATCTTAAATAAAGAAATAATTATTTTAAAAGAAAAAATTAATAAAAATAATTATGAATTAGAAATGATTAATCAAAATTTTGTTTCACAAAATGATCATTTTGTTAAAATTAATAATTTATTAAAAGAAAAATTAAAAAATAAATATAATAAAAATATTTTTGTTTATCCTTTGTGTGAATTGATCGAAATCAAAGATGAGTTATGGAGAAATGCTATAGAAGGTTTTTTAGGTTCTAGAAAATTCAATTTAATTATAGATTATCGTTATTTCGATTCCGCTTTAAAAATTTATGAAAAATTACAAGATGATTTGAAAATTTACGATGTTGGTTTAGTTAATACTGAAAAAATACCTGATATACCTAATAATTTGGATAGTTTAGCTTCACATATTTCTAGCGATAATAAAGATGCTTTAAAATATGCTAAGATATTATTATCGTATATTAAATGCGAATTAAATATTGAGAATTTAAAAAATCATAAAACAGCTATTACTCCTTCTGGAATGATTTATAGTAATTATTCTGCCAAAAAATTAAATCCTAAAATTTATAAGATTCCTTATATAGGTCTTAATTCTTTTAAAATACGTAAAGATATTATTTTAAATGAGTTAAATTTACAAACTGAAGAATTATTAAAGAAACAAAATTATTTTAGAGATAATGAAAATATTATTTCTTTAATAAAAAAAAGTAAAATATCTTCTATTGTTAATTGGGATTTTTCTTCTTTTTTTCAACAACAAAAAGAAAAAGAGGAAAATATAATTAATATTGAAGAAAAAATAACACAATTACAGTTAAATCATGATTTAACTAAATTAGAAGATAATATCTTTAAATCACAAGAAGAAAAAAACATAAAAACTAAAAAATTAGAACAAATTTTATTGGAAATTGCAGAATATCAAAATAAAGAAAAAATTAATATTGTGCAAATTAATAATTTAGAAAAAGAATTAATTTTTTATAAAGAACAATTATTCGAAGAAGAAAAAAAAGAAATTTTGAATATTGAAGCGGCTTCTGTACAAATTCATAATTATTTAAATGAATATCCAAATAATTATGAAATGATTTCTAAAAGTATTCAAGAAAATTTAAAAAGCATTGAAAAACAAAAAAATATTTTAAACACTGATCTTATATTTTCTATGAAAACATATATTGATAATTATAATTTGTTAAATATTGAATCTAATATAGAAAGTTTTGATTTTTTTGCGAAAGAATACAATTTAATTAGTTCAAAAAATTTAGTTAAATATGAACAAGAAGCAAAAGAATTGACTATAAAAACAGAAATTATTTTTAAAGAAGAATTTATTAATAAATTAACAAAAAGTATTATAGAGGCGCAACAACAAATTCAAAATTTAAATCAAATTTTGAAAAATAGACCTTTCGGAGAAGATTATTATCAGATTATTGTCAAACCTTCTGATGAACCTGAATATCAAAAATATTATTCTTTTTTTATACAAGAAAATAAATTAGATCAAACCAACTTATTTTACGAAAATAATTTATCTTATAAAGATATTGTTTTGAATGAATTATTTCAAAAGATTATGTCTTTTGAGCAAGAATATGAGAATATATCTTATCAATTTTTAGATTATCGTAATTATTTGAATTATGATATTAAAATTTATGATAAAGATGGTAATTTTTCCTTTTTTTCTAAAATTTTTAGAGAAAAATCAGGGGGAGAAACGCAAGTACCTTTTTATATTATTATTGCTATTTGTTTTGAACAATTATTATCAGAAAATGGTGAATCTAAAGGATGTTTAGTATTTTTCGATGAAGCTTTTAATAATATGGATGAAAATAGAATAGATGCTATGATGTCTTTTTTTAATAGTTTAAAAATACAATTTTTTATCGCGATCCCACCTCAAAGAATTGCCAATATTTTACCTCATGTAAAAACTAATTTAATTGTTGTTAAAGATAAAAATTATGCTATTGTAGAAAGTTTTACAAAAGAAATTTAAAATATATTAAATTTTAGATTTATAATATTTTTTATAAATTTTTATATAATTATTTTTGTTATTATTATTTTATTTTTATAATTGAAATTTTTAGACAAAAAATATCTGTTTTTATATTAATTTTTTATTATTTTAAATTATTTTTTATTTTATAAAATTTAATATAAAATATTAAATTAAATAGTTAAATCCTATTTAAGATTATAAATTTTATAATTTATTTTTGATATTTTTTTATTTTCTATTTATATTTTTTAATAATAATTTTTTTATTATTTATACAAAAATATTATTAAATGATTTATTATTATATATCTTTATTTAATATAATTAGATTATGAAAGAAGAAATAAAAATATATGTTTCGAAATACAAATTATTATAAAAAATATATTTATTATTTTTTAAGAAGTGTCGTTTTTGTTATTAATTTAATTTTAAATATTTTTTGTCTTTGTTTATTTGCAGCATCTATTTGTAAAATCTATTTTGGTCCCGAAATTGCTCGTGAAAAAGTTTTGAACATTTTTGGATTTGATTATTATCTAGTTGCAAGTGGAAGTATGGAACCTACAATAAAAACAGATGATATTGTTGTAGTTAAGAAAATTTCAGATGAGCAAAAAGAAAAACTTAAAGCAGGTGATAAAACAACAGGTGATATTGTTGTTTTTAAAAATAAAGATCTTTATAAAGATATACCTATTATTCATAGGGTTATAATCAATGATACTTCATCAAAAACAATTAAAACACAAGGAGAAAATAATTCATCCGAAGATCCTAATACTAAATATGATGACATTTTAGCGAAACATATGTTTACTATTTCTTATTTTAAAACATTTTTATGTTTTTTCTTGTTGATTTTGTTGATATTCTCTAATATGCCTTTGTTACTTAAAAATTTATTTTTAAATGAAAATAAAAAAAATAATCTTTATAAATAATAGTGATAAAATGACATGGAAAGAATTAATTTATCAAGAAAGACAAAAAAATATTTTCAAAATATAATTAATTTTTTAGAAGGCGAATTTAAAATAAAAAAACAAATTTATCCTCCTTTGGAAAAAATTTCGAATCTTTTATTATAACTCCTTTTGAAGATGTCAAAGTAGTTAATTAGGACAAGATCCTTATTTCAATATAAATCAAGCTCATGGTTTATCTTTTATTAAATTTAATATAGAAAGTTTTGATTTTTTTGCGAAAGAATACAATTTAATTATTTCAAAAAATTTAGTTAAATATGAACAAGAAGCAAAAGAATCGACTATAAAAATAGAAATTATTTTTAAAGAAGAATTTATTAATAAATTAACAAAAGTATTATAGAGGCACAACAACAAATTCAAAATTTAAATCAAATTTTGAAAAATAGACCTTATTTGTTTTGAACAATTATTATCAGAAAATGGTGAATCTAAAGGATGTTTAGTATTTTTCGATGAAGCTTTTAATAATATGGATGAAAATAGAATAGATGCTATGATTTCTTTTTTTAATAGTTTAAAAATACAATTTTTTATCGAGAACCCACCTCAAAGAATTGCCAATATTTTACCTCATGTAAAAACTAATTTAATTGTTGTTAAAGATAAAAATTATGCTATTGTAGAAAGTTTTACAAAAGAAATTTAAAATATATTAAATTTTAGATTTATAATATTTTTTATAAATTTTTATATAATTATTTTTGTTATTATTATTTTATTTTTATAATTGAAATTTTTAGACAAAAAATATCTGTTTTTATATTAATTTTTTATTATTTTAAATTATTTTTTATTTTATAAAATTTAATATAAAATATTAAATTAAATAGTTAAATCCTATTTAAGATTATAAATTTTATAATTTATTTTTGATATTTTTTTATTTTCTATTTATATTTTTTAATAATAATTTTTTTATTATTTATACAAAAATATTATTAAATGATTTATTATTATATATCTTTATTTAATATAATTAGATTATGAAAGAAGAAATAAAAATATATGTTTCGAAATACAAATTATTATTTTTTAAGAAGTGTCGTTTTTATTATTAATTTAATTTTAAATATTTTTGGTCTTTTTTTATTTGTAGCACTTATTTGTTGCATATATTTTGGTCCTGAAATTGCTCCTGAAAAAGTTTTGGACATTTTTGGAATTTCTTGCTATCAATGTTTAGGTGGAAGTAGTATGGAACCTACAATAAAAACAGATGATATTGTTGTAGTTAAGAAAATTTCAGATAAGCAAAAAGAAAAACTTAAAGCAGGTTATTATACAGGTGATATTGTCGTTTTTAAAAATAAAGAACTTTATGAAGGTATACCTATTATTCATAGGGTTATAAAAAACAATATTTCATCAAAAACAATTGAAACACAAGGAGATAATAAATTACTCCCAGATTGTCGTTTAAAGATTTTTAGTTTGTCGAACAACATCTCGAACATCCCGACTAAATATGATGATATTTTAGCGAAACATATGTTTACTATTTCTGATTTTAAAACATTTTTATTTTTTTTCTCGTTGATGTCGATATTCTCTAATTGTATGCCTTCATTACTTAAAAATAAATTTTTAAGTGAAAAGAACAAAAATAATCTGTATAAATAATAGTGATAAAATGACATGGAAAGAATTAATTTCTCAAGAAAGACGAAAAAAATATTTTCAAAATATAATTAATTTTTTAGAAGGTGAATTTAAAATAAAAAAACAAATTTATCCTCCTTTGAAAAAAATTTTCGAAGCTTTTATTATGACTCCTTTTGAAGATGTCAAAGTAGTTATATTAGGACAAGATCCTTATTTCAATATAAATCAAGCTCATGGTTTATCTTTTAGTGTTAAAAATAAAAAAACTCCTGCTAGTTTGAGAAATATTTTCAAAGAATTAAGAAGTGATTTGAATTTAATATCAAAAACTAATAATTTAACTTTATGGGCCGAAAGAGGTGTTTTTTTATTAAATAGTATTTTAACAGTTGAAGCAGAAAAACCTTTAAGTCATAAAAATATTGGATGGAAAGAGTTTACTAAAAATATTTTTAAATTTTTAAATAAAAAAGAAAAAATAGTTTATATTTTGTGGGGGAAAATAGCTCAAGAATATATTAAATATATTGATATAGATAAAAATTATATTTTAAAAAGCCCTCATCCTTCTCCATTTTCAGCTTATAAAGGTTTTTTTGGTTCTAAACCTTTTTCTAAAACTAATTTTTATTTAATTAAAAACCAGATCTTACCTATTGATTGGGATTTGAATAAATAATAAAATTTTATTATTTATCTTAATTTATTTTAAAGGTGATTGTCATGAGAAGAGTACATGTTTTTAAAAATTTAAAATTAGAACATTTCGAAACATTAAAAAAAATTTATGAAAAATTTATTTTGCCTAATACCCGAAAGGATATTTATTTAATAATAAAAAAATCACACATTAAAATAACATGTTATAAAAATGGTACTTGTTTAATTCAAGGAAATGATGTGAGTGATGAAATCGAATATATAAGCAAATTTTTGCATTTAAATTTTGATAAATCATTAAATAATTTTTCTAATTCTAAAATTTCAAATAATAAAGATATTATTTCTTTTAATGAAGAAATAGATGATATAAATTTTAAAAACATTATTGGTTCAGATGAAGTAGGAACAGGAGATGTTTTCGGCCCTATTATTGTTTGTGCTGCTTTGGTAACAAGAGAACAGTTCCTCTTTTTAAAAAAAATAGGTATAAGAGATTCTAAAAAACTGTCAAATGATAAAATACAAAAAATAATGTTAATGGTAAAAGATAAAATTACTTATTCAGTTCAAATATTAACTCCTTCGGAATATAATATTTTAAATCAAAAATATAATTTAAATCATATTAAAGCTTTATTACATAATAAAGCTATTTTAGATCTTTTAAAAAAAATAAATAAAGAAGAAATGGTTGTTTTAGATCAGTTTGCTAGTCCTAAAAATTATTTTAATTATTTAAAAAATGAAAAAAAAGTATACAAAAAAATTATATTTGAAATTAAAGCTGAATCTAAATATTTAAGTGTAGCTTTAGCCTCTATTATAGCCAGAAATATTTTTTTAAAGGAAATGGATAAATTAAGTAATAATCTAATAGGTATGAAATTACGTTTAGGATCAGGTTATACAGTGGATAAACAAATAGCTGAAATTTATCAAAAAAATAAAGAATTGATTTTTTTTCAAAAAATAGCTAAATGTAATTTTGTAAATATCAAAAGATATTTTAAATAAAAAAATATTTTTATTTATTAAAATAGAAATATCCAAATTTTAAAAATAATTATGAATTTAAATTATTTTAATAAATAATAAAAAATTTAATTTTTGTTATTTATTAAAATAAAGTTTTTATATAAAATTAGAGGTATAAATATGTCTACTATTTTTACTAAAATTATTAAAAAAGAAATTAAAGGTTATATTATTTATGAAGATGAATTAGTTATTGCTTTTTTAGATATTATACAAGCCACTAAAGGTCATACTTTGGTTGTTACCAAAGAGGAATACGTAACCATTGAAGAAGTTCCTGAAAATGTCTTTCGACATTTATTTGGCGTGGTTCAAAAAATAAGTAAAATTTTAATTAAAACTTTTAATTGTAAGGGTATTAATTTGTTAAATAATAATGGTTTTATATCAGGACAAAGAGTATTTCATTACCATGTTCATTTATTACCTCGTTTTTCTAGTGATGAAATTAAAATTATTTTACCTGATAATATTAATAAAATGAAAGAAAATGATTATCAAACGATTGTGAAAAGCATTCGTATGAATTTAGAAAAATAAATTTATAACTTAAATGAAAATTATAAAAAAATTTTGAAAAGGTTTAAAAAAATATGAAATGGCCAAAAAGAACAACTGAAAAACAAACTATAATTGAAGAAATTTTAAATGCTGTTTCTCATGGTTTAATGGTTCCTGTTAGTATTGTTATTTTTTGTATTTTTCTTAATGAAAAAGGTTTTCAATTTCCTTTATTTTTATTAACATTAACTATGTTTATGCTTTATTTAATGAGCTGTTTATATCATTCTTTATCTTTTACAAAAGCTAAAAGACATTTCCAAAGATTCGATCATATTTGTATTTATTTATTAATTTGGGGTAGTTTTTTACCTTTTTTATTTTCTTCAAAAGAAACAAAATTATTTAATTTAATTTTTTGTATTTCACAATCTTTTGTAATATTGATCGGAATACTTTTGAAAATATTTCAATTTCACAAAGGTGATAAAATTCATTTGATTTTATTTCTATTATTAGGTTGGAGTGGAATTTGGGTTATATTCGATTCATGGGCAATTGTGAATCAAAATTATAAAATATTATTATTTTTATTTTTAGGAGGTTTTTTTTATAGCATCGGAATTTTATTTTATAACGAGTTATATAAAAAATATTATCATTTTATTTGGCATTTATTTGTAATTTTAGCCAATTTATGTCATGTTTATTCTATTTTTTTGTTGATAAAATAATTTAATGAATTGTTTTATTTTAAAAAATAATATATAATATTAATATGGATAATGAAATGAAATTAATTATAGCTATAATTTCTAATGAAAATGCTAATAAAGTACAAACATCTTTAAATAAAGAAAATATTTTTAATACTAGATTAAATACTAAAGGCGGTTTTTTAAAAGAAACTAATACTACTTTTGTTATCGGTATAAAAAAGGAAAAGGTTGAACAAGTTTTAGATATTTTTAGAAAATTTTCTAAAACTAAAACACAATTAATTCCTAATAATATTTTAAATGAAATGAGTTTTTTAGCTCCTTTATCTTCCGAAATTACTATTGGTGGAGCTACTGTTTTTATTTTAGATATAGAGCAATTTTTAAAAATATAAAATTAATTAATTGTATAAAATAATTTTGAAAGGAAAATATGACATATGGCTTTAAATAAAGAACAAAAAAAAGAGATTATTTTAAAGGCTACTAATTCTGAGATTAATACTGGTTCCATACAAGCAAGGATTGATTTATTATCTTGCGAAATAGAAGAATTAAATAAACATTTAAAACAACATCCATTTGATTTTCATTCTAAACGTGGTTTGTTAACTAAAAATAAAAAAAGAAGTATTTATCTTAAGTATTTAAAGTCTAAAAGTAAATTATAAATAAAAAAACTATCTTAAAATTTTAAGATAGTTTTTTTATTTATAATTATGATTTTTATTTTATTTTTTATTATTCTTTTTCTTTGGAGCGAATGAGGGGAATCGAACCCCCGTCTTATGCTTGGCAAGCATAAGTAATAGCCACTATACGACATTCGCATTTTGTAATTTATAAAAATGATTACTTTTAAAGTATAACATAAAAAAATATTTTATAATATCAAATTATACTGGTGCCTTTAACAAGAATCGAACTTGTGTTTTGTCATTACCATTGACATGTTTTTCCATTAAACTATAAAGGCTTTTTTATAATCGTTTATAATTAATTTTATCATATTAAATGAATTAAAAATATAATAAAATGTTTATTTTATTATTATTTATTATATAATAAAAAAGGTGTTTCATCTAATTATAAAAAAAGGAGTTTTAAAATTAATTAATGGAAAAACAAACAAAAGTTAAATGGCAAGGAACTACAAAATGGTTCAATACAAATAAAAGCTTTGGTTTTATTAAAGGAGCAACGCCTATCGGAGAAATCCCATTTAACGAAATCGCTGAGCAATTTGGAGTTGACAATTCAGAAATCGAACAGTTAGTTGATAAAAGAGTAAGAGAAGAAGACGATTTATTTTGTCATGCTAATAACATTGTACAAGGTAATACAAAACCACTTCCAGGTCATTATCAAAATAGCAGATATAAAAAATTAGAAGAAAATGATAAAGTAGAATTTTTTATCAAATTAGTAAATGGTAGAGAACAAGCTTGTTTCATAGTTTTAGTTTAATTTTTTTGTATTAAAATTAATATTTAATTAAAAAAAGATTCAATGAATCTTTTTTTAATTAAAAAAAATTTATTAAATTTTTTTTAATTAAAAAAAGAATTAAAATAATTAGGAATATTTTATGAAAAAATTTAGTAGCGAATCAGTTACAAAAGGTCATCCTGATAAAATAGCGGATCAAATTTCAGATGCTTTGTTAGATGCTTTTTTAAAACAAGATCCTGAATCTAAAGTAGCGATTGAAACTGTAGTAACAAAACAAAAAGTTATTGTTTTAGGAGAAATCAAAACTTTGTTTAAGTTTGATTCAGAATATATTGAAAATATTATCAAAAATGTTGTGAAAGAAATCGGATATAATAGAAAAAGTGAAAATTTTTGTTATCAAAATATATCTATTTTAAATTTTATTCATGAACAATCAATAGAATTAACAAAAATTGTTCAAAATAAAGCAGCAGGAGATCAAGGTTCAATGTTTGGTTATGCAACAAAAGAAACTGATCTTTTTTTACCTTTAAATTTTGTTTTAGCTAGGAATTTATCTTTAAGATTAACTGAAGTTAGAGAAAAAAAAATATTACCTTTTTTAAGACCAGATGGAAAAACTCAAATTACTTTGGTTTATGATGAAAATAATAATCCGCTTTATATAGATTCTATTGTTTTGTCTACTCAATATGAAGAAAATATTGAACAAGAATTTTTACAAAAGAATATTTTAAAATATGTTATTGAACCGATAATTAATCCTGCTTTAATTAACGAAAAAACTAATTTTTTGATTAATCCTTCTGAAAGTTTTGTTATTGGTGGTCCTGCTGCTGATACAGGTTTAACAGGAAGAAAAATAATTCAAGATTCTTATGGATGTGAAGTTCGTCATGGAGGTGGTTGTTTTAGCGGTAAAGATGCTTCTAAAGTTGACAGAAGCGGTGCTTATATGGCTAGATATTTAGCTAAAAATATTGTTGCTGCTGGTTTATGTGATAAGTGCGAAATACAATTATCTTACATCATATCTTTTGAGAAACCTGTTAGTTTATTTATAAATACTTTTGGTACGAATAAAGTTCCAGAAAATTTAATTCTTGAAACGATTGAAAAAAATTTTGATTTAACTCCACAAGGAATAATTAAAATATTAAATTTAAGAAAACCTTTATTCCAAATAACTTCTTGTGAAGGTCATTTTGGACGTAATGATAACTTATTTTCTTGGGAAAAGATAGATCAAGTTTCACTTTTTTCTAAATTATTGAAAGAAAAAAATTAATTAACATTTTTAAAAATTATTTATTTGGTTTTCGATAATAAAAAAGGAAATTATTTTATATGAAAAATTCTAAATTTGTTAAAGATATAACTCCGCGTTTTCTTAATTTTGGTAAATGGTATCAAGAAATTTGTTTAAAAGCAGAATTGCTTGATTATTCAGATATTAAAGGTTTTTTTATTTATCTACCTTATGGATATGCTATATGGGAATTTATTAGAGAATTCGTAGATAAAAGATTAAAAAAACTTAATCATCAAAATGTTTATTTCCCTTTATTATTTACCGAAAATTTATTTAAAAAAGAAAAAGAACATATTGATGGTTTTTCTCCAGAAGTTATTACAATTGAAGAAGTTAATCAAGAAAAATTATTAGATAAATTAATTATAAGACCTACTTCAGAAGTATTATTTTCTCAATATTATGCAAAAAAAATATTTTCTTATCGTGATCTACCTAAATTATTTAATCAATGGTGCAATGTTGTACGTTGGGAAAAAACTAATAAACCATTTTTAAGAAGTAAAGAATTTTTATGGCAAGAAGGGCATACAGTTCATGCAACTAAAAAAGAAGCTATTAAAGAAACTATTACAATATTGAATTTATATAAAAAATTAGGAAAAGAATTATTAGCTATTCCTTTTGTTTCAGGAAAAAAAACACAATCAGAAAAATTTAAAGGCGCTGAATGGACTTATTCTATTGAAGCTTTAATGCACGATAAACAAGCTCTTCAAGCTGGAACTTCGCATTATTTAGGAACTAAATTTTCTAAAAATTTTCAAATTAAATTTCAAGATTCTAATTTAGATACTCAATTTGCTGAACAAACTTCTTGGGGGATTTCTACAAGATTAATAGGAGCTATGATTATGATTCATGGAGATGATGAAGGTTTAGTTTTACCTCCTTATATCGCTCCTATTCAAATAGTTATTATTCCACTTCAATCTCAAAAAAAAGAAGTTTTAGAAAAAGCTAATAAATTATATAAACAATTATCTAGAAAATATAGAGTTGTTTTAGATAATCAAAATAAAAATATTGGTTGGAAATTTAGTCATTACGAATTAAAAGGTATTCCATTGAGAATAGAATTAGGATTAAGAGATTTACAAGAAAATAATATTACAATCTTTACAAGACATAATTTTAAAAAAAAAATAATTAAAGAAGAGTCTTTATTGAAAGAAATTCCTATTTTATTAAAAACCATTCATAAAGAAATGTTTCAAAAAGCTTCGAATTTTTTAAAAGAAAATATATTAGAAGTCACAACTTATGAAGATTTTAAAAAAAATCTTAAAAATAAAGGATATATTAAAATGAGTGTTTATGAGAACGAAGCAGAAAAAATTATTAAAGAAGAAACAGGAGCGACAGCTAGAGTTATTGTTTCACAAAAATTAATTACTAAAATATGCCCTGTGACTAAAAAGAAAGCTAATCAAACTATTTTATTCGCCAGAGCTTATTAAAATTTTATGTCATTATTTTTTCATTAATAAAAATCATTTAAAATGATTTTTTTATTTTTTGAAAGTTCTTTAATTTGATTTTGTAAATATTATAATTTTTTTTTTAATTATATAAAAAAGATATAATTAATATGTTGTTTTATTTAAATAAAATTTTAATTTTTTAAAAATTTTTTTAGTTTATTTATTTATAATTTTTTTGATACAAAAAAATAAAAATATTTTGATATTTTTTATTTTAATATATTATTTAAAATAATCATTAATAAGAGTAAAATATGAATTTTAAAGTAGCTATTATAGGAAGACCTAATGTAGGCAAATCAAGCTTATTTAATCGTATTTTAAATAAAAGATTATCGATTGTTTATGAAGAGGCTGGTACGACTAAAGACCGTATTTATGCTGAAGCTACATGGTTAAATCAAAAATTTTTTATCATTGATACTGGAGGAATTGTTTTTGATAATATTCCTTTAATTCAACAAATTAAACATCAAGCTGAATTAGCTATCTCCGAATCTAATTTAATTATTTGGGTTACTGATGGTCAAAATACCACAATAACTAAAGAAGAATTAGGAATAACTAAAATGTTATATAATAGTCATAAAAATGTTATTATAGCTGTTAATAAAATAGATAATTTAAATTTATATGAAAATGTTTATGAATTTTATTCTTTAGGATTTAGTGATATCATAGGAATTAGTACCCAACATGGAATTGGTATCGGTAAATTATTAGATAAAGTTGTATCTTATTTACCACGTGATAAAAAAATAGAAAATGATGAAACAGAAGATTTAAAATTTTGTTTAGTAGGTCGTACTAATGTTGGAAAATCTACTTTAACTAACGCTTTATTATCCCAGGAAAGAATGATTGTGTCTGATCTTTCAGGAACTACAACTGATGCAGTTGATACTATATTTGAAAAAAATAATCAAAGATATCATATAATAGATACCGCTGGAATGCGAAGAAAAAAAAAATTTTATGAAAAACATGAAAAGTATAGTTTTTTAAGAGCTTTAGATGCTATTCAAAGAAGCGATATTGTCTGTTTTTTATTAGATATAAGTTATAATATTACTGAGCAAGATAGAAATATAGCTGCTATTATTTTTAATTATTCAAAACCTTGCATTATTGTTTTGAATAAATGGGATTTATTAGAACCTTCTGACAAAGACATAAAAAAATTCGAATTAATGGTTAGAACAGAATTTAAATTTTTTAATCATGTTCCAATAGTTTTTTTATCTGCGAAAAATATAAAAAGAATTCATACATTGTTTAACGCTTTAGATAAAGTTTTTGATAATTATAAACAAACTTTTTCTTCTCATTTATTAAATGATATTTTACACGAAGCTACTCAAATTAATCCTCCATCTTTTTTTAATCAAGGTAAAGCTAAATTTTATTATTTAAAACAAACAGCTACGAAATGTCCTGAATTTATTTGTTTAGTCAATGATCCTAAATTTATTCATTTTTCTTACGAAAGATATTTAAAAAATCAATTAAGATTAAATTTAGAATTAAGTGGAATTCCTTTGAAAATAATTTTTAAAAAGAAAGAAGTTTTTTTGTAATGGAAAAAATTACTATTATTGGTGGTGGTGCTTGGGGGGCGACTTTAGCTCAAGTTTTAGATGATAATTCGAATCAAGTATTAATTTATGATAATAATATTGAATATATTAAAAAAATAAACGAACAAAAACATCCTTTTTTTGATGTTCGTTTATCTGATAAAATTAAAGCGACTGATGATTTAGAAAAAGCACTTTGTCATTCCGATTATATTTTTTTATCTATTCCTACACAAAATATGAGAAATTTATTCAAACAAATTAATAATATTTTAACTTTAAGCAAAAATTTTATTAATGTTTCGAAAGGTATCGAATTTAAAAGTAATAAAATTATTTCTCAGATTATTACAGAAGAAATATCTGCTGATAAAATTAAAAATTATGTTTTTCTTGCTGGACCTTCTCATGCTGAGGAAGTTGTTTTGAGAAAAGTTACTTTTTTAACAGCTTCTTCTTTAAATCAAGAATTTGCTTTAAAAATTGCTAAAATGTTTTTTAATAAAAATTATTTAAAAGTTTCTACCTCTAATGATGTAATAGGTTGCGAGATATGCGCTTCTTTTAAAAATGCTTTGGCTTTGGTCAGTGGTATGATAGATGGTGTTAATTTTGCTTCTAATGCTCGTTCAGCATTTATTACTTTTGGAATTGCTGAAATGAAAAAGATTTTATTTTTGTTTTCCAAGTCTAATTCTATCGAAACTGTTTTGAGTTTAGCAGGATTAGGAGATTTAACTGTTACTGTTTTTAATGAAAATTCTCGTAATTATCAAGCTGGAAAAAAAATTCGAATGGGTAAAAATTTAGATCAAATTTTGAATCAATCTACTCAAGTTATCGAAGGAATTTATAACTTAAAAGTTTTTTATAATTTGGCAATTAAAAATAAAATTTGTTTACCGATTATAGAAAGTGCTTATAAGGTTATTTTTGAATATAAACCTTTTGATTTTATTTTATTAAATATTTTTGAAAAATGTTAAAAATAACAAAAATATTGTTTTATTGTAATATTTATGTTGATAATATTTTTTTTTATGTTAGAATTCTATTAGATTTTACAAAATTTTTAAAAATTAATTAAAATTAATTAAAATTAAGAGGAATTAAAATGAATAAGTTAAATTTAATCAGCAAGATGTCTAAAAAGTTAAATGTTAAAACAGAACAAGTAGGAGAATTTTTGTCTTGTTTAAGTGATGTTGTGGCAGAAGGTTTAAAAGAAGAAAAAAAAGAAAATCCTAATTCAAAAGTAATTAAAGTAGTGATTGGTAATTTAGGAGCAGTACATTTAAAACATAGAAAAGAAAAAGTATGCAAAGTTCCAAAAAGCGATAAAGTTGTAACTCTTCCAGCTAGATTTGTTCCAGTATTTAAAATAAGCAAAACATTTAAAGATTTAGCTTCAGAAGATATTTAAAATAAATATTTGAAAATTTTTAGAGTAAATGATTTTTTATAGTTTTTATTTTACAAAAAATAATTTGCAATTATACTTATAAAATCAATATAATAACACAAAAAAACACAAAAATACAAAATAAAAGGTTTAAAAAAATGAGTGATTTAGTCAAATTAATTTGTACAGAATGTGGTAGAGAAAATTATCATACTTACAAAAATAAGAAAAAAACTCCTGGACGTTTAGAATTTAAAAAATATTGTCCTTTTTTGCGTAAACATACTGTTCACAGAGAAAAAAAATAAAATTTTAATGGAGTTTTAACAAAATGTCTTTTTATCAAAAAAATCGTTCTTTATTTTTATCTAAAATGAAAAAAGGTAGTATTGCTTTATTCTTTTCTAATTTAAATGATTTTTCTCTTGATTTAAATTTTGCCTTAAATAAAAATTTTTATTATTTGACAGGTATAGAAGAAGATAATTCTGTTTTATTAATTGTTAAGGATTGTTATGGCAATGAAGAAGTTTTTTTATTTTTGAAATATCATGATTTATTAAAACAAAAATGGGATGGAGAAAGTCTTAGTTTTGAAAAAGCATCAAATTTAAGTTCCATTCCATTAATGAATATTTTAAATATTGATATTTTAAATTCTTTTTTAACCCGTTTATTGAATACTGCTCAAAATTCAAAATATGGTCTTATTGAAAATTTTTATTTAGATTTATCAAATACTGATTTAAATAAAAAATTTAATTTGTCTTTATTGAGAGCTGAATGGATTCAAAAAAATTATCCTTATATAAATATTTATGATTCTTATAATTTTTTAATAAATATGAGAGTTATTAAAAATGGAACAGAGATTGATTTGATAAAAAAAGCAATTGTTTTTAATGATAAAGCTTTAAGAGCAATTGCTAAAGTTTTAAAACCTGGTATGTATGAATATCAAATATCAGCATTTTATCATTATTTTTTAGCTAATCACGATTTACGTCCTTCTTTTAACACTATTATAGCTTCTGGAAAGAATGCTACTATTTTGCATTATAATCGACAAAAAGATCGAATTAAACAAAATGATTTGGTATTGCTAGATTTAGGTGTAAAATATAATAATTATGCTTCCGATATTTCTTTTTGTTTTCCTGCTAGTGGAAAATTTACATCTCAACAAAAAATTATTTATAATATAGTTTTAGAAGCTAATAGAAAAATTATTGAATGGATCAGACCAGGATATACTTTTCAAGAAATGAATAAATTCGGGAAAGATATTTTAAAAACCAGATTACAAGAAAATGGATTTATGAAAGCAGACGAGAATATAGAAAAGTATTGTTATCATGGATTAGGTCATTATTTAGGTTTAGATGTTCATGATGTCGGAAACATTTACGAACCTATTAAAGAAAATAGTGTTATTACTGTAGAGCCTGGTTTATATTTCGAAGAATTTAATTTAGGCGTTAGAATAGAAGATAATATTTTAATCAAAAAAGATGGTAATATTAATTTAACTAAAGATGTTCCTAGAAAAACAGAAGATATTGAATTTTTAATGATTAAAGAATAAATATTTTTTGAAATTTTAAATTTTTTATTTTGATACATTGGGGCCCTGTAGCCAAGTGGTAAGGCATGGCTCTGCAAAAGCTTGATCGACGGTTCAAATCCGCCCAGGGCCTCCAAAATTAATCTTCAATTTATATAATAAAATAAAAAAAGCATTTTTGAAAAATCAAATTATTTTAATTTTTCAAAAATGCTTTTTTAAATGAAAATATTTTAAATACAAAATTAATAAAAAAATAAATATTAAAAAAATTAATTAACATTTTTTATTATTAATTTTTTTTAAGAATATTTTTTGAACCAAAATTAAATTTGTTTTCTGTTCCTTTGATTAAATTTTTTATATTATTAGAATGTTTTATAAAAATTAAAATAGTTATAATTAGAATTCCCAAAAGCATCCGAATATCAATGTTATTGTTTATTAAATACGAAATCCATAAAAAAACATTAACTAATGAAGTTGATAATAAAGAAGCTAGAGAAGCATAACCTGAAATTCTTAAAAATAAAATAAAAAATACGATTCCTAAGATTCCAATAAAAGGGTTAATAGCTGTAATAAAACCTACAGAAGTTGCTATTGCTTTCCCTCCTTTGAATTTGTTAAAAATAGAAAACATATGTCCTAAAATGGTTATTATTCCATATAATAATTTATAATCTGACGGTGACGGTATTATAATAATCCAAAAACCTTTTAAAAAATCTAATAAAAAAACAACAAAACCATATTTAAATCCTAAAATTCTAGCTGCATTAGAAGAACCTATATTTTTAGAACCTAATAAACGTAAATCTTTATTTTTGAAAATTTTACTTATTATTAAACCCATCGGAATAGACCCAATAAAATAACAAATAAAAATCAAAAAAAGTTTGAGACAATTATTATCTAGCATTTTTTTACCTTTGTACTTAATTTAAATAAAAAAGTTTTTAATAGAAATTTATTGCATACACTATTATTTTATTATATTTTATAAGATTTATGTGTTTATAATATTTTTTTATTCATCGTAATTTAATTAAAAGAAAAAATTGTTTAATATTTTATTAAAAGTTTATTTAATATAAATAAAACATTTTAATTATAACTTTTTTATATTATTTTTAACTGAATCTAAAAAGGATTTTAAACTGTCTATTTTATATACAACTTTTCATTTTAAAATTATTATGATAAATTAACTGCTTTTAAGAGATACAAATTTTTTATTATAGTTGATCTTGTCCCTGAACGTAAAAGCAAGTTCCCAAACATACGGCTTCCCATAATTCTATCTCTTTTGGGAGAAATAATCCTTTATAAGGATAATCAACGTAGACGCAGAATTGATTTATTTTAGTTAGAAATACTTTAACAAAGTCTTTTATTGATTGTTGTAATGTTATAAATGAAAGGGTTTAATAAAAAATATCCAACTAAGTCCTTTAATTATTTAAGGTTTTTTTATATTAAACCTTTAATTCAATAAAATATAGTAAATTAGACTTTATTGGGATATTCATTTTTTTATAAGTTATTTAAATAAAAAATGACCCTATATAGGATAATTCATAATTTTAACATTTTTTTATAGTTAAAAATTATAATAATTGTTTTTTTATTTATTTCATTGTGATTATATTTATTATAATAATAAAAATTAAAAGGAATTAATATTATTAAGTTTTTATGTTTATTATATTATTATTAATAATAATATTTTATTTGTTAATGTCTTTGTAGTCCCCGAATAAAATACATAATCCAGCGAATGGAAGTGACATTATTCCGAACACCATTCTAACTTTATCACTAGCTTTTCCTTGGAAAATTTTTATATATACATAATTAAATAAATAAGATATTACTAATAGTAATAATAAATATAAGTATATAATTATTAAGAAACCGTAACCTAAGTAAGTTTTTATATTATTAAACATTGTTGTTGTACCAAATAAATAATATAATGAAACAATTGTTAAAATTATACCAACTATTATTACTATTGTTAAAGGGATTATACACATTAAACAACCTGGTTTGACTAAAAAACCAGGTTGTTTAATTTTTTCTTTGTAAAACATTTTTTTCATATAATAAAATATTTCCTTTAATTTTATTTTAATTATTTCGCACTGTTATAAATTTTGTAAATAAATTCATTTTTAATACCGAAAAGACTAATTAAAAAAACTATTCTTTTTTTCAAAGAAAGAGGTTTTAAACATATGCAAAGTTCAAAAAAACATTTACATTTTTTTATAACACTATGGCTATTAATTAATTATCAATTAATATTAGTTATGATTATAAACAAAAAAAAAAAAAAAACAATTTTAATATTCAGTTTTTTTATAAGGGATCAAATTAATTTTTTATAATGATAGAATAATCTTTCTTTATAAAAAAAATATCTTTACTTATTATAATTTAAAGTTATTTATTTATATTTTCACTTTATATCAAAAAGATATATTAATAATAATAAAAATAATTCAAAATAACATTATTCGATTTTGGATACACGTTGTCTAAAATTACTTATTTTTAAAACCTCTTTTTACTAAAAACAAAAAAAGACTAGTTTTTTTCAACTAGTCTTTTCGGTATTAAAAATGAATTTATTTACAAAAAATTATAACAGTGCGATTTATTAAACAATTTATATCATATTATATTATATTCATAAATTAAAAACAAGTTTTGATTATATTTATTGATTATTTTTTTAAATTTTTTAAAAAAACAATTTGCAAAATATAATTTTTTTGTATAATAAAAAACAAGATTACAAGATACAATATTTATAAAATATTATATATATGTTTTCTTTTTCTCTTTGTTTAGTTAAATTTTAACTTGACAATTATTTTTTTATGTTATTAGTGTTAATAATTAATAAATAGTTTTCTTTTTAAATAAATATGTTTTTATTTATTTAAAGCATGACTTTTAAAACGGTTCCATTTTAACAATATACACCCTAGACATGTTTTTAACTTTTTTTACTTAACTATATAGTATTATAAATATAATTTTAATATTTTTATGGAATGGAAAATTAAAGATAAATTTATTTTTTTATGTTAAAATAAATTGTAATTGTATAAACAATTTATTTTATAAATAAAATATATTTTAATTTTTAAATACTTAATCTAAATTTAAATAGGTATATAAGAAATAATATGAAAACAAAAAGATTTAAAAAAAACGGTAATTTTTTAAGTATTTGTTATGCTTTTGTTTTGTTATTAATTTGTTTAATAACTTTTATTTGTCGTTTTGCCCAATGTTATCGAAATGATACAAAAGAACAATTTTCATTTTTTTTTCGTTTCGTACATCATTTTACTTCTCAAAGTAATATTTTGATTTTGATAGTTATGTTGTTGTTTTTCACTTCAATTCGTCGTAAAAAAATTTTTTCTATTTTAATGTTTGTTGCTGTAATTGATATTTTGTTGACTTGTATTGTTACTCATTTTATTAATAACACAAGTGAAAAAAATACTTTAATAACAGAACCTTTTCAGATTAACCATTTTCAACATACTTTTATTCCTTTTTTGTACATTTTTTTTTATTTTTTTAAAATTAATCATGGTTTAAGTGTTAAAAAAACTTATTTAGGTTTAGTTCATCCTTTATGTTATTTTTTCTTTTTTTTATTTGCGAATTTGTTATGTGAACGGGAATATTATCCTTATAATATGATCGATCCTGATAAAAAAGGAATTTTAGGAGATATTTTAAAATTTTCTAGGGAAAAACAAGGTTATTCTTATCTCTTTTTAAATATTTTTTTATTAGCTATTATTTTTTATTTTTTATCTTATGGTATTCTTAGTTTGAAAAAGAAAATAAATTCTCCGAAATAATTTTAATTTTATTAAAAAATTAAAATTATTTTTTAGTTTTTTTAAAAAAGATTTATTATTAATTTTTTGTATCAATTAAAACAACATTTATTTTATTTTTGAAAAGATTATTAAAAAATAATTATATAAAGTTATTTATATAATTATTTATATATAATAATTATATAATATTTTAATTATCATAAATTCATATTAATATTATAAAATGTTAATGTGTGTATTAATAGTTTAAATTTTATAAAAAAAAGGATATAAAAATATGGCAAATATTAAACAACAAAAAAAACGTGTTAAAACTGATGCTAAACGTAGATTAAAAAGAAAATCTTATAAATCAAAAATGAGAACTTTAGATAATAATTTTAATAAATTCATCGCTTCTGCAGATAAAGAAAAAGCTGTTGTTTTTTTTAATAAGATTAATGGAGCTTTAGACAAAGGCGTATCTAAAGGAATTTATCATAAAAATTTTGTATCTAGAAATAAATCTAAAATATCTAAATTATTAAATAGTATTTTAAAATAAAAATAATTTTTCTTTTTTTAATAATTTAATTAAAAAAAGAAAATAATTTTCATAATAAAAAGGATTTTTTATGTTAGATTTGAAATTTGTTCTTAGTAATATGAATTTAGTTTTAGATAAAATGAAGAAAAGGCAAACAGATCCATTTTTTTTAAAGCAACTTATTCATTTAGATAAAGATAGAAAAAATTTAATTAATGAAATAGAAAAAATAAGATTTCAAAGAAACAATTTATCAAAAGAAATTTCAGAATTGAAATCCAAAGATAAGTTGGATGAATATTTTTTTCAAAAAGAAAAAATTTTTAAAAAAAATTTAAAAGAATTTGAACAAAAATTTCAAGCAATAGAACAGAAAATTTTAGATATTTTATCAAATATTCCTAATTTACCTCATGATTCTGTTCCTGTTGGAACTACTTCAGAAGATAATGTTGAGATATTACGTTTTTCTGAACCTAAAAAAATGTCTTTTTTTATAAAAGATCATGTAGAGTTAGGAAAGAAATTAGATATTTTAGACTTTGAAAAAGCTGCTAAAATTACAGGAAGTAAATTTGTTGTTTTAAAAGGAATTGGAGCTAAATTAGAAAGAGCCTTAATTAATTTTATGATTGATACTCATGTATCAAAAGGGTATAAAGAAATTTTTCCTCCTTTTATTGTGAATGAAAAATCCATGTTTTCTACAGGGCAACTTTCAAAATTTAAACAAGAAATTTTTCAATTAAAATTAGATAAGCAAAATTTTTATTTAAATCCTACAGGTGAAGTTCCTATGATTAATTTACATCGAGATGATGTTTTAGATGTGAATCAATTACCTTTAAAATATGTTTGTTATACCACTTGTTTTAGACAAGAAGCGGGAGCAGCTGGAAAAACCACAAGAGGTATTTTCAGACAAAAACAATTTAATAAAGTGGAATTAGTTCAATTTGTACAACCTGATAATTCTTATTTAGTTTTAGAACAAATGTTGAAAGATTCTGAATATATTTTACAACAATTAAATTTGCCATATAGAGTGGTTGTTTTATCTACTGGTGATTTAGGTTTTAGTATGAGTAAGACTTATGACATTGAAGTATGGTTACCTGGACAGCAAAAATATTGCGAAATAGCTTCTATAAGTAATGCTGAAGATTTTCAATCTAGAAGAGCAAATATTAAATTTATTCGAGATAAAAAAACAAAAAGAGAATATTTGCATACTTTGAACGGTTCTGCTTTAGCTATAGGTAGAACAATGATAGCAATTATGGAAAATTATCAAGATAAAGATGGAAATATTGTTATACCTGAAGTTTTACGTAGTTATATAGGTATAGATTTGATTAAATAAAAATCAATTTATCTATTTATTTTATAATTATTAACTTTTATTTATAAGGACAAAAAAAGTATGAATATAAAAAAATATTTATCGAAATCTGTTTGGGGATTAATTGTAATTGTTTTAATAGTAGGTATTTTATTTTCTTTGTACAATGTTTTTGTTAAAAATAAAAATGAAAATATAAGTTTTTTTGATTTTTCAAATGCTCATGATATAAAAGAAATACAACCTTTTTTGATTAGTTCATTGCCTGTTATGTACGATGTACATATTAAATATAAAGGTAATTCAGATAAAAAAGTTTATGAATTGGTTTCAGAAAAAGATTATTCAGAATTCATAAAAAAATTAGAAGAAAAAATTGATAAATCAAAATTCAAAGGACCTATTCAATACAAAGATTTTGGAGGTTTTGGACCTCTTTTATCTGCATTTCGTCTTTGTTTAACTATTTATTTTATATATTTTGTATTAAAAAATTTGGCTGGTGCTACATCTCAATTAGTCGAACAGTTTTCTGATAGAGATAAAATTAGAACGAAAAAAAATAAACATTCATTTAAACAACCTACATTAACTTTTAAAGATGTCGCAGGTGCTGAAGAAGAAAAAGAAGAATTAGCCGAATTAGTAGATTTTTTAAAAAATCCTAAAAAATATTATTTGATGGGTGCTAGAATTCCTAAAGGAGTTTTGTTATCTGGACCTCCTGGAACTGGTAAAACATTATTAGCGAAAGCTCTTGCTGGAGAAGCTAAAGTACCTTTTTTTGCTGTTTCAGGTTCCGAATTTGTCGAAATGTTTGTAGGATTAGGAGCTGCACGTATTAGAAGTTTATTTAAATCAGCTCAAGAGCATGCTCCTTGTATTATTTTTATAGATGAAATCGAAACACTTGCGCGTAAAAGAGGAATGAATTCTTACGGCGGTAATAGTGAACAAGAACAAACTTTAAATCAATTATTAATTGAATTAGATGGATATAATCAAAATCAAGGAGTTATTGTTGTAGCTGCTACAAATCAACCTGATTTTTTAGATCCTGCTTTATTAAGACCAGGAAGGTTAGAACGTCGTTTTATTGTTAATTTACCAAGTGTTAAAGATAGAGAAGCTATTTTAAAATTACATTCTTTAAATAAAAAAATTTCTCCCGATGTTAGTTTAGAAGAAGTGGCTAGAGTTACTTCTGGTTTTAGTGGAGCTCAATTAGAAGGTATTTTAAATGAAGCAGCTTTATTAACTGCTAGAAATAATGTTGATTTTATTGATAAAAAAACTATCAGTGAAGCTATAGATCGTATTTTAATGGGACCAGCTAAAAAAAGTGTTAAATATTCTGAAAAAGAAAAGAAAATGATTTCTTATCATGAAGCAGGTCATGCTGTTATTGGGTTAAAATTAAAAGATTCTCGAAAAGTAGAAAAAGTAACTATTATTCCGCGTGGTAATTCGGGTGGTTATAATTTATTTTCTAACGAAGAAGAAAGTTTTTTTTCATCTAAACAACAATTATTAGCAGAAATTACTTCTTTTTTAGGAGGGCGTGCAGCAGAGGAATTATTTTTAGATGATGTTTCTAATGGTGCTTATCAAGATTTTAAAATGGCAACGGATATTGCTAAAAAAATGGTTACTATATTTGGAATGAGTGATTTAGGTTTAACTCAATTTGAAGAAGGTAATAATTTTCATAAAAACTTTTCAGATCCTAAAGCTTTAGAAATTGATCAAACTATACAAAAAATTATATTTAATTGTTATGAAACAGCTAAAAAAATAATTTCCGAAAATAAAGAATTATTTATTAAGATTACAGAATATTTATTAGCAATTGAAACTCTTAATAAAAAAGATATTCAAGAAATAGCAGAAACAAATAAATTGAGCTGGTTTGATAAACAAAAAGAACAAGAAAAACAAACAGAAGAACAAAAACAAAAAGAAATCGAAAGACAAGTAGAAGAAGAAAAACAAAAAGAAATCGAACAAGTAGAAGAAGAAAAACAAAAAGAAAAAGTTTATGAAATTAATGATTCTGATTCAACAAAATTTTCAGATAAAAAAGACGATATTAATTCATTAAATTAAAAATTATTGAATTAAAAAAATATAAATAAATAATTTAATAAATTTAAAAAAAATATATTTTATATTTTTTTAAATTAGATATTTAGATAGTTTTATAAAAAAAATGTATTTATGTTTTTTGACATGGTACATTTTTTGTTTATTTTATTAAAATTGAATTTCTTTTGGAATTTTTTGGTGAATTATGAGATTATTAATCGTTCAAGATAAAGAAAAAAATATACGTTTAGATTTTTTTTTGACACAAAAATTAAATATTAGTAGAAAACATTGTTGTTCTTTAATTGATTCTGGTAAAATTATTGTTAATGATAAAATATCTAAAAAAAGTTATTTATTAAAAATAAATGATACAATAAAAGTCCCTGATATTGAAAAAAATTTTTCTTCTAATATTTTTGATCCTATTAATTTAAAATTAAAAATAATTTATGAGGATCAATATTTAGTTGTTATTGATAAACCTCAAAATTTAATAGTTCATCCTTCTCCTAGTTATTCTGGAGTTACTTTAATTAATGGATTGTATTATCAAATTAAAGATTTTAAATTTTCAGGAGGAAATAGACCCGGAATTATTCATCGTCTTGATAAAGATACTACAGGTTTAATAGTTATAGGAAAAACAGAAGAAGCTGTAATTAGAATGCAAAAATTAATTAAAAAGAGAGAAATAAAAAGAATTTATTGGGCTTTGATTTATGGTTTTTTAGGTTATGATTATGGTACTTTTGATATTCCTATAAGAAGAAGTATTCACAATCGTTTAAAAATGGAAGTTTCTTTGCAAGGTAAACCTTCTATTACTCATTTTCGAATTTTAAAGAAGTTTGAGAAATTTTCTTTATTAGAATTAAAATTAGAAACAGGTAGAATGCATCAAATTAGAGTTCATTTATCTTATTTAAAACATCCTATTTGCGGCGATTGTTTATATGGTCCTAAAAAACAAACTTTACAACAACAGTTATTACATGCAAAAAAATTAGAATTTACTCATCCTTTTACTGGTGAAAAATTAAAATTCGAAACCTCTTTACCTTTACATTTTCAAGAATTTTTGAATAAAATAGAATCAAATTAAATAAATTATAAAATAATAAATAATCAAGGGTATTTTTTATGTATTTGAAAAAAATTAAAACAAAAATAGAAAAAATTTTAAATGATAAATATGTTTGTTCTATATTTTTACAAAATAATTTTAAAGAAGATAAATTTGATTTTTTTATACCCTTGTTTAGTTATGTTAAAATTTTTAAAAAAAATTTATTAGAAATTTTTGAAGTTTTAAAAAAAGATTTAATAAAGTTAGAACAAATAGAAAATGTGTTTTTTCAAAATGGTTTTTTAAATATTAAATTAAATAGAAAAAAAATCACTCAAAAAATTTTATTGAATATTTTGAATAGCGATGAGAGTTATTGTCAAAAAGAATTTAATAATCAAGTAGTAGTTTTGGATTATTCTTCACCAAATATAGCTAAAAACTTCTCTATTGGACATTTACGTTCTACAGTTATTGGTAATTCTTTACAAAAAGTTTATCAAAAGTTAGGTTTTAAAACTATTAGCATTAATCATTTAGGTGATTGGGGTACTCAATTTGGAAAATTAATTTTAGCTTATAAAAAATGGGCTAAAAAAGAAAATATGTTAAAAGATCCTATTAATGAATTACAAAGAGTTTATATTTTATTTCATCAAGAAGTGATTAAAAATAAACAATTAGATGAGCAAGCTAGAAAAATTTTTTATCTTTTAGAAAATAAAGATAAAGAAATAACTGAATTATGGAAATATTTTAAAGAAATTTCTTTAAAAGAATTTCATCAAATTTATGATTTATTAGGAGTTTCATTTGATTATTATATTGGTGAATCTTTTTTTCATGATAAAGCAATTCAATTATTAGAAGAGCTCAAGAATAAAAAAATACTTGTATTAGATGATGAAGCTTATGTTATTCCTTTAGAAAATGATTTGCCACCAGCTTTAATACAGAAAAAAAATGGAAGTACACTTTATTTAACAAGAGATATAGTATGTGTTTTAGATCGTTATCAAAAATTTAATTTTTCTAAATGTTTATATGTAGTAGGCAATGAACAAAAATTACATTATCAACAATTAAAATCAGTAATTAATAAGATTGGTTATGAAAATTTACAATTAGAACATATTAATTTCGGTTTAATTTTATTTCAAAATATTAAAATATCTACAAGAGAAAATAATAATTTTCGATTAAAAGATATAATTAATAAAGCAGAAATAGAAGTTAAAAATATAATAAAAGATAGAAATTTTTTTCCAGACAAGATAAATGAAATATCTCGTCAAATATCTATCGGGGCTATTATTTTTAATGATTTAAAAAATGATCGTCATTTAGATATAGAATTTGATTTAGAAAAAATGTTAAAATTTGAAGGCAATACAGGTCCTTATTTACAATATACGGTAGTTAGATTAAATTCTATTATTCAAAAACAAGATTTTCATAATAATGAATTAACAAAAAATGATTTAAATCCTTGTTATGAAAAATTTCATTATTATGTTTTAATTAGATTAATGGATCAATTTGATTCTGTATTAAAAAAAGTTCAAGAGTCTAATATGCCCAGTGTTTTAGCTAGATATCTTTTTCAATTAGCAAAAAATGCTAATAAATTTTATGAAAAAGAAAAAATTTTAAATAATGATGATTTAAAATTACAATATGCTAATATTTTATTGATTAAAAGTATTTTAATCGTTTTAAAAGAAGGATTGAGAATTTTAGGAGTACCTATTTTAGAAAAAATGTAGAAATTTAGATTATTTTTTTGATTTTTAAAAAAATATTATTGTTTATTTTTTTTATATATTTTTTATTATTAAAAAATAATTTTCAAAGATATATTAATTATTTTTTAATAAAAATAAATTTGTCTAAAATATTTTTTTATTTTATATTATAATTCGAATTATTATTTTAATGAATTTTTAAATTACAAAAAAAGAAAGGTTTTTTCATGAACAGTTTTGATTTAGAACAAAATTCTAGCGATTGGTATGAACATAGAAAAAAATATATTAATGCTTCAGAAGTAGCAATAATTATGGGTCTAAATCCTTTCGAAAACAAACAAAATCTTTTTAAAAGAAAACTTTTTGATGAGAAAATAGAAGATAATGATTTTATGCGTCATGGAAGAGCTTTAGAACCAAAAGCTAGAAATTTTTTTAATGATATTAATAAAACAGAATTTAAACCCTTAGTTTGTGTTAAAGATTTTTTTTCAGCATCTTTAGATGGTTGGAATGCAGAAACAAAAAGTTTATTAGAAATTAAATGTCCAATATCTTTTAATTCTAAAACTTGGAAAAATTTTTTTCTTAAGGATCAAATTCCTATTTATTATTATGCTCAAGTACAAGCACAGATGTATTGTTCTTCTTCTGAAAAAGCTTTTTTTTTGGTATTCCAAAGTTATCAAAATGCCAAAGTGAAAGAAATCAAAAGAGATCCGATATTTATTGAAAAAATGTATGAAGAATGTCTTATTTTTTATAAACTTTTTAAAGAAGCAGAACAAATTTTGAATAAATTGAAAAATCATAAGAAATTTTGAATTATTTTTTTTATTATTTATATAATTAAAAATTTTTGTTTTTTATCATGAGATATGTTTTTTTGTTAAATAAATTTAAAAAAATTTTGATTATATCAATTAAACATAAAACTATATAAAAAATATTATATAATTATATATAATTTATTTTTTATATAATTTTATGTTTAATTTTTTATTTTGTTAAATTTATTTATATTATATAGGAGTTTAAATGATTTTTGATAAGGTTAAAAAAATTATTTGTGAAAGAAAATCTATAGAAGAAGATAAGATTTTTTTAGAAACTAGATTGAAAGAAGATTTAGCTTTAGATTCTTTTGATGCTGTCGAATTAGTAATTGAATTAGAACAAATTTTTGATCTTAAAATTAGTGACGAAGCTATGCAACAATTTAAAATTGTAAAAGATATCGTTAATTATGTAGAAAGTAATTTATCATAATTTAATTATTTTATTTGTTTAAAAAAATATTAAAATAAAGGTTTTGTTATGTTAATTTATGATTTTCGTAAAATAGAATTAAAATGGCAGTTGAATTGGGAAAGAAAACAAACTTTTAAAACAAGTTATGATTTTAGTAAGAAAAAATTTTATTGTTTAGATATGTTTCCTTATCCTTCTTCTGCTGGATTACATATTGGGCATATTGAAGGTTATACTGCCAGTGATATTGTTAATAGATTTAAAAGAATGCAAGGATATAATGTTTTTCATCCTTTTGGTTGGGATTCTTTTGGATTACCCGCCGAACAATATGCTTTAAAAACAGGAAAAAATCCGAAATATTTCACTTATGAGAATATAGAAAATTTTAAAAAACAAATAAAGATGTTAGGTAAAGGAGTTAATTGGGATAAAGAATTATCTACTTCCGATCCTTATTTTTATGGTTGGACTCAATGGTTTTTTAAAAAATTTTATGAACATAAATTAGCTGTTTTAGAAGATGTAGAAGTTAATTTTTGTGAAAAATTAGGAACAGTTTTGGCTAATGATGAAATTATTTCTACCGAAAAAGGCATTTTTTCGGAAAGAGGTAATTATCCAGTCGTCAAAAAGAAAAAGAAACAATGGGTTTTAAAAATCACTAATTATCTCGATAGGTTGTTAAAAGATTTAGATTTATTAGATTGGTCTGTTCAATTAAAAGATATTCAAAAAAATTGGATAGGCAAAAAAAAAGGTTTTATTTTTTCCTTTCCTGTTTTATCAGAAAATAATCATGTTTTAGAAATTTTCACTACTAAACCAAGTACTATTTTTGGAGTAAGTGCTTTAGTTTTAGCTCCAGAGCATCCTTTAGTTGATGTTTTAATTAAAAAAGAATTTATTGATTCTGTCAAATTATATTTAGAAGAAACAAAGAAAAAAACAGATTTAAACAGAAATATTAATAAGGAAAAAACAGGTGTTTTTATTGGAAGTTACGTTGTTCATCCTTTTAATAAGAAAAAAATTCCTATTTGGATATCTGATTATGTCCTTCCTTCTTATGCTACAGGAGCTATTATGTTGGTTCCTTTTTGTGATGAAAGAGATTTTTGTTTCGCTAAAAAATATAATTTAGAAATAATTCCTATTTTAAAATTTGATGAATTAGAATCTAATGTTAATAATTTCGATAAGTATCATTCGATGTCAGAAACAGATATATTTATAAATAGTTCTTTTTTAAATGGTCTTAATATTGAAGAAGCTAATGATAAAATTATTGAAATATCTGAAAAAGATAATTTAGGTCATGTTCATTATGCTTATCAAATGCGTGATTGGCTTTTTTCTCGTCAAAGATATTGGGGTGAACCATTCCCAGTTTCTTATGATGTAAATAATAATATTTATTTAGAAGAAGATAAAGATTTACCTTTAGAACTTCCTTCATTAGATAAAATTGAAAATTCAAATGATGAGCAATCTCCTTTATCCAAAGTTAATTCATGGTTATATTTTGAAAAAGATGGCAAAAAATATAAAAGAGATTCTAACACTATGCCGCAAACAGCTGGTAGTTCTTGGTATTATATAGCATATATTTTAAGAAATGATTTAGGTATACAAGATATTAATACTTGTGAGGCTAAAAAATTTTTAGATTATTTTTTACCTGTAGATCTTTATATAGGTGGAAAAGAACATGCTGTAGGACATTTATTATATTCTCGTTTTTGGCATAAATTTTTATATGATTTAGGATTAGTTTCATCTTTAGAACCTTTTAATAAAATAGTTAATCAAGGAATGATTTTAGGTGAAGATAATCTAAAAATGAGCAAGTCCAAAGACAATAGTGTTAATGCTTCTTTAGTTTTAGAGAAATATGGTGCTGACGCCACAAGACTTTATATTATGTTTTTAGGTCCTTTAGAAGATAATAAGGTTTGGTGCGAAAGCGGTTTCAAAGGAATTCAGCGTTTTTTAAATAGAATTTATAATATTTTTCCATTTTTTTTGATAGATGAAGATTGTTCTATTTTAGAACCGATATTAAATCAAACTATTCAAATAGTAACTGATAATTATGAGAAATTAAAATTTAATAAGGTTATTAGTCAATTAATGATTTTTATTAATAAAGTGTATAAAGATAAAAAAATAAATCATAATCAAATTCGAATTTTTTTAAAATTATTAAATCCTATTGCACCTCATTTAACAGAAGAGTTAAATGAAAGATTTTTATTTTCTAAAGAAGAATTAGTTTATTCTCAATGGCCTTCTTATCAAAAAATAGAGATAGCAAATGAAAAAGTTGAGATTGTTATTCAAATAAATGGGCAATTGAAATCAAAAATTTTTGTTTTAAAAGATGAAACGCAAGATGTGATTTTAAAAAACGCTTTACAAAATGATAAAATTAATTTTTTAATCCAAGATCGTAAAATTTTGAAAGTTATTTATATTAAAAATAAGTTATTAAATTTAGTTATTTAATTTTAAAATTAGGAAAATTATAAATAGGTTTATATATGAAATTACATAGTAAAGGTTTAATGATAGTAATTTCAGGACCATCTGGCGTCGGAAAAGGATCGATCAAATCAGCTTTATTAAATCAAGTTAATAATAATTTTTGTTATTCTGTTTCTTATACTACAAGAAAACCTAGAAAAGGAGAACAAGAAGGAAAAGATTATTTTTTTATAAATAAAGCAGATTTTAAAAAAAAAATTGAAGAAAATTTTTTTTTAGAATATAGTGAATTTGTCAATAATTATTATGGCACTCCTTATAAAGAAACTTTAAAAAAATTAGAAGAAGGTAAAGAAGTTCTTTTAGAAATCGATATTGAAGGTGTTTTGAAAATTCAAAAACATAAAATTAATAAAGATAGCGTTTTCATTTTTATTTCGCCTCTTTATAAAGAAGTTTTAAAAGAACGTTTGAGACAAAGAGATACTGAAACAGAAGAAGAACTCAAAAAAAGAATATTGAGAGCTTCGGAAGAAATGAAATTAGCTTATAAATGTGATTATATTGTGTTTAATGATGAAATTAAAAACGCTGTAAATAAAATTATGTCTATTATTACTGCCGAACGTCATAAAATTAAAAATATTATTAATTTTTATTCAAAAGAAATTTTAAAAAAAGGAAATTGAAATTTTTATGTTTAAAAATAAAAAAGAAGGTTTAAATTATCCTTCTATTGATGAATTATTAAAAAGAATTGATTCTAAATATAAATTAGCTTATTTGTCTAGTAAAATCGCCCATGTTATAGAAGAACATAAATTAGATGTTGATGATATTGAAGGTAATAAAATATTAAGTAAGGCTTTATCAGAAATTGTGAATGGAAATTTTAATATTACCTTTAATTAAAAAAATTATATTTTAATTTAATGAAAATAAATTATTATTTTAGAGGTCGTATAAATTGTCATTATTCAAACATATTCCAGTTTTAAATAAAGAAATTATAGAATATTTAAATATAAATCCTAAAGGAATTTATGTAGATGCTACTTTGGGTGGTGGTGGGCATAGTGAATCTATTTTAAATAAACTTAATGAAGGTTATTTGTATTCTTTTGATCGTGATCTTTACGCAATTCAAAAATGTAAAAAGAAATTTGAAAATAAAAAACAAATATTTTTGATTCATAATAATTTTGCTTTTTTAAAAGAAGAATTATTAAAAAGAAATATTTCTTCAATTGATGGTATTGTTTTTGATTTAGGTTTATCTTCTTTTCAAATAGAAGATAATACAAGAGGATTTAGTTATTTACAAAATTCTTTATTAGATATGAGAATGGACATTAAACAAAAAATAGATGCTTCTTATATTGTTAATAATTATAGTTTTTCAGAATTAAAAAAAATTTTTTTATTTTATGGAGAAGAGCCTAAGTCTGGATTAATAGCTCGAGAAATTATTAAAAGAAGACCTTTAACTAACACTTTAGAATTAGTAGCAATAACAGATAAATTTTATCCTTTATATATGAAAAAAAAGAGAGGTCATAGCGCCAAAAGAATTTTTCAATCATTAAGGATGGAAGTTAATCAAGAATTAAAATGTTTAGAAGAAGCTTTACAACAAAGTCTTGATTTGTTAAAACCAAATGGTAGAATCGTTGTTATTAGTTTTCATTCTTTAGAGGATCGTTTAGTTAAAAAATTTTTTAAAAACAATATTCAATCTAAAATACATCCTAAATTACCTTTTTTAGAAAAAGACATTCCTCCTACTCCTTTAAGTCTTGTTAATAAAAAAATTATTTATCCTAGCGAAGAAGAAATAGAATCTAATCCTAGAAGTCGTTCTGCTAAATTAAGAGTTGCTGTTAAAAATTTCTAAATATGAATTTGTTAATTTTAAAAATATTTTTTTGTTAAATAGATTTTTGTGTTATATTAAGATATGATATGTTTTTTAAAACTTTTAATAATGATAAATAACAATTTTATATTGTAATGATGTGTTATTTAATATATAATTTAAATGATTGTCTTTTTTAATAAGTTTTTTTTGAGTTAAATATTATTTTATATTTTGTAATATTTAATTTTTTGTAATTTATTGAATATTAAAAAATATAAAATTATTTATTATTTATTAAAGAAAACTTTTATTATAAATTATTTTTTTATATTTTAATCATAATTGTCACGAAAGGTTTTATTAAAAAATGGTTAAAGAAAAGGCACAAAATAAAGAAGTTATAAAGATTATTTTAAAATCTTATGATCGTAACGTAACTTATCAAGCGGCCCAAAAAATTACTGATAGTATTACAAAAATAGGTGCTGAAAGAATAAGTTCAATACCATTACCAACAAAAAGAGAAATTTTTACTGTTATTCGTTCTCCATTTGTTAATAAAGATAGTAGAGAACAATTTGGACGTTTCACTCATAAACGTTTAATTCAGATTGTTAATCCTAGTCCTGAAATAATAAATGCTTTAATGTATATTAAATTACCTTCTATTGTCAATATTTTTTTAAAGAAAAATATTTAAAAATATTTTTTTGAAATAATTTTGGTTTTTTTAAATTTAAGAAAGAGGATGAAATGGCTAAGGGAATTTTAGGAAAAAAAATAGGAATGACTCAGGTTTTCACTGAAGAAGGATTTTTAATTCCTGTTACTGTAGTTGATGTGTCTAATAATGTTGTTTTACAACAAAAAAATTTGGAAAAAGATGGTTATCAAGCGACACAATTAGGATTTGATTCTAAAAAAGAAAAATTAATGAAAAAACCTCTTTTAGGACATTTTAAAAAGAATAAAATCGAACCTAAATATTTTGTTAGAGAAATTTCTTTTGGTTCTAATATAGTTAATGAATTATCAGATTTACCAGAAGGAACTATTTTAGAAAAAAATTTATTTTCTTCGAAAGAAATTATAGATGTAACAGGTATTAACAAAGCAAAAGGTTTTTCTGGCTCTATTAAAAGACATAATCAAAGCCGTGGTCCTGAAAGTCATGGTTCTAGATATCATAGAAGACCTGGTTCTATGGGTCCTATTAAAGGTAATATTACAGGTAAAAAATTACCTGGTCAATTAGGGCATGAGCAAGTTACTTTGCAAAATTTAACTCTTTATAGTGTTGATTCAGATAAGGGAATATTTTTGATTAAAGGAAGTATTCCAGGTCCTAATAAAAGTTTTGTAATTATAAAATCTGCTGTTAAAAAAAATAAGGAAGTATCATGATGCCTAAATGTAATTTATTTAATCAACAAGGTGAAATTGTATCAGAGATCACTTTATCCGAAAATGTTTTCGGTGCCAAAATTAATCAACAAGTTTTATATGATGTCGTGAATCAACAAAGAGGAGCGATGCGCCAAGGTACACATTGTACCAAAAATAGAGCAGTTGTTTCAGGCGGAGGAAGAAAACCTTGGGCTCAAAAAGGAACAGGTAATGCTCGTCATGGTTCTATTCGTTCTCCTTTATGGAGAGGCGGAGGAGTTGCTTTTGGTCCGAAACCAAGAAAATATTCTTTCAAAGTTAATGCTAAGATTAGAAAAATAGCTATGAAATCAGCTTTATCTTTACAAAAAGAAAAAAATAATTTAATGGTAATTGATTTTTTTAATATAGAAAGTCATAAAACAAAATATTTTCAAAAATGTTTAGAACAAATTAAAATTGGTAAAAACAAAGTTTTAATAATAGTTAATGAATTAAATGATAATTTAGTTCGTTCTACTAATAATTTATCTAATGTAACTTTAGAAACTGTTACGCATGTTAGTGTTTATCAAATTTTAAATGCTAAACATCTTATTATAGATAAAAAAGCCATTGATTATTTAGAGGAGGCTATTAGATAATGATTAAATATTATGACTTGATTCACGATCCGATTATCACTGAATCTACTAATAAAAAAATGGAAATTAATAATGAATATACTTTTAAGGTTAAAAAAGAATCTAATAAAATAGAAATCAGAAAAGCTATAGAACATATTTTCAAAGTAAAAGTTTTTTCTGTTAATGTTATGAATGTATTACCTAAATTCAAAAAAAAAGGTAAATTTCAAGGTTATACTTCTGGTTACAAAAAAGCAATTGTTAAATTGTTTCCAGCTCAAAGAATAAATGTTTTTAATGAAGAAAAACAAAAATAATTTAGTATAATTTTTAAATTTAAAGAAAGGAGCTTATTATGGCTATTAAAAAATATAAGCCTACGTCTAATGGACATCGTAACATGAGTCTACAAGATTTTAGAGAACTTACAACTTCTACTCCTGAAAAAAGTTTATTAGTTCCACAAAAGAGCACAGGTGGAAGAAATAATCAAGGCAAAATAACAGTACGACATCGTGGTGGTGGAGTTAAACAAAAATATCGTCTTATTGATTTTAAACGCAATAAAGATAATATACCTGGAAAATTATCTACTATAGAATACGATCCTAACCGTAATTGTAATATTTCTTTAATTAATTACGTTGATGGAGAAAAAAGATATATTTTGACTCCAAAAGATGTTAAAGTAGGAGATAAAATTTTTTCAGGAGAAAAATCTGATATTAGAGTCGGAAACACTTTACCTTTAAAAAATATTCCTGAAGGTTTTTTAGTTCATAATATTGAATTAAAACCTGGTAAAGGTGGTCAATTAGCTCGTAGTGCTGGTACTTCGGCTCAAATTATTAAAAAAGAGGGTAAATATGTTGTTTTAAGTTTATCTTCTGGTCAAACAAGAAAATTTTTATCTGAATGTAGAGCTACAATAGGAGTATTAGGAAACGAATTTTATAAACTAATTCGTAATGGTAAAGCTGGAAGAAGTCGTTATTTATCTATAAGACCTACTGTTAGAGGTTCAGCTATGAATCCTAATGATCATCCACATGGTGGTGGCGAAGGTCGCGCTCCTATCGGACGTAAAGCTCCTATGACTCCTTGGGGTAAAAAAGCTCTTGGTGTTAAAACACGTAAGAAAAATAAAAATTCTAATAAGTTAATTTTAAAAAATTGCAAAAAATAGATTTATAGGTGTATAAAATATGACTCGTTCAATTAAAAAAGGTCCTTTTTGTGATGAATCCCTTTTACTTAAAGTAATGAAACAAAAAAAAAATAAAACTGAAAAAGCTATTAAAACTCGTTCTCGTAGAAGCGTTATTTTACCTATTTTTGTTGGACATAAAATTGATGTTTACAATGGAAAAGAGTATATTAGTTGTTCTATTACTGAAGATATGGTTAATCATAAATTAGGGGAATTTTCACGTACTCGTACTTTTCGCGGTCATGCAAAAGGTGATAAAAAAGTTTCAAAAAAATAATTTAAAGAAGGTATTTATATGAAAGTTAAAGCTGTAACAAGTCCAATACCTATTACTCCTAGAAAAGCACGTTTAGTTGCTGATTTAATACGTGGTAAGCATGTTAAAGAAGCAGAAGCTATTTTAATGTTTACTTCTAAATCGTCTGCTCCTGTTATTTTTAAATTATTAAAAAGTGCTGTTGCAAATGCTGTTCATAATTTTAATTTTAATAAAGATGATTTATTTGTTAAAGAAATATTTGTCGATGAAGGTTTGCGTTTACCTCGTTTATTTCCGAGAGCTAAAGGTAAAACAGATAAAAGAAAAAAAAGAATGAGTCGTGTAAAAATATTTCTTTCTTCATTTAAAAAAGAAATTCAGGAGATGCAAGTAAATGGGTCAAAAGAGTAATCCTAATGGTTTGAGATTAGGAATAATTAGGACTTGGGAATCTAAATGGTATGATGTTGATAAAAAAGTTCCTTTTTTAGTCGGTGAAGATTTTAAAATTAGAACTTTAATTAAAAATCATTATCCTAAATCAACTATTTCTCAAATAGAAATCAAACGTTTAAAAAAATCAAATGATGAATTTATTGAAATAGATTTATATACTTCAAAAATAGGTATCATTCAAGGTCCGGAAAATAAGAATAAAAATAGTTTAATTAATAAAATAGAAAAATTAATTAATAAAAAAGTTCAAATTAATATTTTCGAAGTAAAAGCAATTAATAAAATTGCTGTTTTAGTTGCTCAAAATATCGCTATGCAATTGCAACAAAGAGCTTTTTATAAAGCTGTTTTAAAATCAGCTATTCAAAAAGCTTTAAAAAGCGGTATTAAAGGTATTAAGATTATTATTACAGGTCGTTTAGGTGGAGCTGAAAAAGCTAGAAGAGATTCTATTTCTATGGGAGTTGTTCCTTTGAATACTTTAAGAGCTGATATTGATTACGCTTTTGAAGAAGCCCATACTACTTATGGTGTTTTAGGTGTTAAAGTAATTATTAATCATGGTGAGGTTTTACCTAATAAAACCATCGCAGATACTAGACAAATATTTTCTTCTCAATATGAAAATAAAAAAAATAATAATAAAAGACATTTTGTTGATAAGAAAAATTTTAAAAAAAGCACGTCTTAATATAATCAAAAGAGGGGTACATAATATATTATGTTAATGCCAAAAAAGACTAAATATCGTCGTCCTCATCGTATAAGTTATGAAGGTAAATCAAAAGGTCAAAATAGAATTATTAATGGTAATTATGGTTTGATTGCAAAAAAAGGAGCATGGATTACTAGCCAACAAATAGAATCTGCTCGTATAGCGATGACACGTCATATGAAAAGAGAAGGAAAAGTTTGGTTGAACATTTTCCCTTTTTTATCTTTAACAAGAAAACCTTTAGAAGTTCGAATGGGTTCTGGTAAAGGTAATCCTGAATTATGGGTTGCAGTTGTTAAAAAAGGAAAAGTTCTATTCGAAGTTAGTGATGCTAATAATTTAGATAAAATAGAAATAGAAGCTTTAAGATTAGCTTCACATAAATTACCTATTACTACAAAAATAGTTAAAAGAGGCCAAGAATCATGATGATCAAAGAAATTCGTAAAATGTCTGATGATGAAATGAATAAAAAAATTATCAATTTAAAAGAAGAATTATTTGATGCTAAATTAAATTTGAATTTAGTTAAATTAAAAGATACATCTCGTATTCGTAAGATAAAAAAAAATATTAGACAAATTAAAACAATTATTCGCGAAAAAGAAATGTCTAAAATCAATAATAAAAATGAAAGTTTAGTATCAATCGTTTCAAATGAATAATTTTTAAATAAAATTAAAATATTTTTTTAATTTTAATTTTATTTAAATAATTGATAAATAAAAAAAATAAATTAATATATTTTTGTTTTTTAAAATATTTTTAAAAAAATAGGTGAAAATTATGCGTGATAATAATAGAAAAGTTTTTTCAGGCGTCGTTGTTTCTGATAAAATGCAAAAAACAGTTGTTGTAGCTGTTAATTCTTATAATAAACATCCTTTATACAAAAAAAGAATTAAAAAAACTAGCAAATTTTATATTCACGACGAAAATGAAGTTGCTAAAATAGGTGATCTTGTTTCTTTTGAAGAAAGAAGACCTGTATCTAAAACTAAAAAATTTCGTTTATTAAATGTTATTTTGAGCAAAAATAAGGTAAAAGAATAATATGATTCAAGTAAATACCCGTTTAAAAGTAGCTGATAATAGTGGCGCTAAAGAAGTTTTAGTTATTAATATTCCTGGTTCAAGTAAAAGACGTTATGCTCAAATAGGCGATGTTGTTGTAGTCGCTATTAAAAAAAGTATTCCATCTGGAATGGTAAAATCAGGAGAAAAGTCTAAAGCTTTAATTTTACGTACTAAAAAAGGCTTAGCAGGAAAAAATGGTTCTTATATTAAATTTGATGATAACGCAGTAGTTATTATCAAAGATGATATGACTTTAAAAGGGACAAGGATTTTTGGACCTGTAGTTAAAAATCAAAAACTAAAAGATAGTAAATTTTCTAAATTTCTTTCTTTAGCTGAAAAAGTTTTTGTAATATGAGGAAATATGATGTATATTAAAGTAGGAGATATAGTAGCTATTATTTCTGGAAAAGATCGTTTTTTTATTGATGAAAAAGGTAATAAAACTGTCAAAACCGGAAAAGTAATAAAAATTTTTTTTAAAGAACAAAAAGTTTTAGTGGAAGGTGTAAATATAGCTACAAAACATAAAAATCCTTCTAAAGATGAAAAAAAAGGAAATATAGTTAAAGAAGAAATGCCTATTCATATTTCTAATGTAGCTTTAATTGATCCTGAAAAAAACATTCCAACTCGTGTCGGATTCCGTCATGAATCAGGAAAAAAAGTTCGTTATTCAAAAAAAACTGGTGTTTTGTTGGATGTATCATAATATAAAAAAGGTAGATAATAAATGAAAAAACAAAATATTGATTTGACCACAAAAAATTCGTTTTTTGCTTTAAAAGAAATTTTTAACTTTAAATCAGTAATGCAAGTTCCTAAAATAGAAAAAATAGTTATTAATATGTCTGTAGGCGAAGCTATTTCTAATGTTAAAATTTTAGACGAATTGTATGAACAGTTAACTTTAATTAGTGGACAGATACCTGTAATTATTAAAGCTAAAAAATCCATTTCTAATTTTAAATTAAGAGAAGGAATGCCTATTGGTTTAAAAGTTACTTTAAGAGGTCATAAAAAAGAATTTTTTTTAAATAAGTTAATTAAAATAGTTTTACCAAGAACTCGAGATTTTAGAGGTATTAGTCCTAAATCTTTCGATGGTAGAGGAAATTACTCATTAGGGATAAAAGAACAAATTGTTTTTCCTGAAATTGATTTAGACAAAGTTAAAAAAGTTTGTGGTATGGATATTTGTATTGTTACTACAGCTAAAAACGATAAAGATGCTAAAAAATTATTAGAATTTTATGGAATGCCTTTCAGAAAATAAAATTTTTAATAAATATTTTTTTAATAAATACAAAAACATTAAATAAGGAGTTGTTGAATGGCAAAGAAATCTAAAATTGTTAAAAACCAAAAACAAAAAGAAATATTTGCGAAATATATAGAAAAACGTCTTGAATTAAGAAGAAAAAAAGATTACAAAGGGTTATCAAAACTTCCAGTTCAATCTTCACCAGTTCGTCTTAAAAATATAGATCAAATTGATGGTAGATCAAGAGGATATATTAGAAAATTTGGTTTATCTAGAATTAAATTTCGTGAATTAGCTAACAAAGGTGAATTACCTGGTGTTAAGAAAGTTAGTTGGTAAAAAGGAGAATAAGAAAAATTATGTTTACGAATCCTATTGCTGATTTATTAACAAGAATACGTAATGCTAATGCAATGTTTCATGAAAAAGTTTCGGTTCCTTGTTCTAAATTAAAAATAAAAATGTTAGAAGTTATAAGAAAAGAAGGCTTTATTAAAGGTTTTTTTGTAGATGAGGCAAGAAGAAATATTACAATTTCTCTAAAATATCATGGTAATAAACAAAGAACCATTTTAGGTTTAAAAAGAGTATCCAAACATGTTTCTGTTAAAAAAATACCTAGAGTTTTAAATGGTTTAGGAATAGCTTTAATTTCTACTTCAAAGGGTATTTTGACAGATTATGAAGCTTTAGCTAATAATATAGGTGGAGAAGTTTTAGCTTATATTTGGTAATTTATATAAGGAGACTATAATGTCAAGAATAGGAAAAAAATCCATTTCAATTCCTGAGGGAATTAAAGTCGAAATTGGAGAACAAAATTTAATTCATATCGAATCTTCTTCACATAAATTAAAATATCAAATAAACCCTTCATTAAATATCGATATTAAAGATAATTTAATTAAAATTTCAAGACCAAATAATGAAGTTTTTATGAAAAAAATTCATGGTACTACACGTGCCTTATTATTTAATATGATTTCAGGTTTAACTAATTTGTTTGTAAAAAAGATTGAAATTGTTGGGTTAGATTATGTTGTTAAAAAAGAAGGCTCTAATTTGATTTTTAATTTAGGTTTTTCTCATGTTGTTTTTTTACCTATTCCTTCTGATGTTGAAATAGAGATTATAAAGAATAAACAAATTATTATTCGAGGTATAGACAAACAATTTGTAGGTCAAGTTGCTGCTAAAATATTAAAATTACGCAAACCAGAACCTTATACAGGCAAAGGAATTCGTTTAGCTGGTGCTTATGTTCATCGTAAAGCAGGAAAAAGTGCTAAAAAATAAGAAAGGATATTTATTTACATAATGATAAATAAAGAATCATCAACATCTTTACGTAAAAAACGTCATTTACGTTTAAGAAAAAAAATAATAGGTACCTCAGAAAGACCTCGTTTAAATGTTTTTTATTCGAAAAAATATTTTTATGTTCAGATAATCGATGACAAAAATAAAGTTACTTTATGTAGCGCTCATAGTAAAGAAATTAAAGCTAGTATAATTAATAATAAAGTAGCTGCAGATATCGGAAGAATTATTGCTCATAAAGCTTTACAAAAAGGTATTAATAAAGTTGTTTTTGATCGTGATGGACGTTTATATCATGGACGTATAAAAACTTTAGCGAATGTTGCAAGAGAAGAGGGATTAATATTTTGATTAATATAAATAGTTCAAGAGACAAAACTAATTTTAAAAAAGTAAATAGTGTTTTTCAAGAAAAAGTAATTTTAATTAATAGAATTACTAAAGTTGTAAAAGGTGGACGTCGTTTACGTTTTTCTGCTTTAGTTGTTGTTGGAGATAAAAAAGGTCGAGTAGGTTTTGCAAGTGCTAAAGCTCAAGAAATTTTAGATGCTATAAAAAAAGCATTGGAGAAAGCAAAAAATAATTTGGTTAAAATTCCGCTTGCAGGAACTACTATTCCTCACGAAGTTGTCGGTGAGTATGGTGCTTCTAAAACTTTAATAAAACCTGTTGCAAAAGGTAAAGGTATTATTGCTGGAGGAGCTGCTAGAACCGTTTTTGAATTAGTAGGTATTCGTGATATTTCAGCAAAATCTTTAGGTTCGAGAACACCTATAAATACTTTAAGAGCTTTAATGATTGGATTACAAAAACTAAGAACTATCAAGGATGTAGAAAAAACTAGAGGCATTAATTTGATAGCAAGATTTAAAGGTAAACAAAAATGAAAAAATTATCAATTACATTAAAAAAAAGTTTAATCGGGAGAACTCCAAATCAAATTAAAAACGCTAATGTTTTAGGTTTGAAAAAGATTAATCAAAAAGTTATAAAAGATAATGTTGAAGTTATCAGAGGCATTATTAAAAAAATTCATCATTTAGTTGTAGTTGAAGAAATTATTAATAAAGAGAGCAATTAAGATGTTACATTTATTAAAACCTGTTAAAGGCGCTAGAAAAACAATTAAACGTTTAGGACGCGGACCTGGAAGTGGAAATGGTAAAACCTCGGGTAAAGGTCATAAAGGTCAGTTAGCTCGTACTGGAGGTGGCACTCGATTAGGTTTTGAGGGTGGACAAACACCTTTTTTTCAAAGAATTCCTAAAAGAGGATTTCATAATTTTAATAAAATTAAATATTGTATAGTTAATTTAAAAGAATTAGAACTGTTTGAAGACGGTTCTTTAATAACAAAAGATTTATTATTGAAAAAGAAAATAATTAAAAATAATAAGTTATTGGTTAAAGTTTTAGCTAAAGGTGATTTAACTAAGAAATTAACTGTTCAAGCCTGTAAATTTTCTAAAAAAGCAAAAGATATTATCGAACAAAATGGTGGTAATATAGAAATAATAAGGTAGTTTTATATGACAAGATTAATTAATTTTTTAGTAGACAAAAAAAAAACAATTAAAAAAATTTTTTTCACTTTATTTATTATTTTGGTTTATGTTATTGGTACTAGGATTTATATTCCTTTTTTAGACAAATCTTACTATTTACCCTTAAAATTACCGTCAGATTTAAAATTTTTGGAATCAATATTTAGTAGTAATCCTTCTTTATGTATTTTATCTTTGGGAGTTATGCCTTATGTTACTGCTTCTATTGTTATTCAATTGAGTCAAAAGGTATTCCCTTTTATGAAAGAATGGCAAGAACAAGGAGAAAAAGGAAAACATAAAATTAATATATGTACTAGAATTTTGACTATTTTGTTATCTTTAGGTCATGGATGGACATTTGTTCAAATTGAATCCCCATCATTATTATCATCTGATTGTATATTTCAAACACTCTTTTTTTTAACAGTCGGCGTTTTTATATCTGTTTGGTTAGCTGATTTAATAACTTCTAAGGGATTAGGAAATGGAATTTCTATATTAATAGCTATAGGGATGGTAGATAAATTATATAAAACTTTTGAATATTTGTTATTTACAAATGGTTTGGAAATACAACGTATATTAATTTTAATTTCTTATTTTATTTTATTAATATTAACAATTATCTTATCTTCAGCTTATTTAAAAATTCCTATTAATTACGCTATAAATAGAAATAATGATAAAATTGATAAATACATTCCTATTAAATTAAATACATCTGGTATTTTACCAATTATTTTTGCGGATGCTTTTTTAAATTTAATAAAACAAATATCAGTATTTTTTCCAAGAAATGGAACATTTTCGAAATATATTGATATTTTTGTAAGATCACGATCAGAATTAGGAATATATTTTTTTGTTTATGTTTTATTAATTATGTTATTTTCTTTTTTTTCATCTTTTATGACTATCAATCCGAAAGATGTAGCTGAACATTTGTCAAAACAAAATGCTTATTTAAAAGATGTTCAACCTGGATTACCTACTGTTAAAAAAATAGTTCGCGAAATGTTTAAAATTACTTTTCTTGGTAGTTGTTTTTTGACTTTATTAGCTGCTACTCCTGATATAATTAATTATTTAGCAGGAAGTGAAATATCTCAAAAAATTACTTTTGGTGGGACTAGTCTTTTAATTATTGTTGGTGTCGCTTTAGAATCGATACAAGATATGAAAGCAAAAAATAATGTTCAAAGAATTTATAATAAATTTTTTTAAATAAATTTTTAAATTTTAAAAAAATTAATTAAAATAATTAAAGGTTGTTTATTTTTTTATGTTATCAATTAAATCATTAGATGAAATCGTTATAATGAAAGAGGCGGGAAAGATTTTATCTTTAATAAGAAAAGAATTATTAAAATTTTTAAAAGTAGGTATTTCTACCTTTGATTTAGATATGATTGCTTTTGATTTGATGAAAAAAAATGGTGTTATTTCTGCTTTTAAAGGTTATCAAGGCTTCGGTGGTTATATTTGTATTTCAGTGAATGAAGCTGTAGTTCACGGATTACCTTCTAAAACAAGAATTCTTAAATTAGGCGATATTGTCACTTTAGATATAGGTATTAAACATAAAGGTTATTGTGTAGATTCAGCTTGGACTTATTCTTTAGATTCAGTTTCAAATAAAATTAAACAATTTATAGAAAATACTAAAAAATCTTTATTTTTAGGAATAGAACAAGTTAAGCCTGGTAATAAGATTTCCGATATTTCACGTGCTATTGGTAAATTTGGTAATAAACACAATTATGGTATCATAGAGATTTTTTCCGGTCATGGTATTGGAAAGAAATTACATGAAGAACCTTATATTTTTAATTTTGACTTTGTTTTGAAAGATTATGTTTTAGAACCAGGTATGACTTTTTGTATTGAACCTATGTTTACTTTAGGAACTAAAGAGATTAAAATATTAAAAGATGGTTGGACTGCTGTTACTTCCGATTCAAGTTTAAGCGCTCATTTTGAACATACAGTTTTGGTTACTGATAAAGGATATGAAATTTTAACATAAAAATATAAAACAAAATAAATATTAATAATTTAAATTATAAAAATGAATAAAAAAAGGAAAATAATAAAATAATGGTAGATAATAAGAATTCTAAAACGATTGATAATAACTGTTCTACTGATGCTATAGCTGTAGTTGTCGGTAAGTTACCTAATGCAAGATTTAAATTACAACTTCTTGATCAAAGAATTATTGAAGGATTTATATCTGGTAAAATACGTACTCGTAGAATTCATATACAATTAGGTGATAAAGTGAAAGTCGATCATAGTGGTCGTATTATTTATCGTTTTTTACAAAAGGATAATGTTAAATGAAAGTTAAAGCTTCTGTTAAAAAACGTAGTGATGATGATATCGTTGTACGTCGTAAAAAAAGAGTTTATGTTATAAATAAGAAAAAACGTCGTCATAATCAAAGACAAGGTTAAACAAAGGAGTTTGGTAAATGACAAAGATATCAAAAGATAAAAAAAAGAGAAATATTGTTTTTGAGTTAAGTAGAAGTATCTACGGTATCGGTCCAGCAACTGTTAGAAAGATATTACAAAAATTAAATATTAACGAACAAGATGATATAAGTGAAAAACAAATAACTCTTATTAAAAGCGAATGCAATAAATATGATATAGAAGGTAATTTAAGAAGAAAAATTGCTTTAAATATCAAAAGATTAAAAGAAATAGGATGCGATAGAGGAATCCGTCATCGTATGGGATTACCAGTGAGAGGTCAAAAAACTAGAAATAATGCTAAAACAGCTAAAAAAAGTCGTAAGAGAACTTCCGCAGGAGATAAAAAATTTAAATAATTTAAAGGAAGAGTGTTTTAATTATGTCTCAAAAAGTTAAATCAAAAAAAAGAGTTAAAGCAAAAAAAAGTAAAAAAAATGTTCCTGTAGGGATAGCTCATATTCAAGCTACTTTTAATAATACTATTATAACTATTACAGATTTAGAAGGAAATACTATTGCTTGGTGTAGCGGAGGATTATTAGGTTATAAAAATAGTAAAAAATCTACTTCGTATATCGCTCAACAAGTAGCTAAAAAAGTTTCTTCTTTAGCAAAAGATAAAGGAATGAAACAAATTGAAGTTTTTGTTAAAGGGCCTGGCGTTGGTAGAGAGATTTCTATTCGTTCTTTACAAGAATCTGATTTAGAAATTACTGCTATAAGAGATGTCACTCCTGTACCACATAATGGTTGTAGACCCCCTAAACGTCCTCGTGGATAAAAAAAAATTTATTGAAGAGGTTAATGTTATAATGAAAAAATTGAAATTTATAAAACCTAACATGAATATTAAACAAGAAGGTTCAGATTTATCTTTTGGTAAATTTATTATTCAACCTTTAGAAAAAGGTTTTGGAATTACAATAGGTAATTCCTTAAGAAGAGTTTTATTATCTTCTTTACCAGGAGTTGCTATTGTAAATGTTAAAATTGAAGGCGTAGATCATGAATTCAGCTTAATAAAAGGTGTTTATGAAGATGTTATGTCTATTATTTTAAATTTAAAAAAAGTTGTTATTAGTACTACTTCACAAGAAGAAGATTTTGAAGAAAAATTGAAAATAGATGTTGTTGGTGAAAAAACAGTAACAGCTGCTGATTTTGAAACTGTTGAAGGAGTCGAAATTTGTAATAAAGATCAAATAATAGCTCATTTATCACCTGATGTTTCTTTTAAAATGGAAGTAACTATTAAAAAAGGAATTGGTTATTCATCTGCTGATGATAATAAAATTTATAGTAAAAATCAATTTGGAGTTATCGCAATTGATTCTTTATACACGCCAGTTTTAAAAGTAACTTATCATATAGAACAAAAAATCAATAGCAAAGAAGAATTAGTTATGGAAATAGAAACGAATAAATCTGTTTCATCTAAAGAAGTTTTGTCAGTAGCGTCTAAAATTTTAATTGATCATTTAAATGTTTTAGTTGATTTATGTGATACAGTTCAAAATCAAGATTTTGTTTATGAACCTAAATTAGAAAGTTATAATCATGCTTTGAATTTAAGGTTAGATCAATTAGAAATATCAGTTAGATTATTTAATAGTTTAAAAAAATCAGGAATTAATACCGTCCAAGAATTAGTGAACCAAAATGAAAAAGATATTTTAAAATTAAATAGTTTAGGAAAAAAATCTTTCGAAGAATTGAAAGAAAAAATGAAAGAATTAGATCTTCATTTTAAAGATAATAATTGATATTCAAAAATAATACAAATAATATAAAATACAAAAAAAGTTTTTTATTTTTATTTAAGTAATTTTTATATTTTTGAATTTTTTATTTATAAAAAAAGTAATTTATAATTTTTTTATAAATAAAGAGTTATATAAAAATATTTTTAATAATTAAAAAGGTGCAATAATATGGCTTATAGTAAATTAAGATGTGATACATCTCATAGAAAATCTTTATTAAAAAATTTAGTTGCTAGTTTCATTATGAACGAACGTCTTTTTACTACTGAATCTAGAGCTAAAGAAATTAGAAAAGTAGTTGATAAAGTGATTACTTTAAGTAAAAAAAACACTTTAGATTCTCAAAGATTAGCTTCAACTTTTTTATTTAATAAAAGAATTGATTCAGATAAAACTGTTTTACAAAAATTATTCAAAGAAATATCTGTCAAATACCAAGATAGAACAAGTGGTTATACAAGAATTATTAAAAGCGAATGTCGAAGAGGCGATTCTGCTCCTATGGCTCTTATTTTATTTGTTTAATATTTTTAAAAAATCAAAAAAAATTATAAATTAAACGAAAAAAGGATAAAAAATGATAGTTGTTAAAAATTTAAGTTTTAATTATAAAGATAAACAAATTTTTAATGATTTGAATTTTGAAATTTATTCGGGTCAATGGATTGCTATTATCGGAGATAATGGTTCAGGAAAAACTACTTTAGCTAAAATATTAGTTGGTTTATTAAACAAACATAAAGGTCGAATTTTTATTAATAATATTGAATTAAATGAAAATAATTTAACAAAATTACGTTTTTTAATTGGTATTGTTTTCCAAAATCCTGATTATCAATTTGTCGGTTTCGATGTTAAGAGTGATATTGCTTTTGGTTTAGAAAATCAATTATTATCTCGTGAAAAAATTGAATCTAAAATATTGAAATATTCTAATATGTTGAATATTCAACATCTATTAGAATCTAAACCTCAAGAATTATCAGGAGGTCAAAAACAAAAAGTGGCTATAGCTTCTGTTTTATCTATGGAACCAGATATTATTATTTTTGATGAGCCTACATCTTTTTTAGATCCACAAGGATCAGAAGAAATTTATGATATTATACAATATATTCATAAACAAAAAAATAAAATTTTGATCACTATAACTCACGATTTATCTTTTGCTTTGAAAAGCGATAAAATTATGATTTTAGATAAAGGCGATTTAATTAAATATGATAAACCTTCAAATTTAATTAAAGATTCTTTGTTTTTACAAAATTATTATAATCATTTACCTTTAGAATTAAAACTCTATTATGATTTGCAAAAAGAAAAAGATTTATCAGAGATAAATCAAAAAAAAATCAAACAATTAAAGGATGTTTTGTGGCAATACAATTTAAAGATGTAACTTTTTATTACAATAAAAATAAAAAAGCAGCTTTACGTAATATCAATTTGTCTATCAATTCTGAAAATGATTTTATAGCTGTAATTGGTAAAATAGGTTCAGGTAAATCCACTTTAGTTCAATTAATGAATAGTTTATTAGTTCCGTCAGAAGGTTATATAGATATTTTTGGGCAGAGAATAGATAAAAAGACATCACCAAAAATTTTAACTTCTTTGAAAAAAAAAATAGGTTTGGTTTTTCAATTTCCAGAATATCAACTTTTTGAAAACACTATCTTAAAAGATGTTATGTTTGGCCCTAAAAATTTTAATAATAATAATTTAGAAGTGAAAAAAAAAGCTGTTAAAGCTTTAAAACAAGTTGGAATAACTGAAGATTTATTTGAAAATTCTCCTTTTAAATTATCTGAAGGACAACAAAGAAAAGTTGCTATTGCTGGTATTTTTGCTATTGAGCCGTCTATTTTAATTTTAGATGAACCTACTAGAGGTTTAGATGTTAATAGCTCCAAAGATATCATGAATATTTTAAAAAATAAAAATCAAAAAGATAAAAATACTATTATTTTTATTACTCATGATATAGATTTAGCATTTGAATACGCTAATAAAATTATTTTTTTAGATAAAGGTGAAATTTTATTTTATGGTTTAAAAGAAATTTTCTTTACAAAGTATAATTTATCAAAATTTGGATTATCTGAACCTAAAATTTTTAAAATTTTAAAATTTTTAAATCAAAAATTAGGAGTCTCTTTTGAGCCGAAATTTTCTTATGAGGAATTGTTAAATTGTCTCAAGAATTTTTATAAAGGTACATAATCACATGGAGATAATTAATATAAAAAATAAATCTTTTTTAAAAAGTATTCATCCTTCTTTAAAAATTATTTTATTTATTTTAATTTTTAAAATTATTTTTAGTTTAAATTTGGATTTAAATGCTAAATTAACATTACAAAAACAATTATTTTATTTTTCTTATTTTATTTTTTTTATTTTTATTTTTGTTTTATTATTAAAACTTATTGATAATTTTTTCATAAAATTTATAAGACAAATTTTAAATTTAAAGTTTTTTTTTCTTTTTTGTTTTTTTCTTCATGTTTCACCAAAAGAAAAAGAATTTTCTTTTTCTATTTTCCCTAATGATATAACATTCTTTTTTAGTATTATTTTGTTTTTATATTTTGTATCATTTTTTTTAATAAAAAACGAATATAAAAATGTTTATTTTTTAATTATTTTTTTCTTTGTTATTATATTACCTAGTCTTTTACAATCTTCGTTAAATCAAGATTTTTTTTTAAAATTATATTTTGATAAAAAAGATTTATTAAATATTTTTTTTATTTTTTTACGTATTTGTTTGTTTTTTATGCTTAATTTTTTAATTAACCAAACAACTTCTTTTATCGAAATTAAAGACGGTTTAGAAATTCTTTTAAAACCTCTTAAAATAATTAAATTTCCTGTTGAAATTTTTTCTCTTATGATTTCTTTGATTTTAATGTCTATTCCTTTTTTATTAGAAGAAAGTAAAAAAATTTTAAAAGCTCAAATATCTCGAGGACTTAATTTTTATACTAAAAATATTTTTAAAAAAGTTTATTATTTAATTTCATTATTAATTCCTATTTTAATTTTAGCTTTTAAAAAATCTTTTGTTTTGGCTAATGCTATGGAAACAAGAGGATATGTTTTAGAAAAACCAAGAACAAAATTAAATGTTTTCCAAATTACCAAAAAAGATTATTTTATCTTTTGTTTTATTTTTGTTTTTTTTGTTTGGAGTTTTTTTATTTGAAAATAATATTATTTTATTTGTAAAAAAATTTAATATATTAAGGAGGTTTTTTATTTGTCAAAATTTACTTATAAATTAATATTAAGTTATGATGGCACTAATTATCATGGTTATCAAAAACAGACTAATGTGATAACAATTCAATCAGTGTTAGAACGTTCTTTATTTAAAATAACTAAACAAAAAATTTTAACTATAGCGGCCAGTCGTACTGATAAAGGTGTTCATGCAGAAGAACAAGTTATCCATTTTAAAACTTCTTTTTGGATTGAACCATATTCTTTAAAAAGAGCTTTAAATAAGGTAATGCCTTGCGATATTCAAGTATTAGATATAGAAAAAAAAGATTCTTTATTTCATGCTCGTTATCATACTAAATCTAAAATTTATAAGTATGTTTTTTCAAAAAAAAAATTAAATTCTTTTAATTATCGTTTTCAAGTATACTTTGAAAATATTAATTTTTCACTTATTAAAGAAGCTCTTTATTTATTAGAAGGTGAAAAAGATTTTGTTTTATTTACTAATAATAAAGATCCTAAAAAAAATACAGTTAAAGTAATTTATAAAGTTTATTCAGAAGAAAATGAAAATCAATTTATTTTATTTTTTCATGGAAAAGGTTTTTTAAAACAAATGATTTTATTTTTAGTAGGTTTTTTAATTTTTATAGGTCAAAAAAGAAAGACTTTAACAGATTTAGAAAATATGTTTAATGTTGATAGTGAAAAATTTTATTTTTTAGCTCCATCTAATGGACTTTGTTTAAAGAAAATTTTTTATTAAAAAAAGGAAGATTATGATATTTATTTCTTTTGAAGGTTGTGAAGGAACAGGTAAAACTACTTTATCTCATTTTTTATTTGAAAAAATGATACAAAAATATTATGTTATTTTAACTAAAGAACCTGGTGGATGCCCTTTTAATATGGAAATGAGAAAAATTTTATTTCGATATTGTAATAAAATAGATTTTTATACAGAAGCTTTGTTTTATGCTGCTGATAGAACAGAACATTTAAAAAAAGTTATTATCCCCGCTTTAAAAGATAATAAAATTGTTATTTGTGATCGATATATTGATTCTTCGATAGCTTATCAAGGATACGCTAGAAAATTAGGACCAGATTTTATAACAAAAATTAATTTTTTAGCTATGGAAAATTTACCTAACATAACTTTTTATTTAGATTTAGAACCTGAAATCGGAATCAAAAGATTAAAGGCGCAAAGAAAATATAAAATAGAATATTTCGATTTACAAAAAAATAGTTTTCATAATGAAGTTAGAAAAGGTTATTTAAAACTTTGTGAACAATATCCTGAAAGAATTTATAAAATAGATGCTAATCTTTCTTTGGAAGAAATAAAATTGATAATTGAAAACAAAATTGATCAGTTATTAAAAAATAAAATATGATTAATACGAAATCTTTATTAGAAAAATTTAAATTTATTATTCAAAATAAAAAATTAATGCATCTTTATTTAATAGAAGGATCACATCCAGAAGAAAAAAAATTATTTATGTTTGAATTAGTATATGATTTTTTAAAAAAAGACAAACCTTCTAAGATTTTAAAACATCATATAAAAACATTTTGTTATCCTAATTTTTATTATTTAGATGCTAATAATACCAAAATAACAAAAGAACAAATTTTAGAAATGCAATTGTATTTTAATCAAACTTCTTTGTTACAAAAAAAGAAAGTTTATGTTATTGATGGCATCGAAAATATATCTTATAGAGTTGCCAACAGTTTACTTTATTTTTTAGAAAATCCCATTAATAAAAATACTTTAGGAATTTTGTTAACTAAAGATCGTAATTTGGTTCTTTCTACTATTTTATCTCGAGCACAAGTTTTTTCTTTAGAAAATGAATATGAACATAATTATCTTTTTAACGATAAACAAAATAATATAAATAAATTAGATAAAAGTTTGATTTTGTTATTGAATAAAATAAGAAAAGTAGAATTAGATAATTATTATTATGATTTAAAAAAATTTTTTTTATTTTTTTTAAACACTCCTCTAGAAAATAAAATAGTTTCTAAATTATTTTTTGATGCTCGACATATAATAAAACAAAAAAATTTTATGGATGATTTTTTATTTCTTTTAATAAGTTTTTTTTTAGATTTATATTATAAAAAAAATAATCTTACTTTTAATTTTTCTAATAATTTATTAGAAAATTCTTTTTATAATAAATTATCTTCAAAATCAATTATTAATATTTTAAATTACTTAGTTGAAATGGAAAAGAAAAAAAATATCTTAGAAGAACATTTTTGTTTTTTAGCTTTATTAATAGATTTTAGTAAAAAAATAAAATTTTAGGATATTTAATATATGGTAATTATTCAAAAAACTTTTGTTGAAAATAAAAAATTGTTGTATTTAGTGGCGACACCTATTGGAAATATGTCTGATTTGAGTTTTAGAGCTTTAGATACTTTAAAAGAAGTTAATTATATTTTAACCGAAGACACAAGAACAGCTTTTAAAATTTTACGTTTTTATAATTTTAAAAATAAATTAATTTCTTTGCATAAATATAATGAAAAAGAACGTCTGCAAAAAGTCTTGTTTTTGTTAAAAAAAGGTAATAATTTAGCTTTAATTAGTGATGCAGGAACTCCTTTAATTAGCGATCCAGGTCTTTTTTTGGTAAAAGAAGTGAAAAATGCTGGTTTTAATGTTACTATCGTTCCAGGACCATCAGCTTTTTTATCTGCTTTCGTTCTTTCTTCTTTTGATTGTCCTTTTCTTTTTTTAGGTTTTTTGCCTAAAAAAAAAGAGATGAAAAAGAAAGTTTTGTTAAAATATCGTTTTTTTGAAGGTTCTTTGATTTTATATGAATCAGCAAAAAGAATCAAAGATACATTAATATTAATTAGCGATTGTTATGGCAAAGAAAGAAATATTTGTTTAGCCAGAGAATTGACTAAAAAATTCGAAACTATTATTAATAGTTCTTTAGAAGATATTTTGAAAGATGAATTATGTTTAAAAGGTGAATATGTTTTAGTTATTGAAACTAATAAAAATAATAATTTATATAAAGATATAAGTTTAGAAGAACATATTGAGTTTTTTTTAGAACAAGGTTATAATGAAAAAGAATCTTTTGTTAAAGTATCGCAAGCACGAAAAATTTCTAAAAAAATAATTTATAATAAAATTAAAGTTCAAAAAAATTAAAAAAAGGTTTTCGAAAATTAAATGAGTATATTACCTGTAAATAAAAAATTTTATATTGCCACTTCTATTGTTTATGCTTCATCTATACCTCATATAGGAAATGTTTATGAAATGATTTTAGCTGATGCTATAGCAAGATTTAAAAAATTAGAAGGATATAATGTTTATTTCCAAACTGGTTCCGATGAACATGGGCAGAAAATACAAAAAAAAGCATTACAACAAGGATTAGATACTCAAAAATACGTTGATCAAATTTCCGATAAAATTAAAGAAATTTATAACAAAATGAATATTAAATATGATTTTTTTATAAGAACAAGTGAATCTTTTCACAAAAAACAAGTTCAAATTATTATGAAACAACTTTTAAAAAATGACGATATTTATTTAGGTTTATATGAAGGTTGGTATTCTGTTTATGAAGAAAGTTATATTTCGGAAAAAGATTTAATTAATGGTAAAACAGCTAATGGTGAGACGCCTGTTTGGACTCAAGAAGAAGTTTATTTTTTTAAATTAAATAAATATCAAGATCGATTGTTAAAATATTTAAATGATGAACTTCATTTAATTTTACCTCCTTATATTAAGAAAGAAATTTTAAATTTATTAAAAGAACCACTTCCTGATTTATCTATTTCTAGAACTTCATTTGAATGGGGTATTAGTTTAGATTTTAATCCTAAGCATGTAGTTTATGTTTGGATAGACGCTTTAAGCAATTATATTACAGGACTTGATTATCCTTTTGGAGAAGATGATAAAAAAAATAAATTAAAATATTTTTGGCCTTGTGATTTGCATATAATAGGAAAAGATATTACTAGATTTCATTTAATTCATTTTCCTATTTTATTAATGGCTTTAGATTTACCTTTACCAAAAAAATTTTTGATCCATTCTTGGATTTTATTTAATAATAAAAAAATGTCTAAATCTTTAAATAATACTCTTTATGTAGACGATTTATTAAAAATTTTTTCTGTAGATGCTATTCGTTATTTTGTTTTACATGAAATTCCTTATCATTCTGATGGTATTTTAACTTATGATCTTTTATTTGAAAGATATAATACTGATCTTGTGAATACTATAGGTAATTTATTAAGTCGTACTTTAGGAATGATAGTTAAATATAATAATGGAGAATTAAGAAAAAAATTAAATAAGGTTAAAGAATTTGAATCGATTGATTTAGCTAAAGAATCTTTAACAACTATATCATCTTTGCGTCATTTTATGGAAGATTATAAAGTGAGTGATTCTATAGAATGTGTATTAAAATTAGCTCGTTTATGTAATAAATATATTGATTTAACGGAACCTTGGAATTTGATTAAAAGTAAAGACAATTTAGATAAATTAGATTTTGTTTTATATAATTTAGTAGAAACAATTCGTTTTATAGGTGTTTTATTACAACCTTTTTTACCAGAAACATCTCAAAATATTTTAAAACAAATTCAAGCAGAAGAAAATACTTTTGAAAGTTTATCTCATTTCGGAGTTACTAAAAATAAAAAATTAAAATTAAGAACAAAACTTTTTGAACGTTTAAATAAAGAGGATTTTGTTGATTTTTAATATTTATAATGAGATAAAAAAATGATTTTTGTCATTTTTTTTGATAAATTAATAATATAAAATAATAAAAAATTAAGTAAAAACAAGTTTACATTTGGTAAATTAATTTTATTGACAATTAAACTTGTTTTTTTGTGATTTAATTATACTTAATAGTAGTTTTGTTTTTAAAAAAATTACTACAAAAAGAAATAATATAGATGAAATTAAAAATATAAAAAATTAAATTTTACAATTTTAGATTGTAATATAAATAAAATTAAAAACAAGAGTTAATCATTAAAAATGAATTAAAAAAACATTTACAATTTTTTATAACACTGTGCTGAAATATGGCTATTTTAGAAGCATCAGATTCTATGGAATTAATGCCTTATGCTCAAATATCTACTCGTATCGGAGGAGATATTATAGTTATATTAGCTAGTATTTTTTTCCCTTTGTTTTATCAAATTTAATTGTATGGAGTTTAATTTTTAAGTAAACTCTTTTTAAAAATAGATATAAAAGATATAAATTTTTTAAATTTATTTTTTAAAAAAATTTAATTAATAATTTTAATATTTAATTTTTTAAAAAAAATAAAACTCGGTTATTTTTAATTAACTGAGTTTTATTTTTTTTAAAATAACTTAAAATTTTATTTTTTTAAAATTTATTAATAATTTTGATTATTTAACTAATAAATTTATCTCTTCTTTAAAATATTTTTTTTTAAAAATACAAGAAACTATTTTATCTATTTAATCAAAGGTTTATTTTCTTTAATAAATTTTTATATTCTTAATAACATCGATCTTTTAATTATAATTTAAAACTAAAAATTTTAATTAAATAAAGATATAAAATCAAATATAAAATTATTTATAAAAAAATTAAAATAATTTTAATCATATTAGTAAATAATAAAATAATAAAGTAATAAAATAACAGTTATTATTATGAAAACAAATATAATAATAAAAATATAAATATTTTTATTACTGATTAAAGATTCTTCTTTTTTTTTAATTAAATTATTTTTAACTTTTGTTAAAACTTCTTCTTTTTGAGTTAAAGCACTTGTAACTGTTTTCAATTCTTCTTTTTGTTGAATTAAATCGTTTTGAGATGTTAATAATTCTTTTTGAGTTAAATCTTTTTTAGTTATTAATAATTCTTCTTCTTTTTGAGTTAAAGTGTTTTGAGTTGTTGTTAAAGCTTTTGTTTTTGTTCTTAAATTATTTTGAGATGTTAATAATTCTTTTTGAGTTAAATCTTTTTTAGTTGTTAATAATTCTTCTTCTTTTTGAGTTAAAGTGTTTTGAGTTGTTGTTAAAGCTTTTGTTTTTGTTCTTAAATTATTTTGAGATGTTAATAATTCTTCTTCTTTTTGAGTTAAAGTGCTTTTAATTGTTTTTAATTCTGTTTCTTTTTGAGTTAAATCTTTTTTAGTTGTTAATAATTCTTCTTCTTTTTGAGTTAAAGTGTTTTGAGTTGTTGTTAATTCTTCTATTTTTGTTCTTAAATTATTTTGAGATGTTAATAATTCTTCTTCTTTTTGAGTTAAAGTACTTTTAATTGTTTTTAATTCTTCTTTTTTTTGAATTAAATCATTTTTAGTTGTTGTTAAAGCTTCTATTTTTGTTCTTAAATTATTTTGAGATGTTAATAATTCTTCTTCTTTTTGAGTTAAAGTGCTTTTAATTGTTTTTAATTCTTCTTTTTTTTGAATTAAATCATTTTTAGTTGTTGTTAAAGCTTCTGTTTTTGTTCTTAAATTATTTTGAGATGTTAATAATTCTGTTTCTTTTTGAGTTAAAGTGCTTTTAATTGTTTTTAATTCTGTTTCTTTTTGAGTTAAATCCTTTTTAGTTGTTAATAATTCTTCTTCTTTTTGAGTTAAAGTGTTTTGAGTTGTTGTTAATTCTTCTATTTTTGTTCTTAAATTATTTTGAGATGTTAATAATTCTTCTTCTTTTTGAGTTAAAGTGCTTTTAATTGTTTTTAATTCTGTTTCTTTTTGAGTTAAAGCGCTTTTAATTGTTTTTAATTCTGTTTCTTTTTGAGTTAAAGTGTTTTGAGTTGTTCTTAATTCTTCTTTTTTTTGAATTAAATCATTTTGAGTTGTTGTTAATTCTTCTGTTTTTGTTCTTAAATTATTTTGAGATGTTAATAATTCTGTTTCTTTTTGAGTTAAAGTGCTTTTAATTGTTTTTAATTCTTCTTTTTTTTGAATTAAATCATTTTTAGTTGTTGTTAAAGCTTCTGTTTTTGTTCTTAAATTATTTTGAGATGTTAATAATTCTTCTTCTTTTTGAGTTAAAGTACTTTTAATTGTTTTTAATTCTTCTTTTTTTTGAATTAAATCATTTTTAGTTGTTGTTAAAGCTTCTGTTTTTGTTCTTAAATTATTTTGAGATGTTAATAATTCTGTTTCTTTTTGAGTTAAATCCTTTTTAGTTGTTAATAATTCTTCTTCTTTTTGAGTTAAAGTACTTTTAATTGTTTTTAATTCTTCTTTTTTTTGAATTAAATCATTTTTAGTTGTTGTTAAAGCTTCTATTTTTGTTCTTAAATTATTTTGAGATGTTAATAATTCTTCTTCTTTTTGAGTTAAAGTGCTTTTAATTGTTTTTAATTCTTCTTTTTTTTGAATTAAATCATTTTTAGTTGTTGTTAAAGCTTCTGTTTTTGTTCTTAAATTATTTTGAGATGTTAATAATTCTGTTTCTTTTTGAGTTAAAGTGCTTTTAATTGTTTTTAATTCTGTTTCTTTTTGAGTTAAATCCTTTTTAGTTGTTAATAATTCTTCTTCTTTTTGAGTTAAAGTGTTTTGAGTTGTTGTTAATTCTTCTATTTTTGTTCTTAAATTATTTTGAGATGTTAATAATTCTTCTTCTTTTTGAGTTAAAGTGCTTTTAATTGTTTTTAATTCTGTTTCTTTTTGAGTTAAAGCGCTTTTAATTGTTTTTAATTCTGTTTCTTTTTGAGTTAAAGTGTTTTGAGTTGTTCTTAATTCTTCTTTTTTTTGAATTAAATCATTTTGAGTTGTTGTTAATTCTTCTGTTTTTGTTCTTAAATTATTTTGAGATGTTAATAATTCTGTTTCTTTTTGAGTTAAAGTGCTTTTAATTGTTTTTAATTCTTCTTTTTTTTGAATTAAATCATTTTTAGTTGTTGTTAAAGCTTCTGTTTTTGTTCTTAAATTATTTTGAGATGTTAATAATTCTTCTTCTTTTTGAGTTAAAGTACTTTTAATTGTTTTTAATTCTTCTTTTTTTTGAATTAAATCATTTTTAGTTGTTGTTAAAGCTTCTGTTTTTGTTCTTAAATTATTTTGAGATGTTAATAATTCTGTTTCTTTTTGAGTTAAATCCTTTTTAGTTGTTAATAATTCTTCTTCTTTTTGAGTTAAAGTACTTTTAATTGTTTTTAATTCTTCTTTTTTTTGAATTAAATCATTTTTAGTTGTTGTTAAAGCTTCTATTTTTGTTCTTAAATTATTTTGAGATGTTAATAATTCTTCTTCTTTTTGAGTTAAAGTGCTTTTAATTGTTTTTAATTCTTCTTTTTTTTGAATTAAATCATTTTTAGTTGTTGTTAAAGCTTCTGTTTTTGTTCTTAAATTATTTTGAGATGTTAATAATTCTGTTTCTTTTTGAGTTAAAGTGCTTTTAATTGTTTTTAATTCTGTTTCTTTTTGAGTTAAATCCTTTTTAGTTGTTAATAATTCTTCTTCTTTTTGAGTTAAAGTGTTTTGAGTTGTTGTTAATTCTTCTATTTTTGTTCTTAAATTATTTTGAGATGTTAATAATTCTTCTTCTTTTTGAGTTAAAGTGCTTTTAATTGTTTTTAATTCTGTTTCTTTTTGAGTTAAAGCGCTTTTAATTGTTTTTAATTCTGTTTCTTTTTGAGTTAAAGTGTTTTGAGTTGTTCTTAATTCTTCTTTTTTTTGAATTAAATCATTTTGAGTTGTTGTTAATTCTTCTGTTTTTGTTCTTAAATTATTTTGAGATGTTAATAATTCTGTTTCTTTTTGAGTTAAAGTGCTTTTAATTGTTTTTAATTCTTCTTTTTTTTGAATTAAATCATTTTTAGTTGTTGTTAAAGCTTCTGTTTTTGTTCTTAAATTATTTTGAGATGTTAATAATTCTTCTTCTTTTTGAGTTAAAGTACTTTTAATTGTTTTTAATTCTTCTTTTTTTTGAATTAAATCATTTTTAGTTGTTGTTAAAGCTTCTGTTTTTGTTCTTAAATTATTTTGAGATGTTAATAATTCTGTTTCTTTTTGAGTTAAATCCTTTTTAGTTGTTAATAATTCTTCTTCTTTTTGAGTTAAAGTACTTTTAATTGTTTTTAATTCTTCTTTTTTTTGAATTAAATCATTTTTAGTTGTTGTTAAAGCTTCTATTTTTGTTCTTAAATTATTTTGAGATGTTAATAATTCTTCTTCTTTTTGAGTTAAAGTACTTTTAATTGTTTTTAATTCTTCTTTTTTTTGAATTAAATCATTTTTAGTTGTTGTTAAAGCTTCTGTTTTTGTTCTTAAATTATTTTGAGATGTTAATAATTCTGTTTCTTTTTGAGTTAAAGTGCTTTTAATTGTTTTTAATTCTGTTTCTTTTTGAGTTAAAGTGCTTTTAATTGTTTTTAATTCTGTTTCTTTTTGAGTTAAATCCTTTTTAGTTGTTAATAATTCTTCTTCTTTTTGAGTTAAAGTGTTTTGAGTTGTTGTTAATTCTTCTATTTTTGTTCTTAAATTATTTTGAGATGTTAATAATTCTTCTTCTTTTTGAGTTAAAGTGCTTTTAATTGTTTTTAATTCTGTTTCTTTTTGAGTTAAAGCGCTTTTAATTGTTTTTAATTCTGTTTCTTTTTGAGTTAAAGTGTTTTGAGTTGTTCTTAATTCTTCTTTTTTTTGAATTAAATCATTTTGAGTTGTTGTTAATTCTTCTGTTTTTGTTCTTAAATTATTTTGAGATGTTAATAATTCTGTTTCTTTTTGAGTTAAAGTGCTTTTAATTGTTTTTAATTCTGTTTCTTTTTGAGTTAAAGTGCTTTTAATTGTTTTTAATTCTGTTTCTTTTTGAGTTAAATCCTTTTTAGTTGTTAATAATTCTTCTTCTTTTTGAGTTAAAGTGTTTTGAGTTGTTGTTAATTCTGTTTCTTTTTGAGTTAAATCCTTTTTAGTTGTTAATAATTCTTTTGTTTTTGTTCTTAAATTATTTTGAGATGTTAATAATTCTTCTTCTTTTTGAGTTAAAACGCTTTTAATTGTTTTTAATTCTTCTTTTTTTTGAATTAAATCATTTTTAGTTGTTGTTAAAGATTCTGTTTTTGTTCTTAAATTATTTTGAGATGTTAATAATTCTTCTTCTTTTTGATTTAAATCATTTTTAGTTGCTGTTAAATCTTCTTCTTTTTGAGTTAAATCCTTTTGAGTTGTTGTTAAAGCTTCTGTTTTTGTTCTTAAATTATTTTGAGATGTTAATAATTCTTCTTCTTTTCGATTTAAAGTACTTTTAATTGTTTTTAATTCTGTTTCTTTTTGAGTTAAATCCTTTTGAGTTGTTGTTAATTCTTCTATTTTTGTTCTTAAATTATTTTGAGATGTTAATAATTCTTTATCTCTTTCTTTTAAAAAACCAAGTAATTTTTCAGCATACTGATTTTTCCAATATAATTTATTATGTTTTTTTCTTAAAGCTGTCAAAAGTGTTGCTGCCAATAAATTTGGATCATTTGTATTCGTTGTATCAATATCTTCATTTGGATTATATTTATCTGGATGAGTTATTAATTGTTGAGATGTTTCGATAATAATATTTTTATTTATTATTTGATTCGTTAATTTTCTAATATCAAATGAAAAATATAATATAAAAATATAAAAAATAAATATTGTTAATAAGAAAAAAATAATTATTGAATTAAAATTTGGTTTCGTTTTATTTATGAACATATATCATATAAATTTCTAATTAATATATAAAAAAATAAATGATAATGACCTTAATTAATAATTTTCATTTATCAAATGATTTCAAATAAGATCATAAAAAAATAATATTATTTTTAAAATTTTGTTTTTAATTAAAAAATATCGCATTGATTAAAATTATAAAAGTATATATTTATAATATAAAGTTTAAATCTGATATTTTTCCTTAATATATTAAGGTTTCTTAATTAAAAAAAGAGTTATCTTTATTTCTTAAGTTTTTTCATAAAATAATAAAGTTAAATAACATAAATTTTTTTATATGAATAAATTTAATAAATTCGATAGCTTATTTAGGTATATATTGTTATTTTAAAATAATCAACAATAAACTTTAGTTAAATAATTCTAGTAATAAAGATTATTATCATTAATAATTTAAATTTTTATTGAATATTTCTACTTAATAAGTAAAATTTTTGTTTTTGATTTTATAAATTAGTTATTTTTAAAATTATTTTATTTTGAAAGATATAATCAAAATAATATTTTTTAATAGAAAATAAAAAAAATAATAATAATTAATGTGTTTAAAAGTTTTTTCGAATTAATCTTGTTTATATTGATTAAATAAATATTGTCATTCGTTTAATCATTAATTTATGTATATAAAAAAAAATTAATTAATTACTAATTAATATCTGTAAAATAAACTAAATTAAAAATAATCTTTTTTATAATTATTAAAACTAATAATATTAAAATGTTTTATATTAAAATAAATTTTTAAAATTTTTTTAATTTTTATCTAAATTTATAAATTTAATAATAAAATTTATTTTTTTAATTAATTATTTTCTAAATAATTTTATTATTTACCTTTATGTAAATACATTATTTTTATTTAAAATTACATAATAAAATAATCAAAATAATTAAATTTAATTGATTATTTATGCAACCCTACATATTAAATTTTATCATAAAAACACTTATATTAATTATTTATTAAAAAAAGATATTAATTAGAAAAGTTATTATTTTGTATATTATTATTTTGTCTACAAAAACATGTTCAAAATTTTTTTATGTATTTCCGATTTTAAAGAAGCAAAATTGACCATAAAATTAACAATTGGTCTAGGGGTAAATATTGTCCTAAATCTATTTGTTTATTTAATGTATTTATTTCTAAAATTCAATTTTTTTTCCATGTAATCGTTGTTATGAGAAGCGAAAAAATTAATTTTATTAATTTCTTCAATTATTTTTTTTAAAATAATTAAATATTTTTCTCTATCGATGTTAAAAAAATATTTTTCAAAAATGTACTTACTTTCCCTTAGTTTTTATAACTCTCTGTCATGATTATATAATATTTCTGAATTCGTTGATAATAGAATTGTCTCGATATTTTTATTTCATTGAGTTGTTTTTTTAACTTTATCGATATGAGTTTGGATTTCGTTTTTTAAACACATGATAACTTATATTCATAGGTTTTTTGTTCGTTTTTTAAATCTTGAATTTGTTTATCGATTAGATCTATTTGTTCAAAAATTTTTTGAAATTCAATTTTCGACAAATAACTTATAGATTTTATCTTGAATTTTAGTTCTTTCTTCGAAAAAAATTTAAATAAAATATTCTAAAAGATATTAAAATAATTTAAAATAATATTTTAACGACTATAAAAATAAAAGGAGTTATTAATGATGTTAAAAATTAATTTTATCAAACTCGATAGATATTTTAGTTTTTATTTTTATATACTTATATATAATGTATAGTTTTTTTATAAATTATATTATTTGTTTAAAAAACTTGACATTTTATTGAATTACTAATATAATAACAATTAATAATCATATACATACACATATATGTATGTAACAAAATATTTATTTAACGAAAAAAATATATATTTATACTAAAAAAATAAAATTAAAAAACCTTTTTTATATATATTTATTTCTTATAGAAAATTTTTTATTAATTTTAAAATATGGAGGTTTTATGTCTTTCAAAATTTGTTTAAATTTTAAAGTTAAATTATCATCGTTATTAATATTGTTTTTTACAATTATATCCTTAGATATTATTGTTATTATTTTCATAAAAGATCCAAAAGGCACACCATTTGTATTTGTAAATAATAATATTTTAAATTGTTTTTTAGAAGGTATTTTTTATGGTATTTTTGTGTTTTTTATTCGGAGTATTTATGCATATATTTTTTTTAAAATTACTAAAGGTCCACGGTTTATATATAAATATCCTATAAAAGAAAAAGAATTTGAATATTATCCATTTTCACAATCTATTGTGATGGATTCTTCCATTTACGCCAGACAAACAACGTCATCTCATAATCTTTACAAAACTATATCTGGTTTATTAGCTATTATATTGTTAATTGTGTCAATAATTACTAAATTTCAATATATTCAGTTATTCAAAAGTTTTATGGTTGTCGCATTTATATCTTATATTTATTTTACAATTGTTTTGTTTGCAAATTTATGGCTTATTTATGTTAAATTTTTTAAATGGTTAGGGTTCTCTTGGTTTGAAAAAGATTTTAATAAAACAATAGCTAAAAATAATTACTTTCTTATAAGTAAACAGTATTATGAAAAACAAAATAAACAAGAAAAAAAACAAGCAAAAATAAATTTTATAATATGGTATCTATTTTATTCGTATTTATTATTGAAAATGTTAATATTTAAGTCTTAATTAAATATTAAAAAAATAAAAATAATAAATTTTATTTTTTTATATTTATAAGTTGTAATTTTATAAATTTTTGTAAATAAATTCATTTTTAATGATGAAAAGACTAGTTAAAAAACTAGTCTTTTTTTGTTTTTATTTTAATTATTGTTGATGTAATAGGTTATTAGTTCGTCATTAGTACATTCCAAACTTATCCGTTATTATCTTGGTCTTGTGATAATCTCTTGATTAGTTATTCTATCTCATTTAGCTTTTACCTCTGCTGTAATCATGTTTTCTTTCTTTCAGTCTACTAACATCATTTCTAGTTTTGTATGACCTCAGGAATTCATTCGGTCCTGGTAATTGACTAGACTAATGCGTTATATCCTATATTTACATCCAAAGTAAAACAATAAAATTTACATAAAAGATAAAAAATTCTAAATGGTTAAAAAAGAAGCTGTGGAATTAATCTAAAAATAAAAATAGTAAATGATTAAAAAATTTGTTTCATGTTTGTTTTTTTCTATTTGGTTTAAATAAAAAAGACACCGCGATTGGTGTCTTTTGGTTAGGTAAATTAATTTTTGTTTTTAATTTCTTTTTATGTGGGATGATTAAAAAAGGCCATCAAATGAAAATCTAATGGATTAAAATTATTTAAAATAATTCATTTTAATTATTGTAAGGTTTAACACATTCGAAATATTTATCTGGAGTTTTGAAATTATTAGTGTTTTTTACACCAAATTGACGTATTGATTCTTTTTTAGGAATAATAAAATTAGGTCGAGATGGAGGGCTGTCAATATAAAGATTATAGTTATAAATGCCAGTACATTTATTGTTGTCTATATACCAATCGTCAGTCCAACCGGTTTCATATCTATAATTATGTGATTGTCCATAATCATCATAAATTGTTCTATTGCTTTTACCAAATCTACTACGAATTGCGTTACCGAAGTATTGTTCACCTGCTTCAATTTCAGGAGAATTACTCCAATTTCGATATTTTTCACGCCAACTTTTAAATTCATTTATTTTAGGTTGATGATCACTACAACAAATAAGATAAGTTTTATTTAAATCGTTAAATGAATTAAACACTATTGATAAAGAAACATCAAAATCAATAGTTTCACGAGTAGGTGGTGTTATTTTACCTTCTTTAAAATCTACATCTATTATTATTAATGGTAAAAGAATATTAGCTTCTTTAGTTGATATTTTTGTTTCCCATTTACCTTCGTATTGAGAATCGATAAACTTATTTTCTTTTTTCCAATCAAGAATTGTTTGTTTAGGGTCGAGAGAATCATCTAAATCTATTATTTCTAATTGAGTACATTTAATTAAGTATGCATAACTGTAATTAGTGTCAGTGGATACAACCAAACAATTACCCCAATTATTATTGTTGTCGATAATGATACCTTTAACGTTGTTTTTAATATATTCTTCAGTGGCTTGTTGCATGTTGTTTACTGGGCCTAAATTGATTAAAAATTGTTTTTCTTCTTTTTCTTGGCATTTGATTGTGTAATGGTAGTTGTTGTTTGAGTCAGTGGATTTGACAATACAGTTACCCCAGTTTTTGTCGTTGCTGGTTATATTACCTTTAACGTTGTTTTTAATCCATTCTTCAGTTGCTTGTTGCATGTTGTTTACTGGGCCGTGGTCAATTTCGTGTTCTATGTATTGTTTAGTTGTGTCTTGTGGTTTTTGTTTTAACTCCCAGAAGATATAGGCTTCGGAGATCGATATTTCGTTTTTTAATAAATCTATTAATTCGTATTTATTGTTTTCAGAAGGATATTCTATATTAAAAGGATTAGAGTTATGTATAAAATAAGCACCTAATAAATCTTCGGAAGGGTTTTTGAAACAATAGTATAAATTCTTTTCATTACTTTTATTGTACACTGGTAATGATATATTTGAATTCACAATAACATCATCAATATTTAATAATTTCATGTAATTTGGAATATATTCTTTGGACATAATTTTAATGTCATTTCTTTTTATTTTGGGTTTTTGAGATAGATATTGCTCTTCATTTTCTTTTTTCTTTTGTAGTTCAATTTCTTGTTTAGTTTCAGAAAGTATTATTTCATTTGGTGTTTTAACTGATTCAATTTCATTTTGAGATTTTGATTCTGAATAAGAAGGTAATGGTGTTTCTTGTATTTGTTTAACATCTTTTTTCATTGTAAAATAAATTATAGTAGCTATAATAGCTATTATACCAAGAGATATAATAATAGTTATCCAATGTTTTTTAAAAAAATTATTATTCATAAATTTCGTTTCCTTTTGATTATTATTCAATATTGAAATTTAATATATTTTTATTATATATTTTTATAGTTTTTAATGTTGAAAAATAAGAAGGTTTAATATTGTAAAAATAAAAATTTTAGATAATGAATGAGATTGATTTTGATTCATTTTTAGTTTCTTCTTTAATTTATTTTATTAAATAAAAAAGACTCTATAAAAAGAGTCTTTTAAATTAGTAGTTTAATACTATGATGTTTGAGATAGAATCAAGTAGTTTGATTTCTATTTTTTCTTGATGACATCAAATTAGAAAATATAATTGATATTAGCTATAATAAAATATCTATATATTTTTTTACAACTTCGTGTTTTTGGCAATTAATAGAAATTATAATATTTATTAATTTTAACATTCTTTTCTTAAGGTTTTTATTTTGCATACTAGAAGAAAAAGGATTCTTCAATATTAATTTCGTATTTTAATAAATCTTCTAATGTATATTTATTATCTTCATGAATAATGTTTATTTTAAAAGGGTTAAGACGAGGTTAAATAAGCCCCTAATAAATCTTTAGGAGGATTTAAATCACAATTTATACATGCTTCGTTATATGAATTATATCTTGGTTTAAAGTTATAAAAGTTAATGAAAATATAATCAATACAAAATTATTTCATTACCTTTCGAATATCTTATTCGAACATAATGTTAAATATCGTGTTTTTTTAATTTGGTTTGTGTGATTAAAACATTCTTATTGAAGGGTTTATGGTAATCAGCAAGTCTGATTTGAAATTTAGTTTGTTTATGAAGATAAGAATGAGCTTATATATGAGAGAGAGGAGAGTAGTTGAAAATAAGAATGAATAAAATAATGATGAAATGTTTAAATACAGAAAATTTTAGTTAATTTTAACATTTATTGATTACCTCCTTTTTTAATGCCGTTTTAAGATAATATTTTGTTGTTAAATAAAAAAGACACTGGCGGGAGGAGAGAGTCTTAATTAATAAATTCTTAGTTTTTATTTACAAATTTTTTCTAATATTTCCAATTCTTTTTTTAATTCTTTATAATATTTTATGTCTTTTTCTAACGATGATGATTTATTTTGATAATCTAATAGTTCTCTTCTTGATAAACACAATTTATGACAGTTTTCGTCTAACTTTTTTTTAATCATTAGAATTATTTCATTTTTTAATTTATCTTTATTTTGGCCTGGTTTTATTTTTTTAATTTCTTCTGTTTTTGATTCTATATCTTTTGTTAATTTATTTTTTTGAGATTCTAATGAGGTACATTTATCTGTAATTTCTTTAATTTTGGAACCAGAATCGTTTAAATTTTTTTGAAACATATTTATTACGTCATCCATTTTAGTAATAAATATGGGAAGGTCTTTCTCTATTTCATCTGATAAAAATACTTGTTCAGATCTAGATGATATTATTGTATTTTGCATTTCTGGTTCTGAATAAGATTCAGGTAATGGTTCTTTATCTTGTTTAATATCTTTTTTCTTTTCTGGTTCAATTTCTTTTTCAAATCTAGATGATATTATTGTATTTTGTATTTCTGGTTCTGAATAAGAATGAGGTAATGGTTCTATATCTTGTTGAGAATCATTTTTAACTTTATAAAATTTATAAAACAAAATTATAGTAGCTATTACACCAAGAGATATAATAATAGCTATTCAAGTTTTTTTAAAAAAATTATTATTCATAAATTTAGTTTCCTTTTTATTATTATTATTTAATATTGAAATTTAATATATTCCTATTATATATTTTTATAATTTTTAATGTTGAATAAGAAGTTTTTTATTTATTATCATAATTATTTCAGGAGGTTTTTGTTCGAATGTTTTTATCTATATGTCTTTTGTAGCGAGCGTAACTAGGATTTTTTTTATCTTAGTTCGTTTTTCATTATGTCAATGTTTTCCTTTTTTCTTTTCATTTTTCGTCTAATTATGTGTATTTTAATCTTTAATTATCCTGAATTTGAAATATCTTTATATTTTTTATATACATCTTCAATACTTTGTCTATATTCATCAATGGTGATCGCAGTGTTATAAAAAATCGCAAATGTTTTTTTAATTCATTTTTAATGACTAATTCTTGTTTTTGATTTTATTTTTATTATAATCTAAATTATAAATTTTAAATTTTTTGTAAAAAAAATATTATTTTCCTTACACCATTACATGAAAACGAATGAAACTAATAACTTACCTCAATTTCATTATTTTGTTAAAATTTTTTCGTTTTAGATAAAAATAGGAAAATTTTATAGTTTTTAATAAAGTTTTAGTTTTTTTAAAATATAAAATTTTAAAATATCCTTTCATCTATAAGACGCCCTATTTTTTAAAAAAACTCATATCTTTTTTTTATTTTCTTGAAAATTTTTTTGTTTTATGTTTTTTATAAAAACAAAAAAACTAGTTTTTTAACTAGTCTTTTCGGTATTAAAAATGAATTTATTTACAAAAATTTATAACAGTACGCTTTTCTTTTATTAAAATAAATTAAGAACAATAAAATTGTTTTTAATTCAATAGTTTAACGACATGTATTGATCTAGTATTTTCTTTTTTTACTAAAAACAAAAAAAGACTAGTTTTTAACTAGTCTTTTAGGTATTAAAAATGAATTTATTTATAAAAATTTATAACAGTACGATTTTATATATTCGATAAAGATAATTTATTTAATCCATATTGTATATATTTATTTTTTATCTATGAAATTTATAAATAATTTACTTTTTAACTAATAAATCTATTTCTTTTTTATTAATAGTTTCTTTTTCTAATAATAAATTAGTTATTTTATCTAATAAAGATTTATTTTCTTTAATAATTGTTTGACATTCTTGATAACATTCGTCTACTATTTTTTTAATTTCTATATCGATCATTTTTTTATCAGAGAATTCTGAATCTTGAGTAATTCCTAAATCACTCATTCCATATTTTGTTACCATTAAACGAGCTATTTTAGTAGCTTGTTTAAAATCATCATAAGCTCCATTGGAAACATCATCAAAAACTAATTCTTCAGCTACTCTACCTCCTAAAAAAGAAGTAATATTAGCTAACATTCTTTTTTTAGAAGAAAAGAAGGTTTCTTTTTCAGGTAACATTAAGTTATAACCACCTGCTGAACCTCTCCGAATGATAGTTATTTTTTGTACTTTTTGAGCATGTTCTAATTTTAAACCAATGACTGCGTGTCCCGCTTCATGGTAAGCGACCATTTTTCTTTCTTCTTCAGTATATTTAATTGATTTTTTAGCTGGACCTATTAAAACACGATCAATTGCTTCTTCTAATTCTTCCATTGTAATCATTTCTTTTTGGTTTCTTACTGTTAAAATAGAAGCTTCATTTAAAACAGCTCCTAATTGAGCTCCACTCATTCCTGGAGTTTGTTTCGCTAATTGATGAAAATTAATATCAGATGAAATATTTTTATTACGAGCATGAACTTTTAAAATAGCTTCACGTGCTTTAACATCTGGCAAATCTACTTTAAAGATTCTATCGAATCTTCCTGGTCTTAATAAAGCTGCATCTAAGATATCAGCTCTATTAGTAGCTCCAACAACAATAATTCCTTTAGACGAAGAGAAACCATCCATTTCAGTAAGAAGTTGGTTAATAGTACTTCCGTCATCATTTGCTATCGATCCTCTTTTTTTACCCAGTGTATCTATTTCATCAATAAATAAAACACAAGGAGCATTTTTTCTAATTTCTTTAAATAATTCTTTGACACGAGAAGCACCAACACCAAAATACTGATCAAGAAATTCCGAACCAGAAACAACATAAAAAGGCACATTTGCTTCTCCAGCTAAAGCTTTCGCTAATAAAGTTTTACCAGTCCCAGGAGGGCCTTCTAATAAAACACCTTTAGGAATAGAAGCTCCGATGTTAACATATTTTCGAGGATTTTTTAAGAAATCAATTAATTCTTTCATTTCTTCTTTTTCTTCTTCATTGCCAGCAACATCTTTGAAAGTAAAAAGTGATTTTTGTTTCGAAGATATAAGAGGATTAGAGTTAAGTTTACCTGAACTATTTTTAATAGCATTAGCGATATAAAATATAAAAATAATGTTAGATAATCCACCGATAAATTGAAATATATATAAAATTGTTTTCGAATAATTGGAATCAAGTGGTGAATTTATATCTTTCAATCCCAATTGATTTTCTTGAATTTTTTTATTTATTAAAGCGGATAATGCATCATAAAATATAACATTAGTTTTACAATAGTAGGTTTCTTCTGTATCTTTATGAGTTACTGTAATATATAAATAATCACCTTGTAATAAATCATATTTCAGTTGATAAAATATTTTTTTTATTTTATTTTTATTGATATCATGAATTAATATGTGAAAATCGTTTTCTCTTTTTGGTAAATTATAATAATTTTTATAATAATTATAAAAAATAATTAACAATAATAAACCAAACAAAAAATATAATATTAACAAAAATATTTTTTGTTTAATTTTTGAAACAAATTTTTTAAATATTCTAACAAACATCATTTAATCCCCATAAAATAAATGAATTTACAAAATCACTTTTTAAATTTTTATATATTTTATATCTTTTTCCTTTAATCAAAGGTAAATAAAGTAGTTCTTCAAAAGTTTTTTGTTCTAATTGTTTTAAAATATTTGAATATCTTGATAAATCAACAGATCTTTGATTATTATTAGGTTGATCTATTTTTTTTTGTAATTCGTCTAATAATTTTTTTAATTCATTTACATCTAATTTTTTTTCAATCAAAATAATATCATTATCATAATTTTGGTCTATTTTAATAATAATATCATTATCATAATTTTGGTTTATTTGTTTAGTTAAAATAAAATTACGACTATTACCATTTGGAAGTTTAATCTCATCTAATATATAAATAAATATATTGTGAGGGTTTTTAAATATTTCGAAGATTCCAGAATCAATATTTATATTGAAATCTCCTTCTGAAATTTTTTCGAATTTTAAACTATTTGTTGGAAAAACTTTTTCCCAATTACTTATCAGAAATTCAGTTAATTTTTTTTCTTTTATTCCATAATCATTAGCATCTAGGATTTTAATAATCAAAGGTTCATTATTTTGTGGGAAATTTTGTTTAAAATCTTCATGAACTTGTTTTAGTAATTTATTTGCTTCTGTTGGTTGATAAAATTTTTTATTATTATCCATAGTTGTTTTTTGCTCTGTTTCAATCTCTATTAATTTATCTAAGTTTTTTTGATGAAAATCTTGTTCATTAAAAAAATCGTAATCTGTAAATAGAGTTACATCGGAAACAAATGAAAAACTCGGTATTAAACCGAAATAATCATTTTTACCTAATAAATCACGATTTAAACTTAAAAATAAAGCTTTACGGAATCTCGGATCATTTAAGAAAAAATTACTTTTTTCTTTTTGTTTTTTTATAATCTCATCTTTTTCTTCTTCAAGAGCATATTTATTGAAAAAAACATGAATTGGAACAGAAGTAGACATAGCTAACAAATTTTCTTTTTTTTCTGGACTAATGTTACTTATATCTGATATATCTAAGATAATCTCATTTATTTTTCCTTCATTAAATAAATGATATTTTTCTTTATCATATTGTTCTTTTTCTGAAGATAATTTTTTAAATTCAATGTTACATAAAGGATATTGTTCTTTATTATGGAAATAATTATTTTTTGTAAATATCCAATCTTTTTCTGAATTATAACCTTGTTCTGTTTTTAATTGATAAGGACCATATGATATAAAAGGGTATTCTTTGGTGCCATAATTATTTTGTTCAGCGTTATTCTTGTCGTAAGCAAGTTCAAAGTCGTCTTGCGGAAATAAAATACAACTGTTCAATAAAATAATAACAGATTTTAATGTTTTTGGGTTTTCATAAGATAAAGTAAACATGAGTGGATTATTACTATCATAAATAAAATTCGTTTCAAACAATAATTTTATATTTTTTTCTAAATTATCAAGATCTTCATCTTTATACAATAAGCGTGTTATTTCTTGTTGTTTTTTTAAAGAATAAACTACTACTTGATTATTAATTTCTTTACCATTAGCAAATTTTAAATCATTTTTTAATTCGAAATACCATTGTTTAGATAATTTATCATTTAATTTATAAAAATTATCATATCCTTCAATATTATGTATTTGATGATTTTCATCTTTGGGAGATGATCCTAATAACCCCAAAGAATACGAAGGTTTTAAAACAGGTTTTAATTCGTTGTCTTGTAAAGTTTGTTTAAAATCATTTTTATATTCTGCCTTTTTTTCTTGTATAGATTTATTCCAGTCAGTTGTTAATGTAATAAAATTTTCTTTCATTAACAAGAGCATGTCTTTTTGTAATGGTGTTAAATTAGTAAAATATTTTAAATCGCTTATTTCTTCATCGAAAGGGATTAGTTTGTTATATGAAGAAGGAATCGATTGAAACATTTCTTCTTTTTTTTCTAATTTTTCTCTTTTTTTATTCTTATTTTCAATAATTAAATATGCTACAACCATTAATATCGATGTAAAAATAATAAAAATTATTGAAATAATTTTTTTATTCTTATCAAAAAATTGTTTCCATTCCATTTTTTTATATTTTTTCTTTCAATTATATTATTTCTTTTATAGCAGTTTTTTAACAAAACAAAACCACTATTAATTATAATTAAATCAAAAAAAAAAAAAAAACAAGTTTAATTTTCAGTAAAATTAATTTACTAAAGGTTAACTTGTTTTTTAGTTAATTTTTTTATTATTTTATATTATTAATTTATCAAAAAAAAGATAAAAAAACATCATTTTTTTTATCTTTTTTTGTATATAATTACTATTAATAGTAATTATAATTATTACTATTTATTATTAATTGATTATTATTTTTTTTGTTCATTTTTTATTAAATTTAATTTTATTTAATTTTATTTGAAATAAATAAAATAGGTAGGTAATTTAATATATTATGACAAAGGCAAATGATATTTTATCTCAAAAAAAATCAAGAGTTTTATTAATAATAGTTTTAATAATTATATTATTTTTTTTAAGTTTGTTTATTTGGAAAATGTTAAGTAAAGAAGAAACGACAAAAACAGAAGAAAAAAATACAACTCAAATTTTTTCGGAAACTGAAAATAATAATCCTCAGGTAAACGAAAAACAACAAAAAAATCAAGAATCTTATGATAAAGCACCTAATGAAACGGATTTTTTTCGAAAAATTATTTTAGATTCTGAAACACAAAAATGTTTTTATAAAATCTTAAATTTAAATGCTAAATTAGAAGAAGATTTTAAAATGAATACAAAAGATATTTTAAATTTAATTAAAGATAAACCAATTGTTTTTGCTTTAAAAAATACAGAATTACAACCGAATTCTCATATTAATTTATTTAAAGAAACATCATTAGCAGAAGGATCAGGAACAGAACAAAATTTATATGATTTTAAAGATAAACCAAATTTAAAATTAAAAATTAATAAAAAAAGAAGTCTTTGGGGCGAGAAAACATATATCCAGGCACAATTATTATCTAATTCGGAGATATTATTATTAAATGATTTTCTCGATACAGATAACCCAAAAATTAATTTAGTAACTACAAATTTAATATTGTATAAAGATAAAGTTTAAAAAAATAAAAAATGATTTTTATCATTTTTTATTTTTTTTATTATAATATATAGATTTAAAAGAAAAATTATTTTTTATTTTTGATTTTTTAAATCATTTTAGATAAATTCATAAATTTTTTTGATATTTTAATTTAAAAAAGAATAATAAAAAAATTTTTGTATTTGAATTATTTTATATAACAAAAATACATTATATAATATCTAAATTTAACAAAATTAAGAATATGATCAGATAAATTTTATTTTTAATAGATTTTTTATCGAATTTTAAATGTATTCAATTATTATTATATTTAAATTTAATTATCAAATAAAAAAGAGTTATTTAGAAAATAACTCTTTTATTTTACTTATTTTTTTACTTATTTTAATAAATATTTAATAAATGGCAGGGATATCAGGATTCGAACCCGAACAAGCGGTTTTGGAGACCGTTATGCTACCGTTGACATCATATCCCTTCTTTGAAAAATAATAATGGTACGGGTGACAGGACTTGAACCTGCACGCTAAAAGCGCTAGATCCTAAGTCTAGTGCGTCTGCCATTCCGCCACACCCGCTCTTTATAAAAAAAAATTATTTATAATTTAAAATTTGGCAGGCCCAGCTGGATTCGAACCAACGAATGACGGAGTCAAAGTCCGTTGCCTTACCACTTGGCTATGAGCCTTTAATATTAATAAAATATATTTATATAAAATTAATAATTAAATAATTGGGGCGGTTGATGGGAATCGAACCCACGCATAGCGGCGCCACAAGCCACGGCGTTAACCACTTCGCCACAACCGCCATTATATTATTAAAAATAATAAATTATACACTATACACTATACACTATACACTATACACTATACACTATACACTATACACTATATATTATATATTATATATTATATATAACTATACTTTAATTTTGTAAATTAATTGTAGCATTTTTTTAACGAAATACAACAATTATTATTATACATTATTTTGGACTATTATCAAAATTAAAATTTTTTTATATATAAAAAAATTATTGAAATTTTTAAAAAAAATGCTATAATTAAATTGCACTTATTTGAGAATTAATTTTTTTGATTGATTTTATTCGATAATAAGTTTTTTCATGAATAAAATTTATACAAAAAACAAAAATTAATATATTTATCGAGAGGAGATATTTAAAATGTCTGTCGTTGAATTAATTAATAGAAATCAAGATTTATTAGAAAATTTATTTGAAGATTTCAAAAATGATTCTTTCTTTAGTACTTCTAACTTTTTGATGAAATCTGATATTAAAGAATATAATGATCACTATGTTTTAATAACTGAAATTCCTGGTTTCAAAAAAGAAGAAATTAAAATTTCTTTAGAAAATGGTTATTTAATTTTAGAAGCTTTTCCTTCAAAAAAAGAGGAAACAAAAAAAGATTTTAATTACCTTAAAAAAGAAAGAATAACTGGTATAATTAGACGTAGTTTTAATCTAGGAGAAAATTTTAATATTAAAGATATTCAAGGTCATTTAGAAAATGGTTTATTAATTTTAAAAATTAATAAAAAAATAGAAGAAACGAAACCTAAAGAATATTTAGAATTGAAATAATTTAAAAAAATAAAAAATCAAATATTTAAATAATATTTGATTTTTTTTTGGATTAAAAATAAAATGAAATTAATTAGTTTAATTTTTTATTTTCTCTTTTTTGTTTGTCTATTAAAAAATTTTTCACAAAATTTATATCTTTAGGATTTATATATAAAACATTTTTGTCAGAATCGTAATAAGATTTATCATTCATCATTTTATTTAACATTAATAATTGAACATTTTCGAAATCTGAAATTTTTTCAAATATTTTATTTAAACTTTCTGGAATTTTGTTTTTAACAAAATCATCTTCTTGTTTATAATCATCTTTTTCTGAAAAATTATCATCATAATTTTTATAAAATTGTTTTTTTATATTTTTGTCTATAAATTCTTTATTTTGTATTCTTTGCATTTCTTTTTCTAACAAAAAGATTTTTTGTTCTAATTTATGTATTTCTAATTTTTCTTCCATTTTATTTTGATATATTTGTTGATTCATTTCTAAACGTAATAAACTATTTTCTTGATATCGATTATTATTTTCTTTTCGTTCCATTTCTAAAATTTTTAATTCAATTAAACTTAAATTTTCATTTTGCGGAGGATGATTATTATTTATTGAAATTTTAGACGGTTCAGAAGAATCATTATCTTTATTTTGTGTATTTTTTTTTGTATTTAAATTTTTTAATAAAAAATTTAAATTACATTTGAAAATAAAAAATAACATTTGACATGATTTTATTATTAAAAATAAAATAGGTCCAATTGACAGAAGAAATATTATAGTAAATAACGGCCAATGTTCTTTTATGTAAATTATATATATGTCAATGTTAAACAATATTAACACTTCTCCTTTTTTATATATATCAAATAATTTAAAAATTATTTGATAAAAAAATAGTTTATATTTTTCAATTATTTTTTTAAATTTTATTATTAATAATAAAAAATGACATTCTATAAAAAAATACAATATACACTATAATTATAACATATAAATAAATTATGATAAATTTATCATAATTTATTTAAATAACAAATATTTATTTTTTAAAAAAAATTAAAAAAGCATGGATTAATAAAATGAATTTGGAAAATATAAAAAAATTTAGAACTGGTTTCAAAGAATTTATAATTAAAGGTGATATTATTAAATTAATTGTTGCTTTTATTATGGGACAATTATTTACTAAAGTTATTAGTTCTTTGTCGACAGATATTATAATGCCGCCTATAAATTTATTGTTAAATCGTCATTCTATTAGAGATTGGAAAATGGATTTAAATAGTAATATTTCAATTAATTATGGTAATTTTATTCAAAATTTATTTGAATTTTTTTTAGTTTCTCTTTCAATATATACAATATTAATTTATATTTATCAAAAAATTATAAAAAAAAATGATTCCAACGTACAATCAAATTTACAAAAAACAGAAATATATGCGACAAAAGAATTATTAGAATTAGAAAAAGAAAAAATACAAATTTTAAAAGAAATTCAAAAAAAATTAAGTGAAAAAAAATAATTTTTTTATTTTTTTTCACTTAATTTAAAAAACATTAAATATTTATTTATATTAAAACATTTAGATAAAATCCGAAACCCTTAGTTCCTAAATGGATAGCAATTATGGGAGAAATAGGTCCATAAATAGAAACTTTTATATTAGGATCATTTAATTTTTCGATTTCTTTTTTTAATTCTTGCATATAAACATCATCTTCGACATATAACATTTTGACTTCGACAGGTTTAGTGGTAAAATTTTTAAAATTCAAGATGCATTTTATTAAATAAAAAAAACAATTTTTCCAAATTCGAACATTTTTTTCAATAGTGATAATTCCTTGTTGAAATTTTAAAATAGGTTTTATTTTGAATAAACTTCCAAGAAGAAATTTAAATTTACTAATTCTTTTGCTAATAACTAATTGTTTTAGATTATCTAAAGAGAAATAAAAACTACCTAATTTTGATTCTTCGACAACTTTATTAAAAATTTCTTTATAACTTAAATGAGTATTATATACATATTCATAAATTTTATTTAGAGTGAAAACAAATCCTGGCCCCAAACTTTCTGTATCAATAACTGTAATATTTTCATTATTTACTATTTGTTTAGCTTTACAAGCGCTATTAAAAGTACCACTTAATTTTCGAGATATTGTTAAACACACTACATGTTCATAACCTGCATTTAATTGTTTTTCAAAAGCTTGTACAAATAATTGTGGACTCGGTTGACTTGTAGTAATTTGTCTTTTTTGTTTTAAACAATCTAAAAAAAATTTATTATCTGATTTTCCTGAATATTCTTTACCATCTAAAATAATAGATAAAGGGACGATACAGATATCAGATGAAAAGTGTAAATTTATATTATCTCCTATAGTAGAATCTATTACAAAACCTATTTTTTTGTTTTTTTTCATACTCATATTATATAAAACTCCTTCATTGCTATAACAAAAAATATAAAAAAATTAAATTATGAAAGTAATTAAATATTCTTTTATTTGATTAGCGTCTTTCATTTGTAACATGATACCCTCTAAAGCAATTGAAATTTTACCAGTTTCTTCTGAAACTACAATAGTCATACTATCAGTATTTTCGCTGATACCTAAAGCGGCACGATGTCTAGAACCTGTTGTTTTTTGAAAATATTGTCCCTCAGATAACATAAAATAAGCGCCAGCGGATAAAATCTTGTTTCCTCTAATTATAACTGCTCCGTCATGTAATGGAGTATTAGGGATAAAAATATTCATTAATAATTCTTTAGAAATATTAGCATCAATTAAAATTGATTTTTTAGCAAATTGTTCTAAAGAATTGTGTTTTTCAATAGTAATTAAAGCACCTATTTTTTTTTCAGACATTTCTAAAACGGCTTCTAAAATTTGTTCTTGTGTATTACGATTAACTAGGATGAATTTTTTATTTTTATGTCGCCATTTGTATAAATTATTAAAAAAATTTCTTAAATTAGGAGCTCTAATAATAATAGGAGATAATAAAATAAAATTTATTAAAGGGCCTTTGATATCGTCGTAACCTATTAATTTTTCCAAAAAATTACATAAACCAGACCTAATCAAAAAAATAAATAAAATGATTCCAAATACAAAAAAGTAAATAATTTTCAAAAATTCATTTTTATCAATAAAAAAAATTCTAAAAGAAATATAAATTAAAAATAAACATAAAAATAATAAAATAATAGGTTGAATCCAATTCATATTTCTAAATTCCTTTTTTGGAATTGTTTCGTATTTTCATATTCTTAAATAAATATATAATAAATATAATAATGATAAATAGATTTAAAAATAAAATTATAATAAAAAAATTTATTCGCGATTATAATAAATGAAAATTAATTTGAAATTTAAAATAAAATTTTTTTGAATTAAATAAAAAAATAATTATATTAAAAAAATAAAATATTTTATATTATTTTAATTTTTTAATAAATTATTTATTCTCAAATTAAAATTTAAAAATAAATAATTATAATTAAAAAAAGAATAAATTATTTAATAATATCGTATTAATTTATTTCTATTTTTAATAATAATTAAGATTATTAAAAATAGAAATTTTAAAAAAATTAATATTTTTTTAAATAAATATATTAAAATTATTATTTTTTTTAAAATTATACAAAAAAATATTAATAATTTTTATTTAGTATAATATTCGACAATTAATTGTTCATTAATATCTACTAAAAATTCATTTCTTCTTGGGTATCTAACATATTTACCAGTTAAACTTTTTTCATCTAAACAAATATATTCAAATTTTTTATTAGATTTGTTGTTTAAAGCAAAATTAATAATTTTCAAATTTTTAGATTTTTCTTTAATAGAAATTTGTTGCCCAGGTTTTACACAATAAGAACAAATATCTACTTTTTGAGAATCTACTAAAATATGACCATGTGAAATCAATTGTTTAGATTGTGCTCTTGTTTTAGCTAAATTTAAACGATAAACAATATTATCTAAACGTGATTCTAATGAAATTAAAAAATTTTCACCATGAGCCCCTTTTAATTTAGCAGAATTATAAAAAAATCTTTTGAATTGTTTTTCTGAAATACCATAGACAAAACGAACTTTTTGTTTTTCTTTTAATTGAATACTAAAATTACCTTTATCTTTTTTTTTTCTATTTTTAATTAAACTATTATTTTTCGTTACTAATTCTTTTCCTGTTTCAGATAAAGAATATTCAAGACGACGTGAAATTTTCCAACTTGGATTTGTATAACGAGACATTCTTAAATAAAACCCCTTACTTAAAATTTATATAAATTATTTATGAGTGATAATATACCATAGCAAAAAATAAACATTAATGAAAAATGTTTCATTTTAATAATTAATAATATATTATATTAAATTCAATTTTAATATTTAAAAAATATTTATTATGGTCATCTTTTATATTATAAAATAAAAAAAACTAGAATCAATAAATTTTTACATTAATTATTGTAAATATTCAAAATTATTAATTTCGAAAATAATTTCGAACAAACATAAAATAAAAAAATTAAAAAACAGCATCTACTTATTATTATATAATATAAAATGTCGATGTAATAAATAATTTAACAATTTCATAAACGAAATTATTAAAAATTATTAAATTATTGTTGTGATATATAAATAAAATTTTATTTTATTTTTTTTCTAATTTACATTTTTTTAATTCTTTTTTAACTAAATGATTTACTTTATCATTTACAAAAAGAATATTATTATTTCTTTTAAGGTGTGTTTTTTTACTACAATTTTTTAAAATAATAATTTTTAAATCTTTAATATTAGTTTTCTTAAGAATTCTTCTAATTTTATTTTCTTTTTCTTGTCTTTTCATTTTAATATAAGTTTCATTAATTTAAATAATTTATTTTTTTTAAATATAAATTTAATTAGAAATTAAAAATGTTTAATTTTTGAATATTAATATTAATTAATTAAAATTTTACTTTATATTATTATTTTAAATCAAAAATATAATTTTAATGTAAATATATGTAAATAAAAATTTATTAATTGAATTTTTTTAAATAATCTATGATATTTCCTAGAATTAAGGATTATAATTTTTAGTTAATTTTAAAATAAAAAATAAAAATAAAATATAAGGAAATAATTCTATCATGAAAAAATCAATTAAGATGTTTTTTAACAAATGCTTTAATAATTTTAATATTAGGTTTTGTTAAAGAAATTATAAGTTTTTTGTTAGATTTATTTACAATATAAATTGTTTTGTTAATTAATATTTATTTTATAATTTTGTTTTTTTTGCAAAAAAATAAATTAGAAAAATATTTAAGTTTTGTTTGTTGAATAGATTGTTTATTGCTTTAATTTTACAATTTTAGAATAATAGACCAAAAACTTTGTAATCATAGAAATGAATTTGAAATCTTAGTGGCTAATTTAGAACATATAATTTTATCTTTAATGTTTGTTTATTATTATTTTTGTTTAGATAAAACTTTGATAAAATTTAAATATTTTTACAATATTTTAATATACTCTTTTTCAATATATTTGTTTTTTAAATAAAAAACTATTATTTTCGTAATTATTATTATCAAAAAGGAAATGAAATTTATGAATAATAATTTTTTTAAAAAATATTTAGTATTTATTATTATTCCTCTTTTTTAATAGCTACTATTTGGTTTTATAAAAACGACAATAAAAAACTGTTAACACTTTTTCATTCAGAATCAAAATTTCAAAATGTAATTATATCGCCCAAAAAAAATATAAAATATATGAACTAAAAAACCAAAAAGTGATTAATAAAAAAAAAAAAAATGAAATAGAAAACAAATTATCTAAACAAATAATAAGAATCCAACTCCCTGATTCTCTTGACCCTAATGAAGCTATTAGCAAATATAAAATAGATAATAATTTATATAATTACGACGAGAAATATATAAAAAATAAAACGAAAGAAGAAGATAAAATTTATTGCATATAATTCTCTTATTCTTGGATCTCGATATTAAACTCTTTCGAAACCGAAGATAAAATTTATTATATCATTTGTACAGAGTTTAAACCTAAAGCAGATTTGTTTATGAATTATATAAATAAAATGTGCGATTGGTCTAAACAATGTTACATTCGGAAGGGTTTTTCATATTCAGATAAAGACATAAGAAATAAATTTGGCCATTCATCAAGAGATATTTACGACGAAGAAGGTAATATAAAAAGATATTATTATGAAATCGGTTGGATTATTGATGATTGGTATATTGATGGTAAGAAATGTAAAGGTGATTATAATTCTTTTAGTCATTATTATGATACTAAAAAACCACCTGAAAAACCTAAAGAATTAGATTTAAAAATAACTTTTACCTAATAATTTAAAAAACTCTTTTTATAGAGTTTTTTTATTTAAAAATATTATATCTGTATTAAACAAGGAGGTGTTCTTAATAAATGTTAAAATTAATTAAAATTTCCGGTCTTTAAATGAACACAAATAATACGTTTTATCATTACCAAACCTTAGTAAAAGAACTAAATCCAAAATCATACTTGCTGATTATCAAATTCTTAAATAAGATTAGTTAAATGAACAACCTAACTTTCGTAGAGACGACATTAACATTATATCACATGAAGATATTCGAAAGGTAATGGAATTATTATGAATTGATAATATTTAAGATCCTTTTATTACATTAAGTTATAATAAAAACACATTGTTATAAATTTTTGTAAATAAATTCATTTTTAATAGCGAAAAGAATAGTTAAAAAAACTAGTCTTTGTTTGTTTTTTATTAAAAAGAGAAAATATTTGACCATACATGTCATTCAAATGTTAAATTAATAACAATTTTATTGTTCTTTTTTTTATTTGAATAAAAAAAGAAAGGAGAAAATTTTTGAAATTAATATATAAAAATAAAATTAAAAACAATAATTAGTCTTTAAAAATGAATAAAAAAACATTTACAATTTTTTATAACAGCACGTAGAGATACAAGATAATTCATAACCGTCTAAATCTTTACACAATTTAAAAACTTCATTAATAATTTCTTGTCTTTTTGTTATCAATTTCATGTGAGTTAATTTATTATCATCTTTTGAATTAACAATAATATAATTTGTGGCATTAAAAATATTAATTTCATTATTTTTCATTAAAAAAAATTCTAATTATTATTGTTTTTAGGTTTTAGATAATATTCGTTATATTCATAACAAGAATGTATAATTCCAATAAATTCTTCTTTTAATTTGTTAATATATTCTTCTATTTTATCTGAATCTAAACTATTTATTTTATTAAGCGATTCAATAAAATTAGTACTTTTATTTTCAATTTCTTCGTATTTTGAATTTTTAATGTCAGTATTTTTTTTAGCATGATTAATATTAAATTCTAAATGATAACAACCAATATTAATTAAAACGTCATAACCAGTTTTAGGGTTTGGTATTTTAACAAGAAAAAAATTATCATTAGAATTTATTTTTCGATTTTGTTTTTTACCATTTTTTAAATTAATCCATTTATTAATGTTTTCTAAAATTTTTTTAAATTTATCTTTTTGAAATCCATTCACTAACAAAACAATTGAAGCGTAAAGAAAACGATGATGAATTCTATGTAATACTTGTTTATAAACAAATTCTAAATCTTGTTGACTATAATAATTCTTAGTTTCAATAACATATTTCGAATCATCATCTAAAGAAATTAAAACATCGACTTTACCATGACCTTTAAAAGATTCTCTATTAACTTTTTTACCAATGTTTTTAAAATTATCTGAAATATAAGAATTAATAAAATCTTCAGAAAAATTAGTTTCATAGAAAACTTTTAACAAATGTCCGTCACTTTCAAAATTTGTCATAATTTGATCTAACAATGTAATTATTTCGAAATATTTATCTTTTTTTATCAAAACTAAATTTATATATTATTTTTTTTATTTCGAAAGAAACTGTATAAAACAGCTGACGGAATTGGACAATTTGAATATAATTTATTAGTATTGTAAGTGTCTTTCCATGGAGATTCGTTATGAGTTTGTTCACTAAGTTGCGAAGCACTCATATGACCGAAATCTTTAAAAACTTGGTATAAAATTTTTTCTTGTTCGTCAGTTAAAGGTAAGTTAGTCATTTTAGAACTAAAATCAAAAGAAACAGAAGATAATTGAAAATTTTGTTTTTGAAATTCTTGTTTTAAAGTTTCTGCATAAACGGCAGGGATGACAGGACCATAAGGCCATGCTTCGATTGATTCTTGAAATAAAACTTTGTTATATTTAGCTAAATAATAACCTTGTGCATAATAAAGTAATTTTTGAATTTTTGTTTTGTTGATACTTTGGTCTTTTTTTACAAAAAACTGAGCAACATCAAAAACATTAATTTGATTATTTTTATTTTCCATAACAAGCCTCTTTTTTATTTTTTTTAATTATTAATAATATAACATTTTTTACTAAAAATATAACATTTTTCTTTGAAAATAGCAAATTTTTTTTATAAATCCTTAATTTTTTTCTATTTTTTTAATTTGGTATTTCATTTTTGGTTTCTCCTTTTTGATTGAATTTGGTTTTTTGCATTTTTCTTAAATAAAAATATTTTTTTTTAAAAAAATCTAATTTATTTTTAAAATAATCATAAATGCTAGTTAAATAAATAACTGAATTAAATTATTTTTTATTATGATGAAAAACTTTTTTCTAAGCGTTTTCTTTGTGAACTTGTTTGATTAATTTTCTTTCATGTTTTGTACCGTGTTTTGATAATATAGAATCTAATATTTATTTAACTTTTAAATGTAAAAATAAATCTTGCTATTGTTGTTGATTATCTGTAATTTGTGGACAGTAGTTGATTTTTTTACTTTCGATAGTGTCTAAGAAATTAGTATTTTCATTTATACGTAAAAGTATGTCTTTTTTTAATGTCACTAATATTAATATGTGCACGTATTGTTGTTTTTTGTTCTATTTAAGGTGGGAAGCAGTAACGGTTTCTTATAATAATAAGTTAGTTAAATTACGGTTGCTTCTTAAATAAAGTGGTAAGTGTTCTAAAAATTAGTTAACGATGCTTAGTAAGTATTTTTTAGCTTAATCGCTATATTGATCGTAAATAAACTGAATTCGAAATTAAAAATGAAGAACTAAAAGAAAAATTTCTAAGTTATAACCGTATTCAAGAAACTTATAAAACAAAAACGTCTTGCTAGAATGAACAAATTTATGTCAACTGATGAATCTTAATTTTTTATTATTTAAATTATATAATTTATTTATAATATTCATATATAATTAAACAAGAAAAGTAAAAAAAATCATGAACTTAAATAAAAAAATAACTTTATCATTTATTATTACTTTTATTATTATATTTTTAATTGTTATTAGTTTTTATCATTTTTCTGAATTAAAATTAACAGAACTAAATTCAGAAAACAAACCTTCAACAAATATTGTTAAAAAAAATGATGAACTAGAACCAATTGAATCGATTCCAATTAAAAAAGAAAAAGAACTGGAATACATAACTTTACCAACTTGTTTTGACCCATATACCTCAATTTTAGACTGGAAAAGACAAAATAACTTACTGCTAACAAAAGCATCAGATTACATTTGGAAAGTAGAAAACGATAATTTTAATTTAACACATATTGTCGAAACAGAAGATACCATTTACCATATAAATTGTTTTTCTGATTACCAAGAAAAATTAACACAATGGAAAAATCAATGTTATTTCAAACCAGGTGATGTTCGTAGTTCTTATCGAATTTCTGATTATACAGATAGTAGCGGAAAAATGTTTTATACTGATGATCAATTTAGTATAATTTTTTCTTATGGACACGACAAATTTGTTTTTCCAATAAAAATGGATAGTGGTATTTATTATGTAAAAATTCAAAAACAATTACGTTTTTGGTCTAATACTTGTACTACCATATCAATTATTGGCGATAAAGAATTAAATTTAGATATATGGCGCGACTGGTGTTTTAAAGGTTATTTTAGTACAACAAAACCACCACAAAAACCAAGTACTTTCAACCTTAAATCTTAAACAGAAATAATGTATGGACCGAAATCATAAGCATTATTTTTTAAAATTTAAATTTAACTAAGATTTTCATTTTGAAAGTCTTTTTTTATATCTAAATTTATTTAAAAGACTAAAAAAATAATTTCCTATCTTTTTTTAAAAAAGTTTTTATAAAGGAATTAAATGTTAAAACAAAAATTATTTTAAGATTTTTTAGAAAATAAAAATAATTTAAAAATACTAGATCAATTAATTGAACTTTATTTTCCATTAGTAAAAAAATTAGTTAATCTATTTAAATATTATCATAGAGTTTTAACTAGAGAATATTTATATCAAGAACGACTTTAGTACTTATTAAAGTACTTGATAATTATCAAGAATTTGGTTATGACTTTATTTTTTTATGCAACTTTAATTATCAAATTAGAAATTAAAGAGTTTTAAGGCACTTCTTTTTTATATAACTTTTTAAAAAATTATTTTTTAAGACTAAAAATTAATTGATAATTTTATATCTTTTTAAACTCAAGAAATATTTTATTTATTTAAAAAAGTTCCTAAAGGTGTAAATAGATCATTTAATTCTTCTTCAGTAAATCCAGCTTCTTTGAAATTTTTTTTAATAAATCCAGCTTCTTTTAATTCTTTTGTAGTAAAATTATTATTTTGTTTTAATTCTGTTATAGTATATCCCGCATCTTTTAATTTTTTTGCATTATATCCTTTTTCTTTTAATTCTGTTATAGTAAATCCACTATCTTTTAATTGTATATTATCATTTTGTTTTAAATTCTGAGCATTATGTCGATTTTTTTTAATTTTTTTTTTTGGTTTATCTATATTTTCAGTTTTATCAACCTCTTTGATAACCTCAACAGGTTTTTCAATTATTTTGTCTTGATAAATAATTTTATCAACCTCTTTGATAACCTCAACAGGTTTTTCAATTATTTTGTCTTGATAAATAATTTTATCAACCTCTTTGATAACCTCGACAGGTTTTTCAATTATTTTGTCTTGATAAATAATTTTATCAACCTCTTTGATAACCTCAACAGGTTTTTCAATTATTTTGTCTTGATAAATAATTTTATCAACCTCTTTGATAACCTCGACAGGTTTTTCAATTATTTTATCTTGATAAATAATTTTTTCAACCTCAATAGGTTTTTCAACTATTTTATCTTGATAAATAATTTTATCAACCTCTTTGATAACCTCGACAGGTTTTTCAATTATTTTATCTTGATAAATAATTTTTTCAACCTCAATAGGTTTTTCAACTATTTTATCTTGATAAATAATTTTTTCAACCTCTTTGATAACCTCAACAGGTTTTTCAATTATTTTGTCTTGATAAATAATTTTTTCAACCTCAATAGGTTTTTCAACTATTTTATCTTGATAAATAATTTTATCAACCTCTTTGATGACCTCAATAGGTTTTTCAATTATTTTATCTTGATAAATAATTTTATCAACCTCTTTGATAACCTCAATAGGTTTTTCAATTATTTTGTCTTGATAAATAATTTTTTCAACCTCAATAGGTTTTTCAACTATTTTATCTTGATAAATAATTTTATCAACCTCTTTGATAACCTCAATAGGTTTTTCAATTATTTTGTCTTGATAAATAATTTTTTCAACCTCAATAGGTTTTTCAACTATTTTATCTTGATAAATAATTTTATCAACCTCTTTGATAACCTCAATAGGTTTTTCAATTATTTTGTCTTGATAAATAATTTTTTCAACCTCAATAGGTTTTTCAACTATTTTATCTTGATAAATAATTTTATCAACCTCTTTGATAACCTCAACAGGTTTTTCAATTATGGTCTCTACTGGTTTATCTACATAAACTATTTTTTCAATAGGCTTGTCAACATAAACAGTTTCAGTCTTCACAACTTCTTTAATAACCTCAACAGGTTTTTCAATTATTTCTTTTATAATTTTAACTAGTTTAGAAATAATATTCTGATTTTCTTGAACTGTTTGTTTTTTTATTGGTTTATCAATTTTATCCTGATCTACTTCAGTCGTTAATTTACCAGCGTATTTACCACTATTAGAATTTTTTTTTAAGAAAGTGAAATAAATAAATAAACCTAAAATAACCAGGATAATCCCAATAATAAAAATTATTAAAATAATTTTTTTATTCTTATTAAAAAAATTTTCCATTCCATTTTTTTATATTTTTTCTTTCATTTATTCTTTTTTAATAATTCTTTTAAAAAATAAAAATACTATTTAACATAATAAATAAAAAAAAAAAAAACAAATTTAATCTTCAGTAAAGAATAAACTTGTTTTTTTAAATTAATTTTTTATTATTTTATATTATTAATTTATAATAATTAAAATAATAAAAAAAGAATAATAAAAAGATTCATTTACATTATTTTATAAATAAAAATTTTATAAATAAAATAAAAATTTAAAAAAATTAAAGACTAATTATCAAAAAAACTAATTTTTTAAAATTTATTGTTTTTTACCTATTTTATATAATTTTAAAAATTAAAAAATTTCAATTTTTTTAATTCAAAAATCAACAATTTTTATCATTTTTAAAAAAACAAAAATTCAAACAAAAAAGTTTAATTTAATAGATAAAAAAATAACTTAGTTTAGTTTAATTTAAATTGAAAGTTTGTTGATGTTTTAGGAATTAGTTCAAATTAACAAAAATGAAAACACAAATCAAAAGATATCCAAGAGCTAAAATAAAAACTACTTTAGAAGAATAAAGTCGTCTCTTAGAGTCCTAGAAAAAGCAGATAAAAACACATAAATTAAACAAAAACAAGAAGATTTAAAATTAATACCCCTAACGAAATAAATAAAATAAACGCTGTAATTTAGACAATTACAAACTGAAATAACATAAATTGTCGAAAAAAATAAGACAAATTGATATATAAATTGGAATTTTATAATCCAAAAAAATAAATATATGAGTATATTTTATCATATGTCTAAGAATTAAAAAATAAATTAGATAAAATGTATAAAGATTTAAATAATAATGAACAAAAGAAATTTTTAATATAGTTTTCTTTTTGTTCATATTTCTTTTTTTAATAAAATTTGAATATTTTTTTATATATTTTTTCAAAAAAAATATTTTGGATAATATTTATTTTTTTGTATTGGTTTGTAATAAGCAATCCAATTTTGATTTTGATCTAAGACAATAAATGATTTTGTGGTCAAAATTTGTCTTTCATCTAATACAACACCATTTTTAACTAATTTAATTAAATAATCATTTAAAATAATTTTTTGTGTTTTTTTGAATAATATTTTAACATCGATTAAATTTTTGAAATCAACCGAATGAATATTTTGAGCTTTTTTTAAATTATAGGAACCTATTTTAGTTCTTGTTAAATTTTTTAATGCGCCGTAAGTATTCATTTGAGTTGCAATATCTCTAGCTAAGCTTCTTATATAGGTTCCTTTTGATACTTTGGTTTCGAAATCGATTGAATCATTTTCGAAAGAAGATGTTATTTTTAAATTTTTAATATGAACTTTTCTAGGAGGAATTTCAATTTGTATATTTTTTCTTGCTAAATTATACATTTTTTTTCCTTTAATTTTTATAGCTGAATACATAGGAGGAACTTGTAAATATTTTTTTTTAAGAAAGAAAAGGAAACTTTTTTCAATTTCTTTTATTGATAAAATATTTTTTTTTGTTTCAATGATTTTTCCTGTTACGTCTAAAGTATCAAAATTTTTATTAAAAAGAATACTTCCTTGATATGTTTTATCCAAATTTTCAAATAAAAAAGCTAACTTTGTAGCTTTATTTATCAAAACAATCAAGAGACCTTCTGCCATCGGATCTAAAATTCCTGTATGTCCTATTTTATTAAGATTTAATTTTTTTTTTATTAAATAAATAACATCATGAGATGACATATTTTTTTCTTTGTTAATTAAAAAGAAACCGTTCATGAGAATATTTATATTTTCTTTCTTTTTTTAGTTAAAAAAAATTATTTTTATTTAGATTATTTGACAAAAAGATATTAATTCCTCGTGAGTGCAATAACCAGTTTGTCTTTTGATTTCTTCTCCGTTTTTTAATAATACTAAAGTAGGAAAACTTTTTACATTATATTCATAAATAAAATTTTTATGCAAATCAGCATTAATTTTAATTACCTTTATATTAGGGTTTTGTTTTTCAAAATTATTTAAAACAGGCATTAATTTTTGGCAAGGTCCGCACCAAGGAGCAAAAAAGTCGACAAGAACTATTTTATTTTGGTTTATTACAGAATTTAAATCTATATTTGGTTGGTTTTGAGACATTTTAATTTGTATAACCTTTCTTTTTTTATTTTTATAAAATTTTTAAAATATATAAAATAAAATAATAAAAATATTTTTTTAATAAAAAATGTATACAATTATATTATAAATTAGGTTTATAAAATGATCTTCCTTTTATGACAGATAAATTTTCAGTAAATTCTCCTTTTTCAGTTTCTTTTATGTTTTCATTTAAAGTATTTAATTTAGCATCTATATCGTCTAAATACCATAATAAAAGAGCTTCTCCGATTTGTGGTTCTTTAGCGGCACCATATTGTAATAAACCATGATGAGAAATTAATAAATGTTTTAAAAGCAAAGTTTCTTCTTTATCTTGAAACCCTAGTGAAAGAGCTTCTTCATGAACATAATTAACTCCTAAGATTAAATGTCCTAATAATTTTCCTTTTTTTGTATAAGTTTTGGATAAAAAATCAAATTCTATTATTTTCGCCATATCATGAAGAATAATTCCACAATTTAATAAATCTTGATTTAAAAAAGGGTATATCGTGACATAATGATGAGATATGTTCAACATATTAAGAGTATGATAACTTAGGCCTCCGTAATAATCATGATGCATTTTGCAAGCTGCTGGAGAAATTAAAAATTTTATCTTATTTTTAGAGTATAAATTATTAGTTATTTTTTTTAAAATAGGATTTTGAATTTTAGATAAAAAATTATTTATTTTTTTATCGATTGTATCGAAAGAAAGAGGTGAACATTTAAAAAAGTGTTTATAATAACCAAAGACTTGTTCTAAATTTAAAACATTTTCGATGATATCATATTCTTCACATAATAAAATATTTTTTTCATTTTTTTCTTTGTATTTTGTTTTAAAAAAATAAATTTTTTCTTTTTCGGGTGTTGGAAATGATAAATCTATTTTGATATTAACAACAAAATCTTCTATTAATAAAAGATCAATATTAAAAAAATGTTCCCCTTTATTAATACTAGTTATTTTTCCGATAAATTCAATTGTATCACCTATTTTTTTATTTTTTAAAAATAAGTTTTGATTCATATTTGGTACCTTTTTTAATAATATAAAATTTTTAATTTGTTAAAAGTGGGTATTCGGTTGGTAATTTATATAATGAAATTAATTTTTTAAATCTTTTTTTTTCTTTTTTACTGAATGGAAAAGAATTTATTATATTATGATTTAAAATAAAAGATAAATCTAAAAATAATTCTGGATTTATTTTTGTTAAATTTTCTTTAATTATATAAAGAATACTTTCTTTAAATTCTTTCAAAAAAGAAATAGCATTAGTTTCTTTTAAAGATATAAGAGCTTTTTGAAAGAATTTTTGTTTTGTTATTTTTTTTAATTCTTTAATTATTTCTTGAAGCGGTATTTTATTTAATAAAAAAATATTTTTTTTTAAAATTTTTTTAGTTTCGATTTCAATTTCGAAATTAGATTTCGCTTGAAGAGTGAAAATACGCATCATTCTTAAAGCGTCTTCTGTTAATTTTTGATATGGTTCGCCAATAGTTTTTATTTGTTTTTTGTTTAAATCATTAAAACCATTCATATAATCAATGATTTCTCCGTTTTCATTCATTAAAAAACTATTAATAGTGAAATCACGTCTTTTTAAATCTTCTTTAATATTCGAAATGAATTCAACAAAAGAAGGATTTCTATGGTCTAAATAAGGTCCTTCTTTTCTATAAGTGGTGGTTTCGAATTTTTCTTTTTCAAAGATAATTTGAAAAGAACCGTATTTAATATTTTTTTTATGACAAATTAAAAATTTAGAAATTTCTTCGTAACGACCATTAGTAGTTATATCAACATCATTTACGGGTATATTTAAAATTATATCTCTTACAGTTCCACCAACAATAAAAGCTTCGAAGCCTTTTTTTTTAATTTCTTTTAATATTTTTTGCGCTTTTTTAATTTTTTGGTTGCAAATTTTCATTAAAAAACCTTTTCTTAATATTTTTTATCAAGAATTTAAAATTATGATACCTACTCCGAAAACATCATTACCTACATGAGCACCTACAGCTGGTGTAGAAGGAACTTCTATAATTTGTTCTAATTGAAATTCTTTTTCTAAAAAAAGTTTAAATTCATCTTTAATATGATTATTTCCAGTACTTAAAATATGTATTAAAAATTTTTTATTTTTTGTGTATTTTTTGATTTTATCGCTAATAGAAAAAAAAGCTTTTTTCATAGAAATTTTTTTTTCAATTAAAACAATTTCTCCATTTTTGTTAACCTGTAAAATAGGTTTAATTCTAAAAAATCTACCTAAAAAACCTTTTGTTTTGTTTAAACGTCCATTTTTAATTAATTGTGTTAAAGAATTAACGATAAAAAAGATAGTATTGTTTTCTTTTAAAAAATCTAAATGTTTGATAACTTTTTCAACAGAAGCACCTTCTGAAAAAAGACGTTCCGCTTCTAAAGCAAAATATCCTTCCGAAAAACAAACAGTATTAGTATTATAAGGGATAATTTCGATTTCGTCTTTTAATTGTTTTTGAGCTTGACAAACAACATTATAACTTCCGCTTAATTTTTGAGAAATAGTTAAAACAAAAGCTTTTTTATAACCTTGTTTAATTAAATCTCTAAAATAACATATTAATTCTCCGATAGAAGGTTGAGAAGTTTTTACATCTACATTATTGTTTGCATTTAATATATTATAAAATTCTTTAGCTGTTATAGTTTCACCATCGATATATTCTTTATTATTTACAAAAATTTTAATTCTAATTAAATCAATATTATGATTTTTATATGGAGAATAATCTAAACAACTAGTTGATGTCGAAGCTATTTTAATATTTTGATTATTTTTATTTATTTTATTCATTTATGAAACCTTTAAATCTTTGAATTTTAAAATCTTATATAAAAATTTTTTAATATTCATTTTTATGATTACTATACCAAGTTATTATAACAAAAAAATTTATTAATATTTTTAATATTAATCAAATAATAATGATAATGTATAAAAATGAATAAATGATTTTATTTTTTAATATAATTTTTAAAAAATTCTATTCTTTTTGCTTTTTTTCTTTTTCTGATTTGATAATTAAATTTCTATAAAACATCGCTTTTTCGAAATCTAATTTTTTAGAAGCTTTTTTCATTAAAGATTGTAGTTTTTTTAAACTATAATTTTTTGGAGATTGTTTTTCAGAAAATAAAAATGATTCAATATCTTCATTTTTATCTTTATTAATATCTGTTGTTTGTTTTATATTTTTATGAATAATAGTTGGTTGTAAATTATGTTTTAAATTATAATTTTCTTGGATTTGACGACGACGTAAAGTTTCTTGAATAGCTGTTTCCATTGCATTTGTTATTTCATCACCGTACATAATTACTTTTCCACGGATATTTCTTGCAGCTCTTCCGATAGTTTGGATTAAACTTTTTTCACTTCTTAAAAAACCAGGCTTATCAGCGTCTAAAATAGCTACTAAAGATACTTCAGGCAAATCTAGACCTTCTCTTAATAAATTTACTCCAACTAAACAATCATAAACACCAGTTCTAAGTTTTTTTAAAATAATCATTCTTTCTAAAGATTTAATTTCACTATGAAGATAAGCTACTTTAATTCCTATTTTTTTAAGATAATTAGTTAATTCTTCACTCATATTTATAGTTATTGTTGTAACTAAAGTTCTTTCATTTTTTTCTGCTCTACTTTTTATTTCCAAATATAAATCTTCAATTTGATTTTGAGTAGGTCTTAATTCTATTATCGGATCTAAAATGAAAGTAGGTCTAATAATTTGTTCTATTATAGGAATTTTTTTATCTATTTCATAATTTCCTGGAGTAGCTGATAAATAAATAACTTTATCCATTTTTTTTTCAAATTCAGAAAAAGTAAGAGGTCTATTATCTAAAGTACTAGGCAAACGAAATCCATGTTCTATTAAATTTTTTTTTCTTGAATAATTACCAGCATGCATTCCTTTTATTTGAGGAATAGTAACATGAGATTCATCAATGATAGTCAAAAAATTTTTTCCGAAATAATCAATTAAAGTTGTAGGTGGTTCTCCTTCTTTTTTAAGAGATAAATGACGTGAATAATTTTCGATACCATTACAATAACCTATTTGTTTTAACATCTCGATATCGTTTGTTACTCTTTTTACGATATTTTGCGCTTCAATTAATTGATTTGTTTTTTGAAAATATTCAATACGTTCTTCTAATTCTTCTTCAATTCTTTTAATAGTTTCTTTTAATTTTTTTTTATTAGTAACATAAAGAGAAGCAGGAAAGATACTTACATTTTTTAAATTTTCAATAATATTTCCTTTAAGAATATCAAAAATTTGTATTTTTTCAATTTCTTCATTATCGAATACGATTCTAATTCCTTGTTGAGTTTCAGCAGATAAAATAATGTCTAAAGTTCCACCTCTAATTCTAAAAGTACCTCTATCAAATGCTATATCATTTCTTTTATATTGCATTTCAACTAATTGTTTTAAAATTTGTTTAAAAGAATATATTTTGTTTTTTTCTAAATAAAGAACAGAAAGTTTATAATCGTTAATATCTCCGATACCGTAAATACAAGAAACAGAAGAAACAACGATAATATTTTTTCCGTAAATTAAAGAATTAATTGTTCTATGGCGTAATTGATCTATTTCAGAGTTAATTTTAGAAGTTTTTTCAATATAAGTATCATTAGAAACGACATAAGCTTCTGGTCGATAATAATCATAATAAGAAATAAAATATTCTATTTTATTATCAGGAAACATTTCTTTTAATTCATTATATAATTGTCCTGCTAAGGTTTTGTTATGAGCAATAATCAAAGTGTTTTGATTTAATTTTTGAATTACATTAGCTATGGCAAAGGTTTTTCCTGTTCCTGTAGCGCCTAAAATAATTTGTTCTTTAATATTTTTTTTAAAATTAGTTAATATTTGTTCGATAGCTTTAGGTTGATCACCGCTTGGTTTATATAAAGTTTTAATTTTGAATGTCATATAATTTCAACCTTATTATTTATTTTATATTTAAAATTTTTTTTAAATATTGTCCTGTGAAACTTTTAGGTTTTTGCATAATTTCTTCAGGAGTTCCTTTAGCGATAATATATCCACCGTTATTTCCACCTTCTGGCCCTAAATCAATAATATAATCAGCATTTTTAATTATATCTAAGTTATGTTCGATCATAATTACGGTCGCTTTTTGTTTAATTATATGATGAATTATTTTGATTAATTTTTTAACATCTTCGCTATGTAATCCTATAGTAGGTTCATCTAATATATAAAGGGTATTTTTAACATTTGTTTTAGCAAATTCATTAGCTAATTTTATTTTTTGTAATTCTCCATCCGAAAGAGTTTTAAAATTTTGTCCTAAACGTATATAATCTAAACCTATTTCTTTTAAAATTTGAAAATGATTTTTGATAAAAGTAAAATTATTAAAAAAGATTAAAGCTTCGTTTACTGTCATATCTAAAATTTCGGCTATATTTTTATTTTTATATTTAATTTTTAATATTTCTCTATTAAATTTTTGACCTTTACATTTTGCGCATTTAAGAGAGACATCAGGAAGAAAATTCATATTAAATTTTTTAATTCCTAATCCAGAACAATGTTCGCAATATCCTTTTTTATTATTAAAAGAAAAATGACTTTTTGTATAACCTTTTAATTTAGCTTCTGTAGTTGAAGCGAATAAATTTCTAATATAATCAAAAATTTTTGTATAAGTAATTAGATTGCTTTTAGTTTTTGTTCCGATAGGAGAAGAAATAATTTTTATAATTTTTTCAATACTATTATATTTATTTAAAAATGTATTAGAAATATTTTCATTTTTATGGTAAGAAATTTTTTTTGGAATATTTGATTTTAAAATTTGATTTAATAAAGTCGATTTTCCAGAACCTGAAACTCCTGTGATGACTGTTAAAATTTCTAAAGGAAAATCAACGTTGATATTTTTAAGATTATTTTCGGAAACATTTTTGATTTGGATTATTTTTTGAGGATTTATAGGATTTCTTTTTTTAGGTACATTAATTATTTTTTCACCAGATAAATATTGTCCCGTTAAACTTTTTTTATTTTTAATAATTTCTTCAGGAGTACCGTAGGCTATTATTTGCCCTCCTTGTTCTCCTGCTTGAGGCCCGATTTCTATTAAATAATCAGCGGATAACATTGTTTGTGGATCATGTTCTATCACTAATAAAGTATTTCCTAAATTTCTAATTGTTTTTAAAGCTTTAATTAGTTTTTCATTATCTTTAGGATGTAATCCGATAGAAGGTTCATCTAATGTATATAAAATACCTGATAATTTAGTTCCGATTTGAGTAGCTAATCTAATTCTTTGTATTTCTCCGTCAGATAAAGTTTTAATACAACGTTCTAAAGTTAAATAATCTAAACCAATATCTTTTAAAAAATGAAGTCTATCTATTATTCCTTGTAAAATTAAATCAGAAATTTTTTTTTCTTCATCTGTCAATTTTAAATTAAGAAAAAAATCTAATAATTCTTTTATAGATAATTTGCTTAATTCATAAATATTATGATTTTGAATTTTAAAAAGTAAAGCTTTTTCATTTAAACGAGCTCCTGAACATGAATCGCATTTTTGTTCTGAAACAAAAAAATTAATAAACCAATTGATATTATTAGGATCATTTTTTTGATGATAAAAATGTTCTAAAATATTGATAACTCCTGAATTAAGAGGATCAAAGTTATTATTTTTAAGGTTTTCTTTTTTTCCATAAAGAAGAATGTTTAATAATTTAGGATTTAATTTTTTTAAAGGTGTGTTCATATCAATATTATTATGTTGACAAAAAGTTTTTAAATCATGAATTTGAGAATATACATTTTGATAGTAAAAATAAGGAATGATACCTCCTTCATTAATAGATTTATCTAAACAAATAATTAAATTCGGATCTAATTTATTTTTTACGCCTAAACCTTGACAACTTTGACAAATTCCATGAGTATTATTAAAAGAAAATAAACGTATTTCTCTTTTAGGAATGATAAATTTTTTTTCAGAAGAATAATAATTACGGTAAAATTTGTGAATTTTTTCCTCTTGTGAAATAAAAACCTTATCAGGAACTAAAGAAAAAGCCAAATTTAAAGAATCACATAATCTTTCTTTATTGTTATTTATTTCAATACGATCTATGACGATATAAATATCATGATATTGATCTTTTTCTAGCGAAGGGAAACCGTTTTCTAATGATATTTTTTTTTGATCAATAATAAAACAATCGAAACCTTTTTTTAAAAATTTTTTTAAAATTTTTTGATGTGTTCCTTTTTCTTTTTCTACAATTGGAGCTAAAATAAAAATTTTAGAATTTAGTTTCAATTTTAAAATTTGTTCGATAATTTCTTCTAAATTTTGATTTTTAATTGATTGTTTAGTTTCGGGATCTTGAGGAATAGAAATATTAGCATAAAGCAAACTTAAGTAATCATAAATTTCAGTCATAGTTCCGACAGTAGAACGTGGATTATAAGATATTATTCCTTTTTTAATGTTGATTGCAGGACATAAACCTTCAATTTGATCGACATCTGGTTTTTCAAAATTTCCTAAAAATTTTCTAGAATAAAAATTAAGAGATTCTATATATTTTCTTTTACCTTCTTGGTATAGAGTACCAAAAACTAAAGAAGATTTTCCAGAACCTGAAATACCAGTCACTACAATAAATTTAAATTTAGGGATATCTAAATTAATATTTTTTAAGTTATTAACTTTAGCACCTCTAATTTTTATTATTTGATTATTATTCATTTGATTATAGTACTTTCTTATATTTTAATTTTTATTTTTTTATTAGTTTAATAAATAATTTAACAAAAATATTATAAATTATATTTAATTTTCTAAATTTTTTATTTTCAAATGTTAAATAGTTTTTAATATTTTTATTAAATCTAATTTGGGATATAAGATAAAATTTTTTTTATTTCTTTTTGTTGTTTTTTTTGATGAAATAATAGGGTAAAACGATGAACTTCAGTACTTAATTGTAATAAAAAACGAAATAATTTATCTTTATTTTCGAAATAAAAAATTCCTTTTTTTGTAATTAAAGCTTCTAATTGATGTTTATTATTTTTTTTCAACGCTCCTAATGTAATATCTAAATTCATTTTTTTTAAAGTTTTGTAACAAATATTAAATTGTCCTTTTCCACCATCTATTAAAATCAAATCAGGTAAAGGGGCTTTCATTTCTACAAGTTTTTTATAACGTTTTTGCAAAACATATTCAAAAGAACGATATTCATCTTGAAATTCTTTTTCTATATTAAATTTACGATAACATTTTTTATCAAATTTAAAATTTTTAAAAACGATCATAGCTGATACAAAAGATTTTTGAAATAAATGTGAATTATCAAAAACTTCAATATGATTAATTTTTTTTTGGAAAAATTTGGATAAAAGTTCGATATATTCTTGCATTTGTTGAAATTTTGATTTATGGATTAAATTATATTTAATAAGATTTTCTTTAGCGTTTTTTAAAGATAATTGATATAAATGAAATTTTGTTTTTTTAGAAGGTATAGAAATTTTTGTTTTTAGTAATTTTTCAATATTTTTTCTCTCTTTTTTTAATTCTTCTCCTAAAATAATTTCTTCGGGAATCATTTGTTCTTGGTAATATAAATTTAAATAAGTAATAATATTACTTTCAACAAGTCCTACATAAGAAAAAACTATTTGATGATGATCGAAAATATTGCCTTGATTTAATCTTAGTATATATATAGAAATTTCATTTTGGTCATAATAATTAGCGATAATATCGGAACTTTTACTTTTGGTTATATTATTTACAAATTGTTTTTCTATTATTTTTTTTAAATGAAATAAAATTTTTTTATATTTTAATGCTTGTTCAAATTCTAATTTTTCACTAGTTTCTTTCATGTAATTTTTTATTTTTTTGATAATTTCTTTATTATCGCCTTTTAGAAATTTAGTTATAGCTTCAATATTTTCTTGATAATTAACATTCAAGTTGTTGCAAGGACCGATACATTGTTTCATATGATAATAAATACAAGCTTTTTTATTTATAGGATGACATTTTCTTAAGGGATATATTTGATATAATATGCTTATTGTTTCTTTAACAGTTTCGTTGCTAGGATAAGGACCGAATATTTTTTTATTTTTAGGAACTATTTTATATCTAGATAAGATTAATCTAGGATGTTTTTCATTTGTTATTTCGATATAAGGATAACTAGTATCATTTGTTAATTTGAAATTATATTTAGGAGTGTGTTTTTTAATTAAATTTGATTCTAAAATGAGCGCTTCTAATTCGTTATTTGTCAAAATATAATCTATATCTGCAGTTTCAGATACTAAAAGATTAGTTTTTTTATTGTGAGAACATGTAAAATAATTTTTAATTCTATTTTTTAAATTTTTCGCTTTTCCTACATAAATTATATTTTTATTTTGATCTCGGAATAGATAACATCCTGGTTCTGACGGTAATATTTTTAGTTTTTCTGATAACACATTTTTTATACCTTCATATGATAAAATATTATTTTTTATTTAATTGTATTACTAAAATAATCATAATATATTAATATTATACTTTAATTAATTTAAATAAAAAAATAAAGATTGTAAAAATTTTTGAATAATTATTTTAAGTATTTTTTTATTTTTATTAACAAAATTTAATTAAAATAAGGTCTTAAAAGTTTTATTTTCAATTATAATTTATTAAAAAGAAAAAAATAATTAATATGAAAATAATTAAAATTCCGATTATTAAAAGCAATATTTTTAATTTAAATTTTTAAGAAAAATAAATCTTTTTTAACTAGGATTTGATATTAAAATTAAATGTTTTTCTTAATAAAAAAATGAATATTTTAAAAATCAAAAAAATTTTATTAGTAATTTAATTTAAATCATTAAAGTATTTTTATACATAATTTTGTTATTTTCTTTTTCGTTTTTTGTCAATTATAAAATAATGATAAAAATTTTTATTTTTTTATATTGTTTATAAATATATGATAGTCTTATTTATTTAGTAATAATTTTTTGTGTTTATTTTAAATTAAGTTCAAAATTCATATCTCACAACAATGAGTCGGACAACCCGTAAAATAAGACCATGAAAACATCATGGTAAATAAAATAAAAATTTTTTATTACACTTTATTAAAAATTTAAAATATAAAGTATATATAATATCAATAATACTTATATTTTATTATTTGATAATAATCATTATATGAGTAGTAAATGAGATTATATTTAAATTAATTTATTTGATTTTTTGATACTATTAGATAAATATTATTTGTATTTAATATTATTTATATTTTTATTAATTTAAAACAATTATTTTTATTTAAAATAGTTTTATTTATGGGTTTATGATTATTATTTGTTGTTAATAATTATAATGGTGTGGCAATTTTGCATTGTTTCAAAAAATTTTAAATGTTTTTTTTAATTAATTTTTTGAATGAATAATTTTTGATTTTATTTTTATCAAAATCTAAAATAATGAAATTTAATTTTTTCAACATTCAAAATATAAAGTTATATAATAGTAATATATTCATATTTCGGTATTTAATAATAATCAATATTATCGGAAAGAAATGAAATTTATTAATACTGATTTTAAAAAAAACATTTATCCGCTATTGCGGTAATTTTAATTTTTTGGATTGTTGTTATCGTTTGGTTTTACAAAAAAAGTAAACTATTTTAAAAAAGAACGATAATTAGATAAATCATTATCTTATTCTCGAAAATCCCACTACGAAATCATTTCAACTGAAGGGTAAAAATAGAAAAAGGAAGTTAAAAAAAATGGAAATTCAATTATTTCTTTTAATAATAAGTTTAATTTTGAATATTATTTTAATATATTTTGTTTTAAAATTCAAATTCGAAAATTTAACGCGAGAAAAATTTGAATTAAAATGTGTTGAATTCATATTTTCAAGACAAATGAGTATGAAAAATTCGATCAAAATCAAATCTTTTTTGGAATACACTTTAAATAAAATAGAAGACGAATCAAAAAAATTATAAAATTAAAAATAAATATTACTTTTTATATATTTTAGACTCTCTTTACGAGAGTATTTTTCATCGCAGTGTTATAAATTTATATGTATAAATTAGATGTGCGCAGTGTTATAAAAAATTGTAAATGTTTTTTAAATTCATTTTTAATGACTAATTCTTTTTTTTAATTTTATTTTTATTTTGTATTTTCATTTCAAAATTTTCATTTCAAAAATTTTATTCTTTCTTTTTTTTATTTTACTAAAAAAAAGACTAGTTTATTTTAACTATTCTTTTCGGTATTAAAAATGAATTTATTTACAAAAAAATATAACAGTGCGGTTTACTTCAAAAAATAAATTTAAAATACCTCAAAAGACAATATTTTGATTGTTTTGTTTTTTTATATTAAGTAAATTTTTTTTAAATACCTAAATATTTAGTAATTACGTAAAAAAATATTTTTATTTGTATTTTAATTTTACAAGTATCTTATTTTAATAGTATAATATATGTATAAGTTTATACATATATTATACTATTAAAATAAGATACTTGTTGTTTAATTAAAATTTTAGTAAATTTAATAATATTGATATAAAACAATAAATTTAAAATATTTTAAATACTAATATTTTTATTTTATTGTTTTTAAAAATTGTTTTCAAGCAATTTGGTTTTTCGGAAAAAATCATATTTTTTTTCGATAAAATTGTTGCTCTCAACTGGTTCTATTTTTGTAGATCTTATCATTTTTTAATATTAAACAAACAAAAAACTTTAAAAACCTTAAATACTGTTTAATTACGTTTTTTTGTTTTCTTAAACGCATAATCACTTCACCAAAAATTCATTTTGTGAAATTTATTAAACATTTTTTTACTTAGTGTTATCTTAGTGTTATACTACGTGTAGTTATATATTTTTACTATTTTCAAAATACACGATATTAAAAAGATATGAACTAATATAAAAAAAGTCAACCAAAAACCAATTGTATAAAAAATATATAATTAAATTATTAAAGTAAAGGAGGTAATAAAAATCTTTTATGATAATAAATTTCCATTCTAGTTATTTTTAATTTTTTGCAAAGAGATGTTAATTTTTATAAATTATTATCTATTTTTAAAAAAATACAATATTTTAATTTTATTAAATAAAAAATAATTTTTAGGGGGGTTTTATGTCTTTTAATTTTTTTAAAAATCTTAAAATAAAAGTTTTATTTCTTATTTTCTTAATCTTTTCTTTTTTAAATATTTTTTTAATTCCTGTTTTTGCTTTAATTACTGATGGTGGAGGCGGGACTAATCAACTATCTTTTAATCCTAATGATTATGAAATAGATTATAGTCAAAGACATAATTCAAAATTTTGGCGACACGAAGATGGACATGTTTTTGCTAGTAATGCAAGAATGTTTTATGATTTTCCAGGAATGAAAATGGTTCCTTGCAGAACTTATCAAGAGTATGCTAATAAAACTCAAATAGCCAGTAATGCTATTAACATCGGTTTGAATTTTTTTCCTCCAGCTAAATTTTTTAAAGTAATTAAAACAGGTTATCAAATAGCCAAAGAATACGGTGGTGATAAAATTTGTGATTTTAAAGATGATGGTGTTGCCATGATTAATGATATTGTTAGATATTATACTTTAAATGATCAAGGGAAAGCTTTTTTCTTTTTTAATCCTAGTCAATTGAATGAAATAAAACAAGTAGATATCACTTTTTGTGATTGTGATATGTCTTCTTCTTTCATTACTAGTGTTATTGATTTTGTCAGTAATTTAACAGATTTTTTAGAAACAGCTAATTTTGATGAATTGGTAGAAAAATTATTATTAAAAGGTGAATTTTCAGATGCAGAATTAGTAGAAATAGGCATAGCAAAAATGGATTTAATCCAAAACAAAATCACCAAAGAAATCAAAACCAAAATTAAAAATTATATTAAGAAAAAAATAAACCAAAAAGTAGGCCATGCTATCACCAAAACCGCTTTAAAAAAAGGAACTAAAAAAGTTGTTGGAAATACCTGGAGGAAAATTGTTTTTCCTGAGGTGTTTGAAGCAATTGATATGGCAGAAAAAAAATATGAGTCTTTTGCATCTAAAAAAGAAAATATTCTTTTTGATATAAAAAATAATAGTCATGAAAAAACATTAGGATTTGCGCTTCATTTTCCTTCCCAAAATGAATTAGAAGTTTATGAATTAAAGAAAGATAGCAACAACAATAGTGTTTATAGATTAATTAAGAGAGTTAATTTTTCTGATTCTAGCCATATGCTTATAAATTTAATTCAACCTAAACACGGTCTAGAAATAGAGCCCCAAAAAAAATTAACCGTTTATTGTGGTAAATTAAAAAAATGAATTATTATTATTTAGGTATTAATTTTATTGTTGGTTGTCTTGCTTTATATATCATTACAAAAACTAAATATTTGGATTTTATGATCAATCCTTCAAATAAGTTTTATAAACAAAATTTCAAAACTTATATTAATAACCATCATGACGATCAAAGACAAAATAAATTTATTCAAAAAAATATTCATAAAATTAATCAATTAAAAGAAAATATTTTGCAAAAAACTAAATCAGACGCCGTTATATCTCATAAAAGTGTTTTTTATAGGTTATATAGTTTGATTGGTATTCTCATCTTATCAGCGATTATTACTATTTGTTTTTTAATTAATTTCAAATGTGAAATTACATTATTATTTTCATTTTGGTATTCAACATTAATCATTATGGTTTTATTGTATTTCATACGTTTTTTATTTTATTGTTTTGTAGATGTATATGTTTTTGCTAGTCGGATTTGTTTTTTATTTTCGATCTTTTTGGCTGTTGTATGGGGAGTATATTTTGCGTGTTTTTATCTTGTAGAACATAAATTATTAACAACTACATTTGTATCATCACCTTTATCAAACACTATTTTAAGGTATTTTTTAGTATTATTTGTTTTATTACCATTTTTGATAAGTTTTATAGTGCTTTTTTTAATAAGCTACTTATATAGAGTTAATAAAATAAAAGTTAACTTGAGATTCCATGTTTGGCTCAAAAAATTATTTATCATTAGTTTTTTTTGTGGTACATCTTTTTTGCCTTCTTTTTTAGGAAGTAATAAATTAATTGTTTTATTTTTAGGATTATTAGAGGCATTATTTTTCTTGATATTATATAGTTTAGTTTGGGTTAATACTTTAAATCAACTAGATCGTTTTATCGAACAAAAAATACCTAAAAAATGTGAATGGCTTTTAGTTTGGTTTTTATTAGAAGCTTTTGTGACAATATTTTTATCAATTTTATATATTATTGTAAGTATTGTAAATCATTTTATTAAAAAAAAATAAGATAAAATATTTATTTATTTTTTTGACTTATTATACATAAAAAACTTAGAATGAAAAAAGCAGTATTTGAATAATGTTTTGAATTTCCATCAAAACCAAAACTTTTTACATTTTCATTGATTAAAAGACTTATTGTTTATAAGTCTTTTTTATTAGAATTTATTTGTGTTAAGAAAAAAAGAAAACCAACTTCAACATTAAACAAACAAAAAACTTTAAAAACCTTAAATACTGTTGAATGGCAGTATTTTTTGTTTTCTTAGGTGCACTTCAGCCTTTAAACTTTTGTGAAAATAGCAAAAGATTACCTCTAAATCTAATTCTTGAGGTTTTATTGATGGTTTGTTTTTATTATAATAATGACTAAGAACTACTTACTTCGAAAAAAGGTAAATTAGTTTCTTTCGCTAATGCTCGTGCTAATGTAGTTTTACCTGTTCCAGGGCAGCCGTGCATTAAGATTCCTAATGGAGCTTCGACATCGCCGATGCCTTCATAATTGCTTTTATTTTTTAGATAGTCTAAGAAGCCGTCGCACGCTGTTAATTCTTCTTTAAATCCGATTAATTTGTCGAAAGATAAAAATTTCTTAGAGTCGGCTGGTTGGAAATCATAGGCCATTTCGTCATCTAGTGGTTGCGCTAAGTTTTCTCCAATTGATGCGTTATTTGTTAATAACGGTTGTGATGATTGTGTTTCTTTTTTATTTTTTAGTTCATTTTTAAGATTATTTATTTCGTTTGTTGTTTTTTTTAAATTATTTTCTTCTTTAATGATTGCGTCATGATGAACGTAAATAAAAACCGAAATAATACAAATAATGAAAAATAATAGAAAACTGAAATAATGTAAAAATTTTGATTTTATGTTTTTTTTTCATTTGTTTCTTTTGTTTCTTTTTTGATTGGCATAACGTTTTTCTCCTTTTTTCTTTCTTTTTTTATTTTTTTGTTTTGTTAATTACTTAACGTTTTTGTTTATTGTTTTTTTGTTTTATGTTGCAAAATTGAATAGCTGTTTTTTGAAAAAAACAGCTATTTAAGTTGTTTTTTTTATTTTTTGAAAAATAAAAAACCAATAAAAATAGTGGTTTTAGTTTTTAAAATGAGGGAATTAAGTAGTTTGAGTAATTTTAGTAGTTATTAATGTAGCTCCATTTAATGAATTCCCGTCTTTGTTAACTAATTCATATTTTGAAATTAGATTGCTTGTTGAAACTGAAAGTTTTTCTTTTTGTTGAATAGTATAATTAATAATGACTTTTGTTTCACCGTTGATAGTTTTTAATTGTGGTCTTGCGCTGTCTTAGTATTCTTTTTTAATACCAACACTGTCACATTCAACTTTTACTATTGTTGCGTTTTTAACAGTGTCATCATCAAAACCAGTTGTTAGTTTTAAGAATAATGGTTTATCTAAATCAGATCCATTTAATTTTAATTCGCCTTCATGTTGAATTTTCATTTCGTGAACGTATTTACTACTTATTAAAGGAACTTTATAATACAATAATTTTTTAGTTAGGTTGTCGCCACTAGTTCTATTAACAACAAACGTCGGAATATTATTTTCAAAATCTACTTTTTCTTTTGTTTCAGCGAAAAAATATGATAAAGCTTAAACTGTTCCAGTTGAAATCAAAACAAAATCAAAAAGATTTATTAATTTTAGGTCAAGAATTAATGGAACTTCATTTAAATTATCAAAATCTAGAAGATAGTAAAGATATTTATGATGAAAGTAATAAACCAAATAATTTTATTCAATACCATCGTAAAATGCCTTTTTTATCACAAGAAGCTTTAGATTATAAATTATTTAATAAACCCATTCTTTATTCTTTAAGGGAATCTGATTTATTTCCAAAATTAGTAACTTTAGCAACTAAAACAACCGCTATTAAAAAAGAAATTGATAAAATTATTTTGAATTTACAGTAATATCATTTTTTAAAATTTTTTCTATAATTTGTTATAGAGAAGAATTTAATAAAAAAGCACACCGTACTTTTATAATTTTTTGTAAATAAATTAATTTTTAATACTTAAAAGACTAGTTTTTAACTAGTCTTTTTTTTGTTTTTGTAAAAAAGAGTTTTTAAAAATGAATGATTTTAGAAAGTTTGTAACAAAAATTGAATCATGTTATTTTGATTTATTTTTTTAATCTTTTTAAAGAAATTGATATTTTTTTATTAGAAAATAAAAAAAGAAATTAACAAATTAAATAATCAAATTAGATATCTTTTATTTTATAAATTAGTTAGTTTTAAATTTCTTTTCTTATTAGATAGAGAAGATTTCTTATTAATCAATTATTGAGAAAAAAATTAAAAAATATACAATTAGGAATACAAAATATCAGAAAATAAGAATATATTAACAGTTTTATAATTTGATTGATTAAAAATCATTTTTCAAATATATAAATAAATTAAACAAGAAATGAAATTGAATTTACCAATATTAAAGGAATAAACTCTAAAAAAACAAAACAACAAACTTTATTATCAGATATTGAACTTTTGAAAATTTAACATTAAAAAAACGAAAATAATATATTTTCTAATCGAAACATTCAAATCAAGATGATTATTATATCTCCAATAATGTTAAATTAATTTATTAAATAATAATTGTAAATCGTGAATTAACAAAAACAGAATTAAAAATTTTTCAAACAATATACAAATTACCGAATAATTTTAAAAATATAAAACATTTAAATTTTGTATCAAATAAAGAAGTTTCCAAAAAATTGATTTACATCCTATCCAGTTAATTTTCATTTTTTTAAACTGCTTTAGCTATATATATATTAAAAAAAATATCAGAAACAATGATTATTGAGATGTTTTACTTTAATACTTAAATTAAAATCAAAAAACAAAGTCATTAAATTAGTTATTATAAAACCGATATATGTTAAAGTTAATATTATTAAAATATTTTTTGATTTTAAAATCATTTATTTACTCCTTAATTTGGTTTTGTTAAAATATTATGTTGAATTTGGTTATAAAAAAAGTCCCCTTTAGGGAATTAATTGTATGAAGATTATTTTTTTGTTATCTAAAAAGATAACGTTTTGAATAATAACTTTGGTAGTGGTTCGTATTTAACTGAAGTGTTATATTTTTTTCAATTTAATTAACTAGTTTTTTGTTTTTTTATCAAAAAAATTTTTAAATCAATTTATAACTTATTTTTTAATTTTAACTTAAAATAAAAATTCTTTTTTAATTATTTTAATCTAATAAACAAAAAAAGACTCCGAAAAGTCTTTTTTTAATTAAAATTTATTTATTATTTGTAATTTCAGTTAATAAATTTAATAATTTTTTTATTTAATTGTAAAATTTATTTTAAAAAATTCGCAAAAGCGAAAAATAATTAAAAAATTTTGTTTAAATCAAATTCAAATCAACTTTTCGATTTCTTCTTTGGTAATTGTTTCTTGCTCTAAAAGCATATTTACTATTTTATCTAATAAAGTTTTGTTGTCTTTAATAATTTTTTTAGCTTGTTGAAAACATTTATCTACTATTATTTTGATTTCTTGGTTAATTTCTTTTTTATCAGAAAACTCAGAATCTTGTAATGGTCCTAAAGGACTCATTCCATATTTTGTTACCATTAAACGAGCTATTTTAGTAGCTTGTTTAAAGTCATCATAAGCACCACTAGAAACTTCATCAAAAACTAATTCTTCAGCTGCTCTGCCACCTAAAAAAGAAATAATTTGAGCTAAAAGTTTTTTATCAGAAGTGAAAAAAGTTTCTTTTTCGGGCAACATTAAGTTATAACCACCCGTATTACCTCTTGGAATAATAGTTATTTTTTGGACTTTTTGAGCACGAGGGAGTTTAATGCCGATTACAGCATGTCCTGCTTCATGGTAAGCGACCATTTTTCTTTCTTCTTCAGTATATTTAATTGATTTTTTAGCTGGTCCCATTAACACACGATCAATCGCTTCTTCTAGTTCTTCCATTGTAATCATTTCTTTTTGATTTCTTACTGTTAAAATAGAGGCTTCATTTAAAACAGCTTCTAATTGAGCTCCACTCATTCCTGGAGTTTGTTTCGCTAATTGATGAAAATTAATATCAGATGAAATATTTTTATTACGAGCATGAACTTTTAAAATAGCCTCACGTCCTTTAACATCTGGTAAACCTACTTTTAAGATTCTATCAAATCTTCCTGGTCTTAATAAAGCTGCATCTAAAATATCAGCTCTATTAGTAGCTCCAACAATAATAATTCCTTTAGACGAAGAGAAACCATCCATTTCAGTAAGAAGTTGGTTAATAGTACTTCCATCATCATTTGCTATCGATCCTCTTTTTTTACCCAATGTATCTATTTCATCAATAAATAAAACACAAGGAGCATTGTTTCTAATTTCTTGGAATAATTTTTTAACTCGTGAAGCTCCTACACCAAAATACATATTCGTAAATTCCGAACCAGAAACAGCGTAAAAAGGCACATTTGCTTCTCCAGCTAAAGCTTTCGCTAATAAAGTTTTTCCTGTTCCCGGAGGGCCTTCTAATAAAACACCTTTAGGAATAGAAGCTCCGATGGTAACATATTTTCGAGGTTTTTTTAAGAAATCAATTAATTCTTTCATTTCTTCTTTTTCTTCTTCGTTACCAGCAACATCTTTGAAAGTAAAAAGTGATTTTTGTTTCGAAGATACTAAGGTGTTTTTTTGTAAATTTCCAGATTCGCGTTTAATAGACATAAAAATATAAATAGTAAAAATTAAACTCGATAAAATTTGAACAAACATTGATAAATCCAATAATAAACTTAAAAAACAACTAAAAAAATTTATTTCAAATTGATAAAAAATTTTATCTCTTGATAATAATTCAAAACTCAATTCTTTATCTCTATTTTTTTCATCGAAGATGCTATTGTTTCGAATAATTTTGCTTTGAAATATCTCGTTATTTTTAGTTTTTAATTCTATTTTATATACTTTTCTAATAGAAAAAGGATTATCTTTCATAAACATAGTATTATAAGAGCTATATTTAACACTTTCACTAATATCTGAACGAGCTAATTTACTGATCATTTGGCTTTCAGTAATTTGTTCACCTTCTGGTTTAAATTGTCCTATTTCAAGTAATTGAAATAAAAAAACTAAAAGGATTACAACAATTACAAACAATTTTTTTTTATTATGTTTTTTAAAAATTTTCATATTTATCTTCTTTTCCTATAAATTAACTATATTATGGTTTCTGGGTTACAATAATCTAAAGGCTGATTTTTAAAACCGAAAATAATAAAATATTTTATAAAATTTTCTTTAGGATTATGTAAAAAACGCACTTGTCTTTGAGAAAATAAAGGAATCATGGATAATTGATTATAAGCTTGTGGTTCTAATTGATCATGAATATGTTCTTTTTCTTCTTTTGTTAAAGTATATCGTTTTTCTTTATCGGGAATAAAACATTCAGGTTTCATTCCTTCAACAAAAAGATTTAGATCACTTATTTCATTTAATCTATAATGAATAATTATTTTTTTATCTAACGCAATTGATAAACATTCTTCCAATTGTTTTTGAAATTCACCAATAAATGATTCGCTAGTAAACATACCATCTCTAGTACTTAAAGTCAAAGTAACAACTCCATCAGATTTAGTATCAGTAATATACTTTTGAAAAAAATAACGCGCTAAATCTTTATTATAACCATAATTATCTTTTAATTGTTGTATTGTAATTTGGTTTTTTAATGTGTTTCCATCAGGTAATTCGTTTAAATCTGATTGTAATTTGTCATTGATATTTGTTTCGTGTTCATTAGTCAAATTATATGTTTTTACAGAAGATAATTTAGGATAAAAATAACTATCATTCATATAATTCAAAGAAGGGGCTATATTTGGAAGAAAACTTGATAATTTTTTTCTGTCAATTCCATAAAATAAAGCTTTTCTTAAATCCATATTTTCTACCCTACCACCATCAGATAAATTCAATACCAAAGAATAACAATCGGGTTTGCAAAACAATGATGTATTATAATGTTCTTTTAATTTATCGTCTATTGTATGAGCTTCAATTGCGCAATAATTAATTTTTTTATCTAAAAATAATTCTTTTTCGCGATCGGCATTGCCTTTATTATGTTCAATTAAAATTTCTATATGGTTATAAGGTATAGCTTCTTTTGATTGATCAAAATAAGAAGGTGATTTTTCTAAAATCAATTTGTCATCATTATATCCTTCTTTGATTTTATAAGGTCCATAAGATATAAAAGGATGATCTTTGGTTCCATATTTAGTTTGATTTTCTATAATAGATTTTTCAAAAGAAGATGGTTCTAATAAATAAATTTTATTAATTTTTTTAATTACTTCTAATAAACTTGTTTCAGTTTTAAATTTTAAAGTAAATACATAAGGTTTATTAGAATCGATTGAGATATAATCATTATCATCTGTAAAATTTAAAATATCTTTAAAACCCATTAAATTAAATTATTTTTCTAAAGTATATTTAATAATTTTTGCGTCAATGGGTTTATTATTTTCAAAAACAGCATTATTTTTTAATTCAAAAGTAAATGTTTTATCTTTAATTTCTAAAGAATTATTTAAAATTTGATTATCTTCAATAGATGGGCGCAAAATCTTTTGAATTAAGTTGAATTTAAAAGTACGAGGAATTTGATGTTGATTCAAACTAACAAGTTCTTTTTGTTTTTCTAAACTAAAATTATTAAATTTATCTTCATCTACAACTTCTTTAAAAAAAGGTGATGTTAAAGGAAATTGAATAAGAGCTTCTTGACCGTCCATATATACATCAAACATATTCCAACTATTAGTTTCAGTTGGGAAAAGTTGACCTATTTCATTAGGAATCGAGTAAATAAAATTATTATTATCATTCGAAAGACTGGTTTCGCTCATATTCGAATTAGACTCTGGAGTTTGGGACAGGACATATTTAAAAATAACAATTAATCCTAAGATAGAAACTACTAAAACAAGGATAATATGAATAAAATATTTTTGACAAAAAACTTTTAAATTCAATAAAATATACCTCTTTCTTTTTAATATTTGGAAAATTTTGATATTTATCTAATAAAATATAATAAAGTCGAATATAAGTATAATCCATTTTATTATAACGTTCAAAAATTATTATATATCATTAAGAAATACAAAAATCTCTCCTATTTTTCCTTTTTTATAATATTAAAATTTATTACCAAACAATAATTTCTTTTAATAAAATTACTATTTAAGTATAATTAAATCATAAAAAAAAAAAAAACAAGTTTAATTTTTAGTAAAATTAATTTACTAAGGTTTTTAATTGTTTTTTGTAAATTTTTAAAATATTTATATTAAAAAATAGTAAATATTGTTTTTTGATTTTTCAACATAAACGTTTAACTTTTTATCATTTATTAATGTCGCGAAGTGTTATATTTTTTTTAATTCGAACTGCGTTCTCATTCCATCAACAAAAATTAAATTTAAATTATAAACTAAGTTTAACGTTTGTGTTGCGTCTTTTATTTTTTTATTTCTTTTCTATTTGATTATTTTCTAAATAAAAAAAGACTCTATAAAAAAAGTCTTTTAAATTAGTGATTTAATGGTGTAACCAGCGATATATTTATAATTATTTTTATTAGTGATTATGTTAATTTTTATATCGATTGTACTCATTTGTCGAATAATTTTTAGTCTTTCATTTTGTAATTTTTCAATTTTTTTTTAAGGTTTGAATAAAAATAATAAATAATTTTAGTTTTTTAAAAACGAATTTATTTTATCTTGCAAATGTTTTTTGTTCTCTTTTATTTGTAGTTTCAATTTTTTTTCTTTTTTTTCTGTTTCTTGTGCTAAATTAATAATTTCATTTTGTTGTGGAATTGAAGGGATAGGGATTAAAATATTTGAAAAATGTTCAAAATCACATTTACCACGAACTGTTGCTCTTAAAGATTCGACTAATTTTTTGATTAATTTTAAAAAAGGTTCAGATTTAAAAATAAGAAATAAAAATTCATTTTTTATTATTTCTGTATTTTTATTTTTAAAAACAACATAACTACTACTTACACAACCTTTTTTATCGCTATTATTAAAACAAATAGAACCAACATTTATAGTTGCTGGGTTATAAGCAAAATGAAAAGGACAAATTATTTTTTCTTTGGAATTATTTTTTGAATTAACATTTGATTTTGTTGGGTTGTCTGATCTTAAAATAAAACCTCGGTCGTTAGTAACAGACCAAGTTTTATATTCTTTATCTTCTCTTTTATAAATTGTTTCTTGGATTAATGAACTAAGTGGTTTCATGGGAAAAGTTGTTTTCCAATAGTCATTTAAATTTATTTGTGGTTTAAATATTAAATTAGAATTTTTTACACATAAAGGAACAAATTGGGTTTGTTCTGGTAATAACGATTTCAATTTTGTTTGTTTATACTGTTCTAAAATATCAAAATCAAAATTTTTCAAAAAAAGATCTAAATCGGAATCTTCTGGAATTACAGTTCTTTCAGTGTTGATTCTATAACCTATATTTTTAACTTCAAAATACAAAAATTCTTCTTGCAGTTTGATTTTATTTTTTTTTATTTGATTTAAAATTAAAATTGATGTTTTTGCATTTGGTGCATAAGGGATAAAACTTCCAATTGGTAAAGAAATTACAGCGACAATATTTGTTATTTCATGAATATATTTACGTAAATTATAATATCTATTATCAATTAAAACACTTTCAGGAACAATTATTAAAATTTTATTATCTAAACTTTGTGAATTAATTGAATTCAAACAATGACGAATACTTATTTCATTACCATTAATACAATCATAAACTTTTTCAAAATCAGAATATTGTTTATTTAAAAAAGGAATATTAGTTAAAATAACATCATATTTTTCGTTGTGTTCTTGTTTACTATTTAAACTAAAGCTGTCTGCACAAGAAATATTGCTATGACCGTCGCCTGCTAAAATCATATTCATTTTTGCAAATCTAGCTGTTTCCATAACTGCCTCTTGTCCATATAAACATTCTTTTTTTAAATGTTGCATTTCTTTTTTTAAATCTTGCGTTTTGGCCAAATTTAATTTATGTGGATTTAAAATTTGTTCTTTTAATTTTGAAAAAGCTTTAATTAAAAATCCTCCTGTACCACAAAAAGGATCATAAATTTTTTTATGTGTTTCTACTTTTAAATTAGCAAAATCTACCATAAAATTAACAATTGGTCTAGGGGTAAAATATTGTCCTAAATCACTTTGTTTAATTGATGAATTGATTTCTAAAAAAAATTCAAATGCTTCTCCATGTAAATCATTATTATTAGAAGTAAAAAAATTAATCTTATTAATTTCTTCAATTATTTTTTTTAAAATAATTAAATGTTCTTCTTTATAGACATTAAAAACAGATTCTTCAAAAAGGTTTATTGAAACACAATATTTACTTTGTAATTTTTCTAACATCGTATTATAAAAAGATATTAAATCTTCATCGTTATTTTTATTTTTTTTAATTAATTTGTCCCAATTATAAATTTTATTTATTTCTTTTTTCGCTTTTTTTTCTTTCAAAGAATCATGAAATAATTTTAAAAACAAAAAATTACAAATTTGTTGTAAACGAGGAATACCTTTAAAAACATGTATTTTTGATAATAAATCATTAATATTGTTAAAAACTTTTAAAATAAATGCACGTGTTTGTGGATCTTGTTTTAATTCAAAACAAATTGGATTATCAATAAATTTTTTTAACAAATCTTGTTCTAAAACAGTATTTTTTAATTCTATACCATTATAAATTAAATTTTGATTGCTTTGTACATGTTTATAATAAAAATTTTCCCCATCTGTAATTCCTATTATTGGGGCTTTCAATCTAATAGCATATTTTTTTGCTTGTTCAAAAGCTTTTGAGATATTAAAATTTTTTTTTGTTTTAACTTCTAAAACTAATAAAGGGCAAGAATTATCATCTTTTAAAACGTAATCGGCATTTTTTTCTTCTTGTGAAACGTTGCATTCTGGAGAGGAATAATCTAATACCCATCCTTTGTTTTTTAACAACGTCGAAACTTGTTCTCTTACCATTTGTTCTGATACCATTTTATATAAATCCTTTTTAATAATAATAATTCAATATTGAAATTGAATATATTTTTTATATTTTTGTTCTTGTTTTATATTTTTATAATTTTTGATGTTTGTAGAACACACTGTTATAAAAAAGTTTAAATAAATTCATTTTTAATACCGAAAATAATAGTTAAAAAACTAGTCTTTTTTCAAAGAAAGAGGTTTTAAAAATATGCAAAGTTAAAAAAACATTTACATTTTTTTATAACACTACGATGATTATAAACAAAAAAAAAAAAAAACAATTTTAATATTCAGTTTTTTGTTTATAAGGTATCGAATTAATTTTTTATGATTATAAAATAATTTTTTTTATAAAAAAATATCTTACTTATAATAATTTTTAATTATTATAATTTAAAGTTATTTATTTATATTTTCACTTTATAGTAAAAAGATATATTAATAAATAATAAAAATAATTCAAAATAACATTATTTAATTTTGGATACACGCTGTCAAAATTACTTATTTTTAAAACCTCTTTTCTATGAAAAAAATACTAGTTTTTTAACTAGTCTTTTCGGTATTAAAATGAATTTATTTACAAAAAATTATAACATTGCGAGGTTGTCTGATCTTAAAATAAAACCGCGCGGTTCTACATTAATAACTACTAAACTTACTCAAACTGCGTAATCCCCTCATTTTAAAAACTAAACTACTTTCATAGTGGTTTTTTTATTTTTCGAAAAATAAAAAACAACTTCAAATAGCTGTTTTTTCAAAAACAGTTATTCAATTCTAAATACACAAAAAAACAAAAAGCAAAAACAAATATTAAGTAATTAACAAAAATTAAATAAATTTAAAAAAGGAAAAGAAAAAAAATGAATCCAGAAATTACTTGGTTGATTTGGCTTTTTGCAATTTAAATTATTTTAGCCATTATTATTCATTTATTAGTTGGCGGCGATTTTTATTTAAAAATAAAATAAACCATCATTCGTAAAGTTAGAAATTTTACGTTTTTTAAAATAAATAAAAAGGAAGTATTTTTATGAATAAAATATTAGAATCATTAAAACGTCATAACTCAAAGTTAGCGTTACTCGACGAAACACCAGAACTTATTAACATTTTGCAAGAATTCTGCGAGCTTCAATTATTATCTTTGTGGAACTGTGATGGTGATAGATATTTTTATACAGATTCACATCATGGTGGCAAATATGGCGTAGCTGATGTTTGTGAAGTATTAAATTATCGATTTAGAAAAAGTGTATGTTTTTCTTCTTTATTTAATTCATTTATTAATTCATTAAAACAAATAGAAGAATTTACAGACGCTAATAAAGATAAACTTAACGAATTATATAATATTTTAGAAGAAAAATACAAAATCGATTCAGATGAATTAATGGAATCAATGTAATATTTTTAATCAAGACCAAAACAAATAAAAAAAATTAAATTTTAAAAATTAAAATTTAATTTTTTTTTAAAAAATCAACAATTTTAATTATTTTTAAAAAACAATATATTAAATTATTTATTAAAAAAAGAAAAAAATATGAATAAAATATTATAATATTTAAAACAATGTAATCTAAAATTATTATTATTTACTAAAGAATTAGTTATTGAAGAAACACCAGAACTTATTAACTTTTTAAATAAATATAATGATTTTTTAATTGAATTTAAAGAATACATAAAAAATCAACAAAAAAAACAAAAAAATATTACTTAAATCAATTAAAAAAATCAACAACTTTTACCATTTTAAAAATTAAAAAATTCAAACAAAAAAATCGAATTTAAGGAATAAAAGAACAACTTATTTTATCTAATTTAAATTAAATTTTTGTTATTTTTTCAGGGTGCAGTGCGGGGCAGGGCACTGCCCCCTATTACATCAACAACAATTAAATTTAAATTAATAAACTAAGTTCAACTTTAATAAGTTGAGTTTTTTTATTTTATTAAAATTAATTTTAATTTTTTTGTTAATCAACAAAAAAAAGAAATAATAAAATATGAAAAATTTAAATTTAAAAAAACAAAAACAATAAGACGGCTTTCTATAATTATATCTCTTTCAGCAAGAGGAATAATCTCTCACAAGATTATTTCCGTAAATTTCTTTTTATATCAAATGGTCAAGTTATTTTTTATGAATTTGAGATCTCAGAATATACTGGATATTCCTTAGATAACATAATATTTAGGTCTCTTTACTACCCATTTTCATATAATAATATAATAAAAATATTATATTAATTTAAGTTGTTTAAAAAAATATGAAATTATTTTTATAAGAAAATTTAAATATTAATAAATAAAAATATTTTATAAATAGATTTTAATGAAAAAACAAAAAATATTTTTTTTATTTTGTTATTATTATATATAGTATATTTATATATTTAAATTTATATTTTTATCAAAAAAATATTTTTTTCTTTAAAAAAAATTCCTAGAGTTTTTTTTAATTAATAAATAAAAAGAGGAAATAAATTTTATGTATCAAAATATTTTTAAATTAAAAAAAATATTGAATGAAGTAGAAAATAAAATAATTAAAGAATTACAAAACATTAACGAAATAAAAAAATTATTAGAATCGGAAACAAAATATCTAGGAAAAAAAGGTTTTTTTTTAAATATTTTAAAAGAAATTAATAATTACAAACCAGAAATTCAAAAAGAATTGAAAAAAGTTATTTTTATTTCTAAACAAAAAAACATTAATTTATTTAAAGAAAAAAAAACTTTCTTAGAAAATAAAATTTTAAATGAAAAGTTAACAAAAGAAAAAATAGATGTTACTTTGCCTTCTTTTCAATTTCCGCAAGGGTGTATGCATCCTTTAAATCAAATGATTAAAGAAATAGAAAATTTTTTCTTAAGTTTGGGATACTCTATTCATGAAGGGACAGAAATAGAAACTGATTTATACAATTTCGAAATGTTAAATATGAGTAAAAATCATCCTTCAAGAGATATGCAAGATTCTTTTTATTTAAAAAATAATCCAGAAAATCTTTTAAGAACTCATACTTCTCCTATTCAAATTAAAACTATGTTAAAACAACGTAATAAATCTTTGAAAATTATTTCTTCTGGAAAAGTATATAGAAGAGATAAAGACGATGATACTCATAGTCATCAATTTACTCAATTAGATGGTTTTTATGTCGGTTTTAAAGTTAGTTTAATAGATTTAGTAGAAATCATTACATCTTTTGTTAAACATATTTTTGGAGAAGAACAAAAAATAAGACTTCGTCCTTCTTATTTTCCTTTTACTAAACCAAGTTTTGAAGTAGATTTAGTAATGGAAGGGGCAAACAAAAAGAAATTTTATTTAGAAATATTAGGAGCTGGATTAATTCATCCCCAAGTATTAGATAATGTAGGTTTTGATAATAAAACATATACTGGTTTAGCCTTTGGTATGGGAATCGAAAGAATCACAATGTTAAAAAAAAATATAAAAAATATTAGACATTTTTACAATAACGATATTCGTTTTTTAAATCAATTTGTTTAAACTTTTTAATAAAATAAATTAAATTATTTAATTTTAAAGGATATAAAAAATAATGATAATTCATGAAAAAATTTTAAAAAAATATCTTTCTCTAAATGATTACAGTTTAAACGAATTACAATTTTTAATCAATAATCATATTACTGAAATAGATAAATGCGAAATATTAGAACCTAATGATTTTTTGATTATAGGAAAAATTATTGAATTTAAAAAAGTTCCTAATTCGGAAAAACTTAATTTCGTAACTGTAGATATTAAAGATCATCATTTAACAATTATTTGTGGAGCTTCAAATCTTGCAAAAGATAAAAAAGTAGTAGTCGCTTTAATTGGAGCTTATTTAAAATCAATAAAACTTCACATCAAAGAAAAAGATATTTTCGGACATAAATCTCGTGGAATGATTTGTTCTGCGCAAGAATTAGGATTAGATCCTAATATTTTAAGCGAAGAAGAAAAAAAAGGAATTTTAATTTTAGAAAATGATGCTCCTGTTGGTGAAAATGCTTTAGAATATTTAAATCTAAAAGGATTTTTATTAAAATTAAATATTACTTCGGACAGAGGCGATCTTTTATCTTATATAGGCTTCGCTGAAGATTTAAAAAGTTTAAACAGTATTAATCGATTGGATTATCCTATTTCTTTAACAAAAAATACAAAAAAAGAAGAAAATCCTTTTCAAATACAAATTATAAATAAAAATTGTTGGGAATATAATCTACTTTATATTAAAAATATAAAAGTTAAAAAATCCCCTTTATGGTTAAGAATTCTTTTATTAAATCATAATATAATTCCTGTCAATAATATTGTGGATATTACAAATTTAGTTTTATTAGAATATGGTATTCCTTTAGACGTTTTTGATGTTTCTAATTTCAAAGAAAAAAAAATCGAAATAAGAAATGCTTCGGAAAAGGAATTTATTCAAATCGATTCAGAAAAAAAAATTTTTTTAAGTGAAGAAGATGTAGTTGCAGCTAGTGGTCAAAATATTTTATCTATTTTAGGAATTGTCAATTCTTATTCAAATAATATTAATAAAGATACCAATGAAATTATTATAACTACATCTTATTTAGACCCTTTTTATATTTTGAAAAATTCTAAAAAAATAAATTTAGAAAATGAAAAAAAAATACGTTGGACAAGAGGAATCGATTCATCTTTGGTAAAAGAAGCTTTAAATAGATTTGATTTTCTTTTAAAATCATTAAACGAAGAATGTCAAATTTCGAATATTTTATCCCAAAAAATTAAAAACAATAAAAAACCAGAAATTTTATTATCTTTAAAATTTTTCGAAGAAAAAATAGGTTCTGTTTTTTCTTCTGAAGAGATAGAAAATTGTTTAAAAAAATTAGATTATGAAGTAGAAATACTTAAAAATGATATTTTTAAATTAAAACCTCCTTTTAGAAGACATGATGTTGTGATTCCTGAAGATGTGTGTTCTGATATAATTAGAATATACGGAATTAATAAATTAAAATTACCATCATTAAAAAAAAATAAAATTTCTTTAAGAAATAAGAAACAAGAAACATTATATAAATTAAAAGATTTGTTGACCAATTTAGGTTTGTACGAAATAATTACTTATAGTTTAGTAAATTTAAAAATTTTAAAATTATTTTCTTATCAACAAGATTATATACAAGTTGCAAAACCTATTTCTCATGAAAATACTATTTTAAGACAACATTTGAGCGGTAGTATGATTGAAGTTTTAAGTTATAATCAGAAACATAATAATTATGATAATCTTTTTTTTGAAATAGCAAAGGTTTATAATAATCAAGAAGAAAAATTACATTTATCAATAGGTTTGAGTGGTAATTTAAATTCTTTAGGTTGGATTAAACCTAATATAGTAAGTTCTTTTTTTGTTTTAAAAGGGATTTTAGATAAAATAAGTTTATTATTAGGAATTAAATTTGATTTACAGCAAACCAATTTACATTTAAGTTTCCACCCTGGTAAACAAGCTAATATTTTATATAAAAATAAAAAAATTGGTTTTATAGGAGAAATACACCCTTCTGTACAAAAATTATATAATTTAAAAGAAAGTTTTCTTTTAGAAATTGTTCTAGAAAATGATTTTTTAGAAAATTCCAAAAATATTGTTTTCAATGAAATAAGTAAAATGCCTTCTATTATTAGAGATTTGAGTTTTTTTATTTCTAAAAAATATTCTTTTGAAGAAATTTTTAAAACTTTAAAACAAGAAATATCAGATATTTTAATTAAATGTGAATTATTAGATCTTTATGAAGATCATAAATTAAATACGGAAGAATATTCTTTGTCTTTTCGTTTCACTTTTAATGATAAAAATAAAAGTTTATCTAAAGGAGTTGTTAATGAAATTATGAAAAAAATAGAAGACAGAATGCAAGAAATTTATGGAATTAAATTAAGATAATGAAAAAATATATTAATATGGAGTTGTATTTATTTGCGTAAAGGTATTGTAATTGAATTCTTAATAAAAGAATATTTACTTATAGATTTAGAAACAAAAAAACAAATTAATGCTAAAGTAAGAGGGAAAATAAAACATTATAATTTTAAAAAAGAAACAAATAATGATTTAGAATATTCTAAAATCAAAATTGGTGATTTAGTTTTATATGAGGAGAAAGATAATGAATTTTTTATTGATAGTATTCTTCCACGTTCGAATTCATTAAATAGACCTAATATAAGTAATATCACTCAAGTTTTTTTAGTTTTTTCTTTAGTAGAACCTAAATTTCATTTTAAATTATTAGATAAATTTTTGTTAATTTTAAAAAAATTTAAATTAAAAATTATTTTAATTTTTACTAAAATAGATTTAATTTCTGAATCTGAATTAATTTTATTCCGAGAGAAAATATCTTATTATAAAAAATTTTTCCCTATTTACTATATAGATAGTAAAAATAGATTTGGTTTACATCCTTTATATAATCTTTTCACTAATGAAATAACTATTTTAGCAGGTCAAACAGGTGTAGGAAAATCTACTTTAATTAACGCTTTAACTTCTCTTAATCTTAAAACTCAAGAAATTTCGAAATATTTAAATAGAGGAAAACATACTACCAAAAACTCTAAATTGTTTTTTTTTCATGAAGGTTATATTGCTGATACTCCGGGATTTTCAAAATTAGATTTATTAAATTTTAAAATCGAAGAAGTTAAAAATTTTTATGATGATTTTTTAATTTTTGCTGATCAATGTTTTTTTAATTATAGTTGTTTACATATTAATGAAAAAAAATGTAAAGTTAAAGAAGCTTGTAAAGAAGGTTTAATTTCTACTATTCGTTATAATAATTATTTATCTTTTATAAAAGAAATAAGTGAAAAGAAAAAAAATTAAAAATTAATTTTTTATTTATCATTATATATATTCTAAAAATTATCATTAATAGGTTCGAGTATGAATTTAGAACAAATAAATCAAAAAAGAAAAAAAATTCGTAATTTTTCTATTATTGCGCATATAGATCATGGTAAATCTACTTTAGCTGATAGAATTTTAGAAATTACGAATACAATTCAAAAAAGAAATATGAAATCTCAAATTTTAGATTCTATGGATCTAGAAAGAGAAAAAGGGATTACTATCAAATTAAATACAGCAGAAATTCATTATAAAAATAAAAATAATGAAGAATATATTATGAATTTAATTGATACACCTGGACATATTGATTTTAATTATGAAGTATCACGCTCTTTAGCTGCTTGTGAAGGAGTCCTTTTGGTAATTGACGCTACGCAAGGGATACAAGCTCAAACTTTGACAAATGTTTATTTAGCTTTAGAAAATAATTTGACAATTATTCCTGTTTTAAATAAAGTTGATTTACCAGCAGCAGATATTGAAAAAACAAAAAAAGAAATTGAAGAAAAATTAAATTTAGATACTGATAAAATGGTTATTGCAAGTGGTAAAACAGGCGCAGGTGTTCCAGAAATTTTAGATAATATTGTGAAATATATTCCACATCCTAAAGGAGACGCTCGAAAACCATTACAAGCTTTAATTTTTGATTCTATTTTTAACTCTTATAAAGGAGTAATTCCTTCTATTCGTGTTGTTAATGGAATTATTAAAAAAGGAGATAAAATCCGTTTTATTTCGAGTCAAGCTTATTACGAAGTAATGGAAGTAGGTGTTTTTCGTCCACAACCAATCCAAAAAGATTTTTTAGCAGCAGGAGATGTTGGTTATTTAACTGCTTTTATAAAAAATATTGACGATGTTCGTGTAGGAGATACAATTACTTTAAGTCATAATCATCAAGTGCCTGCTTTGCCTGGTTATCGTCGTATTAATCCAGTTGTTTTTTGTGGTCTATTTCCTGTTGATTTAAAAAAATTTGGACATTTAACAGAAGCTTTACAAAAATTAAAATTAAACGACTCTTCTTTAAGTTACGAAAAAGAAAGTTCAAAAATGTTAGGTGTCGGTTTTAGAATTGGGTTTTTAGGACTTTTACACATGGAAATTACTCAAGAAAGAATTGTTAGAGAATTCGGAATTGAAGTTATTATTACAGCTCCCTCTGTAGTTTTACATATTTATCAAGCCAATAATAAAAAAATTATTGTTGATAATTTGGCCAAATGGCCTTATAATCAATCTATCGAACGTATCGAAGAACCTTATATCAAAGCTTTTTTAACTTGTCCTGAAATGTATATCGGAACAGTAATGGAAATTTCTCAAAATAAAAGAGGAAAATTACAAGATATTCAATACTTAGATCATGATAGAGTAATGTTGAAATATTTATTACCTCTTTCTGAGGCTATTTATAATTATTTTGATAAACTAAAGTCTTCTACTCAAGGTTATGCCTCTTTCGATTATCAATTAGATGAATATTATCCTAGTAAATTAAAAAAAGTAGATATTTTATTAAATTCAGAGATAGTTGATTCTTTATCTTTTATTAGTCATGAAAGTTTTGCATATCAAAGATCGAAAAAAATTTGCCAAAAATTAAAAGATTTAATTCCTAAACAAATGTTTGAAATAGTCATTCAGGCCGCTATAGGGAAAAAAGTAATAACAAGAGAAACTATTAAATCTATGCGTAAGAATGTTATTGATAAATGTTACGGCGGAGATGTGACTCGAAAAAAAAAATTATTAGCTAAACAAAAAAAAGGTAAGAAAAAAATGAAATCATTAGGAAAAGTAATGTTACCTCAAAAAGCTTTTTTAGCTATTTTATCTAGTGATAACAAATAAATTATTTAAAATATTTAGTTTGTTTGTAAAGAAAGGACGAAATGACAAACTTAATAGAATTAAAAAATATCACAAAAGTAATCAATAATCAAATTATTTTAAATGATATTAATTTAGAAATTAAAGAAAATGAATTTGTAACTTTATTAGGCCCTTCAGGTTGTGGAAAAACCACTATTTTAAAAATTATTGGTGGTTTCGAAGATATGAGTAACGGAGATATTTTATTTAATAACGAAAGTATTATAAATGTTGCTCCTCATAAAAGATTAATTAATACAGTTTTTCAAAAATATGCTTTATTCCCACATTTGAATGTTTTCGAAAATATTGCTTTCGGGTTAAGAATTAAAAATTTAAACGAAAAATATGAACAAAAAATAAAAAATTTGAAAAAAGAAAAAAAAGAACAAATAGAAAAAATAAAACAAGAATATAAAATTAAAACTGAAATAAATTTTAATATTTCTGAAAAAAAGAAAAAATCTTTTTTTTCTTTTTTTGGATTCTTTTGGAAAAACCAAAATCCTTCATTCGAAAAATTAAAAAAAGATTTTAAAATTAAAAAAACAATTATAGAAAAAAATTTTTATAAAGAATTTTCTAAATTAAAAACCAAACTTTTATCACCAAAACAAAAAGAATTATTTATAAAAGAAAAAGTTTTACATTATTTAAAATTAGTAGGTTTAACAGGATTAGGAAATAGAGATATTAGTCAATTATCAGGAGGTCAACAACAAAGAGTGGCTATAGCGCGAGCTTTAATTAATAGACCGAAAGTTTTATTATTGGATGAACCTTTAGCAGCATTGGATTTAAAATTAAGACAAGAAATGCAATATGAATTAAAAGAAATACAAAGAAATTCAGGAATTACTTTTATTTTTGTCACTCATAACCAAGAAGAAGCTTTAACTATGAGCGATAAAATAGTTATTATTAACCAAGGAGAAATTCAACAAATAGGAACGCCACAAGATATTTATAACGAACCTTCCAATAAATTTATAGCCAAATTTATAGGTGAATCTAATTTAATTTCAGGTATTATGAAAGAAGATTTTTTGGTTTTTTTTGATGATAAAGATTTAAAATGTGTAGATTCAGGTTTTATAAAAAATCAAAAAGTAGATATTGTTATCCGTCCTGAAGATATTGATATTTTTGCGCCAAAAAAAGGATTATTTGATGGAGTTGTTAATTATATTTCATTCAAAGGAGTTCATTGGGAAGTAAATATAAAAACTAAATATCGTAATTACATTGTACATACAACTGATTTTGTCGAAGTAAATAGTCAAATAAGTATTTTTTTTAATCCTGAAGACTTACATATTATGGAGGTATTATAATTAAAATGCTTTCTCGAATCCCAAATAAAAAAGAAAATAAATTTTATAAATTTTTATATTTGCCTTATTTTATTATTCTTATTTTATTTATTTTAATTCCTATTTTTATTATTTTTTTATATTCTATTCAAGAAAGTAATAAAAATAGCCTTTTTAACATTTCTTTTACTTTGAAATATTATAAAGATTTTTATACTACAAAAGTTTTTATTTATGTTTTATTTCGGTCTATATTAATAGCAATTATATCGACTTTTTTTATCCTTCTAATAACTTATCCTCTCGCTTATATAGTTTCTAAATATATTACACCAATACAATCTATCTTAATTTTATTCATTAATGGTACGATATGGATTAATATGATTTTAAAAATTCAATCTTTGATGCAAATTTTTTTTTTAATAAGAAAAATTTTAGGTATAAATTTATTAGAAACTAATTCAGCAATGTTAATTGGATATGTTTATTTATTCCTTCCTTATATGTTTTTACCTATTTTTCTTAGTATTTCTAAAATAGATCATAATTTAATTAATTCAGCTAAAGATTTAGGAGCAAATGAAGTACAAATTTTTAAAAAAATTATTTTTCCTTTATCTCTTCCAGGATTAACTACAGGAGTTATTTTAGTTTCTTTACAAATTGCAACTAATCTTGTAGTTCCTAAATATTTAGGTCCGACAACTATTACTGTTATTAGCGAATTAATTGAAAATAAAATTTTTTTAATTGGTGATATTAAAAGCGCTTGCGCTATTGCTATTAATTTAACATTTTTAATGCTTTATATTTTAACTTTTTATAAACAAAATCAATTTGAAAAAAAAAATAAATCTAATGTTTAAAATAAATAAAAAAAAATTATCTTTTATATATTTATTTTTAATTCTTCTTTTTATTTATTTACCTATAATTTCTTTAATTATTTTTTCTTTTAATGAAAATGAAGGAAGAATTTCTTCCTTAGTTCATTTTAATAAATTCGGTTTTAAATGGTACCAAAAAATTTTAGAAGATTCAACTATTAAATCTTCTATATTTATCACTTTTAAAATTGCTATTTTATCCACTATAATTTCTACTATTTTAGGAACTTTAGCGGCTATTTCTTTAATGAATTATAAAAAAAAATGGCGTCAACTTATATTAAATGTTAATCAATTTTCAATTATTATACCTGAAATTATTACTGCTTTATCTTTATTTGTTTTATTTAGTTTTATTGGTTTAAAAAGTAGTTTTTGGAGAATGTTATTAGCTCATATTTCTTTTAGTATTCCTTATGTTTTAATTTCTGTATATGCTAAATGTTGCGTTTTAGAATTAGATTTAATTGAAGCTGCTTATGATTTAGGAGCGACCTCTTTTCAAACTCTTATTAAAATAATTTTACCTCAATTAAAAGATGTTATGTTAGCTAGTGCTGGTATTGCATTCGCATTATCTTTTGATGATTTTATTATTTCTTATTTTGCTGGTGGTTCCGATTATCAAAATATATCTGCTTATATTTATAGTTTAAAAGGAACGATTAATCCTACTATTAATGCTTTATCTTCTATTTTAATTTTAGTTGTTTTATTTAAAATAACAATCGAATTAATAAAAATTAGGAAAGATCATAATCATAAATGAAAAAAAAAATATTTTCTATTATCATTGTTGTTTCTATTTTATTTTTATGTTTATCTTATTATTTCAAAATCAAAAATAAAAATCCAGATAATAAAAAGGTTATCTTATTATTCAATTGGGGAGAATATATTGAACCTAGTATTATAAAAAAATATAATGAACAATCAGATAAATTTATTATAAAACAAAGTTTTTTTTCATCTAATGAATTAGCAGTTAACAAAATTAAAGCTGGTAATAAATATGATATCGCCATTTTAAGCGAATACGCTATCGAACAATTAAAAGATAATCATTTAGAAAAAATTGATACTGAATTTTTAAATTTACCGAAAAATAAAAATTTTTTAACTTTGCAAGAAAAAATAGATAAAGAAATATTTGATTTTACTATTCCATATTTTTATGGAAATTTGGGACTTTTATATAGAAAAGATAAATTTTCTAAAGAAGAATTATCATCTAAATGGAAAGATTTAATAATGAATCCTAAATATAAAATTGCTTTATACAATAATGCTTTTGAAGGAATATTTATAGGATTAAAAGCTATTAATAAAGATATTAGTGTAAATTCAGAACAAGATATTCAAGAAGCTAAAAAATGGTTAATAGACTTAAAAATAAAAAATATCAATTTATCTTTTATCACTGATCAATTATTAGATAGAATGAAAATAGAAAAAAATGAATATTATGATATTGCTGTAGCTTATTCAGGTGATGCAAGATATTTAATGAAACAAAATCAAAATTTAGAATATTATCCTTTTACTAATGAAGGAACTAATATTTGGTTTGATGGATTAGTTTTACCTAAAGAAAGTCAAAAAGAAGGAGCTTACGATTTTATTAATTTTTTATTAAAAGACGAAAATAGAAAAAAAAATAATAATTTTATTAATTATGATTCTCCTTATGATGAACAAAATGATGAACAAATAAAAAAGAACAATCCATTAGAATTAAAAATAATTGAAAAAGATAAGATATATAAATACAATGAAACATATAAAAAACAAATTAGTGATGCTTGGAATGAAATTTATTCTTATCCAGATCCTAAAGATAAATATTTAATAATTTTAGGTTTAATTATTTTATTTTTATTTTTATTAATATATATCTTTATAAAGATATAATTATCTTATTTTATGATTTTAGATTTTTTTATTTAAAATTTTTTGATATAAAAATTAAATTTTTTTTATTTAAAAAAAGAATAGAATAAATTTTCTGTTCTTTTTTTAAATAAATTACGCAAAATAATATAAATTTAAAATTTATTAATTAAGTAAAAAAAATTTTAATTTTTCACTGTTATTTTTTTGATACAATTTTATAGTGATAAATCAACTGTTTTTAAGATTATTAAAGTTGGTTAGGTTGAGTTATGCTAAAAATTTAGACATTTTTTTAAAAAATCTTTAAATATTTTTTTATTAACATTTTATATGTCTTTTTTAAAATTTTTTATAAAATAAATTAAATTATTTTAGTCTTTTAATAATTTAATAATAAAAAAAGACTAACTAATAGTTAGTCTTAAAGATTTTTGTAAAACAAAGTGTCTAAAATTTTGGAATACCTTTAATATTACTGATTTTGTGGTGGATACGGATTTTGTGGTGGATACGGAGGATATTGATATTTTTTAGAATCAAACTTTTTATCTTTTTTACCGATAAAGCAAATTAAACCAGAAAGTAAAATTAAAGTTATATAAATTGAATATATTATTAACGAGTGTTTTCGATCCCATTCGTTTTCTGCTTTTATCGCTAATCTAAATTTTTCTTGGCATTCATCTGTGTATCGGTATGAACTATTGTTTTGATTTGAAAACAATAAATTTTCTAATTCTATTAATTCTGGTATATTATTTATTTTTATTGAACTAACTATTCTAAATTCTATTCCTGCAAAAACCCCTATTAAAACTAAAAAACATATAACTCTACTAAAACTAATTTTGATAGAAAATTTCTCCATTTTATAAAAAACCTTTCTTTTATAATTTTAAAATTTATATAAATTTTAAAATTATAATTGTTCGAATTTATTAATATATATTCGATTATATTATTTCTTTTTGAATCATATTTATGAATATTATTATTATTTATAACAATATTTTGTAAAAACTGAATTAGTATAATACCAAAACCTCATAAATAGTCATAATTTTTTTTATTTTGTATTTCCATTTTAAAAATTTTATCCTTTATTTTTTTATTTTATCTTCTATAATTGATAATATTTTTTTATACAATTAACAATTATAATTATTACATAAAAAAAAAAAAAAACAAATTTTAAGTTTTTGAAAATTAAAATTTATTGTTTTATTTTCTTATATAAAAAAACTTTTTAAGTTCTGTTTTTATTTATTTTAGATATTGTTATGAGAAATGTAAATAATAAGGTGGTTCTGTTTATTAGGTGAGAATAATTCAAATAATTACTTCCTTATTATTATTTTTTATTACGAAAAATAAAAAATTAAAAAGGTTAATAAAAAATAACAAAAATTAAATTTGTAAAAATATTAAATACTGTTTAATAACAGTATTTTTTATTTTTTTAGAAGAATAATCACTTCGCTAAAAATTAATTTTATTAAATTTATTTAAGCATTTTTTTTTGATTTGTGTTATAATTCAAACAATTATATTTTTTACTAACAATAAAAATTATGACATTAAAAAAATATTTTCTAATATAAAAAAACCTAATCAAAAACCAATTATAAAAAAAATATAATTAAATTATTCTAAGGAAAGAAGGTAATAAAAATATTTGATAATAAATTTTTATTCTAGTTATTTTTGATTTTTTTAAATATTTATTTTTATTTTATTCATTTTTATTAAATATTTTATCAAATAAAAAAATAATTTAGGAGGTTTTGGTTTAATTATATATTTAGTAAAAAAATGTTTTTGTTGAAAAAGTTATTTTAATGTTGTTCTTTTTCTTTTTATTTTTTATTAAAAATCCAATTTTGGCTAATGAAGAAAAACACTATCCTAATTATGATAAACCTCATGAGTTAAGTGGCAGCAAATATCTTTATTTTTTAGGTTCTTTAAATAAAAAAGATTTTTACACAGTTCCAGTGGTTTTAAAAGATCCTTTTGAAAAACAAGAAGAATGGATTACTAAAAAACAAATTTTAAACAATGAAACTGATAAAAATATTAAAAATTATGTTGTTAAAAATTATGGCGAAGATGGTGAATATATTTATAAATGTATTCATAATGGTACTACTATTAAAGATGAAATGGATTTATTGGATTCTGGAAACAAGATTTAATTGCTATGAATTTATCATCTTTAAAAGAACATCTTCAAAAAAATCCAGAAGATAGTTATTTTTTCTTTAATCCTAAAGCTGATTTAAAAGATGTGGAAAAATTAGAATTCGGTTTATGTTCTTGTGTGGTCAAAAAAAGTGATTATATCCCTAAAATTAAGGATAAAGAATTAAAAGAAATGATAATGGATGATGTTTATAAACATCTCATTAAAAAAGATATTTTAAAATGTTATTTAAATGATGCTAAAAATACAGAATATGTTTTAGTTTTAGTAAATCTTCCTAAAGATTTAATGAAACTGGGCGAAAATATTCGTAATAAAATAGAAATTATGTTAAAAAAACCAGATAATTTAATAACTATTGAAATTGAACAAAATTATTGTGATAAAGGTAAATTAAAATTAAAAAAACTTTCAAATATAAATAAAGATACAAATATTAAAGATACAATAATTAAAGGTTTTAAACTTAATTTAAACAACGATAATCGATTAGAAATATTTGGTATTCTAAATAATAATAATTTAGCTCCAAAATTAATCACGGATTTAAAAATTAATAATGAAAATCATTTAACTTTTAATTTAATAAAAAAATCTTTTACTCCTGATAAAAAAATATTTTCAGGAACAAAAGAACAAAAAGAAATAAATGTTGTTTTCGAAGATGAAAATTCTTTGGATTCTGTTAAATCATGCCAAACGTTATCAGATACAGCATTATTTATTAATTATTCTTTTGAAACAGTTAAAGATACCGTTCGATGTTTGTTTAATAAAATCGGAATTATTAAAAATGGGGAATTTTTTAATTGTGAACATGATTCAAATTCTTATGTTATTTATAGTGCGGTTGATGAAAAGTTAGCGGCCAAAATAAAAGAGGAAGAAAAAGAAAAGCAAAGAATATATTTGTTTGAACAACAAAGAACAAAAGAAATAGAAAACAAAAGATTAGCTTTCATAGAACAACAAAAAGTAATTGAAGAAAAACAAAGAAATGAAAAAGCAAATGCTTTAGAGGCGATTGCTGTTGGTACATTTGCAGTAGGTATTACGGGTTATGGTTTATGGCAAATAGCTAAATGGAGCGCAGCAACATTAGCAGCGCCAGCGACTGGCGGAGCTTCTTGGAGTTTGGCAGCGTTAACGCCTTAATATTTTATTATAATGCATTTTTATTTTTTAGAAATGTTTTAGGAGTTATAAGATGTATATTATAAACAATAGGCCTAATAATAATAAAAAATTATATATAATAATAACAATCTTTACTATTTTAATAATTAGTGCTCTTTTTATTTTTTTTGTTTTGGATCGTAAAAAGTCTTCAAATTCCGGTGAAAATCCACTTTATAGCAATATAACTGGAATTTTTTTAGAATTTCAAAAATATTTCGTTCAAATAAATAATATTAACAAAATAAATCAAACCAAAACCAAAAAACATCCTAATGGTTTATATAAAGAAATTGTCTATGATGACGGTTCTTTTTTAAAAATTTCTGAACAAGGAAAAATACAACAAGCTTATTGTAGATCAATAGATCGTTTTAATGATAGGGATGATACACCATACCAATTATATTGTTATGATGAAAATGAAAATCTAATTACATTAATAGAATTTTATACATTGGTTATACTTATAAAAGATTACACGCCTAATTCTCACACTAGTGGATTGGAATATTTGTTTTTTGAGGGTTATGAAAATCCACCATCAAAAGTAACAATATTAAGCCACAATCGAAAAGAAATACCTTATCGTAAAGTGATTATTCAGGATGATAAAGATAAAAAACGTAATTTTATTTATGATAGTGATGAAGTGATTTATGGTCAATATCAACAAGAAGATGATTTAAAGAAATTGAATAAATGCTTATTCAGAAGACATTCTTGATATTGATCAAAATAAAGATATTATAAACAAATATGATATTATAAACAAATATAAAATTAATGAAAAATATAAACTTGATCAAAAACTAGGCGACATAAAGAGAAGTGAAGCAAATCGTTTAATAACTAATAAAATATATGATGAACTTCAAGTTGAAGATATTTTAAAAATTTATGATCCTAGTACTGAAAAATATAAAGATGTTAAAATTGAAAAATTAGAACCAGGTAATTATTTTTCATTATATTCAAAACATCAAGAAAGATTAATAGATGTTTTGCGTTATGATGAATATCTACGTTTACAAGAAATTAAAACCATAAAAAAAGATATCTCCAATAATGAAGTTCCACAGGAATTAAAATATTCTAAAAAAACTAACTCTGATAATTCTTATTCTCATAATTTCGGCGATCAGACGATAGAATATTATGATTCAGAAGGTAAATTAACATCAATTAAATACCCTTCACGACTCAAAAACAACAATATTATTTTTTCATACGATCATATTAAAAAAAGATGGTCTTATCAACTAGAAAATAGCGAATTACAACCTAAGGTTATTCCGAATATTCTAGAAAAATAAGCTAATTATGATACTAAGATTTGGTTTACGAAACTACAATAAAAAAGACTCTCTCGAGAGTCTTTTTTATTTATGATATAATACATTAATTTTAATATTTAAAATTTATTTTTGCAAATATTTAAATAAAAATTTATATTTTTTTTATTTTTTAATATCTAAAAGATAAAAATATACCCAATATTATACTAATCAATGGTTAAACATCAACTAAATATTTAATAGTTATAAAGGAAAATTTATTATTATATTTGTATTGATCAATAATAATTTCTGATTGCGATTATAATTTGTAGGTTTATTAGCAGAGGAAAAAAATCGAAAAGCTATTGTTTTTTGCAATTGTTCTTCATTTAAATATAATACTTTTTGTTTTAAATTTAAATTGCTTATAATATTAGTTTTTAAAAGATAAATTTGGAAATTATAATCATTTAATATTTTATTTAACAAAAAAACATTTAAAATAATTATATTTTTATCTTCATTTTTATCTTCATTATATATATCAATAAGGATATTTTTATTTGAAAATTCAATATTTACTATTTCTAAAGGAGTCTTTATAATTTTTTGAATAATTTTGTCTAAATGCAAATCTAATAATTTATCATTATGATTTTCATAATTGTTTTTAACCTTATCAAAAGATTTTATTAACTCAAGAACATTTTGAATACTAGATGTTGGTGTAATAGCATTATTATAAGCTACTAAATCAGAAAAAGTAGTATTAAGAGCATGACCTATTCCAGTAAAAATCGGTATTTTTGATTTTTTAATAGCTGTGATTATATCTAAATTATTAAAAACATCATTAATGTCTGATTCATCTCCACCTCCACGACTAAGTAAAATAATATCGCATTGATTTTTATCATTTACTTCTTTAATCTTTTTGCAAATATCATCAATAGCTTCGTTTCCTTGTATACGAACCTTAAATAATTCATAATTTTTATAATTTGCTTTTTTCAATTCCCATTCAATATCTGAAAGAGCATCAGTTTCGTTTGTTAAAATACCTATTTTTCCGTCCGATTTTATAGCTTTTATATTTTTTTGTAAATTTTCCTTTGTAATATCTTCTATAAACAACCAACGAATAATTTCTAATTGATAAGTCCAATATTTATTAATTAACTTACTTTGAATAATGATACTTCGATCTATCATCTCTCTTTTAAATGATGATCCCGTTATTTTTATTTCTTGATTATCATTTTTTTGACTAGTAATTACAAAATTGCCCTTTTGATTTCGCTTAATATAACCCTTAATTAGAGGTAATTTATTTTTTTTATATTTATCTTTAAATTCATCAATTCGTTGTAAAAAATCAGCAACATCTAGGCATGTTTCTATAGAATATTTCATTTTTGTTTTTCTTTTTTCCTTTATATATTTAAAATATATTAAAATTGATTGAATTTTTTTATATATTGATATTGTAATACATTTTTTTGAAAAATAACAATTTTTTTATTTAAATTATTAATTTGTTTTTAAAGTTTTTTAATTTAATTTTCAATTATTTGTACCTTCTGTCTTTGAGTTTGTAATTGATCCGAAATAAAATATTTAAATTTTTTTTATTTTTTCTTCTTGATATACATTTTGTTTTAAATATTTAGGATAATTATAACGTAATTTTTTGAATAAATATTTTAACTATTTTTTTTAGTTATTGTTATATCTTTAACTTCTTAAGAAAGTTTGTAAAGTTAACCAACTAACCTTAATTTTAATTTGAAAAATTAAAAATATCCTTTCTAACGAACTTATTTTTATTTTCTCGAAGATGTTTTTTAATATCTACAATTTTACTTTCATTATTAAAAAGTTTAGGACCAATATGATTGTAAACAATTAAACAAATAATTTTTATTTAATATCATTTAATTTTCTTTTTAATATACAATATTTTTATTTTGAAATAAAAAAAATATAAAATTAATTAAGTTTAAAATTTATTTAAAATATTATAAATATTGATATAATAATACTATCTAATTCAAAAAGTATTAAGTCTTAAAAATAATTATTTTATTATAAAAAAGTTTAAATTTTTAAATAAATTTTATTTTTTAATTTATTATTTTTTTTAAAATATCTCAAAATAGAAAATTATTGATTTAAATTTCAAAAAAAGATGTAATTTAAAAAAAATAAAAATTAAAAATTTATTCAAGAGGGAAACAATGTGTTCTGTTAAATATCTTTATAATAATTACATTTCAAATGTAAATAAAAAAATTTTTATTAATGGATGGATTAAAAATTGTCGTTTTCAAAAAAATTTATTTTTTTGTGATTTAAGCGATGGTACTTTTGTCAAAGAATTACAAGTAGTTTATAAAAACGTTCAAGAAAATTATTTTCTGGAAATCAAAGATAAGTTACAAGTAGGAGTTTCTTTATATTTAGAAGGTAATTTAGTTCTTACTTCTAATGCGGCTCAACCTTTTGAATTATTAGCTGATAAAATAATTATTTTAGGAGAGAATCATGGTTCTTATCCTATTCAATCTAAAAAACATTCTAAAGTTTTTTTACGTCAAGTAGCGCATTTAAGATTTAGGACGAAACTTTTCGGAGCTGTTTTCAGAATTAGAAATACAGCTAGTATGGTTATTCATGATTTTTTTCAAAAAGAAGGATTTATTTGGGCGCATACCCCCATTATTACTACAAGTGATGGTGAAGGCGCAGGAGAATTATTCCAAGTGACTACTTTAGATTTAAATAAAGTACCTTTGGATAAAGATAAAAAGGTTGATTTTAAACAAGATTTTTTTGAAAAACCAACTTTTTTAACTGTTACTGGCCAATTAGAAGGCGAAGCGATGGCTTTAGCTTTTAAAAAAATTTATACTTTTGGTCCTACTTTTAGAGCTGAAAATTCGAATACTTCCAAACATATATCAGAATTTTGGATGATCGAACCCGAAATGGCTTTTTGTGATTTAAAAGAAAATATGCAAATAGCTCAAAAAATGCTGCAATATATTATTAAAAATTGTTTAGAAAAAAATAAAGAAGATTTTTTATTTTTAGAAGAAAATGTCGAAAAAAATTTAATTCAAAGATTAGAAAAAATAGCGAATTTAAAAGAATTTAAAAAAATTAAATATGCTGAAGCAATTGAAATTTTATCCAAAAGTAACATTGAATTCGAAAATAAACCTGTTTATGGTTCAGATTTATTTACAGAACATGAAAGGTTTTTAACTAATTTTTTTGATGAACCTGTTTTTGTTATCGATTGGCCTATTGAGATCAAAGCTTTTTATATGAAAAATAATCCAGATCACAAAACTGTGGCCGCTATGGATTTATTAGTTCCTAAAATTGGTGAATTAATAGGTGGTTCTCAAAGAGAAGAAAATTTAGAAATTTTAAAAGATAAGATGCATAAATTTAATATTGCTCCAGAAGAATTAGAATGGTATTTAGATTTGCGTCGTTTTGGCGGTTGTATACATTCAGGTTTCGGAATAGGATTCGAAAGATTATTACTTTATTTAACTGGTTTAGATAATATTAGAGACGTTATAGCGTTTCCTAGAACTTCTAAAAAAGCTTTTTTTTAAAATAATAAAAATTATTAGAGGATTTTAATTATGGGAATAATATTAGATAACGTTTCTAAAGTTTTTATAAATAAAAATAAAAAAAAATCTTACGCCGTTGACAAAATTAATTTAGAAATTCCTACTGGAGAGTTAGTAAGTCTTTTAGGACCTTCCGGATGTGGCAAGTCCACTATTCTTTATATGATCGCTGGATTATCCAAAGTTACTGAAGGAAAAATTTTTTTTGATGATAAAGATGTTACCGATCTTCCTCCTGAAAAAAGAGGTATTGGTTTGGTTTTTCAAAATTATGCATTATATCCGCATATGACTGTGCTTCAAAATATTATTTTTCCCTTGCAAAATTTAAAATTTTCAGAGGAACAAATTCAAAAAGAAGTTAAAAGAATTTCTGTTTTAGCTTCTATTGAAGAATATTTAGATAAAAAACCTTCGGAACTTTCTGGAGGACAACAACAAAGAGTCTCATTAGCTAGGGCTTTAATTAAAAATCCGAAAATTTTATTATTAGATGAGCCTTTATCTAATTTAGATACCCGACTTCGTTTAAAAATGAGAGAAGAAATTAGAAGAATTCAAAAAAAAACAAAGATTACAGCTATTTTTGTAACTCATGATCAAGAAGAAGCGATGTCTATTAGTGATAAAATTTATGTCATGAATAAAGGTGTGATTCAACAAAAAGATATTCCGAAAAAAATTTATGAAGACCCCGTTAATTTATTTGTAGCGTCTTTTTTAGGGGTTCCACATATTTCTATTTTTAACGGTCAAATTAAAGATAACAAATTGATGATAGGCGAGACAGTTCTTTTGACTCATGATCGATTTCATAATCTTGATCAAGAAGTTCATGTTGCGATCAGACCAGAAGGATATACTATAGAAAAGAATGGTCTTTTTGAAGTAGAAGGTATAGCTTTAGAAAATATTGGCAGAGAATTATTTTTATTAGCCAAACATCCTCATTCAATTCATAAAACCTTTCAAATTATTATTCCTGCTTATAAACAGAAATTATTAGATTTATCTCACGTTTATAAAAAAAAATTTCGTTTCAATCTTGTTGAAAATAGATTTTTTATTTTTGATAAAAAAAGCGGTCATAGGATTTATTAAATGTTTAATATTATCAATCAGAAAAAAAATAATCATTGGTTTTATTTAACTCCTGCTTTGATTATTTTGACTATTTTTACTTTTTATCCTTTAGTTAAAGTTTTCATTATTTCTTTTACTCATTATGATAAATTTAGTGATACTTGTCATTTTCCTATCAGTTTTATTAATTATCAAAAAGTTTTTCAAGATACAGAATTTCTTTATGCTTTGAAAAATACTTTAATATTAGTTGTTGTAGTAGTTCCGATTTCTATTTTTATTGCTTTAATGATCGCCTTAGCTTTAAATAATGTGAAAAATTATTTTTTTAAAAATACTTTTAAAACTTTTTTTTTCTTGCCTTTAATTTCTAATAATGTAGTTATGGGAATGATTTTTGGTATTTTCTTTTATTATAATTTTGGCATTAGTTCTGATAAACCCAATGGTTTATTTAATACATTTATAGGAAAATTAGGTTTTGGTTCTAACCATGAATGGATTAATAGAACCGCGCCTTATAGTCACAAAATGTTTGTTTTAATTTTATATAATATTTGGAATAGACTATCTTTTAAAATTTTTGTTTTTGTTTTAGCTTTACAAGACATTGATAAATCATATTATGCTGCCGCTAAAATTGACGGAGCTTCTAGATGGCGTATTTTTACTAAAATCACTTTGCCTTTGATTAAATCTGTTATTTTTTATCAATTTATTATAGAGATGTTAGCTGTTTTTAAAGAATATGAATCTGTTGTGGGTTTATTTGGACATAATCATAATTATAAAATAAGAACAATCGTGGGTTATATTTATCATCAATTATCGAGTTCGGCTTTTGAATCTTATGCTAAAGGAACAACAGCGGCAATTATATTATTTATAATTTCTATTTTATTTACGATCACAAGTTTTATCTTTTCTAAAAAGAAAATAAATTAATTTAAAGGTTATAAAAATATAATGAATAGTATAAAAAAACCTTTATTAAATGTTTGGCATAATTTAATAATGAGAATTAAAAAAATTGATTTTTTATCTCTTTTGAAATATTTATTTTTGTTTTTAGTTACTTTTTTATTTATTTTACCTTTTTACTTGATGTTCATTACATCGACAAAAACACCATTAGAAATTATTCAGGATAATGCCTTATCATTACCTCAAAACGGATTACATTTTCTAGAAAATTACGGAAAAGCTTTCCGAGGCCAATTCCAATTTATACCTTATTTTTGGAATACTTTGAGAGTTACTTTTTTATCTACTTTATTGGGAACTTTTTGTTCTATTGTGACCGCTTATGCTTTAAGTAATATTTTTCATTTTCGTTATAAATCTATCATCAAATTGTTATTATATTTAGCTTTAATGACAACGAGCGAAACATTAACCATCATTAATTATAGAATTGTTTCTAATTTGGGTTGGGTTGATTATGGTAGAGGCTCAAGAGTCATGTTTGGGACGGATTACGCTTTAATTATGCCTTATTTGATTAATATTGTTCATATTTTACATTTATTAATAACTTTTAATAATGTTCCGAAAGAATTATATTATAGCTCTAAAATAGATGGCGCTAGTAATTGGAAGTATCTTTGGAAAATCTTAGTTCCTATTACGAAATCGAGTATTATTGTAACTGTTATTTTTAGAATAGTGGCTACTTGGAACGCTTATGCTTGGCCAGAATTAATGGGAGCTAAATTATTAACTAATATGGCTAGAAAAACTTTTGATAATGAAATAGGGGAAAATATAAATATTCAAATGGCGGTGGCTTTTTTAATTAACATACCTTTGATTTTGATTTTTATTTTTTTTAGAAAATATATTGTCTCAGGAGAAAATAAAAGTGGTATCAAGGGATAAAATCAAAAATTTTTTATTTCTTTTCGGTTATTTTTTATTGTTATTTCTTATTGCTTGTATATTTAATATAATGGCTATTTCTAACAAAAACAATTTAAAAGGAAAACCTTTTATATTAACAGAAGAACGATTCGAAAAAGCTAAAGCAAATTTTGAAAATCGTAATCCTAAAAAAAAGGTTAAAATTACTTTTTGGCATAATTTATATGATAAAGAAGCCACAGTATTAAAAAAAATTATTAAAGACTTTCAAGAAAAATATCCTGGTATCGAGGTTTTAGCAGATAATAAAGGTAATTGGGGCCAAATTTTTAAACATGTTTCTAACGCTTTAACTGTGGATAAACAACCTAATTTAGTTGTTTCTTATCCGGATCATGTAGGCTTTTATCATAAATCTAATAAAGTACTTCCTTTAGATATTTTTATAAAAAAAGATGCAGATTTTCAAAATGATTTTTTAAAATGTTATTTTGAAAAGATCCAAATAGAAGATAAAGAAGAAAATTATTATTTACCTTTTTTAAAAACAACAGAAATTATGTTTTATAATAAAGATTTATTAAAAAAAGCCAGAGAATCTTGTCAGAATAAGGAATTAGATCAATTAATAAATGATCAAGGTAAAATAAAAAAAGATTTACTGACATGGGAGGAAATGGATCAAATATCTGCAAAATTAAAAGTTTTAAATCAAAAAGATTTTATACCCATAGTTGTTGATAGTGAAACTAATTTATTTATCATTTCTACGAAACAAAAAGGAATAAATTACCCCATAACAAAAGAAAGCACTAAAGAATTTTTAAACAAACCTGAAGTTACAGAATTATTAAAAGATTTTAAAGACAAATATGATGCCAAATATTTCACTTTAGGAAAATTAACTGGTGAAGAAGATAAAGTTCCTGAACTTATTATGAACAACAATACCGCTTTTTATATTACATCCACAAGAAGATTAGAAACTTTATGTATCAAAAATGATTTTATTCCTAATTTAGGTTATACAAATATACCTACTTTTAATGATAAGTCAAATCAAAATATTTTACAAGGTTCCAATGTTAATTTATTTTATTCTCAAAATGAAGACGAAATGTTAGCTTCTTGGTTTTTTTTAAAATATTTAACTTCTGAAGATGTTTATAAAGAATTTTTAAAAGAAAATAAATTTTTTAATATTACACGTAAAGTTCCTCAAGAAAAAATTAATGAGAGATATACGAATCATATATCAAATGAAAAGACAGAATTACAAACATTAAGAAAAGATTTTTTTGAAAATTTTATTTTAAAGAATGCAGAAAACAACAATTTTTTTACTACTTCAATTTTTGAAAATTCAGATTTTTTTAGAAATATTATAGCAGATTTATTTATAGACATTTTAACGATTGACGACAAAGATGTCAATCAAGAAAAAAGAATTGAAGAATTATTAAATGAAGCTATTCAAAGAATATTGACAAATTAAAAAAATCATTTAGATATGAAGATATTTTTTGAATCAATATCATTCTTTCATTCAATGCAAATTATTTCAAAATCAAACATTAACAATTATAAAATTTTATCAAAAAGGATGATATTAACATGGAATTTATTAAAAAACAAATTGAACTGAATGATACAATTATTATTCATGGTCATAAAAAACCTGATGGAGATTGTTATGGTTCTCAATTCGGTTTGAAAGATATAATTATGGCCACTTATCCCCATAAAAAAGTTTATGTTGTTGGAGAAGAAGAACCTAAATTATCCTTTTTAGGTATCAAAGATCAAATCACAGATGATACTTATAAAGAAGCTTTAGTATTTGTTGTCGATTGTGGCCAAAGTTCAGTGATCAGCGATCCTAGATATAAATTAGGAAAAATGATTATTCGAATTGATCATCATTTATTTATAGAAAAAATTGGTGAATATGAATGGATCGATAGTAATTTCGCTTCTTGTTCTGAAATGATTTATCATTTTAAAAAATATCATCATTTCAAATTAACTCAAAAAGGAGCTTTACCTATATATACAGGTATAGTCACTGATACAGGTAATTTTCGTTTCTCAAGAGTCAATTCTAATACTTTAAAATGTGGAGCTAGTTTATTAGAATATGGTTTTGATGTTTTTGAAATCGATCAAAAAATAAATTTTAAAAGTTTAGATTTATTAAAATTTCAAGGTTATGTATGCAATAATTGTGTTACTGAAGAAGGTTTAATTTATTTTAAATTTTCTAGTCAAACCATTCAACAATTTAATATCAATATTGAACAAGCTTTTTCGATGTTAAATATTTTAAGTTATGTTGAAAATAATCCTGTGTGGGCATTTATTTTCGAATTACCTAATGGTATTTTTAAATTAAGTATTCGTACTCAAGGCCCAGAAATAAGTGATATCGCGCATCAATTTGGTGGCGGCGGTCATCAAAAAGCTTGTGGAGTGATTCTGAAAACAAACGAACAATTAAATGAAATTATTCAATTAATAAAAGCATCTATTCAAAAATTTAATTGCGAAAATAATCCAAAATAATTTTATTTATGTTGATTTCAATGAGGTAAAAAATTAAGATTATGTTTGATCATGATAATATCGCTGCTATCGCTACTCCTTTAGGAACCGGAAGTATTAGTGTGATAAGAGTTAGTGGATCAGAAGCGATACAAAATATTAATAAAATTTTTAAAAGTGCAAAAAAAAATTGGGATTTGTTAAAAGCACCTTCACATACTATTCATTATGGTTTTATTTTAGATCAAAATCAAAATATTTTGGATGAGGTTTTAATTTCTGTTTTTAAAAAACCTCATTCTTTTACTGGTGAAGATGTGGTTGAAGTTCAGGGACATGGTGGTATTTTAATAACACAGTTGTTATTAGAGAGAATTTTATCTTTAAATATTAGATTAGCTCAACCAGGAGAATTTAGTAAAAGGGCTTTTTTAAATAATAAAATAGATTTAATTCAAGCGGAATCCATTATGGATTTAATTTTTGCTCAAAACGAAAATGTCGTGAAATTATCTAATTTAGGTTTGCATAAAAAAAATTCTCAATTGGTAGAACATTTAAATAAGAAAATTATGAAAATCATAGGGCAAATAGAAGTTAATATTGATTATCCTGAATATTTCGATATTCAACAAATGACTAATGAAATTATTTTACCTCAAGTTCAAGAATTGATTACTCAAATGGAAAAAATTTTAAATTTATATTTTAAAAATCGTTTTTTAAAAAACGGCATCCAAACTTTAATTATTGGGAAACCAAATGTAGGCAAATCGAGTTTATTAAATGTTTTGTTACAAGAAAAAAGAGCGATTGTGTCTGACATCGCAGGAACTACCAGAGATTATGTAGATGGCTTTTTAAATATTAAAGGGGTTTCTTTGTTTTTAATCGATACAGCAGGAGTTCATGAAACTAATGATCCTATAGAAAAAATAGGAGTTGAAAAGACTAAACAACTTTTACAAAAAGCAGATTTAGTTTTATTATTGTTAGATAAAAGTAATTATTTAGAAAAAGATGATGCAATATTACTTGAATTAACTCAAAAATATCCTAGAATTATAGTAGGTAGTAAATCTGATTTACCTTCAAAAATTAATTTGAAACCAAATTTAAAAGAAATGGTTTCTATTTCTAATCATACTCAAGAAGGTATTGAAGATTTAAAAAATAATATTTTAAAAATTTTTCAATTAGATCAAATTCAAGATAAAGATTTCAATTATTTATCTAACGCTAGACATATTCAACAAATCAATATCGCTTTAACATCTTTACGGAATATTCTTTTAGATATCGAAAATCAAATGCCTATTGATATTCATACCATTAATTTAAAAGAAGCTTATGACGCTTTAAATAATATTTTAGGTAAAAATATTCCAGATGGATTACTAAATGAATTATTTTCTAATTTTTGTTTAGGAAAATAAAAATATTAAAATTAATAGTAAATATAATAATTAATTAAAAATTTGTTTTTTTATTTTATTTAATATTAATTTTATATATAATTTCTGTTATTCAGATAAAAATAAAAAGTATCTCAAGTTTTGAAACATTTTAATGTTAATTAATTTTAATTAGATTTTTTTATTTAATAAAAAAAGAAATTATTTTTAAAAATAATATAAAAATAGTATTAATTTAATTTTTTTAAAGGTTTTTTTATATTAGGAAAACTAATTATCATAGTTAGTTTTCTTTTTTTATTTTATGCGCTAAATAATTGTTTTTTTTATTTTTTTATATATGATATTGTATATTAATTTATTTTTTTTATTTTGAGTTAATTTTTTGTTAAAATATTCTTTTTTCGAAAAATTATTAAATTATTTTAAAAAATTATTATTTAAATTTAAATTTTTCAAAGAAAGAGTAAGTGAAAAAAATGCAAAAAAGAAAAAAAAGATTTAATTCTTTATCTAAGCTTCAAAAAGGAATTTTATTTTTTTCCGCTTTAGTAGCTGTTTCTTTAATTGGTTTTGTTGTCGCAGCAATTAATGGTGATAATCCTTTTATATTCCTATTTAAGTTTAATAAAAAAGAACATTCAGTGAAATTAAAGACGGCTTTGGTTTTAGATTCATATATAGGTGCTGATGATTTGACATTAGACAAAACATCATTCAATAACCCTATAAATAACCCTAAATTTTTAATAGCTAAAAATGGCTCTACTAGAGGAGCTATTGAGGCAAATAATGAAGGTTATATATCTCAATTTTTACATAAAGTATTTGTAGATAAAAACGTTCAAAGTCTTGACATTTTTGAATCGAAAGTCAAAGATGAACCTAATTTGAAGGTTGGGGTAAAGTTTTATTTAGTTCCGATATCATTGCAAGGCAAAGATCCAAAAGAATTTAGTGATGATGACTATAAACAACTTTTAGATTTGAGTGAATTTAAATACAGAGAAGTTGATGATAACAATCAACAAATAGGGGAAGAAAAAGATTTTTTCGGTTCTTGTGTTGTTTTTGATAATGAAACTTATGATACAAAAGATGGAAAAATAAAATATAAATATAATTGGTTAGAATCGAAAGAATCGAATTCAGAAGAAATCCAAGTAAATATATTAAAATTCAATAATTATTATTATTATTATCCAAAAGATGATTTTTTTACATCAGAAGAATTAAGAGACAATAAAAAACTACAAGAAAAATTATCGGAAAATAGTGCTAATTTTAATTATATGGGAAGTAGTATGGATATTTCATCGAAAAAAGGAATAAAACCAAAAAAAAATTCTAGTTCTTTATCAAATAATTCTAATTTTGGAATTCCTTCTATTGATGATATAGAAAAAGAAAAACCAAACAAATGTTTTTTTTATAAAAAACCAGATTATCCAAAATTAATTGCTAAAAAGGGAAATAATTATTCAAAAACAGAAGCTCTTATTTTAATTAATTTTTGGAACGAATATAGTTTAAGTAATGAATTTTTTTATGATGAAATAGAAAAAAAAGAAATAGTATCAAAAACTATTTATGGTGATGGTACAGAAGAACTTCCTTTAACTTTATTTACACAAGTTACTTATTCTTTAGTTGATAACAAAGGTGAAGTTCATACTGTCTCTACAACGCCTAAAGGACCTAAGTTAAAAGATATGAAACTTAATGATTCTAATGTAGGTGGAACTGGAACACCTTCTTCAAAAAGACGTATTCAGGTTATACGCACACAAGGCATTACTCAAGACAAAAAAATTAGCAACCCTGTATTATAATAAAGATTAATATTTAATTAATTTTGAATAATAAATTATTCAAAAAATATTTATGACATACATAAAGGAGGTTTATTAAAATGTTTTTAGAAATAAAATTTCAAAACCTCTTTTTTTTAATTTTTATAATTATTCTTTTATGGGTTACCCCTTTATATTTTGTTAAAGCTAATGAAGTTATTATTAGAGGAATTAAGCCAAAAAAAAACCCTTTTTCTTATAAAATGAATTATAAACCAACTGATTGTAATAAATTGATTTTGCCAGCTGAATTAACTTTCGAATTACAAAACATAGAAGAAACTGAAGAGGGGAATAATTATTATTATAAATTAACTTTCGAAGATAATAAAAAAACATTAAAAGAATTATCATTATTTTGCCATTTAAATACAAGTATTTTCCATACAAATGAATCCACTAATGATAATGATGATTTAACTAGTTTATTTGACATTAAATGTTTTTACAAACGCGAAGGTCTTTTTACTGAATTTGAAACAAATTTATCTGAATCTCAAACTTTTTATGAAATCGATAGGAAAGAGGGATTAAAAAAACAAGAAAGAAAATTTTCTTTTTCTAAAATAGATTTAAAAGAATGGGCATATGATATCAAAATAGAAATTAAAACTAAATCTCAAAATCATGAACAATATAAGAAATTAGAAAATAAAAAAATTAAATTAAAATGTGAATTAGATATTACTGATAAAGATAATTATCCTGCTTATTTATTTAATCTTTTTGATCAGTTTCAAAATTTAAATAAATATTTTCCAAATTTTTTTAGAATAGATTTTGATTTTTATGAATATGATAATTCTTTAAATCCTATTTGGATAGTTTTTAAAGATAAGAATGAATTTTTTATTTATGATTTGATTATTAATGAAGAAGTTCAATATAAAAATAAAACATATCAAGATTTAATGAATTTGTATCATGATTCTTATAATAAACAAATTCAAAAAGGAATTGAAAAAGAAATTGAAGAATTTAAATCAAAATTAAAATATTTAGAATCACAAATGAATAAAAGTTATGTAGAATATATAGAATCTACAACAAAAATGGATAAAATAAGAGAATCTATGAAAGATTGTGATGATTTAAAGAAATTGTATAATTATCCAAAAAAAAATGAAAAAGAAATTGCAAAAAAATTTGATTCAGAATTAAACCGTTTGAAAAAAAAAAATAAAAAAGAATATGAAGCATTTAAAAAAAAAAAAAATGATGAAAAACTAGAAGAATTAAAAAATTTAAATTCACAACAAGAAAAAAAAATTTCAGAAAATTATAATAATACTGTTAAAGAAATAGGAGAAAAAAAAAATTTATATTTGGCAAATCTTGCAAAATATGAAGAGCATAAAAAATTTGAAAAAAAATACGATATTAAACAAAAATTTGATAATGACAATAATGTTTCTAGAATAAAGCTTTACTTTCTTAAAAAAATTTATGAAAGCAATAATCCTGATACTTATTCTTCTTTACATTTAAAAAAAATAGATTGGGATATAGGCGAAATTGAATATTGTGCATCAGACGAAGATTTTAATAAATTTCGTATAAGACAAACAGAAAAATGGGAAAATGACTTTAAAAATAACCCGCAACAATTAACAGATTTAAAAACAGAAGTATCAAAAATACAACAATCAGTAGCAAAATTGGGGCAAGAAATAAATAGTTCTGAAGAAGGTCGTGAATGTATGGATAAACTTAATAGAGAAGTCATGAGTAAAGACCCGAAATTTGTTCATTGTACATCTATCGGAAATAAAAAAATAAAAACTTTAGAAGATATTAAAAAAACTAGACGTAATTATATGAAAACAAAACGAATAGTTAGAAATAAAGCAACTGAAGTTGAAATGTCTAATACTAATTTAAACTCTTCTTCGCAAAAAAGAAACAATGAAGAAGAAAACCGAAATATTATTACAGGATAAAAAAACTGTAAAATAATTATTATTTTTAATTAAAAATAGGAAAGACGAAAATTTTTTTTGAAAAAAGAAATTGAAACAAATAAAAAAAATACAATAAAAACTAAAAAACAAACAACAACTGATAAAAAAAATAAAGATCGACCAATTGTTATTAAGTTGAATATGCCTGAAACACCAACAAACGGAAATAGTAATTTATTTTTTTGGAATTTGATCAATTTAATTATTTCTATTGGAGTTATATTAAGTTGTCTTTTTGCTTTTTTAAAATCTAAAAGTCAAACGAAAGAGATTGAACAAAACATAAAAAACCTTCAAAAAGAATATAGCTCAAAAATTAATGATTTAATAAATATACCTTTCGAATTTGAAGAGGAACAATATAAAAAACTATTACAAGAATTGTTAGATGATTTAAAAAAAGAGTTTAAAAAAGAATTTAATCAAGAACCAATATTACGAAATAACTCAAAAGAAAATGATAAAGACAAAAACGTAAATAATGATAAAAAAGAAAATAATAATTATTCAAGTTTAAAAGATGAACATTTTTCAGTACAATCACCAGAAAATTGTTTGTCTTTTAAACAATTAGTTGGTTTAGATGATGCTAAAAATGCAGCAAGTAGTTTTATTACATATGTAAAAAACCGTGATTTATTTGAAAATAAAGGAAAAATAAAATCTCCTACAGGGTTGTTAATGTATGGTGTCGGAGGAACTGGTAAAACTGCGTTTGCTAAATCATTAGCTCGTGAAACCGATTTACCTTTTATTGAAGTTTCTTCTTCTATTTTCTCTCAAACTTATTATGGTGTCGCTCCGAAAATGGTAAAAGATTTATTTAAATTAGCTAGAAAAGCAGCTGTGAAGAGCGGTAAAGGAGCGATTATTTTTTTAGATGAATGTGAAAATCTTTTTTCTGATATTGCTACTTTAACATCAGGATCCGAAATCGCCAATGTTGTTAATGAATTTAAAATTCAATTAGAACCATCAGATAATTTACTTAAAGAAGTTTATAAAGACAGCGAAGAAGCTAATCAAAAACCAGTTTTTGTTGTTGGAGCAACCAATCACTTAGAAGGTTTTGAGAAAGCGATTCTTTCTCGTTTTAGTATTCAGCTTGAAATAAAACCAGGCCGTTTTGATGAACGTCGTAGACAATTATTCTTTATTTTATTTGACAAAAGTTCATTATGTGCTCCGATAACTTCAGAAGCAACAGAATATTTATTAGATACTATTAATTTAGCTTTAGATTTTTTACCACCTGAAAATGATGCTAAGGGTAATGCGATACCAGCGGAAAAGCATCATAAAAAATCTTATCGTATTTTAAAAAATATGATTAACGATGCCAACCAACAATCAGTTACAAGAGTTTTAAATCATTTAAAAAACCATCCAAATATCCGAAAAAAAGAATCGGAACTTGAAAAATTAAAAGAACAAAAAAATCAAGATAAAGTAAACATTGTTGAAAAAGAATTAAATGTTTCAAAAAAAGAAGTTAAAGAAGAATATGAATATAATTATTACGAAAATTATTACAAAAATGATTATTACAAAGTAGATAAAGAAGAATCAAAAATAAAAAAAGCAAATTACGACAAATTTGTAAAAAATAATGAAGACAAACAGAAAACTCCCCCAGAAATTTTACAAAATTGTCATGGAAGTAAATCTATAGATATAGATGATTTAAAAAATACTTATAAATCCATGATTGATAACGAAGACACAGATGAAAATGGAATACCAATTACTTTAAAACTTGCAGAAGAAATTCAACAAATAATTCAAATTTTAGACGAAGAATTCGATTATGTTATTGATTCACAAAATAATAAAATTGAATTAACAAAAGAAGGATTTAATAAAATAATAAATCAAGAAAATCAAAATTCTCTTTTAATTAAAAAATTAAAAACATTTCAAAACAATCTCGAACAAGCTAAAGAAAATTATGAAACAAATAAAACTCAAAAAAATGGAGACATTTTAGAAAAAACAAAAATGGAACTTCAAAATTACTTGTATAGCATTTATTGTGCCTCTGAGAATGCTTTAATAATTTATCAAGAAAAAAAAGAAATTGAACGTTTTATTGAAGAAGAATTTAAAGATTATTTTATTAAAAAAGGTTCAAATAATGAAGCTACAGAATTAACTTCAGAAGGAATAATAGCAGTTAATGATTTTTTTCAAATAGAAAATATTTTGGATCCTAAACACATGGTTCTTTTACAAAAAATTATTAATTCTGCTAAATATAAAATAATAAGAGATTCTTCTAATCCTCCTCAATATAATAAAGATAAAGATGTGTTAAAAGTTAAAGAAGTGCCAATAGGTTAAAATGAATAAAAAAATATAAGTATATTTTAAAAAATATAAAAAATAATAAGATGGAATATAAAAATGGTTTTTTGATAACCTTTGTATTATTTTTTTATTTAGATTTTATTTTTAATTTTTTTATTTGTCATTATATAATTAAAATTACAATAATTAAAAATTAAATAGTTTTTTGTATAAATTTTTGTTAAAATATTATTGTTAAAAAATAACAAAGTGGTGATCGAAGTTTAATTTTATTCAAGTTATAAAATTAAGTTTAGGAAAGTCCATGTTAGCACATGTTTTTAGGAAAGCATGTAGTGTTTGTGCTTAAGAAAAAAATAACTTAAGGTGTTTGAAATTTTTCAAGCAACGGCTTTTTAAATTCTAAAGACATATTATATATTATTTATAATAAAGTTTATGAAAATAAAAAATAAAGTGCCACAGAGACGAGTTAATTAGAAATAATTAAGTGAAACGCGGTAAACCCCTCAAGCTAACAATCCAAAATTATGGTAGGAGCATATAAAAATCAGTTTTTCCTAATATAAATTTTCATAATTGGTTTTTATACTATTTTTAGAAATAAAAGTAGAGATAAATGATCACACTTGTTTTTATACAAAGCAAGAACAGAACATGGCTTATTCGTGTTATTTTTTAAAATAGAATCTTTTTTAAAAGATTCTTTTTTTGTTTATTTAGAATTAAATATAAAATAATTACAAATTAATATATTATAATTTATAATTGTAGTATGAATAGATATTTGAATTTTATTTATTAAAAAAATTATCTTTATTTTTTTAATAAATAAAAGCTATAATTATTTCAATTTTTTAATTTAACAAATAATTAAATAAAAAAATATAAATAATATAATATATTCAAATGCATTATTTTTATTAAAAAAATAAAAAAAGGTTATTAATAAATTTTATGACTATAAAAAAAAAAACAGAACAATATGTTATTAGAAGAAACAAAATAGAAGAATTAAAAAAATTAAATGTAGAACCCTTTCGTAATTATTTCGATGTTAAAAATAATATTTTAGATATATTAAATAAATACGAATCTTATAGTCATGATGAATTATCTGTAAAAGAGATTAAAGTCGATATCGCAGGTAGAATTGTTACTAATAGAAGTCAAGGCAAAGCAGGTTTTTTTCTTTTACAAAATTTTGATGATTCTATTCAAATTTATTTAAATAAAAAATTAGTTTCTGAAAAAGCTTTTCATATTTATCAAAAAATAGATTTAGGTGATATTGTAGGAGTTACAGGTTATTTATTCAAAACTAAAACTGGAGTATTAAGTGTCAAAGCTTTTGATTTAGTTCATTTAAGTAAAAGTTTAATGCCTTTACCAGATAAATACAAAGGTTTAAAAGATAAAGAGTATATCAGAAAAAAAAGATATATCGATCTTATTATTAACTCCGAAACTAGAAAAAAATTTCTTATAAGAACAAAAATAATAAAAATTATTAGAAATTTTTTTGATAATAAAGGTTTTTTAGAAGTAGAAACGCCTATCTTACATTCTATTTTTGGTGGAGCAGCAGCTAAACCTTTTATCACTTATCATAACGCCTTAGAATCTAATTTTTATTTAAGAATAGCTACAGAAATACCATTAAAAAAATTAATAGTCGGTGGGATAAATGCTGTTTATGAAATAGGTAGAGTTTTCCGAAATGAAGGAATTGATGCCACTCATAATCCAGAATTTACAACAATAGAAGCATATTTAGCTTATGCAAATATGAAAGATATTATGGAATTAACTGAATCTTGTTTAAAAGAGATTTGTATGGAAGTTTTAGGACGCTTAGATTTTGATTATCAAGAACATTTGATTAATTTTAATAAATTTGATAAATTTGATATGATTGATATAATTAAAACAAAAACAGGTATTGATTTTCGTCAAGAAATGACTTTAGAACAATGCAAAAAATTAGCTCAAGAAAATAATATCGAAGTCAAATCATTTCATACTAAAGGCCATATTATAGTTTCTTTTTTTGAAGAATTTGTTGAAAAGAATTTAATTCAACCAACTTTTATTTATAATTACCCTTATGAAGTAAGTCCTTTGGCTCAAAAAAATATTGAAAATGAAGCATTTGTTGATAGATTCGAATTATTTATAGCTGGGAAAGAATTAGTTAATGCTTTTTCTGAGTTAAACGATCCTATAGAACAAGAAAAACGTTTTCAAGAACAATTATTAGAAAGACAATTAGGAAATAGCGAATCTGAAGAATTAGATCAAGATTTTATCGAAGCTTTAGAATATGGAATGCCACCAACAGGAGGCTTGGGTTTAGGAATAGATCGTTTGGTTATGTTGTTAACTAATACTTCTAATATTAGAGATGTTATTTTATTCCCACATTTCTCTAACAATAAAAAAATCAAAAAATGAAAGATATTTAAAATTCTTTTTATTTTGAAATTATAAAAAAATTTATGTCATTAGAGGTTTCGAAATGATAGGTGTTTTTTATCTTCAAAGTTTTTATAGTATTATGGAAAGTATTCCTTCATTAGAATCGCTAGTAAAAAAAGCAAAAGAAAATCAATATCAATTTTTAGCTTTAAGCGATCATGAAAATTTGCATGGAATGGTTAATTTCGTCGAACTTTGTCAAAAAAATAAGATTAAACCTATCCTAGGAATTAAAGTATTTTTATCTTTAAAAGAAATTATTGATAAAGATAAAATAATTAATTTTTTGATTTATGCTTCAAATGATATAGGAATTAATAATTTAATTAAAATATCTAATTTAATTAAAACCAAACAAGAAAATATTACTTTAAAAGTTTTAAAAAAATTTCAAGAAGGTCTTTTTTTTATTGTATCTAATGTAGATTTTGAACTTTCTAATATAAATGATTGGATATTGATAGAAAAAATTTTTACTCAATTAAAAAATAATTTAAATTTTGTCTTTTTTGGTTTGTCTTTACAATCAAAACGTTTAGAAATATTTGCTGATAGTTTTTTATCTTTAATGAAAAAATTAAAAATTTTTGTAGTTCCAGCTCATAAAACTAATTTTTTAGAAATCGAACAAGAAGAAGGGCATAAATTATTATTTGAATTAAATAATCCTTTAAAATATTCTCCAGTTTCTTCAGAAGAAAAAATGTCTTTTCAATTTTTGAATCTAAAAGAAATTCAAAATAAATATAATTCTTATTATAATGATAATGATTATCGAGAATGTTTTCTAGATTTAAATTCTTTCATTGATAAAATTCAATATAATAAACTTTTTGCTTCTGACGTTGGACTTCCTATATGGAAAGAATCTTCTGAAAAAAATTCTTTTACATATTTAGAAGAAATAACAAATGTTTTTTTAAGAAAAAAAATTTCTGCTTCTTCTCCTCAATTTCCTCTTTATTTAGAGAGATTAAAAAAAGAATTAAAAATTATCAAAGATATGCATTATGAAGATTATTTTTTAATTGTTTTTGATATAGTAAGATATACAAGAGAAAAAAAAATTCTTTTAGGTTCTGGAAGAGGTTCGTCTCCTGGTTCTTTAGTTTGTTTTTGTTTAGGTATTACAGAAGCAGATCCTCTATATTATAATCTTCTTTTTGAAAGGTTTTTGAATCCTAAAAGAAATAAAAAACCAGATATTGATTTAGATTTTCCAGATGATAAAATAAATATTATTTTAAAATATATTTATGAAAAATATGGAGAACATTATACTGCTAATATAATCACTTTTAACACTTTAACTATTAAATCTTTTATTAGAAATACTAATTATGTTAATTATCTTAAAAAAAATTTAAAATCCAATGAGCCTGATCCAAAACAAATTCAAATTCTTTCTCAATTAGAAGGAATACCTCAATTTACAGGAACACATCCGGCAGGTGTTATTATCAGTAATAAAAATTTATTAGAAAATATTCCGATTCAAAAAAATCCTCATATTAACTCTCCTTTTAAATATCAAACTCAATTAGATGCTAATTATTTAGAAAAGATAGGTTTATCCAAAATAGATTTATTAAGTTTGAAAAGTTTATCTTTAATTGATAAAATTGTAAAAGAAATTAACAAAAATAGAGAAGAAAAAATATCTTGGGAACAATTACCTTTAAATGACCTTCAAACATATCAATTATTACAAAAAGGAGATACAGAATATATTTTTCAATTAGAATCTCCAGCAGCTAAACAGGTCTTAAGAAAAATTAAACCTCAAAATTTTGAAGATTTGAATGCTGTTTTAGCTTTGAATAGACCAGGACAAATAAATTATATTAATGATTATTGTCGCAACAAACATGAAGAAAAAAATTTTTTAATTGAAAAATCAGTTTATAATTATATAGAACACATTTTAAAAAATACATATGGAATTATTTTATATCAAGAACAAATAATGGAAATATCTGTTTCTTTTGCTGGTTATGATTTCGGTGAAGCAGAAATTTTCATGAAATATATCATTCAAAAAGTTATTTCAGATAATGACAAAAATTCAATTAAATCAGAATTTGTAAAACGGAGTAAACAAAAAGGTCATTCTGAACAATTAGCGAATCAAATTTATGATTATATTTTAAAATTTTCTAATTATAGTTTTAATAAAAGTCATAGTGTGTCTTATTCTTTAATTAGTTATCGTATGGCTTATTTGAAAACACATTTTCTTGTTCCTTTTTTAACAGTTATTTTAAATGAACATCAAAATATTCCTTTTGATAAAGAAATGTTATTAAAAAAAATAAAAAACACAAATGAAATTAAAATTATCGCTCCTAATATTTTTATTAGTGATATTGATTATAAATTATCAAAAGAAAAACTTTTATTGCCTTTGACTTTGATTAGAAACGTAAATAATGAAATAGCTTCATTTTTTATAAATGAAAGAATGAAAAAAAAATTTGTTAATTTTTTTGATTTTAAAAATAGATGTCAAAAAGTTTTAAATAATGATTTATTAAAAGATTTAGTTTTATCGGGTATTTTTGATGATTTTGGTTTAAATAAAAACACTTTATTAAATGAAGCTAATTTAGATTATTTAGAACATGAACAATATTTGCTTTCTTTTAAAAAAGAAATTATATTAGATGAATTACCAGAAGAATATTTAAGAAAAGAAATTTATAGAATTTTTGGTTTTGATTTAAATGTTATTCTAAATTAATATATTATTGAAATATAATATATCAAAAATTATAGAAATAGGAAAATATCATTAATGACTTTATGTAAGAAATTAACTTTATTTTTTAAAGATAAAATTGTTCCTAATTGTTCTCTTAAAAATAAATATTTTCGTCTTTTAATTATTATTTTAGGTTTTATATTTTTTTATTTTACAGCCTCTTTTAATGTTGAAAAGAGAACAATTTGGACAGATAATAATGGATTTAAAAATGTTTCGGATATTTTTAAAAATACAGAAAAAATTGAAAAATTTCAAGACAAAAAAAATAACAATTCAGAAATAACGGAACAAAGCTTTATTAATTTTAAAGGAATGTTTATCGGTATTATTATTTTTGTTGTTCTATTGGTTTTAAAAAAAGGATTTAACGGGATTAGTTTAGGAACTTTGATAGGAGCTTGTATTGGTATTTGGATTGCGATCGGAATTCCTTCCATTATTTATTTTTTAGAATTTGTTTTTTCTGGAAAAATATTTTTTTGAAAATTAAAAAATTAAATTAATAGAAAAAGAAGAATTATTAAAAAATATTCTTCTTGAGGTTTTTATTTGTGCAAAAAACTTCTTTATATAAAATAATCGTTACTTCTTTTTTCATTAGTATATCAATATTAATTGATATTTTTTTTTCAATTTTTCAAATAAAATTTTTTAAATTAACTTTAGTTATTCTTTTTTTAGGAGGCTATTTTTTAGGTTTTTTAAACGGCTTGATTATTTGTATTTTTTATACTCTTTGGCATTTAACAAGAAGTTTTTATTCTTTCGCAATTTTAGCCCAAAGTTTAAATTTTAATAATACTCAAATTTTTTTTTCTATTCTTTTGGATTACATATTACCTAATTTAATTATTAGTCTTTCAGGATTATGTTTTTATAAAAAAAATCATCAAATAATAAAAAAATTTTTTTTGTGTTTTTTATTAATTAATTTTTTAAGAATGTTATCTACTTCTTTATCTAGTATTTTTATTTATAGAGAGTTATTAATAGAAAAAAATATTTCAGAACAAAATATTTTGATTTCGGCTTTATTATTCAATTTAACTTCTTTCATAACTAATTTTTTTTTAGGAGGTTTTTGCGCTTTTTATTTAAAAAATCGATTAAAAGATATTTTTGATAAATAAATTTAAAATTTTAAATTACTTTTTTATCAAATTTAAATATTTTTATTTATTTTTTATTAAATAAAAATTTTGCTTTTAGAATTACTTTTTTGTATTATAATGAATATAGCGTTTATACAATAAATTTATATTTTTAAATTTAAAAAAATTTTATAATATCTAAATTTTTTTAAGATAAGGAATTTTAGTTCTTAAAATGTCTAGTAAAAAAGAAAATTATTTAATTATTTTATTTTATAATTATACTCATATTAAAGACCCTGAAAAATTTAAAGAAGAACATTGGAATTATTGTCAAAAATTAGGTCTTTTAGGAAGAATTATTATTTCTTCTGAAGGAATTAATGGGACTTTGTCAGGATTAAAAGAAGATATCGAAACATACATGGAATATTTAAAAAAAATAAAAGGTTTCGAAAACATTGATTTTAAAATAGATACATATCATAAACATGTATTTCCTAGATTATCTATCAAAGTAAGAAAAGAAATAGTAGCTTTGAAATTGGATAAAGATTTATTTCCTGAAAGTAATCCTGATAATTATTTAGAACCTAAAAAATTTTTTCAAACGTTAAAAGAAGAAGATGTAGTTGTTTTAGATGTTCGAAATGATTATGAATATAATTTAGGTCATTTTAGAAATTCTATTAACCCTAAAATTAGTAATTTTCGTGATTTTCCAGAATGGGCAGAAAAAAATTTATCTTTTTTAAAAAATAAAAAAGTTTTAACTTATTGTACTGGTGGAGTTCGTTGTGAAAAAGCATCTATTTTATTACGCTCTAAAGGATTGAATGAAGTTTATCAATTAAAAGGCGGCATTATTAAATATAGTCAAGAACCAGAAGTTCAAGGTCAATTATTTGATGGTCAAGTTTATGTTTTTGATCAAAGAATAGCCGCCCAAGTTAACAAAAAAGAAAATATTATAGTAGGAAGAGATTTTTTTGATCAAAAACCTTGTGAAAGATATATCAATTGCGGAAATCCTAGTTGTAATAAACAAATTTTATGCAGTGAAGAAAATGAAATGAAGTATTTAGGTAGTTGTTCTTTAGAGTGTAGTCTAAATAAAAATAATCGTTATTTATTAAAAAATAAAGAAAATTCAAATAAAAAAGATTAATTTTAAATAATATCAAACGAATATATTAATTAATATATTTAATTTATTAATAATATAAATTTTTGTATTTTATATTATATAATATTTTATATATTATGTAGAAAAAATTAAATATCATTTTTTGTTTATTCTCTTTTTGTTTTTTCTTAATAAAAAATTATTTACAAATTACTAAAATCATTAATTAGAAAGAATTATAGGTATTTATTTATGTTTGCTATTGTTAAAGTCGGAAATAAACAATTAAAAATATGTGAAGGTCAAGAAGTTTTTGTTGAAAAATTATCTCTTGAAGTAGATCAAAAACATGTTTTTGATCAAGTTTTAGCTATAGAAGATAATGAAAAAAATAAAAGCGTTTTAGGAACTCCATTTGTAAATGGCGCTAAAATAGAAGCTCAAGTAATTAAACAAGGTAAAGCAAAAAAAATTATTGTTTTCAAATACAAAAAAAAAAAGAAATATCGTTTAAAACAAGGTCATAGACAGTTATATACTAAATTGTTAATTACTAAAATTATTTTTTAAGTTCGATATGATTAAATATTTTTTTATTAAAGAAGTTGAAAAAATAAAAAAAATAAGCATTAAAGGACATGCTTTGTATGCTCCTGAAAATCATGATATTGTTTGTGCTTCTGTTTCGACAGCTATCATAATAACTATAAATGCTATTGAAATTTTTGGATTGCAATCAAATATTGATTATTCTTTAAAAAAAGGTTCTTTTTCCCTTGAATTATTAAAATTTGATTCTATAATTAATAAATTATTATTAAATTTAGAATACAATTTGAAAGATTTAAGTAAAAATTATCCTAAATATTTAAAAGAAATGAAAGATTGATTTATTAAAGAGGTATTTTATAATGTTAAAATTAAATATTCAATTATTTGCTACAAAAAAAGGTGTAGGTGCTACTCGTAATGGACGCGATTCTCATTCTAAAAGGTTAGGCGCTAAATTATCTGATGGTCAATACGCACATAAAGGTTCTATTATTTTCCGCCAAAGAGGAACTAAAATATTTCCTGGCGATAATGTAGGTATGGGGAAAGATCATACTTTATTCGCTTTAATTAGCGGCGTAGTTAAATATCAAATTAAACACAAAAATAAAAAACAAGTTTCTATGCAATTTGTTGAAAAAAAAGTTAATTAAAAAAAATAATAAATGAATTTTATAGATGAAGCAATCAATTTCGTAAAAGCTGGTAACGGTGGAAACGGAATTGTTTCTTTTAGAAGAGAAAAATATGTTCCTTATGGAGGACCTTCAGGTGGTAACGGAGGCCATGGCGGTTCCGTTATTTTTGTAGGTGATTCAGGCATTAATACTTTATTTAAATTACAATATCAAAGAAAAATTAAAGCTTCAAATGGTGAAAACGGTAAAAGTAAAAATCAAAATGGATCTAAGGCTCCTGATTCTTTTATAAAAGTCCCTTTAGGGACAATGATTTATAATAACGAAAATCAAGAATTTATTGGGGAAATTTTAGAAGATGGATTTCAATTGGTTATTGCAAAAGGCGGCAAAGGTGGAAGAGGAAATTATTCTTTATCTAATTCTAAAAATAAAATCCCTTCTTTTGCAGAAAAAGGAGATTTAGGAGAAAGCTTAACTATTAGGACAGAATTAAAAGTTTTAGCTGATGTTGGTTTAATTGGTTTCCCTAATGTAGGTAAATCTTCTTTGATTTCTGCTATTTCTAATGCTAAATCTAAAGCAGATTCTTATGCTTTTACAACTTTAAAACCTTTTTTAGGAGTAGTTAGTGGCAAAGATTTTAGTTTTACAGTAGCTGATATTCCTGGTTTAATCAAAGATTCTCATTTAGGTCGTGGTATGGGAATTGATTTTTTAAAACATATTGAAAGATGTAAAGTTTTAATACATATATGTAGCGCCGATCATAATGATGTTTACGAAAAATATTGCGAATTAAATGAAGAATTAAAAAAATACAATCCTAAAATTTTAGAAAAACCACAAATTATTTTGTTCAATAAAATAGATTTACCAGATGCCGAAGTTAAATTAGCTTCTTTTAAAAATAATTTAGTTGATAAAGAAATTGTACCTTTATCTGTTTGGAATCGTTTTAATTTAGAATTTTTAATATATAAAATAAAAGATTTATTGATTAATTATAAAAATAAAGATGATAAACATCTTCAACAAAGTTATAAATTATTTACTTTAGAAGATGAAGATAAATTTAATATTTATAAAGATGAACAAAATTATTTTATAGTTCAAGGGCCAAAAATAGAAAAATTGTTTCATAGAACAGATTTTAATAATTATGAATCACTAAAAAAGTTTTCTTATTCATTGAAAAAAATAGGAATAGAAAAAGAATTAAAACAAAAAGGTATGAAAGATAAAGACAAAGTTAAAATTTGTGATTATGTTTTTGAATTAGTAAATGAAGAATTTTTTTATAAAAAATAAAATTCAAAAAAAATATAATAATTATGAATCTATTTTGAGACAAATTATTATAGCATCTATATTATCAGGCTTATCTGTTGTAATAAAAATTCTTTCTAATAAATTCATTAAAGGTCCTTTTTTTAAAATAATATTAAAAACTACTTTTGTAGATTTTTTATGTTTTATTCCTTTACTTATTATCCCTTTATATTCTAAAAAAAGTTTCGCTTTTATAGGAGCTTTTTTATCAGAAGGTATCGCATTTTTTTGTAATAAGCGTTCTAGTTATGTATATAATCCTATTTTAAGTTTAACTTATGGTTTTATTTGGGGAATTTTGCCTAGTTTGTTTTTAACTAAAAAGAAAGATTCTTTATTGAAAATTTATTTTTCTATAACTTTTATTTTTATTATTCATTTTATTTTTTATTATATGTTGAGTATCACTTGGATAAAATTTGTTTTTTTAGATCAAAATTATTCTTTGAATTTGAAAGCAAATATTTTTGGTTTACGTCGTGTAGAAAGTTCTGTTTTTTTTTGTATTAAATTTGTTTCTTTATTTATATTATCTTTTATTTGTGCTTTTATTTATAATAGGACCAAGAAAGTACTTTTATCATTATTTTAATTTTTAAATTAGAATAATTTTTAGATTAATATAAGTTATTTTTTTTATAATTTTCCATTTTTATAAAATAAAATTGTTTTAAATAATCTAAAATAATATTTATTAAAAAAGAAAACCCTTAATAAGGTTTTCTTTTTTAATATAATTCAAACTAATTTTTTAATTTCTTTATTAAAAAGTTAACATTTTTTTAAAAAAATCTTTAAAATTAACTATTAAAAAATAATTTTCATATCTTTTCTAAAAGAAAAATAAAATATTAAGAAGAGATTTATGGGTAACTAAAAGTTCTAAATATCCTTTTATTTAACTATTATCAAGGGAGGATGGAACAAACTTACCAAAAGTAAGATAAGACCAAAAAACAAAGATTTAATTTGATTTTATGATAAAGTTTTTTTAATTAAAAAAATAAGCATGATAATAATAAATTAATTTTCGAGTTTAAATGAATAGCTTTGGTGTCTTTTTATTTTGTAATATAGTTTACAATGTCAAAATATTAGATTTTTTTATTCGTTATTTATTATTTTTTTTCATCTTTATTTAAATTTTTAAAAAAACTATCTGAAAATTTATTTTATAATAATACTGTATTAATTTTTATTTTATATTGAAAAAACAATTTTTATGAGTATCAAATCCAAAAACATAATTTTTTAAAATTTATGTTTTTTAATAAGATAATTTAGACATAAAATTTGTTTTTTTTTTTTTTTTATTGTTATTATTATTACATAATAAATTTTTGAAAATTTCTATTTATTTTTGAATTTATTATTTCAAAATACTTAATTATAAAAACTCTTATTTATATTAAAAATGATTTTATTTTTTATTATTCTTATTATTTGGAACAGAGAGGTTTTATGTTTTGCCGATAGAACAAAAAAAGAAAAAAATTATTTTAGGGTTTTGCGTTTTAGGTATCGTTATTTTATTTTTTATTTTAGGTATTTTTATTTATAAAAAATTTTTCTCGCGTATTAAAAAAGAAGAAATAGATGTAGAAAAAACAATGACTTATTTATGTTCTTATAATTCTGAATCATTTAATAAATTATTAAAAAAGATAAATAAATTAAGTGAATCAGAAATACCTGATTATTGTTCGAAATTAGAAAAATTAACAGCTTCTAAAAAAGATTTGGTAAGTGATTTGATAATTAAATTAGATAACAAAATAAAAGATGTTAGTATAGAATTTAATGAAAAAAAAAGAAGTTACGAAACATTGAAACATGATTATAATGAAAAATCTTATGAATTTGATGTCATGAAAAATAAAAAAGCAGAATACAATAAAAAAACAGAAGATTTAAAAATACTTGAAATAAAATTAAAAAAATTAAGAGAAGAATTAAACGTATCCTGTAGACTTTATAAAGAAAAAGAAAGTGAATTAGAAGAATTAAAAATATTTAAAAAAGAATTAAAATCTAAACCGGAAAAACCAAACAGTCTTGATAAATATAAATCAATAAATTCAGAAGAATTAGAATCATTTCAAACATTTAAAAATTTTAAAGAATGTATTAAAAATGATACATATTTTCAATCAAATAATCTTGAATCAAAAACAAAATCCTTATATTTAAAATCTTTTTATAAAGATATTGATAATATTAATCTAAAAAATAAAGAAATTCAGGAACAATATAATGGAATAATAAATAAATTAGAACAAATAAAAACTTTGTTAATTTTCCGAATATTAAGAAAAAATTATCTTGAATTCAATCATTTATTATTTAAAAATAATGATTTATCAAATAAAAGTGTTTTTATTGAAATTCCATATTATTTGCGTTTAGCCATCGAAGCTTTAAATGATTTCGACAAGAATGATTTTTGTATTTATCGAAAAGTAGATAATAAAAAAGTTACAAAAGAAGATGCAAAAAAAAAGTTAAAAAACAAAGGATACTTAGATAAATTCTTTATAAAAACAGAAGATTTAAAAATGAATTATTTTCAAAACATTAATAATAAAGTTGAATATTTTAAAAATACAATTGACAGTTATTATGATGTTGATTTTAATGAAAATCCTAAGAATATGAATATAAAAAATAGAATAACTAATAAAGAGTTCACATTTGATTATAATTCACCAAATAATTATCTAACTTGTTTGCTAATTTTAGGAAGTAATGATTATCAAGAAAATAAAGATAAATTAAATGATTTATTGGAATCGATTGGCAGAGAAGGAATTTTAACAAGGAATGAATGGTCTCCTAGAAACAAAAATTGATGATATCTAAATTCATGATGAAGATCAACAGATATAAAATTTTAATATTTAATTTAAAATAATTTTTTTATCAAAAAAGGAACAAATATAATGTCAAATGAAAAAAAATTTTTATTAATAGTTATCAGTTCAATATTTAATTTTTTAATGATTTTAATTTTAACTTTTTTTTATTTTCAATTACAAAAAAAATCTAATAATTTTAAAAAAATTTTTGATGATTTGCAAAAAAATATTGAAGAAATATCAGACAAATTTACTGCAAACGAACATGAAGTTCATGAAAAAAAAGAACAAATATTAGAAAAAATACAAAAAGAAATACAACAACAAGTATATTTTTTTAAAACATTTGACAAAGATAATGACATTAAAGAACATTTCGATAATATAATAAAACAAATTGAAGATGTAAAAATAACTTTCGAAACAAATAAACAAGATAAAAAAACCGAAGATACTTTTAAAAAATATAGAAATTATTTTAACGATATTTCCGAGAGTGGAGTAGATCCTAATAAAAAAACAAGTTTGAAAGAACTTGTTAAGTTTATGGAAAAATTTTTAGAAATGTGTAAAGAAAGAGATGTTAAAATTTCAACATTAGCACATGAAACTGTTACAAGTCCGGAATCAATAAAAACAGTTGAAGGAGATTTAGATACATTAAGAAAATATTTAAATGGTTATGCTTTTTTATTAGATATACATTTAGACAAAGTTCAACAAATAACAAATTTAATTGATTCATTATCTTCAAAAATAGAAAAAAATAAGTTAAGAGAATTAAAAGACATTATTCAAAAACAACATGAGGATTTTTTATTAAAATCAATTCAAAATACAGTCTCAAATGGACCAGAACTTATCAAGAAATTATTAAAGTCATAATTAATTTTTTAATTTTAAAAGTTTAAATTAAAAAAAGGTAAATTTTATGGAAACATTTTATAATAAAGATCAAAATAAATCTTGGAAGTTTAGGTTTGGAACTATAAGTTTTTTGGCAGTTCTAATTTTATTAACTTCTTTATCATTTATTTTAGCTGTTATCGTCTTGTTACGTTCACCAGCTAAAGAAAATGAGGCTCATTTGCCACCTGTGCCACCTTCAGTTCCTATTCCTACACCTTTATCTAATAATAATTCATTAGATGTTAGTTCTTTATTAGAATTATTCGCTCCTAAAGAACTTAATAGTAATGGCTTTATGCCTCTGGATGATTTTTTTGGCGATGACAAAATTAAAGGTAAATTAAAAGATTATATACATAGATGGGCACCAAAAAATAAAAAGGAATATAATAAAGTTACTAGTAAAAAACTAGGTCTTGATTTTCCTATGGGAATTATTTTTTACGGACCTCCAGGAACAGGAAAAACAGAACTTGCTAAGGCTTTTGCAAAAGATTCAAAAATGAATTTTTACCCCATTACTAATGCACATTCATTAAAAGAAATCGAAGATATTTGGCGTAAAGCTAGAAACAATAGTCCTTCTTGTATTTTTGTAGATGAAGCGGAAGAAATTTTAAAATCAAGAGCTGAAAAAGACGTGAAATTATTAGAAGATGGAGATAGCAAGAAAACAAATACTTTTTTACAAGAAATTCAAGGGGTCAAAACCGATAAAGAAAAACCTGTTTTTTTTATTGCGGCCACTAATCACTTAGAAAAAATTGATTCAGCTATTCGTTCTCGTTGTGACGCTTTATATGTTGGTAACCAACCAGAAGATAAAAGACTTGATTACATTCGAGTAGTCATTGATAAAATGTATAAATTAAATATAGAAAAATATGCTTGCGAATATTATATTCCTTTTTTTGTTAAGAAAATGAACACAGCTTTAAGAAATCCTGAATTATTCGCTACCGCTATTAAACATGGTTATTATATTCCTGCTTTAGGGTCTACTGAGATAAAAGGAATATCTGATGAAAATAATCCTAACGGTAATTTAGAAACTTTAGACGATAAATTAAAAAGAAAAGAATTATTATCCCAATATGCTAGAGCTAATAATCAAGAAATTAATTATTTGTATAAAGATGCTATACAAAAATTTGATAATGAACAATCTGAATATCAAATTCTTGAACTTGAAGACACAGAAGCATGGAAAAAATTTTTAAACAAAAAGGAAAATTATTTAGAAGAAAAAAAATTACCATATGATATTTACACTTTAGAAAAAGTTATAAAATATTTTTATGATTTAACTTCGGGCCGAAAAATGAAAGATATGATGTTGAAAGCAGCTGAAAAAGCCGTTCTTCGTGCAACAAGTGGAAAAGGATATTTTCAAATAGAAATTACTGATTTAGAAGAAACTTTTAGAGAATATTTCGGAAATCAAAAAGAGTTTGCTGAAATTAATCAATATTGTGAGAAAATTAAAGAAAAAACAAGAATGTGATAAAATTAAAATTTATAATTTTATTAATAATAAATTAAAGAAAAATTTCAAAGTTTTTTTATTAAAAAAGGTTTAAGTACTCCAGAATTAACTTCAGAAGAAATAAAAGCATTTAATAATTTGTTTAACATAACAGATATTTTGGATCCTAAACACATGGTTCTTTTACAAGAAATTATAATGTCAATAAACGAAATGCTAATAAAAAATCAATCTAAATAAATAAAAGGAGTTATTAATGAAAAAACAAAAGATTTTGAAATATTCGAAAACGTCTTTGTGTTCCTTTTTATTTTTTATTTTTATTTTTTCTTTTTCAATTTTATTTTGTAATTTTATATACGGTTCAGAAAAAGAACTTTATGAAAAACAAAAGGAAAACTGTATTAACGAAACAAAAAAAAGAGAAGAAAAACTTTTTGAAATGTTTTACGATTTTAAGGAATATATATCTCCAATGTTAAAAAGTTTAGAAGATTTTGAAATTCGTTACAAACAATTACCTGCAGATAAAAGAAAAGAAAATTTTGATAATTTTTTGAATTTTTATAAAAACAAAGAAATAGAACATTTAGAAGGCAAAATAGATGAAACAATACAAAAAATAGATGAAACAATACAAAAAATAGATGAAACAATACGAAAAGATGAAAAAATAGATAATTTAAAACAAATTTTTTCTGATCAGTTACTAATACACGAACAAGAACTAGAAAAATTAAAAAAAAGAAAAAAAGATTTTGAATCATTAGAAGAAGAAAAAGATTTTGAAAGAAAAAAATTTTTTTTAAATCCTGATTTAAGAGAATTAGGAATATTTTTGAAATCAACAAACCCAAAAAAATACTGCAGTACATATAATGATTTTTTTTATTATTTATATTTTGATTTTATTTTAAAAGAAATGAATGAAAAATATGATAATGAATATGATGGTGTATTTTTAAATGAAGATAAATTATGTCATTCAACTCAAAGAGATCCTAAAAAATTAAAACGAACTCAACTTTTTAGTTATTTACCAGAAGTAACTAATTTACAGTTTAAAATCGAATATTTAAGATACTTTTATAACATATTAACTTATTTAAAAGAATTAGAAAAACCGCATATAAATTATTTTATTTATTTTCAAAAAGATTTTCTAAAATTAGACAAAGATTTTTCGAATTTAATAGATGAATGGGGTTCTGAATATGAAGAAACAAATCAACTAAAAAGAAAAGAAAAATTAGACAAATTTTTTCAAGATAATTCAGAATTATTTAATGATTTAGATCATAATATAAAAGACTATACAAAAAAAATTAGAAAAGATTTAGAAAATGATTTTCGTAACAATTTAAAAGATAGTAAACAAAATTTTTTAAATTTAATGTTACATTCTAAACCTAGCCCTAAAACAGATGATTCTCAACAACTATTCTCTTCAATGAAAACAAGTTTATACAAAGATAATTTAGAAAGTCCTAGTTTAAATAAAAAAGAATTAATTGAACATATAATCCATATGAACGATGAATTAATTAATAAAGATTTATTAGACTGCTTAAAAGAAATAAAAAATCATTTATATAAAATATATGTAGATTATAGTATTTTTGTTTTTCGTTCTAGTTGTCTTTTTGAAGAAGATAAAAAAACACAATTAGATAAAATTATTCATGATAAAAAAAAAGATTTATCTTCTAATTGTGAAAAAAATTATGAGAAATTTATAAATGAATGTAAAAAAAAATCAGATGAACTTAATAATCATTTAAAACATTTACAAAAAGAATTAGAATATCAAACACAAGATATAGATCATAGATATTCAAATCCTGTTATAGATGAAAAGACACAAAAACAAAATATAGAACTGTTTTCTGATAAAAGTTCTTTAGGTAAAGATTCAAAAACTATTTATTTACAAAACCCTGAAGATTTAAAAAAACAATTACAATTGCAACTTGATGAAATTAAAAATCAATATATTTTAGAACCTTTTAATGCTTATAATAAGGAAATAGACATAATTTTTCAAGAAGTTAAAGATTTAATTAATTTTATTAATGTTTCAAATGAAAACGCAAAAATTAATGAAGAAATAGAAACAAAAATTCCTAATGAAACTAATGTTTTAACTAAAGAAACGAAAAACCCTCCTCATTACAAAACATATGCTATTAAAGATAATTTAAAAAAATTGGCTAAAGAATATTTAGCTAAAATAATTGATTTTATAGACGAACAAAAGATAGTTGATGCTAGAATTAAAGCCTACAGAAAATATAATGAATTTAAAGAAAAACAAATTTTAAACCCTTATTTAGATATTATCAGTGAGTTACAAATTGAATATTATAAATTAGCAAGTGATATTTTTATTACAAATATAAAAAAACAAAATTTAGTTGATCCTAATCATTATTACAACGACGATATTGTTGGCAATCAAAAAGAATATCTTATTATTAAAGATTTAGATAAAAAAAATATAGATTATGTTTGTAAAAAATTTCAAGATCATTTATATTATATATATCATAATTATTATACAAAAAATCAAAATTTTAAACTGTCTTTAGATAATATTCAATGGATTGGACAATTTTTAACTGATTATAAACATAAATTAATAGAAGATTTTAAGAAATGTAATATAATAAGTGAAATTGATTGGGAACAAGTGACACAACAAATAGAAACAATTCAATCTAACATTAAAAACAAATTTAAAGAAATACAAGAACCGAAAAATATTAATAATGATCACAATATTGAATTACAAACAGTAACAAAACAATTTGAAGAATTTGAATTGAATCTAAAAAATTTTGAATTGAATCAAAAATATAATCAAGATTATATTAATTTTAGAAAAAAACAATTAGATAGTTTATGTAAAAACATTGATGAATTGTATTCACCAGCAAAAAATAATTACTATTTTAAAAAAAATATAGAAAACTTAATAGATATTGTAAAAAAACAACATGAAAAAGAAATTGAAATAAGAAAATCTAAGATAAATATTAATGAAAAAGAATTAATAAACAATGAATTAGACCAAATTATTAAAAGTTATTTAATTAAAAATCATGTAGAAAAACAAGAAGAAAAAAAAGATACTAATGAAATTAATTCTTTAACTATAGAAAAATTAATCGATATTGTAAAACAAAAACATGAAAAAGAAATTGAAATAAGAGAATTTCAGATAAAGATTAAAACCAACGAATTAATAAACACTGAATTAGACCAAATGATTAAAAGTTATTCAAGTAAAAATCATGTAGAAAAACAAGAAGAAAAAAAAGATACTAATGAAATTAATTCTTTAACTATAGAAAAATTAATCGATATTGTAAAACAAAAACATGAAAAAGAAATTGAAATAAGAGAATTTCAGATAAAGATTAAAACCAACGAATTAATAAACACTGAATTAGACCAAATGATTAAAAGTTATTCAAGTAAAAATCATGTAGAAAAACAAGAAGAAAAAAAAGATACTAATGAAATTAATTCTTTAACTATAGAAAAATTAATCGATATTGTAAAACAAAAACATGAAAAAGAAATTGAAATAAGAGAATTTCAGATAAAGATTAAAACCAACGAATTAATAAACACTGAATTAGACCAAATGATTAAAAGTTATTCAAGTAAAAATCATGTAGAAAAACAAGAAAAATTAAACAGTTTAAAAATTTCCTTGAATAAACAAAATCACAATTTCTTAATTGAAGAAAAAGACAAGATAAAAAAAGAAACAGATGATATAAAAAACCAATTAAAAAATGCACAAAAAGAACATTCTGATTTACTTAAACAAAAACAAATAATAGAGGAAGAGAAAATCATTGAAAAAAAACAAGAAAAATTAAACAGTTTAAAAATTTCCTTGAATAAACAAAATCACAATTTCTTAATTGAAGAAAAAGACAAGATAAAAAAAGAAACAGATGATATAAAAAACCAATTAAAAAATGCACAAAAAGAACATTCTGATTTACTTAAACAAAAACAAATAATAGAGGAAGAGAAAATCATTGAAAAAAAACAAGAAAAATTAAACAGTTTAAAAATTTCCTTGAATAAACAAAATCACAATTTCTTAATTGAAGAAAAAGACAAGATAAAAAAAGAAACAGATGATATAAAAAACCAATTAAAAAATGCACAAAAAGAACATTCTTTACTTGAACAAAAACAAATAATAGAGGAAGAGAAAATCATTGAAAAAAGACAAGAAAAATTAAACAGTTTATTAATTGAAGAAAAAGACAAGATAAAAAAAGAAACAGATGATATAAAAAACCAATTAAAAAATGCACAAAAAGAATATTCTGATTTAACAAAAAATTATAAAGAAGAACAAAATGTTTTACAAGAAAAATTTTCTAATATTGAATATCAAGATTTTAATTATATAAATGCTGAATCATTTTATATCGAAAGATCAGTTGATTTTATTAATTGGTTGAACCAATTTATTAAAAATAAATTTCCTGAAGAAAAAAACATTTATGGTAATATTGATTCGCAAGAACAAAAACAAATACAAAAACGAATAGATATTGATACTAATATTAATACTATAAATTATTCTCATCCCCAAAATTTCCAAATTGCCATAAATTATACTTTTGATTACCTATATTGCAAAGACACAAGTTTTTATTGTATTTTAAATATAAGATTAAATTCCAATGAAAATAATAATTGGAAAAAAATAAGTTATAAAGTAAAATTTCATGAATAATTATTTTATAATAAAAAATAAAAATTATGTCATCTGTCTTTTATGGATATTTGCTATAAATCTTTCTTTATCAATTTTTTTATATGCAGAGAATCATGTTCTAATCAATAATTTTTTATCTGAAGTATTTAATGTTAATTCTGAAGATTTTTTAGAAAATAAGACTAATTTATCTGAAGTTGAAATTACAAGTTATCATGAATCAGGGCATGCTATTATCACTCTTTTGTATCCTGAATATTTTGAATTTTTAGGAGTTACTATTATTCCTTCTGGAGGTACTTTAGGGCATTGTAGACATAATATTAAAAAAATAAATTGGAAAGCAGAAGCTTTAGTTGCTTTTGGCGGAACATCTTCTGAAAATCTCTTATTCAAAAGAAAACAAATCCCTAAAGATAAAGTAGGTAAGGGTTCAGGTACTGATCACGCTAAAGCGAATTTTTTAGTTCAAAGTAATTCTACTACGCCGAGAAAAGATTATGATCTTTTATATAAAGAATGTCAAAAATTAATTGAATTAAATCAAATTACTTTAACTAAAATTGCCGAAAAATTATTTATTAAAAAAACTTTATTTCCAAATGATATTAAAGATATTTTAAAAAAATATCCTTTACGAAAAATATCTTAAAAAAAACATAAAAAATATAATAAAAAAACAATATTTTTTATGTTTTTTTTTATTATTATATTTTTTAATTAAATAGTTTTTGACAATATATTCGTTAATAAAAAATATATAGTCTTTTATACCTAAAAAAGTATAATAATTAACATTCCAATATTAAGTAAAAAAATTTTTATCAAAAAAAGTTTACAATTTTTATTATTAAAATCATTATCATCTTCTTTAATTATTTTTTAAAATACATATTTTAAAAAATAATATGTTGAGTTTTAATTTCATTTATATTTTTTTAAAAAAATCATTTTTTTGAATTTTATGTTTACAAAATGAAATAAATAGCGTAATGCAATGTTTCGCTCTGTTTTTATTTGTCATTATATTTCCGATTCAAAATGATTATTAAACGATTTGTATAAATTGTTTTTTAATTACAATTGATATATAAAATAATAAAAAAATTAAAATTATTTTTTAAATTTTAAAAAATAATTTTAACTTAAATTAAATTAATAAAAGTATTCAAACTTCAAAATATGAATCCTCAAACAAAAAAATATGTCTGTGGACAAGTTTTATCTTAGTTATCATTATAATTTTTATTATATTAAGATATTGGTAATTTGTTAAACCAACTGATGTCAAAAAGAGATACAAAACCAAAAGCTTTAACAACAATAATAGCCACAAAATGAACAACAAAAATGGGTTAAAACGCTCGACCTAAATTAAAAAGACGTGATCTTTATGTTATGTCCAGACAAGATATTCTAAAGTTAATGAAATTATTTGGTGTTGGTTAAAATATGAAATTACCATTTAATAAGACTTTGTTTTCTGAAAAAAAGAAAAATTTAAATCCAAATCCCTGATTTTCTTAATTCTTATTAATCCATTAACAAATAGAAAATATATCATAATTTACATAATTAATGGAAAATATACAAAATGAATTTAAGGTAGAAAATGAAAATCAGAATCTAATTACTCGATCGTATGGTGTTATTAACAAACACCTTCGAAACCGAAGATAAAATTTATCATATTATTATTACAGATAAGAAACATACAGAAGATTTGTGTAGAAAATATAGTAATCAACTGATAGAATAGATTAATAAATGTTCCGTTAAAAAGGATATGGAATATCTACCAAATTTATACATGAAAGACAATTTCGGTAATTCACTAAAAAAAATTTATGATGAAAAAGGTAATAAATGTCTTTATAATTATGACTCTCTAAGGATGATAATATATTAAATAAATCAAAAGATAAAATAAATATTCTTAAAAAGAAATTCAAAAAGAAATATGAAAATGAAATAAAATATTCTATTGATGGCTTTAAAAATGACTTTTCTCAACGTGATAAAAAATTTAGTCATTATTATAATAAAGAAATTCCACCAATAAAACCTCAAGAATTAGATTTAGAGGTAAAATTTTATTAATAATCGAAAAAACTCTTTTTATAGAGTTTTTTTATTTAAAAAAATAAATCAAAAAAAGAAATTAAAATGAATCAAAATCAATCTTCTCATTCATTATAATGAATAATATTATAATACAATAACAAAAAAATATAATATTAATAATGGTTGCAAAGTAAGTAAAAACAAAAACTTAGTTATTTCGGACATTTTCAAAATGTAGGCTAATATTGTTAAAGAATAATTACCATATTTAAAAAAACTGAATCCACGTTCACAAAAATTACAAATTTTTTATAAAGATAACAAAAAAATTAAAGATGTTAATAAAAAAACAAAAATTGAAATAAACTAATTTCAAGTTAAAAAATTTTTATTAGTAAAGATATAGCGTTTATTGTTGCTGAATATGTTAGTAAATATGAATCAGGCCTTAACAATGAAGAAATTAAAAAAATTATTCATCAAATTTAAATTTTCTAGAAGCTTTAAAAATTAATTATTCCTAAAACTTTAAAATATCTTTCTTATGATTTAAAACATCTTCAATATCAATTGACTAGTTTTTATTTAAAAAATATTTTAGAATATAGTCAAGAACATTCATTTTATCAATTATTAAGAGATAGTATATTAAGAAAAAACAACAAAAAAAACTGTTTTTAAAAATAATACAAAAAATGCCTTAGATTTTGAAAAAAAACAAAAATCATTATCTTAAAACATATATTGAAAAAAAAGTAAATCTATCTTATTTTTATAAAAAACTTTTTTATTCAAAAACTATGTTTAAAGATTATTTAAATAGTAAAAATTATATTAAAATGTGTAATAAGTTAGAAACATATTTTTATCTAAGTAAATTAAAAACAAAAATACCTTTAAAAAAATAATTTACAAAAACAAATTAATTATAACTTGCTTTAATAATTATATAAACCTCTTAGAATCAAGAATTTAAATTAAAAAAATAATTATATTTATCACAAAAAAAGCCTGTTTTAAAAAGGTTATTTTTTTGTTGTATAAATTGTTATTTATAAAAAAAATATTCTATAATACGAGTATAAATAATAAAAAAAGTTATTTATAAATAAAAATTTTAAAAGCAAATTAAAAATAATTTTAAATATTTTTTCATTTTAGTATCTTTTATCCTCTATTCCTCCCTTGAAATAATTATGTTAAATAAATAAAAAACTTTTTATTAAACATTAAAAATTGTAAAAAAATATATAATAATAATATATTCAATTTTAATATTGAATAATATAATTATTATTATTAAAAGGAAACAAAAATTTATGAATAATAATTTTTTTAAAAAAAATCAGATAGCTATTATTATCTCTATTGCTATAATAGTTATTATAGCTACTATAATTTATTTTATAAAGTCAAAAGATGTTAAACAAAATACAAAAGGACCTTTAACTCCTTCTCATTTAGAACTAAAAAATCAAATTAAAATTAAATTAGAAAAATATAACGAAGATAAAACAAAAGAAATTAATGATAAAATTTTATTACCGAATATATCAAATGAAAAAGAAGATAAAATAATCGAAATATCTGGACCAAATGAAGAAAACAACGAAATAGAAATTCAAATTACTTAAAAAAATAAATAAATCTCCTTGATTCTCTTGATTACCCTCAATGAAGATATTAAAAAATGGAAAAGAGATAATAATTTACATAATTACGATGGAGAATATATAAAAAAGGAAATAAAATCAAAAAATTAAAAATCAGAATCTAATCTCATTAAATTCTCTTTTAACTATTTTACGTTAACAAATATATTTGAAATCGAAGATAATATTTATCATATTATTTGTAAAAATGAAAAACCTAAAGAAAATTTGTTTAGAGAATATAACAATAAACTTATCAAATGGATGAAATAATGTTATATTAAAAAAAGTGTAGATTTATTCATCTGCAGAAATAAAAAGTAATTTCGTTAAGTCATCAAAAGACATTTATGATGAAGAAGGCAATAATAAGATGTTATAAATATGTCCATGGTTTCTTTTTTGACAATTGGTGTATTAATAATCTTAACTGTAATAGACTTTATAATTGTTTTGATCAATTATTATCATACTACAAGACCACACCAAAAAACCTAAAGAATTATGATTAAAGGTAACCCTTTCTTTCGCTACTAATTTAAAAGACTCTTTTTATAGAGTCTTTTTTTATTTAATAAAATAAATTAAAGAAGAAACTAAAAATGAATCAAAATCAATCTCATTCATTATCTCAAATTTTTATTTTTGTAATATTAAATTATTTCATTTTATTACTTTTTTATTTCATTTATTATTTAATCAAATTTTATTTTTTAACTTTAAAATTAAGTATTAACTGATTAAAACAAAAATGTCAAATAAACATCCTTGAAATAATTATGGTAAAAAAATAAAAAACTCTTTATTAAACATTAAAAATTGTAAAAATATATAATAAAAATGTTTTTAATTTTAATATTGAATTATTTTTTACTAAAAGGAAATTAAATTTATGCATAATAATTTTTTTAAAAAAACTATTATCATCTCTCTTTTTATAATATTTATTTTTCTAATTTTATTTTGTATTTATAAATGTAATTTGAAACAAGATACACAATCGTCATCTACTTCTTCTAATTTAGAATCACAACCTGAAAAAGAAGATAAAAAAGTTGAAACACAAGAAACTCATTTTCAAATTAATTCTAAATTAACTACATCATCCGAAGAACGACCAAAAGAAATACGAGACATCGAAATACTTGAATCAGAAAACCCAAAAGTGATTAACGAAAAAAAAATAGAAATAAAAGAAACAAAAAAAATCCCACTTCTTGATTCTCTTGACCCTCATGAAGCTATTAACAAATGGAAAAGAGATTATAATTTACATAATTATGTCGGAAAATGTATAAAAAAAGAAGAGAAAATTCAAAATAACATTAATAACAATGAATTATCTAATAATATTGAATTCTCTTATTTTGTTGATACAATATTAAACATCTTTGAAACCGAAGATACAATTTATCATATCACTTGTCAAAATAATAAACTTAAAGAAAATTTGTTTATAGAATATAAGAATGAACTTATCAAATGGATTCAAAACTGTCCTATTCAAAAGTATGTGAATTATTCACTTGAACAAATAAAAGATAAATTCGGTACGCCATCAAAATACATTTATGATGAAGAAGGTAATGAAATTAATTATGAATACAAACCTCAGGAAACTTTTTATTTTCTATGGTTTCTGAAAAAATCTAAAAAAGAAGAACTGTATATTAATAATCGTAACTGTTTTAAAGATGGTAAACGTCATAATCGTTTTGATAATCATTATTATAATATGATAAAACCACCTAAAAAACCTATAGAATTAAATTTACAGGTAACCTTTCACTAATTAATTTAAAAGACTTTTTTTATATAGTCTTTTTTATTTAATAAAATAAATCAAAAAAAACTAAAAATGAATTAATATCAATCTCATTCATTATCTCAAATTTTTATTTTTGTAATATTAAACTATTTCATTTTATTACTTTTTTATTTAATTTATTATTTAATCAAATTTTATTTTTGTAAATTTAAAAATTAATTATTAACTGATCAAAACAAAAATATTAAATAGACATTCCTGAAATAATTATGGTAAAAAAATAAAAACTCTTTATTAAACATTAAAAATTATAAAAATATATAATAAAAATATATTCAATTTCAATATTGAATAATAATAATAAATTATTATTAAAAGGAAATGAAATTTATGAATTTTTTAAAAAAACTTAATGGTAAAAAAAAAATAGTATTAGTCTTTATTGGAATATCATTATTCGCTATCACTGGTATTTACGCAATCACAAACTTTTTCACAGCACAATCACGTCACGAAGTAAAAATACGTAGCGCATTTGCTAGATTGATCGTAACTAAACCTAGAAAACAAGACGAATCTTTTGACAAATATTTAATTCCAGTTGAATTTCCAAATTTAACACCAACAACTGACACTCATAAAGCAATTCATACTTTTAACGCTAAACTTGACAACAATGGTAAACCAATTACTGAAACAATGTACTTAAAAACAACATTATCTTACGACACTGAAAACAATACTACTTTTACAACAACATTAGCAAGCGAATTATTTAATTCTCGTATTTTAATTGATGGCACTGTTTACGAAGACACAAAACGTCCTATAATCATAGCCAACAAAGACCACATTATCACAATCGAAACACAACAAAAAGACTTTTTACTAGAAACTGTTAAAGATCCTAAATTATTTGTAGTTATTGATTACGAACTAGTTGATTCCGAAGGAAAAGCTTTCGCTGGAACTAAAGAAAAAATTACTTCTCAAATCGCTCAAACAAACACAATGAGTAATTTATAATTTAACCAAGAATAAGACTCAATTTCGAGTCTTTTTCTTTTTTTAAAAAAAATAAAAAAATTCAAAAGAAAGTATTCAAAAGATAACTTTATCAAATAACAAAACGACTTTTTTAAAAAAATTAAAAATATTCTTATTATTATTGGTTTTTTTATTAACTGTATGTCTTTTTGGTTTTTATTTTTATTATAAATCAAATCAAAAATCAACGCAAGATGTTAATAAAAACCAAGATTTAATACCTATTATTTAATAATTAATCGAAAAAATTGAAATATTAACTGAAAAAAATGATAAAATAAATCATTTAATAGTTGAGAAAAAAACAACCAACTAACAATCTTCAAACGCCAAATAATAATTTAGAAATTAAAAAATGTAAAGAAGAAATAAATAAATTAAAAACTTGTTAAAATTACGTTGAATTGAAATAATGATATAATTTTTTTAGTTAACAATTTTTCTCAAAATCAAGTATTAACAACAAAGATTTTCCTAAAACTGATTTAACAAAAATTCCATCATTTGATAAATTAATTGGTTTAAAAGATGAACGCGTAGCAGTAGATCGTTTTTTAACTTTTTTTAAAAAACATCAAAAATATGGAAGATGTTGACGAAGTTAAAATTCCAACTGGAATTTTATTACACCAATTTTCCGGTATTTGCAAAACTACTTTCGCTCAAGTATTAGCTAAAGAAACAAATTTATCATTTTTTAACACTAACACATCTCAATTCCTCATCCGTAAGGAAAGTACCTAAATATTACTAGGCAAAAGTTAAATGTCAATTTTTTTGTTCTAAAATTAACTTCGCATACTTTCTTATCTATTTCAACTACACTGACTTTCACGTTGTTTATATTTATCCTGATGAAGTTTATTTAAAACCATGATTAGTATGATTCAAAAATATTTAAAATTACTAAAAATTGTTAGAAACGAATTAGATAAAACTTTTTTATTAAAAAAAATTAACCAAATTTTAGAAACCATTATAATTTTTTATCAAATTCAACCAAAACAAGTTACAAAACTGTTAATTTAACCAAAAAAGAGATTATTATGAAAAACCAAATTAAAAAATTAAAAAAACAAATTACCAACTTAAATAAACAATTTGACATTTTTAAAAAAATATTATGCTACTAATATACAAATTCATTTTAAAAAGGAGTTAATTATAAAAATATAAAAAAAGAAATTAACATCATAATAAATAATTATTTTTTAAAATAAAAATTATAGTGATTTTAGATAAAAATAAAAGAATAAAAAAATAGGAATCAGATACATTTGATAATATTACCATTTCTATTCATAAATTGCTTTCTAATATTTGTTAAACATATGGACTTTTAAAAACATATTAAATTTTTGAATTAAAAGAAATTTTTTTATCGTCTTTAATTCGAATTCAATTAGAAGAAAATTTTGAAAATTCCGTTGCAAACGAAGGTATAAACGTCCACGGAAAAACTGATATAATTATTTTTTTGAAGAAGTAATTAAACATATTAATGGTAAAAATTCCATTGAATAAATTTATAAACAAATCAATAGATATACAACTATAAATGACAAAACAGTATCTTTAATTATGTTTTGTGAATTACAAGATTTTAGCAAATCAATTTAAACAATTTAAAATTTGATTAATGAAAACGGTAATCTATTAACAAAATCTATAAAACAATTTAAAAAATATATATGTATGGAAAACATATTTTAAACATGAATACGGTCCATATTGTGTACTTTACATTACGCTTGTTATCATTTATATTTTGATAAAAATCACGCAAAAATTAATAAAAAATAATATTAATTAAAATAATTAAATTTTTAATTTTAATTTAAAAGATAATATTAATTAGTGTCTTTTTTTTATTTACCAATTTATTTTATCGTTATTTATAAAAATAAACAAAAATTTTTATATTAAATAAATTAAATTTATTTAAAATACTATCGATAGTATTTTTTTGTATATATAAACAAAATTAAATAAAAATATAAAAAAATCAAATCAAACAAGTTATGATAAATATGGCAAATTAGATGGACAACCGCACTGTTATAAATTTTTGTAAATAAATTCATTTTTAATACCGAAAAGAATAGTTAAAAATAACTAGTCTTTTTTTTGCTTTTAGTGAAAAGAGGTTTTAAAAATGAATAAATTTAAACAAAGCGTATTAGAAATTGAATCATGTTATTTCGATTTATTTTTTAATCTTTTTAAAAAACTTGATATTTTTTTATTAGAAAATAAAGAAATAAATAACGAAAAAATAAAAGAAGAAATTAATAAATTAATTAAACGAATTAAAAACCTTTTATTTTATAAAGTAGTTAATTTTAAATTTCCATTTCCATCAGAAAAAATGGAAGAAGATTTATTATTAACAACTTATCAACTCTTAGTAAAAAAAAATAAAAAAATACAATCAGAAATTCAAAATTTTGGAGAACAAGATTCTATTAATGGTTTTATAGTTAAATTAATTAAAAATCATTTTTTTGATTTATTAAGAGTTCGAAATCGTCATGAAATAAGATTTGTTGATGTCAAAAATTCAATTTTTACAAAATCAAACCAAGAAGTTGAATTATCAAATTTTGATGTATTAGACAATCTAATAATACATAATACAAATGAAACTAAATTTGGTGATGAATATTATCACCGAGAATGTGAAATTAACTTATTAAACAACATTGTCAATCGCGAATTAACAAAACAACAATTAAAAATTTTTCAAACAATATATCAATTAAAAAATAATTTTAAAGAAATAAAACAATTTAATATTTTATCAAATATAGAAGTTGCTAAAAAGTTAAAAACAACAACATTTTTTATTGCAAATGAAAAAACAACAATTCACAAAAAAATAAAAAGCGCCAAAAAACGACGCCGATTAGTTGATTTATTAAATATCGCCAAAATCACAAATAAAAACTTCTTGCAAACATTAAAATGTTATCAAATTGAAGAACATCAACCACAAAAAACATATTATTTAGATTATGAAAACATTCTTTATTACAGTAAGTTTGATGAAAAATTAATTTTCAAATTAATTGAAAACCAAAACAATCAATACCAATTAACAAAATTATATTTAGATGAAATTAACTACATCGAACAAGAAAAAAAATTAAAATAAAAAATCAGCCATTTCAACGCCATAAACAAAAAGCAAAAACAAACGTTCAGCATTAAGAAAGGAAAAATTAACTATGAATAAAAACAACATTAAAAAAAATAAAATAAACTATTTTCATAACACTGACATAATTGATTCTATTGATGAATTCAATAATAAAAATCGATTATTAAAAACAACTTATTTAATAACGCCGGATAGAGAATTTAAATTTATTAAAGAATACAATTCGAAAGGCGAAACTGTTAGAATCATCGAATTTCGAAAAGATACTGATGAAATAAGATTAATTTAAGAATTCAATCAACATTGCAATTTAATTAAAGAAATAGCATACAATCGTGACGGTAGTAAAATTTGGTTCATTAATAAATATGATAAAGAAGGAAACTTAATTAAAGTTATTCATCATAATTCATATTGTTAATTAACTCGTCCTAGATAAGACATTAAACTATCTCATCCTAAATATAGATGTTAAACTATATTTGTCTTAAATGTTGACGTTAAAAACATTTTATCACGTCCTAGGTTATTTGCGTTAAATTTTCACGTATTAGATATTGACGTTAAACTATCTCGTCCTAGATAAGACATTAAACTATCTCATCCTAAGTAGTAGATGTTAAACTATTTTCGTCTAGATATGACGTTAAATCTATTAACGTCCTAGATAAGACGTTAAACTATCTCATCCTAAATATTATACTCGTCCTAGTATGATGTTAAACTATTTCATCCTAAATGTGATGTCAAACGATTTCATCCTAGACATGATGTTAAATCTCTCTTCGTCCTAAATATAGACGTTAAACGAATTTCGTCCTAGGACATGACGTTAAACTAATAATTCCTAATAATCTAATTTGATAATTTACTTCTTTATAATCATCATTGGTATCTAAACCTAGTTTTAAAATTGAATCTTTATTTTTTTTCTCGATAAGAATATTATAATTAATACTCTCTTTGTTGATTGATTCTTTTTTAAATCTTTTTTAATTAATCTTCTTTTTTTAAATCTATCTATTTTTATTTACTTTTGATAAATAAAATAGTTTAATTAATAACAAAATATAAATATTCGTTATCACTATTATTTATCAATGTAAATATAAATGTATATACTAATTCATAATTTGAATAGGAATGAAAGAGAGAATAAATAGTTTACAGTTTTTGGCCCTTTTAGAATTGAGTGAATTTTAATAATAAATTATACAATTCGTGAAATGTTTCTTTAATATTGTTTTCGTTTTTTAATTTTTGATAAACTTTTTTTGAAAATTAGATAAATTATAAATATGATTAATAGTTATTTTTTTTTTTTTAAAATAATGTTAAAAATGATAATTTTTAAGGAGTTAAAATAAACCAATAAATAGTCAACTCTAAAAATGTGTCTAATATTAAAAAATCACCAATAAACTCTAGATCGTGTTTTTAGAGGACTTTAAATTAGAGTTTTTTTAATAAGTAGTATATATAAAACCTTTATAAAAATTAAAAGCTTAATTTAACGCATTATGATTTTTAATTAATATATTTTGTTTTTTTTGATTAAATTTTGTTATTGTTATTTTACTATTTTCTTTAGAGTTTGATTTTTTGTTTAAATGATGTTTTTTTATTTTAATTACTGAATGTTGCTATTGCTTTTTGTTGTTTAATTTTAATTTTCTAATAAGGTTAAGTTCCTTTCTTTTTTTTATTAAAATAAAAAAATAACAATAAAATTGTTCTTAATTAATAATTTAACGACATGTATTGATATATTATTTTCTCTTTTTACTAAAAACAAAAAAAGACTATTTTTTTTAAATAGTCTTTTCGTATTAAAAATGAATTTATTTACAAAAAATTATAACAGTATGAACAGCAATTCGGAAATGATAAAATGTTTAAATACAAGTAATTTTAGTTAATTTTAACATTTATTGATTACCTCTTTTTTAATTTGATTTTGATATAATATAAGGAATTACTTATAATTTTTTAAAAGTTTTTCACAATTTAATAACATATCTTCGTTAATTTTTTGTTCTGATTGTAATTTCTCAATTTGTTCATTGATTGGAAACAAATTTTGGTTCCAAATTTCTGATATATTTTTGCCTTTTTCATCTTTTATATTTTTTTCGAATTGATCTTTTTCAAATAATAACGGGATAAGTTTATTTTTAATTTCTAAAATTTTTGAATTCAATCCTTCTTTAATTTTTAAAAATTCATTTTTTTCGGATTTTTCGGTATTAAATGATTTTTTTTCTTGTTCATCTGATTCAATTTCTTGTTCAGATCTAAAAGATGTTTTTTTATTTTGAATTTTTGGTTCTAAATTAGAAGGAGTTAATGGTTTTTTTATATTTTGTTCAGATTTTAGAAAAGGTGTCATTGAATTAATATTTCCGGTTAATTGTTGAAATTGGTTCATTGTTGAATTAATATTTCCGGTTAATTGTTGAAATTGGTTCATTGTTTCATCATTATTAAATTCGAATAGATTTTTTTCTTGTTCATCTGATTCAATTTCTTGTTCAGATCTAAAAGATGTTTTTTTATTTTGAATTTTTGGTTCTAAATTAGAAGGAGTTAATGGTTTTTTTATATTTTGTTCAGATTTTAGAAAAGGTGTCATTGAATTAATATTTCCGGTTAATTGTTGAAATTGGTTCATTGTTTCATCATTATTAAATTCGAATAGATTTTTTTCTTGTTCATCTGATTCAATTTCTTGTTCAGATCTAAAAGATGTTTTTTTATTTTGAATTTTTGGTTCTAAATTAGAAGGAGGTAATAATATTTCATCTGGTAAAAATACTTTTTCAGATCCAGCAGGTGTTATTTTATTTTTTTGTTCTGATTCTAAATTATAATTAGTTAATGATTGTGTATTTTGTTTAACATCTTTTTTTGGTGTTTCATTTTGTTGTGAATTTTTAGTTGATGTTGTTTTTGTATCAGTTTTTGATGTTTCGTTTTCTTGTGATTTTTCAATTGAAGTTGATTCAGTTTTTTGTTCTTGTGGTTCATTTTCTTCAGTAATAGTTGTTGAAGAAACATTTTTTGGTTTTAATTTTAGTATATAAAAACCAATACCAATCAAAATTATAAATAAAATAATAAATAATAAAGTAATTTTTTTGTTTGAATTCATAATTTTTTTCTTTCTTTTTTAATAATAAATAAATATTTAGAACCTTTGTATCCATTTTGATAATGTGATCTACTTTAACAAAACTATTATTAAATATAGAAAATAGGACCTGTATAAGTTATTACTAAAAGTATATATATATCAAATTGTGAAGGGATAAAATAAATCTACTTTACTTTTACCATGACCTTTATAAGGAAACATTTTATTCGTTTAATATTTATTCGTTTAATATAAATTAAATCTAAATATTTTAAAAAACTTTTTTGATTTTTTTCTTTATCTTTCTTTATTACTATCATTTATTACTATTAATTAATCATTAAATAATATTAATTATGATTATAAAATTATAAACAAAAAAAAAAAAAACAATTTTAATATTCAGTTTTTTTATAAGGTATCGAATTAATTTTTATAATGATAGAATAATCTTTTTTATAAAAAAATATCTTTACTTATAATAATAAAAAATTATTATAAGTAAAGATAAAAATCAAAAGATCTTATGAATCATTTAAATATTGATTTTTTTTAAATTTTGTAATACCAAAACAAATTTATAAAAAAATTAATAACATTTTCTAATTAAAAGAAAAATATATTTAAAAAATTCAATAACTTATTTAAAATCATTATATAAGATTCAAAAAAATTATTTTTTGTATAAATAATTAACTTTACTTATAATAATTTTTTATTATTATAAGTAAAAAAATATTTAAAATCAATTAAATATTAATTTCTTTTTAATGCTTTAATATTACACAAAGATAATTTATCGTTTTTTGTTTGATTTTTGATTAATATTAAATGGATATAATAAATTTTTTTATTTTATTATTCACTAAACATCAAAAAAAATAATATTTTTTATTTTATAAAAAAAATTAAAATAAAAAATATTATTTTTAGGTCTTTTTTATTAATTAATTGCTTCCTATAATGTATATTATGTAAACCAATTTTGAATATATTTTTTAATGACAATTATAATATTATAAAAATCAATAAAATATATATAATATTTGTAAATTTAGAAAATAATAAGAAATTTTAATTAAAAGTTTAGCAATAATTTAGTATTATAAAAAAAAATCATCTTTTTATTATTATTAATTTTTTATTTTAATTTTTTTATAAAATAAAAATTTTATTTTTTTCGGTGTTTATTAAACAAAAATCAAACAAAAAAACGATAAATTATCTTTTTGTAATATAATAAACTATTAAAAAGAAATTAATATTTAATTGATTTCAGATATTTTTTTTACTTATAATAATTTTTTATTATTATAAGTAAAGTTAATCATTATAAAAAATTTTATTATATCAATTTGATATTAATCAAAATAGAACAAAAAATGATAAATTATCTTTATTGTAATATAATACAACATTAAAACAAAATTAATATTTTACTAATTTTAGACATTTATTTTTTTATCTTTACTTATAATAATAAAAAATTATTATAAGTAAAGATAATTATTTATAAATAAATCATTTCTTGGATCTTATAAAATGATTTTAAATAAGTTATTGAATTTTTTTAAATATCTTTTTCTTTTAATTAGAAAATGTTATTAATTTTTTTATAAATTTGTTATTTTAATATTACCAAATTTAAAAAAATCAATATTTAAATGATTTATGAGGTCTTTTGATTTTTATCTTTACTTATAATAATTTTTTATTATTATAAGTAAAGATATTTTTTTATAAAAAAATATTATTCTATCATTATAAAAATTAATTCGATACTTTATAAAAAAACTGAATATTAAAATTGTTTTTTTTTTTTTTTTGTTTATAATTTTATAATCATAATTAATATTAATTAACAATTGATTAATAGTAATAAAGAAAAGGAAAAAGATAAAAAATTAATGAATTTTAAAAATGGTGTTGAAACAAAGATAAGATTTAGTCTTGTGGTTCAAGGATAAAGAGAATAATTAGTAGTTGATGGAGTAAAAATGAATTTGGAATAATCAGATAATCGCCTATCCAAGAAGAAAGTTGACAACTTTTATAGAATGAAAGTAGTTAGTAATTTATTATGAAAAATTTACACGCTTAATATGAAGAGCGAATATATAGGAATAACGTTGTGAAAGATTATTTAACCCGAGAGGGATAGAATTATAACAATCCGTATGCTTAGAATTTTACTAGTACTGTTTAGATGGGACTGGTTTGTAATAAAATCGAGAAACACAAATCTTCGAATAAAAGCATCTGATTTATCCATATAAATTTATAACAGTGCGCAGCGCGTTCAACTAAAATTTCAAAAAAAATTTAAAAAAATATCCTTTAAAGGAACATAAATATATGAAAGATTTAAAAAATTCTAATAATAAAAAAGGTTTTATTGGTGAACATAAATTTTTAAAATGGTTACCACTTCAACCTTTACTAAAATCTTTAACAAACGTTAAACAAGTTAAAACAGGAGCAAAAGGAATTGACTTTGAAGCTTATTTGGGTTCAAAAAAAATAGCCATTCAAGTTAAAAACAAAAACACAACAATTAATACATCTTCTTTATATACTTTTTTAGAAATTTTAGATAAAGAGGAATATAATGGTGGCGGTATTTTTGTTAATTTTGGTACAGGTCTTTTAACGGCTGACGCTGAAAAAAAATTAAAAGAAAAAAACGTAAGAATTGTTAAGAATGCTGTTATTAATGATGAATTATCTAATTTAAATAATCATGAACTACGTTATTATCAAAAAGAAGCTGTAAAAGAAGCAATAGAACATTATAAATATAATAATCGTGGATTATTAGAAATGGCTTGTGGCACTGGGAAAACTTTTGTTTCTAAACACATTATGAAATCATTATTGCCAGAAGGAGGTATTGTTTTTTATTTTGTTCCTTGGATTAATTTATTAGAACAAAGCGCTCTTTATTTTAATGATTCTGATATTTTAATTATTCCTATTTGTAGTCAAGAAGACAAAATTATTCAAAAAGCCCAAAAAGAAGATTTTTTTGAAACTGATATAATGGATTTTAGTAATTTTTTAGATAACCCCTCAATTCAGATATTAAAAAAAAATATAAATATATTATGTTTTTTTGTACTTATCAATCTCATGATAGATTGGCAGATAGTCAAGAAAAAGAATTTTTACCTGAAGCTGATTTAATTATTTGTGATGAAGCACATCATATGACTTATCAATCCAAAATAAATGAAAAAGACAAAAATTTATTTCAAAATTTACACGAGAATATAAAAACCAAAAAAGCTTTATTTATGACCGCTACTGTTAAAATTTTGTTGAGTAGCAAAAAAAATAAAAATGAATTCATTGATATGAGTAATAAAGAAATTTTCGGAGAGATTTTTTATTCTTTAGATTTAGGAACTGCTATTAAAAAAAATATTTTATGTGATTATAACGTCATTATTTCTAGATTACCAGATATCGATGAAGCAAAATCAATTGATAAAACTTTAAAAGATGAAGATAAAAATACAATGAATGAATTGATTGACAAGAGTTTACCTAAAAAAAATCAAAAAGAAACAGAAGAATATTATTTATATCGTAAAGAAAAATTTTTAACTCAAACAAGATTAAGAAACATCCCTAAAATAGTAGGTATTATTAAAACTATTGAAAATAATTCAGATCAAAAAAATTCTGTTATCGCTTTTGTAAATAGCGTTATAAAAAATCGAGCTCAAAAAGCATCTTCATTTATGGAAAGCATTATAAATAATTTAAAAAATCGATCTCAAAGTGATCCAAATGTCATTATCAAAACTGATTATATTACAGGATCAATGATGCCTTGTGAAAGAAAAGAAAAATTAGATAAATTAGTTTATGAAAAATCATTTGTATTATGGAATTGTCTTTGTTTAACTGAAGGGATAGATATTCCTGGTTGTAATACTGTTGTTTTTTTTGATCCTAAAAATTCTACTTTAGAAATTATTCAAGCAGTAGGACGTATTTTAAGAAAAGATCCTAATAATCCTAATAAAATAGCAAAAATTATTTTATTGCCCTTCGAAAATAATGATGACAGTTCTTTTATGAGAAATATTTCTTTTGAAAATAATAATAATTTTTTAAAGACTTTAAAATATATTTTGATTAGTGATAGTCGTTTTCGTAATTCTAAATCAGAAGAACAAAAAGATAAAATTGGAAAAATAATTAAAAGCGCATCACCACAAGCTAATGATCTACCTTCGCTGAATATAAAAGAAAAAGAATCCAATGAAATAAAAAAACAAGATCAAGCAAATATTGATTTCGTATACAAATATTTGATTTCTGAAGTGGTTAAATACAATGGTTTGTCTTGGCAAAATTTAGTTTTAGAAATTAAAAATACTTTAAAAGATATTAAAGATATTATTCAAAAAGACAGTGAAAAAGATATTTTAGTCAAAATAAAAAAAATGTTTGGTACTATTTTAAAAATTGATGAAAAAAAATTAGAAGATAATCAAACTGTAGATATTTTATCACAATATGTTTTATTTTATCCTATTTTAGAAAAAATTTATGAAGTAGAATGTTCTTTATTTAATGAATTAGATGTCCTTTTAGAACAATTAGGAGTTTATAAACAAGTTCAAGAAATAGCAAAACCAACGATTAAGTCTTTTAATAAAACTTTATATTTGGAATATAAAAATATTGATGATAAATTACATATTTTTACTCAAATTTATAATAAACTTTTAAAAGAAACTGATCCTCAACTAACTTCAGAAAATGGCATGTGGTATACTCCTGGATGGGTAGTAGAAATTTTATGGGATCTTTTACTTAAATTAGAACCTAAATTAAATCCTCAAAACCCTCAAAATAGTCCTTATCACGTGATTGATCCTTCTTCCGGAACAGCTTCTTTTATTGTTCATTTTGTTCAAAAAATATTAAAAGAAACAAAAACAATTGACAAATTTTATGACAATTATCTTCATATTCGTGAAATTCATTTTCTTGCTTTTATGATTAGTGTTTTTCGAATAACTATCGCAGCTAAAAAAGAACAACCACCAAAAAATATTCATTGGGGTGATACTTTAAAAAACGAAAGTAAAAGATCAAATCCTATAGCAAATCAGCACAAATCAAATATTAAAGAATTTACTATTATTATAACTAATCCTCCTTGGAAGGTAAGCCAACAAAAGGACGAAGGAAAAACAAAAATATCGTATAGACAAGAAGATCATTTCAATTCAGGTGATAACGCTCAGGGTGACGATAAAAACACATATTGGGTTGATGATCGGATAAAAGAAACTTTTGTTCAAAAAAATGAAAAAAAGAATATACAAAGTTTATATAATATTTATCGTCGATTTGTTCGTTGGAGCTTAGACCATATTCAAAGAGGTTGGATAGCGATGGTTTTACCTAATTCTTTTTTAACTGAAAGTGTAGAAGGATTTCGCCGCAGTTTAACTGATGAATGTGAAAAAATTTATCTTGTAAACTTAAAAGGAGCTCAAGGCATGAGAGTATCTTATCCTGAAAAAGAAGGTGCCAATATTTTCTTAACTGAAACTCAAAAAGGTAACACACAAGGAGTAGTTTTATTATTGTGTTTTAAAGATGAAAATAAAAATAAAAAAACAAAAGCAAAGACTTATTATCATGAAGTTCCTGATGGTTTAAAAACTAGTGAACAAAAATGCGAACATTTAAAAAATCATTTTAAAAACAAAGATTTTTTTGAAGAAATTAAATTAGATGATAATGGTATGTGGTTTAATAAACCAGAAATAGAACCTCAAAAATGGCAAGCTTTAACTGAACAAGATATAAAAACCAAAAATGAAAATGAAAAAGTTTTTTATTTTGAAACAAGAAAAGACGGCTTAAAAAGTGCTTGCACTGAATTTGTTTATGACAAAAATTTGAATATATTAAAATCCAAAATTAAAAAATTTATTGAGTTTTATGAAAAATGTCGTCTAGAAAAAAAAATAATCGATAATCCTAATGTTATTAGATGGCATGACAAATTAAAAGATAACTGTTTAAAAAATAAACCTATTTCATTTGATGAAAATAAAATTACAACAGCTATAAGAAGTCCTTTTAAAGAACAATATTTATATTTAGAACCTTTAATAATTTATGCTATTCGTAAACAAGATCAATATTATCAAGAAGAAAATATTTCGCTTTGTATTAGTTATAATTTAGATTTTTTTGAATGTTTAGTAGTTAATAAAATTTCTGATACAAGCATACTTTATGTTACTAAATGTTATGTTATGAGTGAATTAATTCCTAAAGAACCTTATAATCAAAAAGAATGGATGGCCATTTTATATGCTTTATTCCATCATACAGATTATAAAGAAAAAGCAAAAAATTTTTTAAAAAGTAATTTACCTACTATTCCACCTTTAACAAAACAAAATCAAAAAGATTTATTAATTTTAGGTCAAGAATTAATGGAACTTCATTTAAACTATCAAAATCTAGAAGACAGTAAAGATATTTATGATGAAAGTAATAAACCAAATAATTTTATTCAATACCATCGTAAAATGCTTTTTTTATCACAAGAAGCTTTAGATTATAAATTATTTAATAAACCCATTCTTTATTCTTTAAGGGATTCTGATTTATTTCCAAAATTAGTAACTTTAGCAACTGAAACAACTGCTATTAAAAAAGAAATTGATAAAATTGTTTTAAATTTACAATAATATTATTTTTTAAAATTTTTTGTTAAAAGATCTTTTTTACAGAAAATAAAAAAATAAAATTTTTAAATTTATTATTAATTAATTAAAAATTAATAATTTTATCATAAAATTAAGACCCATTAGGGTCTTTTTTTTATTGTTATTATAATAATCACATATTAAATTGATTAGTTATAATTACCTTAAATATAATAATAAAAATAAAATAAGCGGACTGCGCAATTTTATAAATTTTTGTAAATAAATTCATTTTGAATACCGAAAAGACTAGTTTTTTAACTAGTCTTTTTTTTAGTAAAAAGAGAAAATACTATATCAATACATGTCGTTAAACTATTAAAAAAAGAACAATAAAATTGTTCTTTTTTTATTTGAATAAAAAAAGAGCTGAACCTTATTAGAAAATTAAAATTCAACAACAAAAAACAAAAAGCAAAAGAAACATTCAATAATTAAAAAAACATCATTTAAACAAAAAATTAAACTCTAAAGAAAGGAGTGAAATAACAATAACAAAATTTAATCAAAAAAACAAAATATATTAATTAAAAATCATAATGCGTTAAATTAACCTCTAATTTTCAAAAAAGTCTTATATATACCTCTTTTCAATAAAAAGTCTTTAAAAGCATGATCCACAGTTTTTTTAATATTGGCACAATTTTTAAAGTTTACTATTTATTGATTTTATCCCAGTTTTATAAATTTTTGTAAATAAATTCATTTTTAATACCGAAAAGACTAGTTAAAACAAACTAGTCTTTTTTTGTTTTTAGTGAAAAGAGGTTTTAAAAATAAGTAATTTTGAAAGTATGTATCCAATAATTGAATCATTTTATTTTGAATTATTTTTATTATTATTAATATATCTTTTTGCTATAAAGTGAAAATATAAATAAATAACTTTAAATTATAATAAGTAAAGATTATTATAAGTAAAGATATTTTTTTATAAAGAAAGATTATTCTTATTATTATAAAAATTAATTTGATGCCTCATAAACTGAATATTAAAATTGTTTTTTTTTTTTTTTTGATTATAATCTTAATAATCATAATTAATATTAGTTAATAATTAATTAATAGTAATAAAGAAAAGGAAAAAGATAAAATTAATGAATTTTAAAAATGATGTTGAAATATTTAGATTTAATTGATATTATACAAAAAAAATGTTTCCTTATAAAGGCCATGACAAAAAAAGTGAAGTAGATTATTTTATACCTTAATAATTTGATATAAATACTTTGAGTAATAACTATACAGGTCCTATATTTTCTATATTTAATAATAGTTTTGTTAAAGTAGATCACATTATCGAAACGGATACAAAGGCTCTAAATATTTATTTTAGAAGAAGATAAAGATTTTTATGTTAATGAAACAATTTTTAATCAAAAAAAACTTTATAACATTTTCATTTCGATTTATTTATAATATTTATTTATTATTAAACAAGAAAGAAAAAAATTATGAATTCAAACAAAAAAATTACTTTATTATTTATTATTTTATTTATAATTTTAATTGGTATTGGTTTTTATATACTAAAATTAAAACCAAAAAACGATTCTTCAACAACTATTATTGAAGAAAACGAAACACAAGAAGAAATTAATTCAACTCCAATTGAAAAATCAGAAAAAAACGAAACATCAAAAACTGAAATAGAAACAACATCAACTAAAAATTCACAACAAAACGAAACACCTAAAAACGAAATAGAAACTAAAATCCCTATTTCACAAGCTAGATTTGATGAAATAAAAAGATTAGTTTTATCACTAGATGACATTTCTTCAATAAGTGATTTAAGTACAAACGAAAAAACTAAAATTGAAGAAATAAGAATTCCATACAAAAAATCATTACAACGAGAACAAGACAGAATTAACGAATATATAAAAATATGTAATGAAATAGACAAAAAATTAGAGGAAATTGAAACTAAAAAATCTGGATTAGAATTACAACAAGAAATTCAAACAACTTTAAAAAATGAAAAAGAAGCTGAAATAGAACAAAAAAAAGAAGAATTAGCTAAAAGCCGAAACACAAAATCAATAAATCCGGAAAAATTAAAAGATGAAATCAGCCAATTACAAGACGAAAAAATGAAAATTATAATGCAAATATATGCAAATAAACTTGAAATCGATACATGTGAAAACGAAAAACCAATGTATACTGACATGTTAAAACGAGCTAATGAATCCAAACAAAAATTAGAAGACGAATTTAATAATTTTAAAGAAACTTATAATATAAATAGCTCTCTTAACGAAATATATCAATTTACTAATTAATCCATTCAAGCTAATAATAGACTACTTTTGAAAAGTAGCTATTATTTTTTTACACCAAAACAAAGAAGAACAAAATAACGTTCAACAATTAAAAGAAAGGAACTCAATTTATGTATTTAAAAATCATCCATTAACCAAATTTATTTTTTATCTATTTTTCTTTTTCAAAAAATTAAGCAATAAAAAATTACAAACCCCATATTTTCGATCAAAATAAATTTTTTTAACAAAATAAAAAATTTTGGAGAGTTTTTGATATAATTCGGTGATGATATATAGTATAAAGCTTTTTTAATTTTATATTTTTTAAAAAATGATGTTTGTTATCTTATTTTAATAAACTAATAATATAAAATAATAAAAAATTAACTAAAAAAAACAAGTTCACCCTTAGTAAATTAATTTTACTGAAGATTAAATTTGTTTTTTTTTTTTTTATGATTAAATACTATTTAATAGTAGTTTTGTTTTTTTAAAAAAAATTACTATAGAAATAATATAGATGAAAGAAAAAATATAAAAGAATGGAATGGAAACAATTTTTTGATAAGAATAAAAAAATTATTTTAATTATTTTTACATCGATATTAATGGTTGCAGCATATTTTATTTATGATTATTATAAAAATAATCAATTATCAACAAATCCAAGTTACTCAGATCAACCTAATATAAATGTTAAAATAATTAAAAAAGGTGTTGTTAAAGATTATTTAATGAAAAACAATCAACCTATAAATTTAAACCCTTTCGATATAAAAGGTAATAAACCATTAAAAAAAGAAATTTTTAAATATCTTACAACACCTTACTTTAACTTTGATTACCAAAATAATCAAAAAATTACTGAAGGATTATGTAAATTAGAAGTAATAGGAAAAGGAAAAAATTCACAAATATATAATATTAATGCAGACAATTTAGACTCTTTTGCGAGTCCAGAATTCACTTTTACTTTAAATAAAGATATAAAATTTATAAATAATGAATTAATTACTATCGAACATATATTATTTAGTTTAAAACAATTACAAAAAAATGGTAATCTTAAAGATTTAATGATTGAAGATAAATCTTGCGATAATGAAAATAAATTTAAAATTTCATTTAAAAATAACAAAGATAAAAAATTAAAAGAAATTATAAATTTATTAAATGAAAATCTTATTTTGGTTCCGATTACTGAATATAATAATTCTTTGAGTGATAATCAAACAACTTCTTCTTATGGTACAAAAGTAAATTATTTTATTTCATATGGGCTTTATAAAATAGATGATTTTGTAGATAATCAAATATATAAATTTTCTAAAATTAATGGTAGTAATGATAAATTGGAAATTTATATATGTGAAAATCAAACAGATTTAGAACAATTATTTGATATAGAAAAACTAACAGAATTATCATTAGATACCCCTCATACGATAGGAAAATTAAAAAAATATCAAAATAATGATTATCAAATTCACTATATAAATGAATTGGGAAATACTAATGATGTTCTCCGTATGACAGCTCTTTATTTAAATTTTGGAGAAAATGATCAACAAAAAAATATTTCTAAAAATATAAATTTTAGAAAAGCTTTATTTTTTGCAATCAATAGAGATAAATTATTGAATGATTTAAGTAAATGTAATGATAATAAAACAAGTGTTTATGAAAAAAAAACAATTTCTTTTTTACCAGATAAATTATTTTTACCTGGCAATCCTAATGTTATAATGAATGATACTCCAACACATAAGGATAATGTTAAAGATTATGAATATAATCTTGATAAAGCGAAATCTTTTTTTGAACAAGTACTTACATTTTCGGGTTTAAGTAAAATTCAATTAAATATTATTTCACCAGAACAATCAAATGTTAATGATTATAAACAAATAGCTAAATTATTAAAAGAACAATTAGAAGAGGCATTTGGTAATGAAAAAATATCAATTACTTTAGGATCGCAAGATCCAATAATGAATCAACCAAATCAAAAACAATCACAAAAATATAATAACATTATTTTAATTGATGATTTAAAATATAGTATACAAAATTTGCCTTTTTTCACTTCTTTAAATAAAAAAGACAAATGTAATGAAAAAATTATTGAAACAATAAAAAAAATAAATCAATCGGAAATTGAATCAAAAGTATTTGATGAATTAACGTTAGAACAATTAGAAAAAGAAATTTCAAATTTAAAACAAAAATATAATTATAAACAAGAATTATTAACTATTTTTAATGAATTAGAAAAATATTGCTATCAAGAATTACTCAACATTCCTTTGTTGATTAAACCACAAAAAATTCTTATTACAAAAACTTAAAACACATAATTAATTTTATTTAATTTTAAAAATTTTAATATTTCTCTAAGAAAAGAAAAAAATTATGATAAATATAAAAAATATTAATAAAACAAAATTAATGATTTATTTATTTTTGATTATTTTAATATCTTTTATTGTAAAGGAATCGATTGATGATTTTTTTACTAAAGGAACTAAAGTTGAAAATAATCAAATTATTCAAATGATTAAAAATTCTGATATTGAAAAGATTACTCATGAAGAAACCGGAAATAAATTATTAAATCAAAATAGAATCAAAATAAGAGTTTATAAAAAAAATAAAGAAATTATTTGGACTAAAATGGATCATACTTTTTATTCAGGGATGATAAATCTTTTAATAGAAAGACCGTCAATTACATTTGAACCTGTTTATTTTTGTAATTTCAATTTTTTAAGATTTTTATTTGATATTATTCCTGTTTTTTCTTCTAGTGTTTTTATTTTCTATATTATTAACAATATTAAAAATAGTTCAGGTAAACTTAACTCTAATCCTTTAGTTTCATCCAAACAAAAATCACTTTTTACTTTCAAAGATGTTGCTGGAAATGAAGAAGAAAAAGAAGAAATGAAAGAATTAATTGATTTCTTAAAAAGACCTAAAAAATATACTTCTATAGGAGCTAAAATACCTAAAGGTATTTTATTAGAAGGTCCTCCTGGAACTGGTAAAACTCTTCTTGCAAAAGCTTTAGCTGGAGAAGCAAAAGTGCCTTTTTATGTTGTTTCTGGTTCTGAATTTATGGATAGATATTTTGGTGTAGGAGCTTCACGAGTTAAAAAATTATTCCAAGAAATTAGAAATAATGCTCCTTGTGTTTTATTTATTGATGAAATAGATACACTGGGTAAAAAAAGAGGATCGATAGCAAATGATGATGGAAGTACTATTAACCAACTTCTTACTGAAATGGATGGTTTCTCTTCGTCTAAAGGTATTATTATTGTTGGAGCTACTAATAGAGTTGATATCTTAGATGCAGCTTTATTAAGACCAGGAAGATTTGATAGAATCTTTAAAGTAGGTTTACCAGATGTTAAAGGACGTGAGGCTATTTTAAAAGTTCATGCTCGTAATAAAAATATTTCATCTGATATTAATTTTCATCAATTAGCGAAACAAACTCCAGGAATGAGTGGAGCTCAATTAGGAGCTGTTTTAAATGAAGCTTCTATTTTAACAGTAAGAAACCAAAAAAAAATGATTACGATAGAAGAATTAGAAGAAGCAATTGATCGTGTTTTAATAGGTCCAGCTAAAAAATCAATTAAATATACTGAAGAAGAAAGAAAAATGGTCGCTTACCATGAAGCAGGACACGCAGTCATTGGTTTAAAATTAGAACATGCTCAAAAAGTACAAAAAATAACTATTATTCCAAGAGGTTCAGCAGGTGGTTATAACTTAATGTTGCCTGAAAAAGAAACCTTCTTTTCTTCTAAAAAAAGAATGTTAGCAAATATCGTTTCTTTTTTAGGTGGTAGAGTAGCTGAAGAATTAGTTTTTGATGATGTTTCCAATGGAGCTTATGATGATTTTAAACAAGCTACTAAAATAGCTCGTTTAATGGTTACTAAATATGGAATGAGCGATTTAGGAATTACTCAAGATTCAGAATTCTCTGATAAAAAAATGATCGATATAGAAATTAAAAAAATAGTAGACGAATGTTATCAAGAATGTCAAAAAGTTATTAAAGAAAATAAATCTTTATTAGATAAAATAACTAATTTATTATTAGAAAAAGAAACTATTAACAAAGAAGAAATAGATTTATTAGTTAAAAAATAAATTATTTATAAATTTCATAGATAAAAAAAATATATACAATATGAATTAAATAAATTATCTTTATGCACTGTTATAAATTTTTGTAAATAAATTCATTTTTAATACCTAAAAGACTAGTTAAAAACTAGTTTTTTTGTTTTTATAAAAAAAACATAAAACAAAAAAATTTTCAACAAAATAAATAAAAAAAAGATATGAGTTTTTTAAAAAATAGGACGTCTTATAGATGAAAGGATATTTTAAAATTTTATATTTTAAAAAAACTAAAACTTTATTAAAAACTATAAAATCTATCATTTTTAAGTAAAAAAAATTAACAAGATGGAAAATTTTTTCCATTTTTTTTATACATTAAGGATTTTTTTAAATTTTATATTTTTAAAAAATTAAAACTTTACTAAAAACTATAAAATTTTCCTATTTTTATCTAAAACGAAAAAATTTTAACAAAATAATGAAATTGAGGTAAGTTATTAGTTTCATTCGTTTTCATGTAATGGTGTAAGGAAAATAATATTTTTTTTACAAAAAATTTAAAATTTATAATTTAGATTATAATAAAAATAAAATCAAAAACAAGAATTAGTCATTAAAAATGAATTAAAAAATCATTTGCGATTTTTTATAACACTGCGATCACCATTGATGAATATAGACAAAGTATTGAAGATGTATATAAAAAATATAAAGATATTTCAAATTCAGGATAATTAAAGATTAAAATACAAATAATTAGACGAAAAATGAAAAGGAAAAAAAGGAAAACATTGACATAATGAAAAACGAACTAAGATAAAAAAAATCCTAGTTACGCTCGCTACAAAAGACATATAGATAAAAACATTCGAACAAAAACCTCCTGAAATAATTATGATAATAAATAAAAAACTTCTTATTCAACATTAAAAATTATAAAAATATATAATAGGAATATATTAAATTTCAATATTAAATAATAATAATAAAAAGGAAACTAAATTTATGAATAATAATTTTTTTAAAAAAACTTGAATAGCTATTATTATATCTCTTGGTGTAATAGCTACTATAATTTTGTTTTATAAATTTTATAAAGTTAAAAATGATTCTCAACAAGATATAGAACCATTACCTCATTCTTATTCAGAAACAGATAGATCTGAAAAAGAAATTGAACCAGAAAAGAAAAAAGATATTAAAAAAGATACAGAAAAATTACCTCATTCTTATTAAGAACCAGAAATACAAAATAAAATGATACCTTATAGATCTGAACAAGTATTTTTATCAGATGAAATAGAGAAAAATCTTCCCCTATTTATTAGTAAAATGGATGAAGTAATAAGTATGTTCGGAGACCAATTAGAAAAATCTGATTCCAAAATTAAAAAAATTAGAGATGAATGTACCTCATTAGAATCTAAAAAAGATAGTTTAACAAAAGATATAAAATCAGAAACAGAAAAAATTAAAAAACCAGGGGAAAACAAAGATAAATTAAAAGATGAAATAATTCTAATGATTAAAAAAAAGTTGGACGAAAACTGTCATAAATTGTCTTTATTAAGAAGAGAACTACTAGATTATCAAAATAACTCATTATCGTTAAAAAAAGAAATAGAATATTATAAAGAATTAAAAACAGAATTAGAAATATTAGAAAAAATTTGTAAATAAAAACTAAGAATTTATTAATTAAGACTCTCTCCTCCCGCCAGTGTCTTTTTTATTTAACAACAAAATATTATCTTAAAACGGCATTAAAAAAGGAGGTAATCAATAAATGTTAAAATTAACTAAAATTTTCTGTATTTAAACATTTAATCATTATTTTATTCATTCTTATTTTCAACTTAAAAAACTTATATTTTATATAAAAAAACTGAATAACAAAAAAAACAAGACTGGATATCCACCCAACCCAAATTAATAAGACACGACATTAAAGTTATGTCCTAAGAAGATATTCTAGAGATAATGAAATAATTTGGCGTTAATTATATTTTCATTAACTTTTATGACTTTAAAACAAGATATAATTCATGCAACGACATATGTATAAATTGTTATTTAACCCCTTTCCAAAGTTTATTAGGTGTTTTTATTTTAAAAATCTTTTTAATCTTTTTGACATAGAATATCCTTTATAATATTAATTAGTAATTAATTATTTTTTTTTTTTTTTATATATACATAAATTAATGATTAAACGAATAACAATATTTATTTAATCAATATAAACAAGATTAATTCGAAAAAACTTTTAAAAACATTAATTATTATTATTTTTTTTATTTTCTATTAAAAAATATTATTTTGATTATATCTTTCGAAATAAAATAGTTTGAAAAATAATTAATTTATAAAATCAAAAACAAAAATTTTACTTATTAAGTAGAAATATTCAATAAAATTTAAATTATTAAATTTATTCATATAAAAAAATTTATGTTATTTAACTTTATTATTTTATGAAAAAAAATTAAGAAATAAAGATAACTCTTTTTTTAATTAAGAAACATCAATATATTATGGAAAAATATCAGATTTAAACTTATATTATAAATATATACTTTTATAATTTTAATCAATGCGATATTTTTTAATTAAAAACAAAATTTTAAAAATAATATTATTTTTTTATGATCTTATTTGAAATCATTTGATAAATGAAAATTATTAATTAAGGTCATTATCATTTATTTTTTTATATATTAATTAGAAATTTATATGATATATGTTCATAAATAAAACGAAACCAAATTTTAATTCAATAATTATTTTTTTCTTATTAACAATATTTATATTTATTTTTTATATTTTTATATTATATTTTTCATTTGATATTAGAAAATTAACGAATCAAACAATAGATAAAAATATTATTGTTTATACATCTCAACAATTAATAACTCATCCAGATGAATATGATCCAAATGAAGATATTGGTACAACGAATAAAAATGATCCAAATTTATTGGCAGCAACACTTTTGACAGCTTTAAGAAAAAAACATAATAAATTATATTCGAAAAATCGGTATGCTGAAAAATTACTTGGTTTTTTAAAAGAAAGAGATAAAGAATTATTAACAACTAAAAATGATTTAACTCAAAAAGAAGAAGCTTTAACAACAACTCAAAACACTTTAACTCAAAAAGAAGAAGAATTAAGAACAATTAAAAGTACTTTAACTCAAAAAGAAAAAGAATTAAAAACAATTAAAAGTACTTTAAATCGAAAAGAATAAGAATCTTTAATCAGTAATAAAAATATTTATATTTTTATTATTATATTTATTTTCATAATAATCACTGTTATTTTATTATTAACTAGTATGATTAAAATTATTTTAATTTTTTTATAAATAATTTTATATTTGATTTTATATCTTTATTTGATTAAAATTTTTAGTTTTAAATTATAATTAAAAGATCGATGTTATTAAGAATATAAAAATTTATTAAAGAAAATAAACATTTGATTAAATAGATAAAATAGTTTCTCTGTATTTTTTAAAAAAATATTTTAAAGAAGAGATAAATTTATTAGTTAAATAATCGAAATTATTAAATATTTATTTTTTTCAAAAAATTAAATATTAAAATTATTAACTAAACTCTTTTTAAAAATAGATATAAAAAATTTATATCTTTTATATCTATTTTTAAAAAGAGTTTACTTAAAAATTAAACTCCATACAATTAAATTTGATAAAACAAAGGAAAAAAAATACTAGCTAATATAACTATAATATCTCCTCCGATACGAGTAGATATTTGAGCATAAGGCATTAATTCCATAGAATCTGATGCTTCTAAAATAGCCATATTTCCAGCTCCGCCAATACTATTCGAACAAAGTCCTGCAGAAATAGCCGATTGAACAGGATAATAACCAAATTTATTTCCAATAATAGCAGCTGTTAATGATGTAATAATAACACATAAAATACAAGTTAATAAAAAATGTAAATTATAAATTGAATCTATTATTTTATTAATATTTGTTCCTATTCCAACCAAACATAAAATAGAGGATGTAAAATTATTTGTTATAAATTGAGAAGCTTGTTCGATGCATTTTTCATAATACAAAGAAACTAAATTTAAAATTTTTACTATTATAACTAATATAACCAAAAAAACTATAATAGGAGGTAAATAATTTCCAATATTTTTGGCAAAAGAAGATATTGAAAATAATTTTAATATCATGATTCTTAATAAACTGCTTAAAATATAAAAAGAAAAAATAGATATTAAACCAGTAGATATATTTGAATAATTAATATTTAATTCTGTTTTTTGTATCCCTTGATTTATATTTTTATCATTTTCTAAAATTTTAATATTTTTTTCTATTATTTTATTAGGGCTACTATATTTACTTTTACCAAAAAATTTCTTAATTAAACCAGACAAAATAACACTAAAAATACCAGCAATTAATAAAGAAGGTAAAATATGATCTTTGAAAGCATCTTCATATGTTGTATCCCCTTGAGAAAAAATTTTAGTTAAAGGAATTATCCCACAAGTAAAACCTCCACATGCTATCGGGACAAAAATATAAAAAATAGAATCTAAAAAACTATTACGAGTGCTATTTTTAATATTACTTAATCCTTTTATAGGTTCCAAAATTAATCCTATTATTCCTACGAATAAAGCTGATATTATCAAAGTAATAATTACTAAAGGTAAAAATCTTTTTAACATTCTACCTAAAAATTCTTTTTTAATTCCTACAAGACTACCTACTACCAAAGATGTTACAAAGAAATCTAAAAAACCAATGCCTTCTGTGTTTTTAGAAAAAAAAGAAGTTTGTTTAATAAATGTTTTTTGAAATTTTGTAAACGTCGGAAACCCGAAGTTGTAATTAAAAATAAAAGCAGGAACTAAAATACATAAAATAGGCCCACCACCTATATTTTTTATAATAGGGATTTTAGAACCTATAAATTTTAAAATTCCAGAAAAAACCATTAAAAATAACAACATAGACATAAAATTATGCCAATTTTGAGAATTTATTTTGTTATTTTCTAAATCATAACTTAAAAATATATGAATTATAATCAAAAATAAAATCATTATAATTGAAAATACAGAAAAACCTAAAATATTTATTTTCTTTTTTTCATTCTTTTGAAAAGAAATAATATCCAAATTGTTCTTTTGTTTCATTAAAAAATATCTTTCTAAAAAATGTATTTTATACATTAACTTTTTTAAATTTATATAAATTATTTTATATTTTTTTGTATTAAAAAAATTTTATTTAAATATTTTTTAAATAAAAATAGAAAGAAAACATTATTTATTTATAAAAAATTATTTTTTTATTTTAATTAATAAATGTTTTACAAAATCTAAAACTGTTTCAGAAGAACGCGATGTAACAAAAATATCACTAGTAACAGCTTTTTCATTAGAGCAATAATTACCTTTTATATATTTTTCATATCCTGGATAACAAGTAAAATTATGATTTTCTAATAAATTTAATTTTCCTAAAAAAGAAGGTGCAGCGCAAATCGCCCCAATAATTTTTTTATTTTCAACAAAATGTTTTATAATTTGGGAAATTTTATTTAAAATTTCACCATTTTCTTCTAACATTTTTTTTACATATGGGCCACCTGGAATAATTAAAAAATCATATTCAGATAATTTAATTTCATCAATATGTAAATCTGATTTTACTATTAGTTTTTGAGAAGAAAAAACTTCCAAAGAGGTATTTGAAGTAAAAGTGATAATATCTAAAGAATTTTTCTTTAAAAATGCTCTTGTAGCTAAAGCTTCGCAATCTTCGAAACCATTAGATAAAAATAATAAACCTTTTTTCATATAAAAAACTCTTTTCATTTAATTTAATAAAAAAATTAATTAAATATTTAAATAATTTAATAATTAATTACCAAATTTATTTTATCATTATTTACTTTAATTTAAATATAACAATTTTGATAAATTATTAAATGTGTTATAATTAATTGGATATTATTATTAATAATAATAATATCTTTTCAAATAAAATAAATAAAATAAATAAAATAAATAAAATAAATAAAATAAATAAAATAAATAAAATAAATAAAATAAATAAAATAAATAAAATAAATAAAATAAATAAAATAAATAAAATAAATAAAATAAATAAAATAAATTAGAAAAGAGAATAAAAAATTCAACTATCTAAAAAATATAATTTAATTAAAAAAAATTTTTATTACTTGTTATATTATTTTATATTCTTTATTGTAATTAACTTTCGAAATTATCAAATTAAAGCGATAGAAATTAATAAAGAGGAAAAAATTAATAAAATTCATGAAGAAATTTTATTAAAAAAAAGACATGCCGAAATAGAATTAAATATCGCTAAACAATTAAAAAACAAAGTTGACGAATCTTTTGAAAAAAATATTTTATTAACAAAAGAGATAGAAATGATAGAAAATGAAAACGACAAAAATACAGCTATAAGTCAATTGAAAGCAGCAGAAAAACAATTTAAAGAAGAAAAAAATATAAATATTTTAGAAAATATTTATATTTTATTAAGTTCTTCACTTCACAATTATAAAAAAAGCATAACTAATATAAAAAAATACAAAGCTTTAGTTAATAAAGAAATACTAAAAAAAGAAATTATAAAAATCCAACAAATGATAGACAAAACAGATGATTTTTTTTATGATAGAGAAACCGCTATTAATTTAAAAAAAGAAATACAAAAAGAAATGGAAAATATACAAGAAGAAGGAACAGCTATTAATTTATCAAATAAAGCAAAATTAATATTAGAAGAAGCTGAAAATATTTATTTAACAAGTAATAATAATGATGACATTATAAATAATAAATATGATCGTGCGACTTTTTTCTTTCAAGAATCCTTTAATAAATATCAAAATATAAAAATTAAATTAAAAAATTTTTTTATAGAAATATTTAAAGAAGAAAAAACAGAAGAAACAAATCAAAATAAAGTCAAAAATGAAATAATATTTTTATCCCATGAACAAAATAAATTAAAACAATGGCAAATTATTTTATTAATTTCAGAAATAAGTATTTTTGTATTAATTTTGATTTTATTAAAAATAAAAAATAAATATTCAAAAAAATTTTTAAACAAAATTAAAAATCATGAATTTATGTTTAATTTATATTAAAAAGAGTTTTTTATAAACTCTTTTTTATTTAAAATTTAAATTTATAATAAAATGACAAAAGCTAAAGCGTAGTTTTCGGTATGAGTAATAGAAATCATAATTTTTGAAGACGAATCAGAATGAATAACATAAGGAAAACCTGAATTTAAATCATTTAAAATAGACCAATCACGATAATTATTTTTTAAATTTCCTTTTTGATAAGCTTTAAAAATAGATTCTTTAGCAGCCCATCTGCTTGCTAAAAAACTAAGTTTTCTTGATAAATGATTAATATCTTGATATATTAGTTTCTCTGCATTTGATAAAATCCTATTAGCTACTTTTTCTATTCCTATTTTTTCAATTTTTTTTATTTCGACTAAATCAACTCCAATATTTTTCATTTATTTTTACATTCCTTTTTAATTTATTTGAATATTAAAAAAATAAATAACATATTCTTATAAATTTTTGGGGTTATTTAATCGAATTTAAAATATTATTTAATTCATTTTCATCCATTATTTTAATTTTTAATAAAAGAGCTTTTTGTAATTTAGAACCACTATTTTCTCCCTTAATTAAATAATCAGTTTTTGAAGAAATATTTTTGATAATAGAAGCCCCATATTTTTCTAAAATATTAGTTAATTCATTTCTTGAATAATCATTAAAAGAACCCGTTAAAACTATTTTTTTATCTTTGAATATATTATTAGTTTTAAAATTTTTTACATTTAGTGATGAATAATCAAAATCAAGACCTTTAGATTTTAATAAATTAATTTCTTGAATATTTTCTTCTTTCTGAAAATATTCAATAACACTATTGGATATTCTTGGTCCTATTTCAGGAATTTCAGATAATTCCTCTAAATTAACTTTTTTTAGATTATTAATGTTTTTAAATTTCTTATTTAATAATTTAGCTATTTTAATTCCCACATGTTCAATTCCTAAACCGTATAAAATTCTATCAAAAGATTGATTTTTACTTTGTTCTAAAGCATTTAAAATATTCATTATTTTTTTATCTTTAAAACCAGGTAATTTTTTTAATTGTTCATATTTATCTTTTAAAGAATATAAATCAGAAATTTTTTTGATAAATCCTTCTTTAAAAAAAGTAAATAAAGTTTTTTTTCCTAAAACATTAATATCCATCGCTTCTCTAGAAACAAAATGAATAATTTTTTTTATTTTTTTTTCTTCACAGTCATCATTTAAACAAAAATAGTCCACTTCTCCTTCTTTTTTAGTCAAAACACCATTACAAAAAGGACAATGAGAAATCATTTTAAAAGGAACTTGATTAGTTCTTTTATTTTTTAAAACTTCTAAAATTTCAGGAATAATAGAACCTGATTTATGTACTAATACAAAATCATTAATACGAATATCTTTTTTTTGAATATAATCATAATTATGAAGCGTTATTTTAGATAACAAGCTACCATCTACCATAACAGGTAAAATAGAAGCTACTGGTGTTAAAGAACCTGTTCTTCCTATTTGAAATTCAATATTTTGAATTATAGTTTCGCTTTTTAAAGAATTTAATTTATAAGCAGTAGCCCACTTAGGACATTTAGAAGTATATCCGATTGATTTATGTAAAATTAATTCGTTTACTTTGATTACAATTCCATCTATATGATAAGGTAATTTATTTTTCAATTCTTTATAATAATTAATTTTTTCTTTTAATTGTTCAAAAGAAAAAACAACATCATAATGAGGATTAACAGAAAACCCCATTTGTTTTAAAAAATCTAAAGCTTCTTTTTGCGTCTTAATAAAAAAAGGAGGGTTGATAATAGAATAAATAAAAGAAGATAAATTTCTTTGAGCAACTATTGAAGAATTTAATTGTCTTAACGTTCCAGAAGCTGCATTGCGAGGATTAGAAAATAAAATTTTATTTTTTTCTTTTTGTTCTTTATTCAATTGTTCAAATGAATCATGATCAAATAAAATTTCTCCTCTTACCTCTAAATCTATTTCTTCTTTAATTTTTAAAGGAATATTTTTGATAGTTCTAATATTTTCAGTTATTAATTCACCAAAGTAACCATTTCCTCTTGTTAAAGCTTGGATTAAAATACCTTTTTCATATTTTAAACTAATTGCTACTCCATCTATCTTAGGTTCGACAATAAAACAAAAAGGAATATTTATTTTTAATAAACGATTACAAAATAATTTTAATTCGTCAAAATTAAAAACATTACTTAAAGACAACATCGGAACAATATGTTCTACTTTTTTAAACTTAGAACTTAAAAAACCGCCTACTTTCAAATTAGGACTGTAAGATAATTTATATTCAGGATATTTTTTTTCTAATATGGACAATTCTTTTAATAAAGCGTCGTATTGAACATCTGACAAATCTGTTTTACTCAAATTATAATAGTTATAATTAGCTTGATTAAGTTGATCTGTTAAAATTTTAATTTTTTTTTTAATTTCTAATATCATTATTTATAACCTTATTCATTATTATTAATAATATTTTTTTAAATTTATTATTATTTTAGCGTAATTTTTAATAAAGTTTTTTAAAATTTTAAAATTTTTAATTATGATATTTTTTTGTTAAATAAGATTATGTGTGCCACAATTTTAATTGTTATTTATGTATTTTTATTCTTTATAATTCAAAACTATCTTAAAATTATAAATTTTTAATTAAAATTAAATATTAAATTTTAAAAAAATATTTTATAAATTATAATAAAATGCTTTTTATGAAAAATTCAATTAATAAAATTTTTTTAATAAAAATATAATAATTTTAATATTAGGATTAATTAAAGGAATTTTGTAAAGATCAATCTTTTTTATCTTTATATTTATACACAATACAAACTGTGTTATTAATTAATATTTATTTTATAATTTTGTTTTTCTTCATAAATTTAAAAATTAAAAAATATTTAAGTTTTATTCGTTTAATCAATTTTTTTTTATTGTTATTAATTTACAGAATGCCTTTAATATTAATTTTGTTAAAAAAGAAAATATTATAATTTAAATTTAAAAGAACTTAAAATTAATTAAGTTCTTTTAAATTTTTACAATTATAAATCAATTTTTTTTAAAAAATGAAAAAATTTAAATTAATAATTCAAATTTAATCAAAAAAATTATATATCCAAATTAAATAATTTTTTCGCATTTTTTGTTGTTTGTTCGGAAATATCTTTTATATTAATTTTTCTTAAATCAGCTATTTTTTGGGCTATAATTTTAAGAAATTCAGGTTCGTTTCTTTTACTTTTTTCTATAGGAAAAGGAGTTAAAAAAGGAGCGTCTGTTTCTAATAAAATTTTGTCTAATGGTGCTTTTTGGACTATTTTATGAGCTTCAAGAGCTTTTTCGTAAGTAACAATTCCACCCAAACCTACATAAAATCCTAACTCCAATGCTTTTTCTAATTCATCTAAATTACTAGTTAAACAATGAAAAACTCCTTTGATTTTATCTTTATAAGGAAGTAATATTTGGTATATTTCTAAAAAAGATTCTCTTGCGTGTAAAATAATAGGTAAATTATATTTCATAGCTAATTTAATCTGAATTTGTAAATTCTTTTTTTGTATTGGTAAATAACTTTTATCATGATATAAATCTAATCCAATCTCACCTACCGCTACTACTTGAGGACATCTTAAATATTTTTCGATACTAAAAGGATCTTCATTTTCCCAATAACAAGGATGAATTCCTACAGTAGCTTTTATACAAGGATTTTGAATAGCTAATTCTATAGCTTTTTCATTTGTTTCTTTATTTACACCAGGGACAATAAAATATTTAACACCATTATTATGTGCTCTTTCTATAACTTGTGTTAAATCTTTATTAAAATTTAAAAAATTTAAATGTGCATGTGTATCAATTAACATATTTTTATTTCTCTTTTGAAAAAATCATTTATATAAAATTTTAATATTAATATAAATTTTAATTATTAATAATATAAAAAAAACTTAAAAAAATTAAGTTTTTATTAATTTAAAATTTTAAAAAATTATTTAAGTTATTTTAATTAAAAAAATTATATATGAATAGGTTTATCAATTGCTCCTAAAAAAGTTTCTAAATTTATTTCGGATAAAGTAGGATGAGGATGAATTGTTTTAACTACATCATAAGCCGTTCCATTCATTCCCATAACAACTCCTGTTTCACTAATTAATTCTGTCGCATTATAAGATAATATATGCATTCCTAAAATTTTTAAACTATTTTTATCAACAATTAATTTTGCGAAACCATCAGTTTCACCATCGGCCCAAGATTTTCCTATAGAACTAACAGGAAAGGTAGAAACTTTATAATTTATATTATTTGCTTTAACTTGTTCTTCAGTTAAACCTATAGAAGCTATTTCAGGAAAACCATAAATGCAAAAAGGAACAGAATTATAATCCATAGGAAAAAGATGTTCTTTTGAATTTAAAGCATGAGAGACAGCTATTATTCCTTCGTGACTAGCAACATGAGCTAACATATATTTTCCATTTACATCGCCGATGGCATAAACTCCTTCAATAGAAGTTTTTAAAAAATTATCAGTAATTATTCCACTTCTATCTTTTTTTAAATTCAATTTTTCAATCCCATTCAAATTAGGTTTAGTACCTACAGCCATTAAAATTATATCTGCTTCAACTTGATTTTCTTGTTCATTTGTTTTATAATAAACTCTATTATTTTCAATTTTAATTACTTCTGAATTTGTATAAATTTTAATATTATCTCTTTTTAATATTTTGGTATATGCATTGATAATATCATGATCCATATTAACTAAAATATTTTTTTGTTTTTCTATAATTATAATTTCGGAATCAAATTTTTTAAAAATAGTCGCGAATTCTACTCCAATAACTCCACCGCCAATAATAATTACTTTTTTAGGAAATTTTTCTAATTGAACTAATTCTTTGCTAGTACAAAGGTGCTTATTTTCATAAGATTCTTTGGCTCCAGGAATAGGTGGAATAATAGCACTAGAACCTGTTGCTATAATAAGTTTATCAGTTTCTAATTTTATTTCTCCTACTTGGACTAAATTAGGAGTTAAAACTTCTGCTGAAGAATTATAAAAATCAATTTTATTTTTTTTTAATAAAAAAAGAATACCATTGTATAGTTGTTGAACTATTTTATTTTTACGATTTAAAACAGATATCCAATCAAAAGAAATATTATCAATTTTATTAATACCGAATTGATCGATATTTTTAGCGATATCAAAAACTTTCGCACTTTTTAAAAAAGCTTTAGTAGGGATGCAACCATAATTAAGGCAAATACCACCAACTTTATGTTTCTCTATTAAACATACTTTCGCTCCTAATTGAGCTGCTTTAATAGCAGAAGTATATCCGCCAGGACCGCCACCAATAATTAAAATATCATATTTTTTCATATTTATATTTTATTTTTCTTTTTTAATTCTATTTTTGTAAAAATTTTTATTTTAAAAAATAAATTTTTTTAATTCTGTAATATAATTTAATAATAAAGTAATTCTATTTAAAAATCTTGAAGCATCAGCTCCATCTATAATGCGGTGATCAAAACTTAAAGAAAGATGTAAAATATCAGCAATACAAATATTATTATCTTTAACTATTGGTTTTTTAACGATTCTTCCAATTCCTAAAATAGCTAACTCAGGAAGATTAATAATAGGAGTGCATTGTAAACCACCAATAGTACCAAAATTACTTAAAGTAAAAGTTCCATTTTGAACTTGTTCTAATGTTAATTTTCCTTCTTTTGCACTTTGAGATAATTTATTAATTTCTTGTGCCAAATCGATAATATTTAATTTATCTGCATTTTTAATATTAGGAACTATTAAACCACGAGGAGTATCGACTGCAATTCCTAAATTAATATTTTTTTTGATAATTATTTCACTTTTTTCAGGATCGAAACTAGAATTAAATAATGGAAATTCTTTTAAAGCGATAATAATTGCTTTAGCTATAAAAGCCATATAAGTTATTTTGATGCCTTGCGATTCTAATTCGTTTTTTAATTTTTTTCTTAATAAAACCAATTCAGTCACATTTACTTCTTCTGTTAAAGTGACATCAGGAATTTCTGTTTTTGCGATAACCATTTTTTTAGCAATTATTTCTCTTATTTTCGAAATTTTAACAATTTCTACTTCTTGATTTGTATCTTCATTATTTAAATTTTTATCGTTTTTATTTTTATTATTTTCCATTTCAGTATATTCCTTTTTTATTTTAAAATTATTCAATTGTTAATAAAATATTTCCGACTTTTACTGTATCACCTTCTTGAAAAAATATTTTTTTAATATTTCCTTTAATAGGAGAAGTTATAGGTACAGAAACTTTATCTGTTTCAATTTCCACTAATTCTTGACCTTCTTCAACTTCATCGCCTTCTTGAAAAAAAAATTTAATAATTTTACCTTCATTTATTCCTTCGCCTATATCAGCAAAACGTAATTCAAACATAATTATTTATTCTACTTTCTTTTTTTCTATTTTTCTATTAAAAATTTTTATAATTGAGTAAACAATTTTATCAGGATTTAAATTTTGATGATATTCACCTCTAGCTAGAGGCATAATAATATCAAATCCTGTAATTCTCTGTGGAGCATCTTTTAAATAATCAAAGATATTTTCATTTACTAAAGCTATTAATTCCCCAGCCGGGCCATAAGTTCTTGTAGCTTCATGAACAATTACTAATCTTCCTGTTTTTTTAACAGAAGATAAAATTGTTTCTTTATCGATTGGATTAATAGTTCTTAAATCTATTAATTCTACAGAAATACCTTTTTTAGATAATAAATCAATAGCTAATTTAGAAATTTGAACAGCAGAACTCCAAGATACTAAAGTTATATCTTTTCCTTCTTGAACTACTTTAGCTTTTCCTATTTCAATTTCATATTCTTCTAAAGGAACTTCTTCTTTTTTACCACGATATAAAAGTTTTGGTTCCATATAAATAACAGGATCTGGACTATTAATAGCCGCGATTAAAAGACCTTTAGCATCATAAGGATTAGAAGGAACAACTACTTTTAAACCAGGAATCGATCCCAAAATTACTTCTAAAGATTCTGAATGATGTTCTAAAGCTTTTACACCACCGCCTACTGGAAATTTTAATACCATAGGACACGAAAAAGTACCTCTAGAACGATTTCTCATCCTAGCAGCATGAGAAATTAAATCTTGTAAACCTACATAAATAAATCCATCAAATTGAATTTCAGCGATAGGAATTAAACCATTTATAGACATTCCTATAGCACTTCCAACAATACCAGATTCTGTTATCGGAGTATCAAAAACACGTTCTTTACCGTATTTTTCTTGTAAACCAGCTGTGACTCTAAAAACACCTCCTAATTTACCAATATCTTGTCCAAATAAAACTATTTTTGAATTTTTTTTTAACTGCATATCTAAAGTATGATTAATAGCTTGTAATAAATTCATCGAAACTTTGTTTGAATCCATTTTTTTATCAACTTTCCTTTTAGTATTTTATTTCATAGATTGACATTTTTATAATTAAAATATTTTTATTTTAATATTTTATAAATTAAATAAATGAAATAAAAAAATATCTTAATATATAATTCTATAATTCTTTTAAATAATTTATATATCAATATCAAAATTAAATATTTTAATTATAAAGTAATTACAATTTTAATTAATTATAATAATTTACTATTTTAAAAATAATTTTAAATTTGGAAATTATTATTTATGAAAATATATTTTATTAATTAAATGATTTCTTAAATTATTAATCTTTTTTAGTTTTTAAAAAAGATTCGTATTCTGAATATTGTTCTTTTAACTGAGTAGTCATTTCATCATAAACATGTTCGAAAATTTCAATTGGTTCTACTTTACTTCCATAAGACATAATTTTTTCATGTACTTCGTTAACATATTTTTCTGTTTCTTTTTCTATTTCTTCTATCATGTCTTGTGTTAAAATTTTTTTATTTAAAAGATATTTTTGAAAACGAATAATCGGATCTTTTAATTTCCATTCTGCTTCTTCTTCTTTTGAACGATATAAAATTGTATTATCATTAGTTGTATGAGCTCCCATACGATAAGTTACAATTTCTAGCAAACCAGGACCTTTTTTTTGACGAGCTCTTTCGACAAATTGCTTAACAGCGACATGAACTGCTAAAACATCGTTTCCATCTACTTGAATTCCTGGAATACCAAAAGCATAAGCTTTTTGAGCTAAAGTTTCAGAATTAGAAGCAATTTTTCTAGGAGTTGAAATAGCATATTGATTATTTTGAATAACAACTACTAAAGGAGCTTGATATACGGAAGCAAAATTTAAACCTGCATAAAATTCTTCATGTGCAGTTCCACCGTCTCCAATTGTAGCTAAAGTTACTTCGTTTTTATTTTGAATTTTACTAGCTAAAGCTAAACCTGTTCCTATATTAATACTCGAACCTATTATAATATTAACAGGTAAAATACGTTTTTTAGGATCCATTTTAGAACCTTTTTCATTACCGAACCAATAAAGATATATATTTTCTAATGGGATATCGCGATATAAATATAAACCTATATCTCTAAAATAAGGAGATATCCAATCCTGGGGTTGTAATGCGGAAGCGGTTCCAACTTGTCCAGCTTCATGCCCTTGATTAATAACATAAGAAAGCATTCTTCCTTGACGTTGATATTGAACAGCTTTTATATCAGAAATTCTACATAAAATCATTATTTTATACATCTTAAGTAATTCATCTTTAGATATATTCGGTTCTAATTTTGGATTAATTACTTTACCTTCTATATCCAATATCTGTAATTTTTTCTTTTGTAAAGGATTATATAAATCAAATATTTCCATAATAAATGTCCTTTTATATATTTTTATTAATTCAATTATATATATAATTATTTTATAATATTTATTATTTAATTCCGTTTTTTTAAAAATTAAATAAATAAAAAAATCATTAAATTATAAAATTCTAAAAATGAATATAAAATATTATGCAAAATTATAAACATTTAATAAAATAATTATTCATATATTTAATATTTATTAGTTTATAATTCTCTTAATAATTATAACTTATTTTTAAATAATTATTATTTATAATGAAGAAAATAAGCAATTATTGGTTTTAAAAATATAAAAATATTTTTTTAAAAAAATATTTTATTTAAATAGAAAAATATTCTTATGATAAGAATCTTTTTTAAAAATATATTATCTTTGTAATTTTTAAAAAGAATTTATTTTTTTTAATTTTTGATGATTATTTTTTTGATTATTTATTTTTTTTAAGTTATAAATATATAAAAATTAATTTTTAAAACTGATTTTTAAATTGAATAAATATATCTATTTCTATCTTTTTCATATATTTTAATCCTTTATTAATAAAGGATTAAAATATATGAAATTAAAAAATAATTTTATTTTTAATTATTTTGAAAAAAATTATAAAACAGAATTAATTATTTGAGTTACTTCTCGATTTATTTCTTGGGTATTTTTATTTTTAAAATTTTCATAATTTATAAGTTCATGAATAAAAACATCTACTTTTTTTCTTTTAAACCAGCATTTACCTCTCATAGCACATGCACCTTTTAAAGTGATAGGAAGAATATTAGACTGACTTTTTACAGCAATTTTAAAAGAACCATCAGAAGAACTAACAATTTTATCACTAGTTTTATTTATTATTCCGCCTTCATGAAAAACAACCATCGCCATATTTTTTTTAATATTATTAATCCCTTTTAAAACATTTTTAATTGTTTCTTTGTTATTTCCTCTTATAATTTTAATACAATTGGCAGCATTGAAGTAATAACTTAAAAGCCAACCTATTTTTCCACGATATAATTCATCTTTAGGTGTAAAAGAAATAGTTCTAGGGAAAATAGAAGCGATGATAAAAGGATCAAAATTAGTTTTATGATTAGAATAAATAATTAATTTATTTTGAAGCGGAATTAAATCTTTATTATGAACAACAATTTTAATTCTAAAAAATCTTATAATTAATTTTGAAATACTAGAGATAATTTTTTGTCTAAAAGGATGATCCACACTAAATCTCTTAGATAACATCATTGCTATAAATAAAAAGAATAAAATAAAAATCCATGCTACAATTATACTAATAAAAAAACCTAAAAATCCCCAACAAATAATATATGTACATGGGCTATTTATTAATAAAAACAAGGGAAAGATCCAAAAAAACAAAAAAAATATTATAAAAAGTAAACTAAACATACCAAAAAAATCCTTAATCTATTTTTTTAACATAAGTAACAAAAATTAATTCAGATATTATTTTTTTATCTTGAATTAAATATTTTTTATAATCGAAACGAGGAAAAAAAGAATCACCTTTATATCTTCTTAATACATGAGTAATATACATAACTTGAGCATATTCTAAAGATTGTTTAAAAATTTGACTACCGCCTATAATCATAATATTTTCTTTAGAATCTTTATATTTTTCTAAAAAAAATTTTAAATCTGAAACCAAATTAATATTAGGAAAAGAGATAGATGAATGACTAGCGACATAAACTTTTGCAAAAGGAAAAGGCTTTCCTTTATAATAACTTTCCAAAGATTTATAAGTATTTAATCCCATCAAGACATTTTGATTTATAGATTTTTTTTTAAAAAATAAAAGATCTTCTCGATAATGCCATGGTAATTTATTTCCATCTCCAATTAAAAAATTAGAATCTAAAGCGGCAATTAAACTAATCATACTGCTATTTCTGCTTTCAAAGGATCATGTGAAATATAATTTTTTAATTGAATATCTGAAAATTTAAAATCTTCTATTTTTTGAATATTAGGATTTAAAATAATTTTAGATAAAGGAAGAGGTTTTCGTTTGATTTGAATTTTAACTTGCTCTAAATGATTTTCATAAATATGTGCATCTCCTAAAGTATGAATAAATTGATGTGGTTCTAAATTAGTAACTTGTGCTACCATACTTAATAATAATGCGTAAGAAGCAATATTAAAAGGGATTCCTAAAAAAACATCACCACTCCTTTGGAATAATTGTAAAGAAAGTTTATTTTTTTCAACATAAAATTGCATTAAAACGTGACAAGGAGGCAAAACCATTTCATCTATGAAAGGAGGGTTCCAAGAATTAATAATTAAACGTCTAGAAGAAGGATTTACTTTAATTTCTTGGATAACTTTTTGTAATTGGTCCACTCCTGAAAAATCACGCCATTGTTTACCATAAACAGGTCCTAATTGACCATATTTTTCAGCGAACATTTCATCTTCTTTAATTTTTTGAACAAATTCTTCTAAATTTTCTCCTTTAAAATCAGGAGATTGAATATATTTTTTATAAGGCCATTCATTCCAAATATTAACATTATTTTGAACTAAATAACGAATATTAGTATTACCACTAATAAACCATAATAATTCATGAACAATACCTTTAAAATACATTTTTTTAGTAGTCAATAAAGGGAATCCTTTGTTTAAACAAAAAAACATTTGGTGCCCAAAAATACCTTTAGTTTTAATTGATGTTCTATTTGTTCTTATAATACCTTTTTTTAATATTAAAAAACATAAATCTAAATATTGATCCATATAAATATTTGTCTCTCTTTGATTTATTGACAAGTTTTTTGTTTTTAAAAAAATATATTATATTTTAAATATTCAAAACAAATAACTTAAAAATAAACGAAAATAATTTAAATATGGCGGAAGAAAAGGGATTCGAACCCTTGCATCTAATTAGATCTACCCGCTTTCCAAGCGAGCCTCTTAAACCACTTGAGTATTCTTCCTTATCTAGTATATAAAAATATACTTTTAGAGAAAATAAAATACATAAAAATAATTTAAATAATTTTAAAAAAAATTATAAAAATAAATTTTTAATTTTTATTTTTACTTAAAGCAAAAACTTCTCGAGCAATTGTTATTTCTTCGTTAGTCGGAATAATCATTACTTTTACAGAAGATTTTTCGCTAGAAATAATTTTTTCTCCTTTTGTTTTATTCAATTCAAGATCTAAATGAATATCCAAAACTTCTAATTTTTTTACTATTTCTTGACGGAAAAAATGAGAATTTTCTCCTATTCCAGCTGTAAAAATCAAAACATCTATACCTTTTAATAAAACATAATAACTTGCGATATAATCTACTATTCTTTTAATTTGAATATTCCAAGCTAAAATAGTGTTTTTATCATTTTGAGATATTTTTTCTTCTAAAATTCGACAGTCATTAGAAACTTGTGAAACTCCTAACATGCCAGATTTTTTATTTAAAATATCTAAAATTTCTTTATAATTTTTATTTTCTTTTTCAGCAATAAAAGAAATAACGGTCGGATCAATATTTCCACTTCTAGTTCCCATCGGGACCCCTTCTAAAGGAGTTAACCCCATAGATGTATCGATAGATTTTCCATTTTGAATAGCTGCTAAAGAAACTCCGTTTCCCGCATGACAAATAATCATTTTCAAATCAGATTTATTTAAAATCTGTTCAGCTCTTTGTGAAACATATTTATAAGAAATTCCGTGAAAACCATATTTTCTTAATTTATATTTTTGATACCATTCATAAGGAGTAGCATATAAAAAATTTTCTTCTGGAATATTTTTATGAAAAGTAGTATCAAAAATTCCTACTTGTAATACACTAGGTAAAACTTTTTTAAATAATTTAATTCCTAAAACATTAGCAAAATTATGCAAAGGAGCTAAATCGTTTAAACTTTCTATTTTAACAATATTTTCATCTGTTAAAATAACTGAATTTTTAAAAATTTCTCCACCTTGAACAATTCTATGGCCTATACCTTCTATATTTTTTAAAGAATCGATAATTTTATTTTCTATTAAAGAATCTAAAATTAATTGTATAGCTTGATGATGATCTCTAACTAATAAAATTTTTTTTATTTTTTTATCTAGAAATTCAATAGTAAAAATAGCATCATCATAACCAATTCTTTCGATTGAACCAACACAACAAATTTTTTCTTGTGGCATTATCAATAATTTAAATTTTAAAGAAGAACTACCTGAATTAATTGACATAATTTTCATAATAATAAAAAATCCGTTTCTGTTCTTTTATTTATTAATAATTTCAAAAAATTAAAAAAAATAATAATTATTTTAAAATAATTATTATAAAGTACACATATTTATTTTAAAATAATTTACTTATTTTTAATCAAAATAAAATATTTTTAAATTTTTATTATTATTTTCTTCATTTTATTCGTTACCAAAAAACGAAAATAACCAAAATTAAAATCAAAAACCAAACTCAATTTTAATTTTTGAATTTGATTTTTTAGATTAGATGATTTAAAATTGTTTTTTGCGTAAAATAATTTTAATTTCGCTATTAAAAAAATTAATATTTTTTTAATTATAAGATAAAAATTGAGTTTTTATTTTTTTCATCAAAAAATATTTTATTTATATTCTACAATTTTCTAAAATAAAACTTTTTTTAAAATTATAATTTGAAAACGAAATTATTTATTGAAAAATAAATAGTTTGACTTTGTTATTTTACATTATAAAATATTTTTGAAAAAAATTTTAATTTTCGTTATCAAAAACAAAGTCTTCGTCTTGAAGACTTTCAGAAATCATTTTTTGATAACCATTTCCTTTCATTGAAAAATTATCCATCGTCTTAGTTTCAGTATTTAAACCATTAAGAATAACCGGATTGATTTCTTCAAATGGAAATTTTTGTTCGAATCCCAAATTTAAAAGAGCTTTATTGGCGTTATAACGGACAAAAGCGTTTACATCATCTACTAATTTAACTTGATGATAAAGCGCTGAAGTTAAATTTAATTGTTCTTGATATAATTGTTCCATAAAAGAATCCATCCATTCTTTTAAATTTGTTTGTTGTTCGTAAGTAAAATCATAATATAAATCTTTTGCTAATCTTCCGATATAAGCTCCATGAATACTTTCGTCTCTAATAATTAAATTAATTATTTCTCCAGCTTGCATCAAAAGTCCTTGACCATAAAAAAATAAAGGATAATAAAAACCACAATAAAATAACCAAGTTTCTAAAAAAACAGAAGCGACCATTGCTTTCCATTTAATTATTTTAGTTTTTTCTTCATTTAGATTTAAAGAATTAATTTTGTATTTCAAAATATGTTGTTCTAATTTTTCATAAATACCAACAATATTTTTTAAAATATTTTGTAAATTTGTTTGTTTTTCGCCCCATTGAAATAAGTCATCTATTTCTTTTTTAGTTAAAAAGGTTATAAAGATATTTGAATAACTTTTAGCGTGAACAGCATTTTCCATAGCTCCCATAAAATTAAGAGTTGCTTTTTTTTGATGTTCAAAATCCAAACATGAACGTAAGATTGAAGGAATTCCAATGTCACCTTGATAAGTATCTAAAAAAGTCAAAACTAACAAATTTCGGGAATAAATTTCTTTTTCTTGTGATGATAATTTTTGCCAAACATTAAGATCGCTTTGTAAACTGATATCTTCTGGACGCCAAAATTGACTTAAATTTTGTTCATAAAAATATTGAGTATATTCATCTTCAATTTTATTCCAATTAGCTCCGTGAAATTTATGCAAATTATCATTTTTTTTCATTAGTTCTTTTCCTTTTATTTTTTTAAACTAAACTATAATGTTTTTTAATTTTTTGTTCTAATTCATCCGCAATTTTTTTATTTTTAATTAAAAATTCTTTAGCTTTTTCTTTTCCTTGAGCAATATTTTCCTTATGATAAGAAAACCAAGATCCATTTTTTTCAATTAAATCTAATTCGACTGCTAAATCTAATATTTCTCCTATTTTAGAAATACCTCTTCCATAAACTATATCGAAACTAGCTACTTTAAAAGGAGATGATATTTTTGATTTAACAATTTTGGCATTAGTTCTAATACCTAAAATATTATTATTTTCTTTTATAAATTCAGTTCTTCTGATATCTATTCTAATAGAAGCAAAATATTTTAAAGCTTTGCCTCCTGGTGTAACCTCAGGACTTCCATAAATAACACCTACTTTTTCTCTTAATTGATTAATATAAATTACTGTAGTGTTAGTTTTAGATATGATCGCGGATTGTTTTCTCATAGCCTGTCCCATCATTCTAGCTTGAAGACCCATAAAAGAATTTCCTGATTCTCCTTTTAACTCAGCTTCTGGAGCCAAAGCCGCTACCGAATCAACAATTATCAAACTCATTGTTTCACTTTTTATTAAAGTTTCGACAATATCTAATGCTTTTTCACCTGAATCTGGTTGAGAAATAATAAAATTATCTATATCTATTCCGATTTTCTTAGCATAATTAGCATCTAAAGCATTTTCGACATCTATAAAAGCAACTATTCCACCTTTTTTTTGAGCTTCGGCAGCAGCATGTAAAGCTAAAGTTGTTTTTCCTGAACTTTCTGGACCATAAATTTCGATAATTCTTCCTTTAGGAAAACCGCCTATTTCTAAAGCTATATCTAAATTTAAAGAACCTGTAGAAATAGATTGAATTTTACTAATTTGATTAGAATTCAATTTCATTACACTGCCTTTACCGAAACGTTTTTCAATATCTCTTAATGTTTGTTCTAAAATATGTTTCTTTTTTTCATTTTCGTTATTCATGTTTTGACTTCCTTATATATAAATTTTTATTTTGTTATTATTTATTTTGGATTAAAAATTATTTTTAATAAATTTAAAATTCTTTATTATATAAAAAAAACCCGACCAAATAATTAAAAAAATATTAATAATTAAAAAAATTTTATTAAAAAAAATCATTGGAATTCCTAATATAGGTTCAATTTCTTTTGATATCAACATTAAAAAAATAGAAATAAAAGTAAAGATAGTTTTTAATTTTCCTAAAAAAGAAGCAGTTATAATAGTTTTTTGTTCAAAAGCCATTAATCTTACTCCCATTACCAAAAAATCTCTTATAATATTTATAAGTAAAACACTTAATAATAAAAGTTCAATTTGTTTATTATGGTCTTTGTTTGATAATAATGCATGTTTACTAGATAGTATATAAATATAAAAAAATGACACAATAACTAATAATTTATCAGCTATAGGATCGAAAAATTTTCCAAAAATAGTTTGTTGTTTAAATTTTTTAGCTATATATCCATCTAAAAAATCTGTAATAGATGCTAAAATAAAAATTAAAATAAATGGAATTTTAAATAAATCTGGATCTGGATGAGTCAAAACTTTTTTTGTAACGAATAAAAAAGGTAACATAACAAAAACTAAAAAAATTCTAAAAAGGGTAATTAAATTAGCAGATGTTTTTATTAATTTTTTCATTTTTTTATCAAAATAAATCTCTTTCAAAATTGAAAATTATTTTTTATAAATTTAAAATAAAAATACAATACATTATTAACAAAATATTATCGAAATTATAAAAATGACAAATTCAATATTTTATATTTAATTTTCACTTATTAAATTTAATAAATTTTAAAATAAAATATCATTTTATTAAAATAATTTTTTTTAATTATATAATATATTATATAATTTTAAAGTCATTTTTTTAATTTTTAAATTATTTAATTTACAATTAAAAATTCTTTTGTGTTATTATTTTTTGTTATTTCTTTATTTTTATTTTATTTATAAAATGATGTAAACAATTTCTTTATTATTCTTTTTTATATTTTATTATTATAAATTAATAATATAAAAATAATAAAAAATTAACTAAAAAACAATTTCACCCTTATTAAATTAATTTTACTGAAAATTAAACTTGTTTTTTGTGTATTTTTAACTTTTTATCATTTATTAATACTTTGAAGTATTATATTTTTTTAATTTAATTAGCTAGCTTTTTTTGTTTTTTTTATTTAAAAAAGTTTTTTAATTAATTTATAACTTAGTTTTTAATTTAAATTTAAAATAAAAATTCTTTTTTAATCATATTAATATAATAAACAAAAAAAGACTCCGAAAAGTAATTTTTTTGTTAAATTAATGTTGAAATCTTTAAAAAATTAAATTATTTTTGGATATTTTGGATAATTATAATTAGTATAACGCAGTGATAAAAAAAATTGTAAATATTTTTTTTAATTCATTTTTAATTAATAATTCTTGTTTTTCATTTATTTTTATTATAAACTAAAATAATAAAATTTAAATTTTTTTATAAAAATGTTATTTCCACTAAATTAGTACATAATACTAAAAGGGAGAAAAAACTTATTTCAATTTGATCATTTTTTTAAAATTTTTTTGTTTTAGTTAAAAATAGGAAAATTTTATAGTTTTTAATAAGGTTTTATTTTTTTAAAAATACAAAATTTAAAAAAATATCCTTACATATATAAGACATTTTTTAAAATTTATAAAAAACTCATATCTTTTTTTTATTTTATAAAAAATTTTGTTTTTATACTTTTTTTCTAAAAACAAAAAAAGACTAGTTTTTTTAACTAGTCTTTTTAATATTAAAATGAATTTATTTATAAAAATTTATAACAATGCAAACAAAAGAAACAAATTACGAATAGAAAGTAGAAAACGATAATTATAATTTAACACAAACTATTGAAACAAAAGAAACAATTTACCATATAAATTGTTTTTCTAATTATAAAAAAATTTTAGAACAATTAAAAAATCAATGTTATGTTAAAGCGAACATTGCGTTATTAAGAACACGAAATAATAAATAAATTCAGCCGTTATTCGCGAACCATTTATGATGAAAAGACAATAGAGGATGGTATAAATATGTCAAAGGTTCGATTTTTGATGATTGGTATATTAATTAAAAAAAACATTATACCATATTTAAACCTTATAATACATTAATAGACATTAAAAAAATATCTTTTAATAATTATTATCATAAATCACCACCACAAAAACCAGACATTACCAAACCACTTACATTAAAAACTTTAAAATCTAAATTTAACTAAGACTCTCATTTGAGAGTCTTTTTTTATTTAAAAAGAGTAAATAAAAAAGCTTTTTATTAAACATGAAAAACTATAAATATATATAATAATAATATATTTAATTTCACAATTATTATCATCAAAAAGGAAATTAAAATTTATGAATAATGATTCAAAAACACCATTTTTAAATGCTATTAAAAATGTAATTCGATCTTTATTTGGTTATAAAAAACCAAGATTATTTTGTTTTTTTATGACGTTTTTCTTAATTTATGTATTATTTTTAGATAGAAGTAAAGTATCAATATTAATTTTTACATTCATGGTATTAAATGCATTATTAACTTTATTTTTATAAAAACTTTTTAACACAATAAAAAAACCAAAAACTAAATTAATTTTAAAAACAACCAAGACTCTCATTTTGAGAGTCTTTTTTTACACCAAAATTCGTCCTAAATATGACAAAAAACTATTTTATTAGAAAGGAGAGTCAATCATGCGCAAATCTTTTTTATTTAAAAAAATAAACCAAAGGAGAAATGAAAAATTGATTCCACATTCATTTATATGCTTGCTGGTAATTTATTAATCAAAATTATTTCATTACCATTTAAATTATTTGTTATTTTATGCAAATTTTACTGTTTCACTTTAAAAATAAACATCAACCAACTAAAAAGTAGTCATATTTAAATTTTATAATTATTTAAATACTGAAAAAACAACTCAACATGTGGAACTTTCTTGATAATTAGTCGCACTTTTATAATTTTTTGTAAATAAATTCATTTTTAATACCGAAAAGACTAATTAAAAAAACTATTCTTTTTTTAAAAGAAAGAGGTTTTAAACATATGTAAAGTTCAAAAAAATATTTACATTTTTTTATAACATTACGGCTATTAATTAATTATCAATTAATATCAATTATGATTATAAACAAAAACAACAATTTTAATATTCAGTTTTTTTGTTTATAAGGTATCGAATTAATTTTTATAATGATAAAATAATCTTTTTTTATAAAAAAATATCTTACTTATAATAATTTTTACTTATTATAATTTAAAGTTATTTATTTATATTTTCACTTTATAGTAAAAAGATATATTAATAATAATAAAAATAATTCAAAATAACATTATTCAATTTTTGATACACGCTGTCTAAAATTACTTATTTTTAAAACCTTTTTTTACTAAAAACAAAAAAAGACTATTTGAAAAAAACTAGTCTTTTCGGTATTAAAAATGAATTTATTTACAAAAAATTATAACAGTGCGATTTCATCAGTATCTTTTCGAAATTCGATGATTCTAACAGTTTCGCCTTTCGAATTGTATTCTTTAATAAATTTAAATTCTCTATCCGGCGTTATTAAATAAGTTGTTTTTAATAATCGATTTTTATTATTGAATTCATCAATAGAATCAATTATGTCAGTGTTATGAAAATAGTTTATTTTATTTTTTTTAATGTTGTTTTTATTCATAGTTAATTTTTCCTTTCTTAATGCTGAACGTTTGTTTTTGCTTTTTGTTTATGGCGTTGAAATGGCTGATTTTTTATTTTAATTTTTTTTCTTGTTCGATGTAGTTAATTTCATCTAAATATAATTTTGTTAATTGGTATTGATTGTTTTGGTTTTCAATTAATTTGAAAATTAATTTTTCATCAAACTTACTGTAATAAAGAATGTTTTCATAATCTAAATAATATGTTTTTTGTGGTTGATGTTCTTCAATTTGATAACATTTTAATGTTTGCAAGAAGTTTTTATTTGTGATTTTGGCGATATTTAATAAATCAACTAATCGGCGTCGTTTTTTGGCGCTTTTTATTTTTTTGTGAATTGTTGTTTTTTCATTTGCAATAAAAAATGTTGTTGTTTTTAACTTTTTAGCAACTTCTATATTTGATAAAATATTAAATTGTTTTATTTCTTTAAAATTATTTTTTAATTGATATATTGTTTGAAAAATTTTTAATTGTTGTTTTGTTAATTCGCGATTGACAATGTTGTTTAATAAGTTAATTTCACATTCTCGGTGATAATATTCATCACCAAATTTAGTTTCATTTGTATTATGTATTATTAGATTGTCTAATACATCAAAATTTGATAATTCAACTTCTTGGTTTGATTTTGTAAAAATTGAATTTTTGACATCAACAAATCTTATTTCATGACGATTTCGAACTCTTAATAAATCAAAAAAATGATTTTTAATTAATTTAACTATAAAACCATTAATAGAATCTTGTTCTCCAAAATTTTGAATTTCTGATTGTATTTTTTTATTTTTTTTTACTAAGAGTTGATAAGTTGTTAATAATAAATCTTCTTCCATTTTTTCTGATGGAAATGGAAATTTAAAATTAACTACTTTATAAAATAAAAGGTTTTTAATTCGTTTAATTAATTTATTAATTTCTTCTTTTATTTTTTCGTTATTTATTTCTTTATTTTCTAATAAAAAAATATCAAGTTTTTTAAAAAGATTAAAAAATAAATCGAAATAACATGATTCAATTTCTAATACGCTTTGTTTAAATTTATTCATTTTTAAAACCTCTTTTCACTAAAAGCAAAAAAAAGACTAGTTATTTTTAACTAGTCTTTTCGGTATTAAAAATGAATTTATTTACAAAAATTTATAACAGTGCGTCAATTAATTCAATGAATTCTTTTTTTTCTAATTTAAATGATTTTTTAGTTTCGTTTTTTAGTTTGCTTAACGACGTTTTTTCTTCTGGAGTTGGATCGACGATTTCTTGTAATTCGATAATTGCTTTTAATTTTTTTAAAAAAGTTTGGTTTTTTAATAATTCGTTTCGTTTGAAATCGTCGATGGATTTGTTCTTTCTTGGGTGGAATGTGTTAATGTAGTTTACTGTTTTTCCGTCGGATAAATAGATCGTTGATTTAATTAGTCCACCATTGAAATATTCGTCGTGTCGTTGAAGCTTTTTGTCATTAAAAAATTGTTTAGAAGCTAAAAGTTGTCCTTTTTCGTCAATTTTGTTGATGCAATTTAATTTTTGACGTTTGATAAGGCCTTGTTTTTTTCCGGTTTTTCCGTTTAAATCGTGTCACTCTTCTTCAAAGTAAATGGTGGTCGGAGTTTCTGCAATTGCTTCTTCTTTGGGTTGGTATAGGTCACGGAGTTTTTTTAATGCTTGATTTTTTTTAATTTCAACTTTTCTAATAGAATAATTAATATTTGAATTTTTTTTATTAATATAATCTGCTATTTCTTGATTGTTTAATGGAATTAGTTTTTGAGAAAATTTGTTGTTTTCGTCAATTTGGAATGCTAATTTTATTATTAATTCTTCTTTTTTACTTAATTGAGCGAATTTTATTTTAGTGATTAAGTCGTCTTGATTAATTTCTTTCATAAACTCTTGATTTGGATCTAATATTTTATCAAATTATACGATTGGATTTTCTAACTGATCTTCGGTGGTGTAGTTTAATATATTTGGATATTGATCCGCTGAATTTTTTGCTCCTTTATATTTAATTCCGTAGTAACCACGAAGAGTATCATATAATGAACGTTTTAGTTTTATCATAAATAAGTTTATTTGTCTTTGTTCCGGATTTACTAATCCGTTTGTTATAAATTTATCTAAAATTAAATAAGCTTCTTGTTTTAAATCCTCAACGTCAATAAATCGTGGTGCGTGTAAAGAACTTTTATTAATAAGTTTTATAACAGTTGTTTTTTTCATTAACGACTCGTATAAATCGTATTTGTTTTTTTCACTTTTGTTGTTTTTCATAATTTGAATGTTTTTTTAAATGTTTCATTTTTTTCCTTTTATTTGGTTGGCAAAAAAAGTCTAAATAGTTTAATAAAATAAAAAAGTTCAACTTGTTAAAGTTGAACTTAGTTTATTAATTTAAATTTAATTGTTGTTAGTATAATGGGTGGCAGTGCGATCGTATTTGTTTTTTTCACTAGGGTCGTTAAAACAATTATCCAATTTTGTTTGTATTTCTTAATCTGACTTTTTTTGTTGTTTTTCATAATTTGAATGTTTTTTTAAATGTTTCATTTTTTTCCTTTTATTTGGTTGGCAAAAAAAGTCTAAATGGTTTAATAAAATAAAAAAGTTCAACTTGTTAAAGTTGAACTTTTTTATTAATTTAAATTTAATTGTTGTTAGTATAATGGGTTGCAGTGCGAACACTTAATTTTTTTATAATATTAAGAAAACGTTTAATATCTTATTTTTGAAAATAAATCAAAAATATAAAAAATTAATAATTTTAAATTATAATATTAATATGTTAAAATAATATTAGTTGTTATCTAATAGTGTATACAAAATGATATAAATATAATAGGAGATTTAGTAAATTTATAGTTTATGGAAAAAAGTGATCTAGACGATTGTAATCATATAATATTTTATAATCTATTTTTTTTAAATTTAAAAAAAGAGGTTACAAAATAAAGTGATTTGGACAGTTCCCAGTGGTATTATTATTGTTTCTTTAATTTTATTAAATTCTTTTTTTTCTTCTATAGAAATATCTTTAGTTTCTTTAAATCAAAATAAAATTGATTTAGAAGTTAAAAAAGGGTCAAAAAGAGCTTTAAAAATTAAAAAATTAAAAGAAAAACCTAATTTGTTTTTATCAGTTATCCAAATAATAATTCATATTTTAACATTTTGTCAAGGATTTTCTTTAAATCATGAAAATCATCATTATGGCATTGATATATTAGTTGTAGTAAGTTCTATTGTTTTAGGGGAATTAGTTCCTAAAAGAATTGCTTTAGCTTTTCCACTTCAAACTGCTTATTTTTTTATTAATATTTTTAATATAATTTGTTTTTTAACAAAACCTTTTGTTTTTATTTTTAATCAAATAAGTAATTTAATTTTATTTATACTAAGAATCGATACTAGTGTCAAAAAAGATATTGTAGATGAAGATGAGTTAAGATTTTTATTGACTTCTTCTTATAAAACTGGTGTTATTAATAACAGCGAAAAAGATATGATTCAAAATGTTTTTGATTTTGATGGAACGTTAGTTTCAGATATTATGAGACATAGAACAGAAATTATCGCTATTAATTCTAATATTAGTAAAAAAGATATTATAGAATTTATTTCTCGTGAAAAATATACAAGATTTCCTGTTTATGAAGAGAATCTTGATAAAATAATTGGAATTGTACATGTTAAAGATATCTTTAAAGGGTTATTAGAAGTAGATAAACAGAAAAAAAATTCTCCAAATAAAGAACAAAATTTTGATATTAAGCAATTTTTACGTAAACCTTATTTTGTTATTGAATTCCAGAATATTAGTGAATTATTTAAAGAAATGCAATTGAAACAAAATCATATTGCGATAGTTGTAGATGAATACGGAGGCACTTCTGGTATTGTAACTATAGAAGATGTTATTGAAGAAATTTTAGGTGAAATCGAAGATGAATATGATAAAAAAAATAATGAAATTTTAAAAATTTCAGATAAAGAGTACATAATAAGAGGAACGACACATTTACACGAAACAGAAGAACATTTAAAAGCTGATTTACCTACAGAAGATTATGATACTTTAAGTGGTTTTATTTTAGGACAATTAAAAAGAATGCCGGATAAAAATGAAAAAATCCAAATTTGTTATAATAATTGGCAATTCGAAGGCTTAAAATACGATGGTTTAGTAATTAACACAGTTCGTATTACTCGTATAATGGTTCAGTAATTAATAAATTATTTATATTATTTTATTATAATTAACAATAATAAATTAATTAAATATCAATTTATTATTGTTAAGATTTTATATTTAATTAAATTTTTTAATAAAAATTAAAATTAGAAAGATTTAAAAAAATTGGATAAATTATTTATCCAATCCTCTTTAGAATTATTAGAAAAAGAGTTAAAAACTAATTTTAAAGAAGGATTGACACAAAAAAAAGTATATCAAAAAATTTTAGAAAATGGTTTAAATAAATTAAAAGAACCTCCTCAAAAAGGTTTTTGGAAAAAATTTTTTTATCAATTTGATGATTATTTTATTTATATTTTGTTAACAATTTGTTTAATTACTTTTTTTACAGGAATTATCGAAAATACAAAAGAAGAATTAGTAGAAAGTTTTTTAATTTTAATAATTATTTTAAGCAACGCTTTTTTAGGAGTTTTATACGAACATAGTAAAGAAAATTCCTTATTTCTTATTAATAAAAACACAAAATCTTACGCTAAAGTATTAAGAGATAAAGAATTAAAATTAATTTTCAAAGAAGAAATAGTTGTTGGAGATATTGTTTATTTAGAAATGGGAGATATTGTTCCTGCTGATTTAAGATTAATAAAAACTCATGATTTAAAAGTTAATGAAGCTATTTTAACGGGAGAGACTTTACCTGTTATAAAAAATAGTTGTATTATATCTAATAAATTTGTTTTAAATAATTCTCCTAATTTAGTTTTCATGGATACTAATATTATTTCAGGAAATGCTCATGGTGTTGTTATCAAAGCAGGGACAAATACCCAAATAGGAAAAATTACCCAATTAATATCTATACAAAAAAAAGAAAAAACTCCTTTAGAAAAAAATATTCAACAATTATCGAAAGTATTAAGTTTTATTATTTGTATCTTGGTCATTATTAATTTTATTTTGAATTTATTAAAAAATTTTATATTACAAGGACAAATAGATTTTACGATAATTAAACAAATTATTTTATCTTCTATGATTTTAGCTGTAGCTGTTATTCCGGAAGGTTTATTAGCTATTATAACTATTATTTTAGCTTCAGGGATAAAAAAATTAATAAAGAAAAATGTTATTGTTAAAAATTTAAAAACTTTAGAAACTTTGGGCGCTATAAATATTATTTGTACTGATAAAACAGGAACTTTAACAAGAAATCAAATGACTATCAATCAATTATATTTAAATTATGAGAAAATAAAAATTAATTCGAGTTTGATATTAGATTCAAATATAACAAAATTAGTTACTTATGGTGTTTTATGCAACAATAATTATTTTTCTTCTGAAAAAGTAAATTATCCAAATAAGGAAATTTTTGTTTTTGATTCCGTCGATCAGTCTTTTATAGATTTAGGTAATTTATTGAAATTAAATATTTACCAACTTGCAAGAGAAAATCCAAAAATAAAAGAATTTCCTTTTGATAGTACAAAAAAATTTATGGTAACAATTCATCAAAAAGGAAATGATAAATTTTTAATAATCAAAGGAGCTGTTGAAGTTTTATTTAATTTATCTCATTTTATTCAATATAAAAATGAAATTGTTGTCAAAAATAAAGAAAATATTAAAAAAATAAAAAAAGATTTAGATTTAATGTCTTCAGAAGGTTATAAAGTTTTAGGAATCGCTTATGCATCGATGAATTCTTATGATCATTATTCGAATGATTTTAATTTAGAACAAATATTAGACAAAATAAAATATAAAATTATTTTTTTAGGGGCTTTGGGAATAGAAGATCCGATACGTTCTGAAATTTTACCAACTATTCAAGAATGTCAAAAAGCTTTTATCAAAATTATTATGATAACTGGAGATCATCTTAAAACAGCTGTTAAAATTGCTTCTGATTTAAAAATTTTTAATCCCTTAATAGATTTAGCTATTGATGGTGAGTCTTTAGAACTTTTAAAAGAAGAAGAATTTAATATTAAATTATCTTCAATTAAAGTTTATGCTAGAACTACTCCTGAACAGAAATTAAAAATTATTCAATCATGGCAGAAAAAAGGCAAAATTGTAGGGATGATAGGTGATGGAGTTAATGACGCTCCAAGTATTAAAAAAGCTGATATAGGAATTTCAATGGGGATAACAGGAACTGATATTGCTAAAAACGCATCAGACATTATTTTAACTAACGATAATTTTGATACTATTAAAAATGCTATTCAAGAAGGAAGAAATATTTTTGATAATATCAAAAAAAGTATTATGTTTTTATTAAGTTGTAATATTGGTGAAATAATTCTTATATTATTAAATACTTTATTAGGGCATTTGTTTTTTGATAAAAATTTTATTATTTTAAACACTTTGCAAATACTTTGGATTAATTTAGTTACTGATTCTTTAGTGGCTATTTCTTTAGGTTTAGAACATCCTGAAACAGATATAATGCAAAGAAAACCTCGTCTTATTCAAAATTCTTTATTAAATAAGAAAATAATTAAAAAAATTTTAAGCGAAGGTATAATGATCAGTTTTTTAAGTTTTTTAGCTGCTTTTATAGGATATCAAATGCATAAAAGTAATCAACCTAGTCAATATGGGCAAACTTACGCTTTTATGGTTTTAGCATTATCTCAATTAATTCATGTTTTTAATTTTCGAAGTTTTAATAAATCTATTTTCAGCTTAAAACCTAATTTTTATTTAAGAATTTGTTTTATTATTAGTTTGTTTTTACAAATGTCTATTTTAATAATTCCTTTTTTAAGAAGTAATTTCCGAATATCTCCTTTTTTATCCTATAAAGATATTATAATTATTTTTTTATTCTCTATGATGCCTTTAATTATTATAGAATTAAAGAAAAAAATTATTAATAAAATTAAATAAAAAGTAATAATTTAAAAATTATTACTTTTTATTTAAATATTATGAATATTTATATTATAATTTAATAGTATCTTATTTATATAAGGGAGTAGTACTCAAGTAGGCTATAAGAGGCGTCCCTGCTAAGGACGTAGTCCAAATTTTTGGTGCAAGGGTTCGAATCCCTTCTACTCCGCCATTTTTAAAAAAATAGAAATTATGAATATTCTTAAAATTTTTTTAAATAAAAAAATAATCTTTGAATAAAAAAAATAATAAAAAACACAAAGACATTAAGTATAAACGATATATTTTTATTAATTAGTATTATTGTTTAAATAAAAAGAGGTTTAAATGACAAGACATTTAAGACAAACTTTTGTATTTATGTTTGTTTTACTTATATTATATTTTATGGATTTTTTATATACAAAAGATAAAAAAACTTTTTTTAAATTATTAATTTTTTTTGTAACATATTTAATCTTTTTATTAAATAATTTACAAAAGTAATTATAGAGAGATTATGGTATTTGTAAAAATTAAATAATTTTAATAAATAAAAATTAAATATCAATCCTAAAAGATTTGTTATTTTTGATTATTTTTTAATCAACCTCTTTTTAAATAATTGAAAATATATTTATTTAAAAAACAATTAATTTTTAAATAATAAAATATTTATTTTTTTGAAAAGGTTCGATTCCTTAAAATTATATACAAAATTATTTTTTTGTCATTTCACAAAAATACAAAAAAAGAAACAAATAGAAAAATTAAATATTTTTTAGTTAAAATAAAAAAGTTATCTTTTAAAAGATAACTTTTTTATTTTATAAGATTTAAATATTTTTTTATTTATTTAAAAAAATTAAAAATTTCAATTATGATTATATTTTACAAAAGATAATTTTTTTTGGTACTGATGGTCGGACTCGAACCGACATGATTTTAAATCGTTTGATTTTGAGTCAAATGCGTATACCATTTCGCCACACCAGCCTATATAATTAAAAATATATTTATATTAAATAAAATTAAATTTATTAATATTTAAATTTATTAATATCAAGTATATTTTTATTATATCATAAAATAATAATACAATTTAAATTTTTATTTTCTAAATATTATTAATATTTTTCGATATTTTAATGAATAATTAATTAAAATAATTTATCTAATTCTTCTTTATTAATAGTTTCTTTTTTTAATAATAAATTAGCAATTTTATTTAATAAAATTTTATTATCAATAATAATTTTTTTAGCTTCTTGATAACATTCATTTATTATTTTTTTAATTTCTTCATCAATTATTTTGGCATCAGAAAATTCTGTATTTTGGATAACTCCTAAAGAACTCATTCCGTATTTTATAACCATAAATTTAGATATTTCGTTTGCTTTTCTTAAATCTTCGGAAGAACCAGATGAAATATCATCAAAAACTAATTCTTCGGCTACTATACCACCTAAATAAGAAATAATATTTGCTAACATTCTTTTTTTAGAAGAAAATAATGTTTCTTTATCAGGAATCATTAAATTATAACCACCGATAGAACCTCTGGGAATAATATTAATTTTTTGTACTTTCGGAGCATTTTTCAATTTTAAACCAATTACTGCATGTCCAGATTCATGGTAAGCTACCATTTTTCTTTCTTCTTCATCATATTTAATTGATTTTTTAGACGGTCCCATTAAAACTCGATCTACAGCTTCTTCTAATTCTATCATAGTAATGAATTCTTTTTTATTACGGATTGTTAAAATAGAAGCTTCGTTTACAATTACTTCTAATTGAGCTCCACTCATACCTGATGTTTTTTTCGCTAATTGATAAAAATCAATATTAGGAATTATTTTTTTATTTCGGACATGAACTTTTAAAATTGCTTCTCTGGCTTTAACATCAGGAAGCCCAATTTTAAATTTGCGATCGAATCTACCTGGTCTTAATAAAGCAGGATCTAACATATCAATTCGATTAGTGGCTCCTATGATAATTATTCCATGAGAAGAAGTGAAACCATCCATTTCAGTTAATAATTGATTTAAAGTTTGATCTCTTTCAGAAGAAGAGTTTGAAATATAATTTCCTCTTTTTTTTCCTAAAATATCAATTTCATCAATAAAAATAACACAAGGAATATTTTTTTTCGCTTCTTTGAATAGTTTTCTTAATCTAGAAGCTCCTGTCCCGATGTATATTTCTACAAATTCTGAACCGGAAACAGCATAAAAAGGAACTCCTGATTCCCCAGCTAAAGCTTTAGCTAAAAGAGTTTTACCTGTCCCTGGTGGGCCTTCTAATAAAATTCCTTTCGGAATAGAAGCTCCTATTGAAGAATATTTTAGTGGATTTTTTAAAAAATCAATTAATTCTTTCATTTCTTCTTTTTCTTCTTCGTTTCCAGCAACATCTTTAAAATTAAATTTTAATTTTTGTTTATTAGAAATCAAAGGATTATTTTTCAATTTTCCTGATTGTAAAAGAAAATTATTTAAAATATAAAACGTAAAAATAATAGGACTTAAAGATTTAAATAAAATAAAAAATAAACTTAATATCGGGATTTTATTTATTAATAAAAATAAATAATAAAAATCTGTTTTGTATTCGTATTCTTTGATATTAGGGTATGTTTTAAATTTATTAATTATATTCAATGCATTAGGTTCTAACATTTGCGTTTGAAAGAATGTGTTATTTAAATCTTCAGCTTCTAATAAAAAATAATATAAATTAGTTATCGAATTTTTCCGCATTATATATTTGAATTTCCGAATTAATTGACTATTAAATTTTTCTTCCATTTTTGTTGATGATATTTCTTTTCCTTTTGGAGTCCATTGATAAATATTATTAAAAATAAATAATAAAATTAAAAAAAATAAAATTTTTTTCTTTTTTGTAATTTTAAAAATATTGAAAAAAATATTTTTGATCATTTATATTTTGTTAAATGTCCTTATCTAAATGAAAATAGTTATATATTAAATTTAAAAAACAGTTATTAAAAAAAGTTAATTTTTGAATCGAAATTATTTTTTTTATAACTACTTTTAATTATAATAAGAAAAATTAATTTATTAAATTAATTTTTCAGCAAATAAATAGATATAATAATAGTTATCATTTTTTTTAATTTTTTTTAATTTATTTTAAAAAACATTATTATTGATGAATGTTCGTTATTTTTTTATATTTATATTATATAATATTATTTGATATTTATATATTTAATTATAAATATCAAAAAAATAATTAAAATTTATTTTTTTATTAACGTTTTTATAATTTTAATTTTTGATAAAAATAAATAATTTTAGTCAATTTCTTAAAATTAAAAAATTAATATATTAAATTGTTTTATCATATAAACAAAAAGAAAGATATTATAAAAATTTGGACAAAATAAAAAAAATTATTATTTTTGTTTCTAGTTGTGTTTTTTTAATATTGTTTTTTGTTTTTTTGATTTTTTTTCTTAAATCAAATGATAATGAAGTAGTTTCGACAAATGATTCGGAAAATTTAATAACAAATATCGAACCGACAGAAGATATAACGACAAACGAAGAAAATTCAGAATCAATCGAAAAAGATTCAGAATCAATTAATGATAAAGTGCGCAAGTTCGGGCCTTTAAATTTAGAGGGTATATAAGGGACCCTTTGGTATTGATAGATAGTATATCACATTATTGGATTAACCTGAGAATGAAAATTTAATAAGGGAAAATAGCATATCCAAAAAGCATTGAAATAATTATAAAGAATGCGAAATGAAGTTAGTAAAAGCATGAAATTCTAGGGAATTAAAGATATAAAATAATTAAATAATTAATATTAATGTTATTTTATTTTATTTCAAAAATTTTTTTTAAAAAAATTTATCAAATTAAGACTTTGATTATTTTCTTTATCGAATAATTAAACTATCTTTAATTTTTAATAATTTCTTAATTTTATAAAAAAAAATTTTTGATAATAATTATTTTACCAATAATATCCATGCAAAATTAACATTTCCTAAATTAAAGAGCTACCTTGGAAAAGCTAAATAAAATTACTATTATTTATAAATTTATAATTTTAATTTTACATGCTTGCAGAGTTTTCATAGTACTCGTAAAATTAATATTTTACCAAGGAGAAGTTAATAACTTTTACAAGGGGAAGGAAAACAGAGAGAAAAAAATAATTTTTTTTCTAATTTAATAAAAAAGTATTAATTTTTTTATGAATGAACTCGGAAAGCCGTATGCATAGGAATATGCCCGTGCGGTTTGGGCGAGGGTTTTATCAAAAGAATAATATTTTTATTAATTTTTGAATTAATAAAAATAAAAAAATATGATATTTTCTATTCGCATGAAAAAGATTTAGAAGAAGAACAAAATGATCAAAAACCTTCAAGTTTATTAAAAAAAATTACAGAAACGAAAGCTTTTAAAGGAGCATCTGATTCATTATACAAATTAGGAGAAAAAACAATAAATAAATTTACAAATTCGTTTAATAATAAACAAAATATCAAAAAAAACATTAATCCTAAAATTTTTAAAAAAATAATATAAATATAATTTTATTTTTGAAAACTAAAAATTTATAAATGAAATTTTTAGTTTTTTTTTTAAAAAAAATAAATAAAAAAATGTTTATTTTTTTTAATTAAATATTATTCAAATAATAATATTATTTGAATAATATTTAAAATTATAATATAATACATGCTAGACATATATTTTTTAATTAAATATTATATATTAAAAAATAATATGCTAATTTTATCATAATAATTTATTTTTAAATGAGAAGATTATTTTTTATGTCATTATAATATTTTCGATTATTTTTTTATTTAAAATGATTTTTTTAAATAAAAAAATAATCGAAAATATTATAAAATATTAAACAAAATTGAAAAATAAAAAATTTTAAATTAAGAGAATATAAAAAATAATATTAAATAAAAAAATATTAAATTAGAACAAGATATAAATATTTTAATATTAAGAAAGGAATAAATAATTTATTAAAAAAGATGTAAATGGAAATTAATAACAGCTGCTCGTTTATTTTATTTTTTATTTTTGCTGGATTAGGAACTTTAATATATTTTGTTTCCAAAAAAAAAATAAGTGAAAAAATAAGAAAAATAGATGAAAGTATTGAAAAAAAAATATTAAAATCTCAATTGCTTTCGGCTCAAATTCTTTCAGAAACTGAAAACAAAGTTCATTTATTAAAAAAAGAAACAGAAAATGATTTAAATCAAAGAAGAAAAATAATTATTAATTTAGAAGAGAAAATTATTCATAAAGAAGAATTATTGACTTCTCGATTTAAATATTTACACGAAAAAGAAGAATCTTTATATAATAAAGAACAAAAAATAAATATAAATAAAAAATATTTAGAAGAACTGCAAAACAAAATCGAAAAAATAATAATACAACAACAAAACAAATTAGAACAAATTTCTTCTTTGACTCGAATAGAAGCAAGAGAAATTATTTTAAAACAAGTTAGAGACGATTCTTATCAAGAAATAATAAATTACGAAAAAGAACAAGAAAAAGAATATAAATTTAAGATAAAAAATAAAGCAAAAAATTTATTAATTTTGACAATGCAAAAATTATCTAAAGAAGTTGTTTATGAACATAATATTAGTATGATTTTTTTAGAACAAGATAGTTTAAAAGGAAGAATTATCGGCAAAGAAGGACGTAATATAAAAGCTTTTGAAATTATTACTGGCGTAGATTTAATAATAGATGATAATCCTAATACAATTATTTTAAGTTGTTTTGATCCTATTAGAAGAGAAATTGCGAAAAGAACTTTAGAAGCTTTAATTATCGATGGAAGAATCACTCCTGCAAGTATTGAAAAAATATTTTTAAAAAAATCCGAAGAAATTGATGAGTTTATACAAGAAATAGGTGAAGAAGCAGTTTATGAAGCTAAAATAGGATTTATTGATGAAGAATTAGTAAAATTATTAGGTAAATTACATTTTAGAACTAGTTATGGCCAAAATGTTTTAAAACATTCTTTAGAAGTATCTTTTTTAGCAGGATGTTTAGCTGCAGAAACAGGAGAAAATGAAATTATAGCTAGAAAAGCTGGACTTTTACATGATATTGGTAAAGCTTTAGATTATCAAACAGAAGGAAATCATGTTAAAATCGGAGTCGAACTTGCTAAAAAATATAAAGAACCTTTAGAAGTAATAGACGCTATTGCTTCGCATCATGAAGATCAAGAATCGACTACTTTAATAGCTGTTTTAGTTTCTATCGCGGATACAATCAGTTCTGCTAGACCAGGAGCAAGAAAAGACTCAATTGAGAATTATATTCAAAGAATAACTCAATTAGAAAATATTGCTGATAGTATTGAAGGTGTATCAAAATCGTACGCCATCAGATCCGGAAGAGAAATAAGAGTTATTGTTAAATCTGAAGAAGTTGATGATTTAAATACTTTTTTAATAGCTAAAAAAATTAGGAAAAAAATTCAAAAAAATATTCATTATAATTATTGTATTCAAATTACTGTTATTAGAGAGTTGAGAGTAATTGATATAGCTTAAATAAATAATTAATTTAAATGGGAAGAGGTGCTCAATATTATGAAAATTCTTTTTATTGGTGATATTTGCGGCACACCAGGTGTTGATTATTTAATAGAAAAAATAAATTTTTTAAAAAGTAAATATAAATATAATATAATTATTGTAAATGCAGAAAATGTCGATAATGGTAAAGGTTTAGATTATGAAAATTATAAAGAATTAATCATCGCTGGAGTTGATATAATAACAATGGGAAATCATACTTTTGATAATAATTCCATTAAGAATTTTATTTCTTCTTCTAATATTGTTATACCTGTTAATTTAGATAGTGAATGTACTGCTAGTAACGGTTATAAAATAATAAAATATAAAAATAAAAAAATTCTTATAATGAACGCTTTAGGAAGAGTTTTTATAAATAATAATAATTTATCTTGTCCTTTTGAAAAAATTGAAAATATTTTAAATATTTGTCATAAAAAATATAATTATTCATTTTTAGATTTTCATGCACAAGTTACTAGTGAAAAAATTGCTTTGGCTCATTATTTTGATGGCAAAATTGATGCTATTGTAGGAACGCATACTCATGTTCAAACTAATGATGATAAAATATTACCTAAAAAAACACTTTATATTTCAGATGTCGGAATGACTGGACCATATGAAGGAGTAATTGGGCAAGATAAAAATATTATTATTAATAATTTTATAAATACAAAACATAAAAAAAAGCATAAAATTGCAGAAGGTAAAAGACAATTAAACGGAGTTTTGTTAACTTTAGGGCCTCATAAGAAAATTACAAAAATAAATTTTAACGAATAATTTTTTATAATTTATAATATATAAAGTTATTCATTAAAATTTTATTTAGAATGGATTTATATGAAAAAAATAATAGTTATTTCTGGACCGACAGCATCCGGAAAAACTAGTTTGTCTATTGAATTGGCTCTTTTTTTTGAAGGAGAAATTATTAATGCAGATTCAGTTCAAATTTATAAAAAATTTGATATTGGTTCAGCTAAAATAAATATTAAAGAAACTAGACAAATAAAGCATCATTTATTAAGTAAAGTTGAACCTGAAGAATCTTATAATATTTATAATTTTCAAAAAGATGTTAGAAATTTAATACCTAAAATAAAAATTCCTTTTATGGTGGGTGGAAGCGGTCTTTATATTAAAGCATCTCTTTTTGATTATGAATTAGTTTCTGAGGATGAATTTTTAAATCATAAGATAAATATAGATAATTTAGAAATACAACAAATGTTAGAAATAATTCGAAAAAAAGATCCTAAATTAATTATAGATGAAAAAAATCCACGTCGTATTTTAAGCGCTTATAAACAAATTATTCAAAATAATTTAAGATCTGAAAAGAAAAAAAAAGATATTCATTTATTTGATATTTTATTTTTTTATTTAGATATACCGAAAAATATTTTAAAAGAAAGGTTAATGTCTAGATTAGAAGAAATGTTAAAAAAAGGGTTTATTCAAGAAGTAAAATATCTTATCCAAAATCATCCAAAAGCAAATTTTAATATTATAGGATATCGCGAAATAAAATCTTTTTTAGAAAAAAAAATAAGTTTTAACGAAGCTAAGGATTTAATTATTCGAAATTCTTTAAAATATGCTAAAAGACAAAAAACATGGTTTAAAAACCAAATTCAATTTTTACAAATTATAAATCCTTTAGATGCAAATTGGAAAGAAAAAATATTTTATATGATAAAAAATTTTTTAAAAAAGGAACCGAAAGATAATGAATAATACTAATGTTAATACTAATGATTTTAAAATAGGTCAAACTATTAAATTAAATAATAATGTTTATCAAATTGTAGATTTTTTACATGTTAAACCTGGTAAGGGTTCGGCTTTTGTAAGAAGCAAATTAAAAAATTTAAAAAATGGTTATATTATTGAACATATTTTTAATGCAGGGGTTAAAATTACTAAAGCATTAGTTAATAAAAAAAAATTGCAATTTTCTTACATTTTAAATGATAAATATATTTTCTTAGACCCAGATACTTATGAAGAATTTGAAATATCTAAAGATAAACTAGAAAACATCATTAAATATTTAAAAGAATCTATGTTAGTAGAATTTATGTTTGACGAGGAAGAAGAAATTTTAGGAGTTACTATTCCTGATAAAATTTGTTTAAAAATAATTCAAACAGATTCTTTGACAACATCTAATAACGCTCGTAAAACAACTTCATTTAAAGACGCTGTTTTAGAAACAGGTTTAATTATTAAAGTCCCTATTTTTATTGAACAAGGAGAAGAAATTATTATAAATACAGAAACGGGGTTATATATATCTAGAAAATAATAATTTTTTTTATTTTAGATATTTAAATTTTTGTTTTTTCTTAAAAAATAATAAAAATTTTTATTATTTTAAAAATATCAAAATCAATGTAATCGATGTTTATGTTTGTGAAATAATATTTTAAATAAAAATTATGTTAAAATCCATAAGTATAATGATTTAAAATAATAATTTGTAAATAATATATTATTTGATGATTTTAAAAATAATTATTAAAAAGCATTAATTATAATTTTAATATAAAAAATTAAAATTATAGAAGTAATTAAAAAATATTTCTGTTTTTATAATTATTTAATATTAAATATTTAAAACTTTATCATATCAGTTTTTTATTTTTGATTTGATAAATAATTATAAAATCAAAGTTTAATTATAAAAAAGGGTCATAATCAATGAAAATTAAAAATAAAGCAATGTTAATAACTTATCCTGATTCATTAGGAAAAAATCTTAAAGATTTAATTAAAGTTTTAAAAGAAGATTTTGGAGATTCTATTGGTGGAATTCATATATTACCTTTTTTTCCGTCAACGAGTGATCGTGGTTTTTCTCCATCAGGATATGATAATGTCGATCCGGCTTTTGGTAATTGGAAAGATATCGAAATTTTAAGCAAAAAATATTATTTAATGTTTGATTTCATGATTAATCATATTTCGCGAGAATCTGTAATGTATAAGGATTTTCAAAAAAATCATGAGAATTCTAAATATAACAATTTTTTTATTCGTTGGGAAAAGTTTTGGGCTCAAAAAGAAGACAAAAAACCTACTCCTGAAGATATTGATTTAATTTATAAAAGAAAAAATAAAGCCCCTATACATTCTATTACTTTTGAAGATGGTACGGAAGAAAAACTTTGGAATACTTTCGGAGAAGATCAAATTGATATTAATATAAATGATGTTGTAGCTAAAGAATTTATTAAAAAAAATTTAATAGATATGGCTACACATGGTGCTAGTTTAATTCGTTTAGATGCTTTTGCTTATGCTTGTAAAAAAATAAATACTAATTGTTTTTTTGTAGAACCTGAAATTTGGAATCTTTTAAAAGAAGTGAATAACATTTTAAAACCTTTAGAAGTTGAAATTTTACCAGAAATTCATGAACATTATACTATTTCTGATAAAATTAGCGAACAAGGATACTTTATTTATGATTTTGTTTTACCATTGGTAATACTTTATACATTATATTCAGGAAAAGTTAAAACTTTAGCTGATTGGTTAAGAAGATCTCCGATGAAGCAATTTACTACTTTAGATGTTCATGATGGTATTGGAGTAGTTGATGCTCGTGGTATTTTAACAGATGAAGAAATTGATTATACTTCTAAAAAATTATACAAAATAGGAGCGAATGTTAAAAAAATTTATTCTTCTGATTCGTATAATAATTTAGATATTTATCAAATTAATACAACTTATTATTCTGCTTTAGGTAATGATGACGATGCCTATTTATTAGCGCGTGCTTTTCAAATATTTGCTCCAGGAATTCCACAAATTTATTATGTAGGTTTGTTAGCAGGAGAAAATGATATTAAGTTATTAGAATCTTCGAAAGAAGGAAGAAATATTAATCGTCATTATTATTCTTTAGAAGAAATTAAATCACAAGTTAAACGTCCTGTTGTTCAAAATCTTTTAAAATTATTATCATGGAGAAACGAATGCTCTGCTTTTGATTTAGATGGAGGAATATTGATCGAAACAGATTCACAAGAAAACAAAATTAAAATAATACGTAAAAATAAATCAGGGACAAGTATAGCGTGCTTATCAGCTGATGCAAAAAACAAAACATTTGTTATTACAGAAAATGACCAAAAAATATTAGATAATTTAAAATAAAAATTATTTATTATTAACTAATATTTTTATTATTATCTTTTTTAACTCTAAAAGATTAATCTAAATAAAGCTAAAAATTAAATTAAATTTGAAAATTAAAATTGAGTTTGGTTTTTTTATTGATAAACTTCAAATATATAATTAAAATTACAACATAACAAAATATTTATTGATTTTTAAAAAAATTAATGAATATTTTTTTTATATAAAAATAAAAAAAATTTAATAATGAGAACAAGATAATAATTAAAAATTTTTAATTAACAATTAAAAAATGAATTATAAATTCTTAAATTCGAATTAAAAAATAAAATTATGATTTTGAAAATATAAAAATTATTTTCGTTAATTTAATTAATCTAATAAAAAAAGATTTAATTAGTTGTTTTAACTAATTAAATCTTTTATGTTTAAATAATTTCACTATTTTTTAATTCCAATAAAACGTTTTAATCTTTCTGTACGACTTTCTTTACGACTATCATTTTTTGGAACATGAACATTGTGTTTACGTTCTTCATTTTGTACACTATTATTATTTTTTATTTCATCATATTCATTATAATTACATAAATCTTGTAAAAATGTGGAAACTTGTGTGTCTTTAAATAATGTTTTCATAACTTCTTTTTTGAAAGGGCAAGGGTACCAAAAACCTCCAAAAGATAAAGCTACAATACTACAACCTATATAAATTAATGCTAATTGTATCTTTTCTTTATTTAAGATTTCTTTTTTAACTAATAAAATTCCTAATACGCAAGGAATTAAAAGTAAAAATCTTGAATAAAGTTTTAGTATATTGAAAATTATTGTATGTACGTCGCCACCCATAGATAAAAGAGCGTTCTCAATTTTTAAACTTTTATTTGTTAAAAAATCTAGTAATATTGTCTTGCTTACTATATAAATTATAGGATAGCAAATAATAACAATATTTTTCATCTTAGAAGATGGTACATCTTTCGCTAAACATAAATAATAAAATATAAATAAAAAAGGTAAAATCATAATTAATAAACGATATAAATAACAAAAAGTGTTGTATCTATTAAAGAATAAATCGTGATTACTTGCAATTTCTGGCGAATATTTTATATAACTCATACAACCTGTAATTAAAGTTATTAAATTTATCCAAGAATGAATTTTATTATTTTTAAATTTAGTTATATGAATAAAAAAAGTAATAAAACATAAAAAAGAGAATATAGAAATGTAATCAAATAAAAAATAAGATGATAAACCTTTGCATTCAATACTTGCTGTAATTAAAATTACAATGATAAAACCAGACATAAAAAAACTGCCTATAAAAAAAATTAATTCCGAAATTTTCTTAAAATCTATTTTATTCGAATTTGACTTCATATTTTTTAACTCCTTAAATTTATAATTTGAATATATTTGTCGAAATAAATTAAAATACAAAATGATTATTATTAAAGTTTTTTTAAAAATCAAGTTGTTATAATAAATAAATATTGAATTTAATTAAAAAAATAAAAAAATTACAATTCAAGTTTAATTATAAAATAAAAAAAAATTTTAACAACTTTTACATATATTTACAATTATTTTGTTTTTTAATCAATTTTATAAATTTATTTTAATATCTTTATTTATTTTTCAAAAGAAAATTTTTTTAAAAAAATATTTAAATTAATTATTTATGATGAATAATTTTTGATGTATAATATCAATGTTTTGTTACATAAAAAAATATCTAAAATATAATTTTTAAGTTTACAAAATAAACATAATATGTTTTTTTGATTAAAATTCATAAAATTTTTCGAAAATATATCCATAAATTAATTTTTCTTCGATTAGAAAGGCAAATTAATTGGAATTAAATAAAAGTAATATGTTTTATAAAATATTCTTCTTAATATTATTTTCAATTATACTTTTTATTATTTATAAAATAAATGAAAAAAAAGAAAATATCAAAGAAGAAAATAAAGTATATGATTTACCTAATAAACAATTAATAACTTTAGAAAATAGTAATATTCAAGAATATGAACAGATGATAAAGGATTTATTACAAAATAATATATCGATTAAATATGATGAATTAAATAAAAATATAATAAAAATAATTTCAAAAAATAATATACAATTGGAATATGATTATATAAAAGGGAAAATAATTAAAATAATTGATACAAAAGGTAATATTAAAGAGTATGACACAGAAACATATAATTTAATCAAAGATTTTTTTGTTGCATTTGATAACCAAAAAAAAATTTATAAATATCAAAGAAAATATGATCCAAACAAAGGTTTCTTATTAGAAGAAACAGATTCCGAAGGAATTATTAAAGAATATAACTCTTCTTTAAAAAAAGAAATTTTTCCTGATGGAACAATTAGAAATTATTTTCTTTTTTCTTGTCAAGAAACTTCCACAGATAAAAAAATAATAAAAGAGTATAATTTAAATACTAAAAAATTAATCAAAATAACTTTTGATAACGGAAATATTAAAGAATATGGTTTATATACTAATAAGTTACAAAAAGAAATTTTTCCTAATGGTGATGTAATAATATATGATCCCTTCAATGAAAAAATAATTAAAAAAATTTTCAATAATGGAAAAGTTGAAGAATACGATCCTTTTTCAGGTTTTATATTAAAAGAGATTACTTCAAATAAGGAAACATTTGAAGCAATCAAAACATACGATACAAAAAATAATAAATTAACAAAATTAATCTTGCCTAACAAAAATATCATAGAATTTGATCCTGATTCGAATGAAATAGAAAATATAATTTATCCAAATGGAACAAATCAAAAAACAATTAAAGAATATGATCCAGATACTAAAGCATTAATTAAATTAATTTTACCAAATAAACATATAAAAGAATTTGAACCCAAGACCCAAAAATTAATAAAAGAAATTTTTCCTAATGGTGATATCAAAGAATATGATATGATAAAAAATTTTTTGATAAAAGAAATTTTTTTCGATGGTTCAAGTATTGTATACGAATATAATCCAAAAACAAATGAATTATTAAGAAGTATTTCTTCTAATGGTACTATAATTGAATACGATTTAGTTTAAGTGAGTTTAAAAACTATTTTTTTGAAAATAAACAAACTAAATTGTAATTTCTCAAAAACTAATTATCTATTATTTTGTTTGAATCGAATTTTTTTTCCTAAATTTATTTAATTAATTGTGAATTCAGGATTCAATTTTCTATATTTCGTTTAGTTTTCATTAAAATAAACGAAATAATAGTTGATTACATCAGACTTAAAAGCTAATTGTCCTGTACACTATTATAAATTTTTGTAAATAACGCACCGCACTGCCACCCATTATAATAACAACAATTAAATTTAAATTAATAAACTAAGTTCAACTTTAACAAGTTGAACTTTTTTATTTTATTAAACCATTTAGACTTTTTTGTTAATTGACAAAAAAAGAAATAATAAAATATGAAAAAATTTAAATTTTTTTAAAAAAACCAACTCAAAAAAAATTACAAGAGGTTTTTAAATAACAAACATAAGGTCTTTTTGAAACGACCATTCCATTATTAAACCGAAACAACAAAAAAACAAATGTTTCATCAAAAAAAATAAAAAAACAATTTCAAATCAAAGAAGTCGAAAAATAAAAAATAAAATCAAAAAATAGAAAAAAATCAAAAATTTAAAACAACAAAAACAAAAATTAAACAAAAAAATCATAATTTTAGAAGAAAAATATTATATAATACTAATAATTAAAATAATTTAAATAAAGGGGTTGATAATATGAATAACAGTCAAAACGATCAAATTAATATTTTAGACATTGGTAATTATATCGTTGAAAAAACTAGAGAATATCCTTGTTTTTTAAAAGCAAAAAATAAAAACGAAAGAAAAAATCCTAAACATGGATTGTTTATTTTTGATAATTACATTTTATCAAAAATAATTTATTACATATACGTTACCTCTTTATTACAAAAACAACCTCTTTTTAGCAATGAGCATTTATTTGCTTCTATGTATGGTACAATATTTCCAAAAGTTATTGAAAATTACAGTATGCCAGATGATTATTATGTTGTGGAAGGTTCACCTAATGGCAACAGTAATAAATTAACACCAGAAAATAAAAAAATGATTAATATTATTATAGAATGTATTAGTAAAATGAAAAATCGAAAAGAATTTATTGATATTAATCGCCAACAACGAGCATATTTTCAAACTAGATATCCCCTTGAAAAAATGAAAGAAAAAACGAAGAATAAATTAGAATTTACCGAAATAGAATTCGAAGATATGAATGACCCAATGAAAAAAATAATAACAGACGAACTTATAATTAAATGTTTTGAAAACAAAAAAGATATTTTTTCTATTGACGAAGATTGTCGTTATGAATGCATACCTAAATATTTCAATCCTAGAACAGCATATTACTTTCCAAAAGGATTAAAATTAGTAAGTAGTTTTAAATTTACCGAAATATAATTAAAAAATATTTTATAAAATTTTTTTTAATTTAAGTATTATTAATAATTTAAGGAAATGATAATTATGCAGTTTAATTATGAAAAAACAATTAAAGCGATCAACGAAATTATCATAGAATGTTCTTTTTATGTTAATAAATGGATTAAAGATTTAAGAAAATTAAAAGAAGATGGGTTTCGTAATATTTTTTCTATTTCTTTAAATATGAGATTAAATCGTAACGGGAAAGAAAAAATATATACAATTAATAACGAATCTTTATATTGCGGTGGAAGAACAGATATTTCTATTCAAACCGAAAAAGATTATCAATTTCAATATATTATAGAAGTTAAAATTTACAAAAGCAAGAAGGATATTGATAAAGCTTTTTATCAAATTGCTGAATATATTAATAATCAAGGTGTCGAAGAACATGCTTCGATTATTATGATTAACAAAGACAAAAATTCTAACGCATTTTATGAAAGTAAAAAAAACATTAAAAAATATTTTGAAAAGGACAAAGAAAGGTTCAAAATTTTAGAAACCAACGAAAAAAATGGAAAATCAATAAAATTGGAATTATATTTTTGTTGTGGAGAAAATATTAAATATAATATTTGTTTTTATTACGTTAATTTTTATGGCAAACAAATGAACGAACCACATATAAAAAATAAAGAATCTTCTGCTGAACAAATAATTGTTTCTAAAGACGAATTTAAATTAATAAAAAAATATGTTTTAGGATTATTAAAAAATACTAATAAAAGTCCAAATATCATTACTCAAAAAGATAAATATTTGAATAAAATATATAAAAATCAAAAAAAATCTTTAAAATATACAGAAAGCATTATTTCTAAATTAGAAAAAATAAAAGAAAATAAAGATATAGAATTTTTAAACAAACAAAAAGAAATAAACACAAAAGATATAAAAATATTAAAAAATTTTGAAGACACAATAACAGAATATTTAGAAAAATTATATGTAATAAAAGACGATAAAAAAACTAAAAAACAATTAATTAGAACGACAAAAATAAAAAAATTTCAAATTATTCAGTTGAACTTATTTCATAATTTAAATTTAATTGTTATTAATGGAATGGATTACATTAATTATAATTTATTAGATTTTTTAAAAAGTTTTTAATTTAGTAAATATTATATTTTAAGTTAATATTTTTTTATTTAATTTTTTCTAAAAAATAAATTTTTTTATAAATTAAATTTTTTTAAAATATATCCGTAAAATTATTTTTTTAATAGTTAGTTTTAAAGATTTTTTCAAAAAACAAAATTTTTAAAAATTTTGAAACCCCCAAAAAATAATAAAAAACCAAACTAAATTAATTTTTTAGTTTGGTTTTTTTATATTTAAATTAAAAAAAATTATTATTTTTCGTAATTAGCTTTAATAAATTCATTTAATAAACGTACTCCGAAACCTGTTCCCCATGAATTATTAATAGAATTAGGTTTCGTTCCCATTGCAGTTCCCGCAATATCTAAATGAGCCCATGTAGTATGATTAACAAAACGTTTTAAAAATTGAGCCGCTGTAATTGAACTAGCGTAACGACCCGCGGAGTTTTTCATATCAGCATTTTTACTATTAATTAAACGATCATATTCTTCACTTAAAGGCATTGACCACAAGCGTTCTCCTGTTTTGTTTCCTGCGTCTAATAACTGTTGAGTTAATTTAGTTTCATTAGAGAAAAGACCGGCATGTTCTTGACCTAAAGCTACTAAAATAGCTCCTGTTAAAGTAGCTAAATCAATCATTAATTTAGGTTTTAAAATAGTTTCACAATACCATAAAGCATCTGCTAAAACCATTCTTCCTTCAGCGTCCGTATTAATGACTTCAATAGTTTGTCCCGACATGGAAACCACAATATCTCCTGGTCTTTGAGAGGTAGAACTAGGAGTATTTTCGACTAAACCAATTACACCGACAACGTTAACTTTAGCTTTACGAGAAGCTAAAAGATGCATCAATCCAACTACTGTAGCAGCTCCACTCATATCAGCTTTCATATCTTCCATTCCTGAAGATGGTTTGATAGAGATCCCACCAGTATCAAAAACTACTCCTTTTCCTATAAAAGCTAAAGGAGTTTCTTCTTTATGACCACCTTCCCAATTCATGATTACTAAAAAAGGAGGTCTAGAAGATCCCTGAGAAACAGCTAAAAGAGAATTCATACCTAAATCAGTCATAGATTTTTTATCTAAAACTTCTACTATAACTCCTAAATCTTTTAATTTTTGAGTTTGAGCTAAAAATTCTTCTGTTCCCAAAACATTAGCTGGTTCATTGATTAAATCACGACTTAAATTAACTCCTTCCGCAACTGCTTTAGCTTCATGTAAAACTTTTTGACAATTATCCGCTTCTTTATTTATTATGTGAATAAAAACTTTTTCGTTATCTTTCTTTTTTGTCGTTAAATAACGATCAAAAGTATAATTTTTCAACATAAAACCTATTAAAAAATCTTTTACTTGATCAAGATCAATAGATTTTTCTTCTAAATCTAAAAAAATAACTACTTTTTTAGCTTTTTGTGCCAAATCAAAAACTTTACCTCCTGTATTAACCCAAAAATCATTTTTTTGAGAAGATACATCGCCTAAACCTAAAATATTAAGTCGATCGAAAGGAGAGCCATGTGGAACTAAAAGTTCTATTTTTTGATTTTCTTTCCCTTCAAAGTCTTTTAAAGACATCGCCTTTAAAACAGTTTGTTGCGGATCTACTTCTTTTAAACCAAAAATTTTTTTATTTTTAATTGTTTTTAATAAAATAGCTACATCTCCATTTAAAATTAGTTCTTTTGAAAAAGAAAAATTCATATTCATTTTTTTTATATCTCTTCTTTCTTTATTTTTCTATATTTAGTGTCAAAAAATATTTATTTTAAATATAATTTATTATATTTATTATTCTATATATTTTTAATAATAACACATTATTTAAATTTAATCAAAATATTTATTTTAATATTTAAAAGATATCTTTTAAATATATTATCTTAATATAAATTAAAATTATCGAAGTTAAATTTAAATTTAAAAAATTAATTTTAAAAATTAAAAAAATTCAATTTTTTTAATTAAAAAAAATAAACAACTTTCACCATTTTAAAAAAATAAAAATTAAAACAAAAAAGTTTAATTTAAGGGATACAAAAATAACTTAGTTTATTCAATTAAAATTGAAATTTTGTTGACGTTTAGGTGCAAGGCCTTTTTTTGTTCTCCTTTCAATATTTTTTAATTATTTGTGAACGCCTTTACATGATGGTTGCGAAAAAAAGAAATTTAGTTTATAAAAAAAGACTCTCGTAGAGAGAGTCTATTAAAATTTAGTTGTATTTAAATTTATATTGAAACAAATCTATAAATAAATTTTAATTAAAATATTGGCCTTTAAAACATTTTAATAATTCAATTTAAAAAATTACTTCAAATAAGATCTTTAAAACACCATTATTAGGTAAAATAATACGTTTAATGGATATTTTTAGGGTTTTATTTTAATTATTATTTTTTTATTTATTATTCTAATTACTTTTTTTTGAAAAATTATTATTTATAATATTTATTTTATTGAAAAAAATTGTTTATCTAAGTCATAGAATTTAACACGTTTTTCTTTTTCTTGTTGTAATAAATCTTGTGGATTTTGCCTTGTGTTTGTTGAGATTCTAATTTTTTTTCTAATTTCTTTTAATTCATAAATTAGTTTTCTTTGTTGTTCTGTTATTTGAATTAACGAACCTAATTTCATGGATAATGAAAATAATTTTTGATAGAATTCTTGATTTATATTTTTATTCATATTTTGAATATCTAAAACTGCATTTTTCCATTTTCCAGATTATTGTTAATAACAAATAATAACCCTAAACAAACGAATAAAACTATTTTAAATAAAAATAATTGTTTTTTTAATTTAAACATTAATAAATAATTCCTTTGCATATATTTATATTAAGAAATAAATATCTTATTATAGTTATTTTTATAATAATTAATAATGCTTTCTTTTAACTTTATTATATTTTCAATATTTAAATTATCTATATCTTTTATTATGTGTTGTATGTCAATTTTTATTTGATTATATTCAAATACGATTTCATAATTTTTAGTTTCTTTGTTATCTAAAATATTTAGACACATTTCTTTTAATTTATTTTTATTATAATTTAACTTTATTTCTTGTTTGATAGGATGCCAGTATTCATTAACTTCTTCTTTGTATATATCTATTGTATTGCAACCACAACAAACAGCTGAACAAACTTTGAAAAAAATTAATATTGTTTGGATATATGAATTCATATTTTAAATTTCTCCTTTGTAATTAAAAATAATTATATTATTATCATTCCTCAGATGAGGTAATTTCGTAGAGAGATTAGTGGGAATAAATGGTTTGGTTTTGATAATCTTTTTGTGAATTATCAATAATCACGTTGTATTGACTCTTCTAGTTTAATGGCGTTAAATAACATACTTTTGTACTTTTGTTTGGGTAGCTTCTAATTCGCTGATTTCAGTTGAAACTTTGGCTATTTGATCCAATTATTTCACCTCGTTCTTTTTTGTAATTTAGAGATTTTGAGATTATTATAGATTAATTGTCCTTGAGTTTGTAGTTGTGATTTTATTTGATTGATTTCTTTTACTTTGTCTTCGCGATTTTGTTTTAAATTAGTTTGTATAAGGTTGTAATGAAGAAGATTTATCTTTAATTTCTTGAATTTGGCGATTATAATTATTGATGTTTTCTTGATATTCATCGATGGTTTTTTAAACTTCTTTTAAAAATCCTAAAAGTTGTTCCCGATTTTTTCTAATTTCATCAATTTATATTTTTTCTTCTTGAAAAAGAACGTTTGGTAATAAAGTTTTGTTATCAGTTTCCAAAAAAACATAAGCTTTAATTTGGTCGAAACGCGGTTTGATTGTTTTTATTTTTGGAATTATTTGTTTTATTTTATGTTTAAATTTAGTTGTCTTTTCTTGAATTTCATTAAATTTATTTTCGTAATAATTCTTTTTAACAATATTTTCTATATAATATTTATTTATATCTTGACCGTGAAATATTTTGTATAATTCAAAATCACTTTTTTAGTCTATTAAAATCAGCATTTAAATATTTTAAATGCTGATCTAAATTTTTTAAATCATAATATTTATTACTATTATTGTTTTTAATTTCAAACTCTTTTGTTAAAATCACAAAATCTTCTTCTAAATTTTTTATTAGTTTTTTGTTTTTCTGTGATTTTATTTTTTGGTGAAGGTTCTACATTTTCCAAAGTATTTATGATTGGTTTATCAGGATTGTTTTTTAGTATTTTGTGTTGAATAATTATCCTGCAATTGTAACCCACAACTACAACTAAGATAGTTAAAAAGTTCTTAAAAAAATTATTATTATTCATAAATTTCATTTTTCAATTATTGAAATATGAATATATCATTATTATACAACTTTATATTTCGAAATGAGTAATAAAAAGTTATTAGGTCAAATTTAATGATTATTTGTTGTCAATTGGTTTATAAAATTTGGCATATTGTTTTTGTTTTTCTTCGTAGCGTTTTTGGGAACGAACATAACTAGGATTTTTTGTTTTATTTCGCCTTTTGTTTCTTCGATTTCAACGACTTTATTTTGATAAATTTAGCGGAGTTCATCTTCTTTTAGTATTAATTTTTTTACGTTTTCTCTTGAAACTTTTTTTAGTTTTTTTGTTAATTATTCGAAAATTTTATTGTATTCATCGATTACAAATTTGTCTTGCCTTTTAAATTCAGTTAATTGATTTCACTCTGTTTGTATTTCTTTAATTAAATTTTTACTTTCTTGGCGATTTTTATATTCTTCTTTCTTTTTATGGTCTTTGTAGTCGTCGTCGATTTTGGATAATTTGCGATTGATATCAGCGCAAATATAGTCATAAGTTTCTTTTGACATCATTTTAAGATGTTTCTTGTTCATTGTAGAAAAGGTCTTTGGCTAAATTAATTACACGATGACTTTGGTGAATTATTAATCCTGCTTTTGCAATGGTTCCAGCAACTTTTTTAATTATACAGCAGTGTTTTAAAAAAATGTAAATGTTTTTTAAAACACCGCGAACTCTAAAATGATTAAATATTAAAAAATCACAAATCAACTGTAGATCATGTTTTTAGAGAATGTTTAAATTAAAGGCTTTTTGTTTAAAAGAGGTATTATAAGACCTTTAAAAATTAGAGGTTAATTTAACGCATTATTATTTTTAATTAATATATTTTGTTTTTTAATTAAATTTTGTTATTGTTATTTTACTCCTTTCTTTAAAGTTTATTTTTTGTTTAAATGATGTTTTTTTTGATTATTGAACATTGCTGTTTTTTTGTTGAATTTGAATTTTTTAATAAGATTAATCTCTTTTTTTATTCAAATAAAAAAGAACAATAAAATTATTCTTAATTTAACATTTTAACAACATGTATTGATCTAGTATTTTCTCTTTTTACTAAAAACAAAAAAAGACTAGTTTTTTAACTAGTCTTTCGGTATTAAAAATGAATTTATTTGCAAAAAATTATAACAGTGTGAACTTTATATAAAGAAAATAAATTAAAAATCAACAAAGATTAATATTAAAATAATAGAAAATATAACTATTTAATCCATATTGTATATATTTATTTTTCTATTTAAATTTAAATAAATAATTTATTTTTTAACTAATAAATCTATTTCTTCTTTATTAATAGTTTCTTTTTCTAATAATAAATTAGTTATTTTATCTAATAAAGATTTATTTTCTTTAATAACTTTTTGACATTCTTGATAACATTCATCAACTATTTTTTTAATTTCTATATCGATCATTTTTTTATCGGAGAATTCTGAATCTTGAGTAATTCCTAATTCACTCATTCCATATTTAGTAACCATTAAACGAGCTATTTTAGTAGCTTGTTTAAAATCATCATAAGCACCACTGGAAACATCATCAAAAACTAATTCTTCAGCTACTCTACCACCTAAATAAGAAATGATATTTGCTAACATTCTTTTTTTAGAAGAAAAGAAGGTTTCTTTTTCAGGCAACATTAAGTTATAACCACCTGCTGAACCTCTTGGAATAATAGTTATTTTTTGTACTTTTTGAGCATGTTCTAATTTTAAACCAATGACTGCGTGTCCTGCTTCATGATAAGCGACCATTTTTCTTTCTTCTTCATTATATTTAATTGATTTTTTAGCTGGCCCCATTAACACACGATCAATCGCTTCTTCTAGTTCTTCCATTGTAATCATTTCTTTTTGATTTCTTACTGTTAAAATAGAAGCTTCATTTAAAACAGCTCCTAATTGAGCTCCGCTCATTCCTGGAGTTTGTTTGGCTAATTGATGAAAATTAATATCAGATGAAATATTTTTATTACGAGCATGAACTTTTAAAATAGCTTCACGTCCTTTAACATCTGGTAAACCTACTTTAAAGATTCTATCGAATCTTCCTGGTCTTAATAAAGCTGCATCTAAGATATCAGCTCTATTAGTAGCTCCAACGATAATAATTCCTTTATCTGAAGAAAAACCATCCATTTCAGTAAGAAGTTGATTTAAAGTTTGATCTTTTTCTTGAGATCCTCCTGAAAAAATACCTCTTTTTCCACCTAAAACATCTATTTCGTCAATAAAAAGCACGCAAGGAGCGTTATCCTTAGCTTCTTTGAATAATTTTCTAACACGAGAAGCACCAACACCGACGTACATTTCAACAAATTCAGAACCAGATACAGCATAAAAAGGTACATTTGCTTCTCCAGCTAAAGCTTTCGCTAATAAAGTTTTTCCTGTTCCAGGAGGGCCTTCTAATAAAATACCTTTAGGTATTTTAGCTCCTATAGAAGTATATTTTTGAGGTCTTTTTAAGAAATCAATTAATTCTTTCATTTCTTCTTTTTCTTCTTCGTTACCAGCAACATCTTTGAATGTGAATCTAGATTTTTGTTTTGAAGATATAAGAGGATTAGAGTTAAGTTTACCGGATGTTTGCTTCATATTGTTTAGAATGTAAATAATAAAAATAGAATAACCAATAAAATTAAACATATTAATAATTAGAAGAATATTATCTTTATATTTAGCTATAAACCATGGTCGTTCTTTTTGTAAATAAATTTCATTAAAAAAATCAGAATTTTGTTCTAAATATTTTTTAACATCTGATATTTTTTCTTTATGTAATAAAATTTTCTTTTTGTTATGATTTTTATCAACTAATTGTAAATAAAAACATTCAGAATTATTAGTAACAATTATAGTAGCTGATTGATAATTAGTTTGACTTTGTATAGTTTCTTCAAATTTTCTATATTCTAATAAATCACTTTGATAAATATTATTATCAAATAATATATCTAAAAAATATAAAGATAAATATAAAATAATAATAAAAAAAAACGATATAACAGATATAAATATTTTTTTATTATTTAATAATTTCATTTATTTTTGCCTTCTTAACATTAATTATTTATTTTTAATAGTACAGTTTTGAATAGCAAATAAAGGAATGGTAGGTAAAACTTCAAAATATTTTTGTACTAAATTATTTATTAAAATTTCTTGCATTTTTTTATTTATTTCGGGATTTAATGAAGAATTATTTTTTAATTTATTAATAAAGAAAGCATATAATTGTTCCACATTACCTTTTAAATATCCTTCTGCATTAATGCCGTTAAAATCTTCTAACGCGTATTTAAATTTATTAGTTAAATTTTGTTTTTGTAAATTATCAGTTATTGAATTTATTTGTTGTTGAAAATTAATTTCAAAAAAATAATTACAATTAAATTTAGTCAAAAAATGCAACATTAAAGTATTACAATCAAAAGTAGAAAAACTTTCTATATATAAATCAGTATTATTATAAATTTCAATAACATCAACTATATTTTTAGATGGATCATTAATGTCTTCTAAAACATTAATACTATTTAATGTTATCGGTTTAGCTTCAAAAATAACCTTATTACTAAAAATATCTTTAATATTTTTATTTAAAAAATCAAATATTGTTTGCATTATTTTATTTTGAAAATCAAATTGTATTTGTAATTTTATAGGTTTTTCTTGTTCACACAAAGGTAATTTATTCCAAGCTAAATCAAAAAATTTTTTAGCTTTTTCTTTATTATAACTATTTTTTATGGGATCATCAATATTATCTGTTGAATGCAAAAAATTTAAAAAATCGTTCAAAAATGATGTTTTTTTATAATGAAATTCAGATAATTCTGATATTGGATAACAATCAGCTTTATAAAAAGGTAGAAAATTGTTTATAATTTGTTGTCTATCGATAGCAAAATAAATTGCTTTTCGAAAATTTTCATCATAACAAATAATATGAGGTAATTTACAACTAAACCATTTACTTAAATTTGTTTTACTTTTATGTAACATTTCTTTATCAGAAACCCAAATATTGGATAATAATTCTTTATATTTTTGTTCAAGATTTAATATATCATATGAATCGATTTGTTCTAAAAAATAATTAATATCCGATATATTATTATTATTATTATTTTGTTTATGAAAATATGTTAAAAAATAACCTAATTGTTCTTTAATTTTATATTTTAAATAATTTTCTTTTGTTTTAAGGTTAAATCCTAAAAATAATTTATCATTTTCTAAATCAAATTTAATTTCATATTTATGAGAATTCAATAACTCTTTGTACAATTGTTGATTGTCATAAAAATAATGCTGATCGTCTAAATTATTTACTGGCTTGAAATAATTTATCTTATGGTCTAAAAATAATTGAAGTTTATCTTTTTCATTAATAACATTTAAATAAACTATATGGGCAGTATTATTTTCATACTTTAATGGTGTATCATTCATTTCTCGTTTTGATAATACTAATTTTGTTGGATTAGTATAATCAAAAAAATTAATTTTATATTCACCATAAGATAACAAAGGCAATTGTTTAGATCCATAAAGAATTTTAATATCTTTATAAGATTTATTTGCGATATATGTAGGTGGAATTAAAATTAACTTATTTAAACTAATAATCGCTTGTTGTGGTGAAATATGTGGTTTTAATTTCAAAGAAATTACTAGAGGAAATTGAGAGTCAATAGAAATCAAATTGTCGATTTTTTTTTGTTTATCTAATGGAAGATATGATGTAATATAAGAAGATAATAAATTATTATCTAGTATTTCAAAGAAATTTTTAGCTAAGTTATTATCAATATATGTTTGTAAAGTGAATTTCAATGTTTGCGCATTAATAGGTTCATCATTTTCGAATTTTAAACCAGATTTTATATTTAATTTAATAACAGATGAATCAGAATAATAATCAAATTTATCCTCATCAATAAAATTTTGTTTTAAATATTTAAAAATTTTTTGCATAGTGTCTGCATCTAAATTAGAAGAATCTAAAAAATTTAGTCTTTTAGGAAATGTTTCTTTAGTTAAACAAATTATTTCAGAGTTTGGTGGTATATCTGTTAAATTTAGATGAGATATATTATCGCCCTTGCGATCAAAAAAATCTTTATTTAAAACTTTAGATTTATTATTCCAAAAATAAATCAAACATAATAATAAAAAAAATATTATAATGCAAACCACTAATAAAAAAATTTTTTTATATTTATTCATATTTAATTCATTTTTGTTTCACTTAATGGATTATGTTCAACATCTTTATAATCATAAAATTTAATTTTAAATATATATATATTTCTATTATTAATTTTTTTTATATCTTCTAAAGTAAGGTTATTATATTTTTTATTAAATATTTCATTTGGTTTATCTTCTGTTTCTTTATATTTGTGATTATTTTTTTCTTCATCAGTTAATTCAATATAAATTAACATTTTTCTATCATCTAGTTTTGGGATTGAATTTTGTTGGTCCTCTTTTACGATTAAAATAGTATCACAGCTCTTGTTTAAAGGATCTGTATCTGACAAATCAGCTAAACAACCGATACTTATTATTTTTTTTTCCAAAGTTTTAAAAAAATCATTAGTAAATAAATCATCTAATGTATCTACCAATATTTCTTTTACATTATTGTTTTGTAATTTGTTAACATCAAGTGGTGATGATTCCGTTTTTGACGATGTATTTGACGGCAAATCTAAGATATGGTAAATATATATTGGTTGTTGTTTATTATTACAATATTGTTTTAAATCTTCTAAAGTAACATCATAACATCGATTGTCATTTTGTAACTTGTCTTCTAATTTTAAATTAGGAATAAAAATTAAAATAGGAGATTTTATTTTTGAAGATATATTATAACCTCCATTTATACAAATCAATGCATAAGCATTATTTATATCTTCGGGATTACTATAATATTCATTAATATTAAGACCTTTATATAATTTAGTACTAGAAGAATATTTGTTTTTAAGATCATCAATATGATTTTTTAATTGGTTAAAGTTTACTTCTTTTTCTATTACCTGTTCAACCTTTTTATAATTTTTTTGTTCTAATTGTTGTCTTTTTTTATTCTTATGATCAATAATCAAATATGCTGCAATCATTAATATCGATGCCAAAATAATAAAAATTATTAAAATAATTTTTTTATTCTTATTAAAAAATTGTTTCCATTCCATTTTTTTATTTTTTTCTTTCATCTATATTATTTCTTTTATAGTAGTTTTTTTAAAAAACAAAACCACTATTAATTATAATTAAATCATAAAAAAAAAAAAAAACAAGTTTAATTTTCAGTAAAATTAATTTACTAAAGGTTAACTTGTTTTTTTAATGGTAAATGATTTCATCTCAAAAAAAATTAAGAGTTTTATTAATAATAAGTTTTAATAATTATATTATTTTTTAAGTTTTTTATTTGGAAAATGCTAAACAAAAAAGAAATGACAAAAGAAAAAGAAATAATTTATTTTAAATAAATAGAAAATTTTAAATTAATTAATTAGTTGTTAATTTTTACAATGTGTTATCTTCATATAACTTTTAATTTTAAAATTATAGATATAAATCCTCTAATTTTGAGACAAAAATCTTTTATCGCAGTTTTTTTAAAAAAATATAAATGTTTTTTAAAACATTAAGAACTCTAAAAATAGTTAAATATTAAAAAATCGCTAATAGGACTGTAGATCATGTTTTTAAAAGATGTTGAATTAAAGGCTTTTTGTTGAAAAAAGGTATTATAAGACTTTTTTTTGAAAATTAGAGGTTTAATTTAACGCATTATGATTTTTAATTAATATATTTTGTTTTTTTGATTAAATTTTGTTATTGTTATTTTAATCCTTTCTTTAGAATTTTATTTTTTGTTTAAATAATTTTTTTTCAAAAATTATTTAACGTTGTTGTTGTTTGTTGAATTTTAATTTTGTAATAAGGTTAAACTTCTTTCTTTTTTTTATTAAAATAAAAAAAGAACAATAAAATTGTTCTTAATTTAATAGTTTAACAACATGTATTGATCTAGTATTTTCTCTTTTTAATAAAAACAAAAAAAGACTATTTTAAAAAATAGTCTTTTCGGTGTTAAAAATGAATTTATTTATAAAAATTTATAACAGCATGTCAAAATCTCTTAAAAAAGAACCCCTTTAATTATGTGATAATTAACAAACAGAATCAGTAAACACAGATCTAAAAAAGAAATTATGTTGTGGAAGTTTTTGGATTAAAGATTTATAAAGAATATTTAACAACATGAATCATATTTATATTAAAATTAACTAATTTTATCTTTAACTTTAAAAAATAAAAAAAATAAAGGAGTGAAAATAAAAACCAAAATAGTTAAAAAAAATTTATATGTTTCATCATTCATAATAAAAAATTTTAAAAATTTCCAAAAATCGAAAGATACTTCTTTTTGTTCTGTAATAAACCCCAATTTAGAATAACTTTTGTAGGATTCCGCAATAAGATATAATCTGAAAATAAAATAAAAAATTAAAATAAAATAATATGAAAAAATAATTATTTTTTGTTGTTTCGAAAATTTCATGTTATTTTAATCCTTTTATGGTTTATAATACTCATTTATATTTCATAAATTCGTTTAAATATGATCTTGCTTACCGCTAATATAATAATTATTATCAAATAATGAAATATTAGTATATACTTTGTATACTAATAAAATGAAACCATTTGAAAAGTCATATTTTAAATAAATAAAAAAATATTTATTGAAAAATCAAAATATTATATTAATACTGTAACATAAAAAATATGTAAAGTCAAAATTAAAAAAACGAATTAACTTCTTAGTCACTAGGTTCATTGATTGAAATTTGTTTTCCTTTGTTTTTTCATCTCCATAATGAAATTATTATTAATAATTAAAAATAATCCTAAATTAATAAATAAAATGATTTTACAAAATAATAAATTTTTTTAATTTAAACATTATATTAATCTCTTTTGATATTGATAATAACAATCAATAAAATATACTTTTATTTAACGTCTTCTAGGATTATTTGGTTGATTTGGATTGTTTTCTCGTGGCATAGCATTGTGAACAATAATTTGTTGAGCCGAAATTCTTTGACTTAATTGTACATTTTGACTTACAAGATTACTAATAACTTCTTCGGAAGCATTATTATTTCTAGCATTAAAAATTTGTTGAATTATTCTAGATTGTTGAAAATTTAAATTTTGTAAAATACGGGCTTGTAATTGAAAATTAGTATAATCATTATCATGTCCGTTATTTTGAGATATATGACCATTATTCATCGCCATCACTTGATGATTATGCAAAATAATTAATAATCCTAATAAAGTAAACAAATAAAAAATTGTTATTTTAAATTGATTTTGTAATTTAAACATTAATTAATTCTCCTTTAATTTTTATCTTTTAAATTTTAATATATTATTATTTAATATTTTTATGTCTATTTATGAACAGTTCTTTTTATTTCTATTTCTTTCTTTTTATCATTATTATGTTTATCTTGATAAAACGACAAGTTTTTGTATAGAATTTAAAAGTGTATTTATTATTCTAGTTTATATTCTAATTTTTCACTTGCAATTAAATCAATCGACATAAAAAAGAAATATTTTTTAAAAAAAATTAAAAAAATCACAAATAAAATTTTGATTTTAATAGTTTTAAAAACTTTAAAAGTTATAAAATCTCCTAAAAATTATTTTTTATTTGATCAAGTAATTTAATAAAATTAATACTTCTTTTTAAAAAATTAAAAAACTAGAATTGAAATTTATCAATTTAAAAGATTACTATCGCCTACTTTTTTATAATTTAATTATAAATTTTTATACAATCATTTTTCGGTTGAAATTGTTTTTTTATATCAGCAAATATCTTTTGATATCAATCATATCACTATAAATTAAATAAAATACATAATTATGAATATATTATAATACCAAATTAAAATTCATTAAGTAAATTTCCTAGGTTAATTATTTTTTGTTAGTTTCATCATTCATCATTCTAAAAATAATTGTTATTATTCTGAAAATAGCTATAAATATATTCAACGAAACTATTAATGAAATACTAATTAGAAGCCATTCATATTTTTGAGATATTTTTTGTTCAATAAATATATCAATATTTTCCAAATTAATTACCCACATCAAAGCGCCTAATACTAAATCTAAGATAGCTAAAAAAAACATAATAAAATTTAAAAACCAATTATCAAATCCGAACTTACTCAAAGTAAATCCTATATGAATAAAATATGAAATAAAAAATAAAACGCTGATAAAATTACGTTTTTTTTCGCTAATTTTGATTTTTTTCGAATAATATAAAAAAGACATGAAACTGATAACAAAAATAGTCCCTAAAAAAGGAATAAAAAATAAAAAATTAACAGGAGGGTAATGTTTTGAAAAAATACTTGCAAAAGCGTATAGCATACCCACGAAAAATCCTGAAGATATACTTAATAAAACAGTAGCAAACTTTAAGAAAGAGTTATATAAATAAAATCCCAGACTCCATAAAAGGGCTCCAATACCAAAAATAACCATAGGAGAGAGGTACAAAAAAGCAATATAATTATTAGTTATAGTATCTGGATTATTATATTTGGGATCGAAATTACTACTTATTAAAGGAATAGATAAATTTTTAATGGTTTTTATTGCGCTATCTACATTATCACATCGAAAATGAAAATAAGTTATAAAACCTATGAATATGGTTAATACTATCAATAAAAACAACTTGCTAAATACACTTAAATAAGAAGTTATTTTTTCATTTGTAACTAATTGATGATTTTCTTTTAGTTTTAACTTTCTAATTCTTTTATTTAAAATACAAGAAGGATTATCATTTTTTTTTTTATATGAAGCATTTAATAAATGTCTAACCCTTTTAGAAGGATTTACGAAAAAATCAAAAAAATCAAAAAATTTCATAAATTAAAACCTCTTTTTAAACGGCCACCACAAATATTTAGTGTCTGAGTAGATGAATCTACAGTTTTTTCTTTCAAAACATTAACTAACATATGGTCTGAATTAGCAATATTACTTCTTTTCACTAATCTAAAAGTTTTTTCATGATTATATTTTTCTTTTAATTCGTAAATTTCTATTTCGTTTTCTGAAGGAAAATTAAAAGCAAAACCAATTGTTTTTTCAGAACTATTATTAGTGATATCAAAAGTAATTCTTTGTTTAAGGCTATTATCAGATTCTTGAATTTGTTCTTCTTCAGAAGAAATATGGGCATAAACTGGAATCAAATAAATATTTAAAAAAGACAAAATCAAGAAAATCACAAATAAAGCTTTAATTTTAAAATTTTTAAAAACTTTAAAAAACATAAAACCTCCTAAATTATTTAATAAAAACTCAATATTTAAAAAAATAATTAAAATACAATTTTATTTTCTTATTGAGTGTATTCCATTAAAATAGAACCGTTCAAAAAGTTAAACTATTCATTAATTAATAGTACTATAACATAAAAAAATAATATATCAATTAAAAATTTAAAATTTTTTTTAAAAAATGGAACTAAACAAAGAAAAAAAGAAAAAACCAAGAAAAAGAAAAAATATACAATATTTTATAAATCTTATATTTTGTAATCTTATTTTTCATTATACAAAAAAAATATATTTTGTCAAGTATTTTTTAAAAAATTTTAAACAAAAAAAGATACAAGATTTTAAAAATATTTATTAATTAATTTTTTTATTAAAAAAATAGATAAATAAAAAAATAATTAAAAAATAGCTAAATTTTCATATAATTTAAAGATATTATCAAAAATAGTATCTTTAAATATAAAAAATCTATTTGTAATCACACTGCGGGTATATATTGGTTTTAAGTCTATGAATTTAGGGTTGTAAGTTTTATCCCAGAAAATATAAGCTTCCTCGATAGCAATTTCGTGTTTTAAAAGGTCATCTAAGGTGTATTTGTAATTGGAGCTGTAAGGATGTTCTAATTTAAATGGATTGTTTTGAGGTTTGAAGTAAACTGCGATTAAATCTTTTGGAGGGTTTTGGAATTCCCAATTGAATAATTTACTTCCGCTTGCCACTTTTGTTATACATGGGTTCGTTTTCGTGTAAAAAACCACCAACGCCATCAATTCCGTATGATTTCATGACTTTTGGGATTTCTTTGCGTGATAAAATGTGAATATAATGTCTTTTTAATGGGGGGTTGATGAGCGGAATATTTATCTTTTAATTAGTTGGGTCAAATAAATGTTGATTGGATGATTAGTTTGTTGATGAAAATTATTAAGTATGATAGAGTAAAGTGGATAAGATAATAAAATTGAGAATATGATTAATAAAAAATAAACAATAATTTTGGTTGATAAATGGTGTATTGACAAATAAATTGAACTCTTTTCTTAGAATTGCTAGTTGGTTGCTTGCTTTTATTTGATGTTTTAGTTAAGTTTGAGTATAAAAAAAGACTCACAAAAAAAGTGAGTCTTATTTTAGTTAAAAGGTGTTATTTATCGATTTGATATTTGTGAAATTGTTTAAATGGAAGACATTTACGTTCACCATTAATTTTGTACAAGCCATATTGATTTGGGTCGAATTCAAAAATTTGTTGACCTTTTTGGTCGGTTTCGATGACGACGTCGTTTTCGGATGTGACGATAGAATGTGGTTGTCTTTCCCAAATGATTTCTTTAGTTCTAACAATAATAATTTTATTTGGATGTTTTGTAGGAGTGTCTGGTTCCTCTTTGTTATATTGATATTCAATTAAACCGCAATCAGCAAAACGTGTAAAATTTTTATTAAGTATTACTTTTTGTTTTGAGGTTAAACGATTACTTATGAAATTACTATAGTTTATTATAAAATCTTCTTTATTCTCGCATTCCATAATATCATCTTTATATAATAAATAATCCTTGATAGTATCTCTTTCTCCGTTAATTAAATAATCGGTACATCTTACTATTGGTGGTTTTAAATGTCTTAAATATTCAATTACAGTTTTTGACAAATTGTTATAACTTTTTTTTGAGGATTTTGGTATTTCTTTCTTGTTGAAATAATAAATCAAAAAACTAATTAAAATAAGAAATAAAATAGTATAAATAATAATATTTCTTTTTTGAAGTTGTTTATTCATAATATTTTAACCTTTTTATAATGTGTTATTTGTTGATTGGCAATTTATACCAATTATTAATTGGAAGAGATTTGGGTTCTCCGTTAATTGTGTAATCAACGCAATCTTTTGGATCGAATTTAAAAATTTGTTGCCCATTCTGGTCAGTTTCGATGGCGAAGTCGTTTTCGGATGTGACGATATAATGTGGTTGTCTTTCTTAAATTATTTCTCTAGTTTTACCCATAATAAATTTATTTGGTTGTTTTGTGGGTGAGTCTATTTCGTTTTCATCGTATACATATCGAATTAAAACACAATCAGACCAAGCTATAAAATCTCTATCAATTATTTTTTTGTTTTCTGAATAATATTCGGTATATCTTACTATTGGTGGTTTTAAATTTCTTAAATATTCAATAGTAGGTGGTTTTTTTAATAGGTTTAGGTTGAATTTCGTTTTTTACAAAAAACTTAAATATATAAACTAAAATATTTATATTTGGAATAAATTGATCTAAATTAATAGTACTATTTCTTTATTTTAATTAAAAATATTTATAAAAATTAATAATTTTATTAAAGCATTTTTCTAAATAATAGAAAATTAATTAATTATTTAAAAAAATAAAACCTAGTCAAATAACTGAGTTATATAATTAGGAATTTATTTAAATAAATTTAAATTAAATTTATTTTATAATTTTATTTTTATAATCTTTTAAAGATAATGAAATTTTGCCCCTATTATTAATTTCGATACATTTAACAAATAATTGATCGCCTACATTTAAAACATCTTCTACTTTGGCTGTTTTTTTATTATCTAATTGACTAATATGAATAAATCCTTCGATTCCAGGACAAATTTCAGCTACCGCTCCAAAAGATTGACCTTGTTTATCATTTAAAATCTTTAAAATAGTTACTTTAAAAACTTCACCTACTTTAATTTCTTTAACTAAATTTAAAATATAATTAGCTGTTTTTCTAACAATATCAATATTATTATGAGTTATAAAAATATTTCCATCTTGTTTAATATCTATTTGAACATTATCATGTTTTTCAATAATTCGAGAAATTATTTTTCCGCCTGTTCCTATTATATCCCTTATTTTATCAGTTCTAACACGAATAACTTTAACTTTAGGAGCGAAAGTAGAAACTTCATCATTATGTTTAGGAATGACAGTTCTCATTTGTTTTAAAATTTCTATTCTTCCTAAACGTGCTTTTTCTAAAGCTTCTTTTAAAATATCGAAATTAATACCTTTTTGTTTTATGTCCATTTGCAAAGCAGTAATTCCTTTTTGAGTTCCAGATATTTTAAAATCCATATCTCCTTCTTTATCTTCGAAACCTTGGATATCCGTTAAAATAACGTATTCTTTTTCATCTAAAAACAATCCCATAGCTATTCCTGCTACAGCTTGTTTTAAAGGAACACCTGCATCCATTAAAGCCATTGAAGCTGCACAAATAGTAGCTTGTGAAGAAGAACCGTTAGATTCTAAAATTTCTGAAACTACTCTAATAGAGTAAGGAAATTCTTCTTCTGAAGGTAAAAGATAAAATAATGCTTTTTCAGCTAAAATTCCATGACCAATTTCTCTTCTAGAAGGCGCTATATACCTTCCTATCTCGCCAACAGAATAAGAAGGAAAATTATAATGCAAAATAAAACGTTTTTCTTCTTCTTCTGTTAAATCATCAATTGTTTTACTTTCTCTTAAGGACCCTAAAGTAACAACAGCTAAACTTTGTGTTTGTCCTCTTGTGAAAAGAGCTGATCCATGAGTTCTAGGTAACAAACTTATTTGACTTTCAATTTTTCTAATTTCGTCTAATCCTCTACCGTCAATTCTTTTTTTATCTTGAATAGTCATTTTTCTAAATTCTTGACCTAATAAATCATAAAAAATATCTTCTATATGATGAAAATTTTGTCTATCTTCTAATAAAAAATCATTATTATTTTGGTATTCTGCTAATAATTTTTCTTTTAACTGATCAATAATATTTTTAAATGATTTAGAGTCGTTTTTATTCTTTGAATTTATATCTAAAATATTTTTTATTTGAATTCGATATTTTTTTTCTATTTGATTGTATAATTCTTCATTCCAATAAGATTCTGCCAAAAGCTGTTTTCTAGGATTAATTTTTTCTTTAATTTCATCTTGAAAAAAACAAAGTTTTTTAATAATTTCATGACCATAAATCATAGCTTCTAATAAAACTTCTTCTGTTGTTTCTTTACAAATAGCTTCTATCATATTTAAACTGTTTTTAGTGCCTGCCAAAATCAATAAAAAATCTGATTTTTCTCTTTGTTCTAAATTAGGATTAACAATAAATTGATTATTAATTTTTCCTATACATACTCCTGCTACAGAATCTATATAAGGGATATCTGATATTAATAAAGATAAAGAACTTGATAAAATAGCAAATATTTCATTATTGCCATCGTAATCACTACTTAAAATAGTATTCACTATCTGAACTTCTTTTTTAAATTGTTTAGGAAATAAAGGTCTTAAGGTTCTATCTATTAAACGAGAATTTAAAACCTCATGATCAGACGGTTTACCTTCTCTTTTAGCAAAACTCCCAGGTATCTTTCCTACGGCATAAAGTTTTTCTTGATAAACAACTGTTAAAGGGAAATAATTTAAAACTGTGTCTTTTTTACTAGAAACTACTACAGTTAAAATAACACTATTATTATAACGAAGTAATACCGAACCATTAGCTTGTTTAGCTAATTTATTTATTTCAACAGTTAATAGATTATTTTCAAAAACAGTTTTAAATATTTGTGAATTCACTAAAGATTCCTTTTTTTCTAATAAAAATATAAAACTATTATTCAAAATAAAATAATTTATATAAAAAATACTTTTATATTTTTATTACTATATGGCGCCTATACTAGGGCTCGAACCTAGGACCCTCTGATTAACAGTCAGATGCTCTACCAACTGAGCTATATAGGCCTTTTATAAATAAAATGGTAGAGGATGAGGGACTTGAACCCCCGACTTTCTGCTTGTAAGGCAGACGCTCTCCCAACTGAGCTAATCCTCTTAAAGTAAACCTTGGCAAATCCTATTTTTGCTTTTGAAATCAAAAACTATCTTCAGGTTAAAAGGACTTAACTGCTGTATTCGGAATGGGAACAGGTGTTTCCCCTTTTATTAATTACCAAGGTTCTTTCAAAACTAGATAAACACAACCTTTTTAATTCTTCTTAAAATCAAAGTCAATGGATCTATTAGTACTAGTCAGCTGAAAAGATCACTCTTCTTACACCTCTAGCCTATCTACCTGATAGTCTTTCAGGGATCTCATAGGGAAATCTCATCTTAAAGGAGGCTTCACACTTAGATGCTTTCAGTGTTTATCCTTTCTATACATAGCTACTCAGCTATGGCTCTGGCGAACCAACTGAAACACCAGCGGTATATCCATCCCGGTCTTCTCATACTAGGGACAGCTCTTTTCAAATTTCCAACGCCCACGACGGATAGAGACCGAACTGTCTCACGACGTTCTGAACCCAGCTCGCGTTCCGCTTTAATGGGCGAACAGCCCAACCCTTGGAACCTTCTCCAGCTCCAGGATGCGATGAGCCGACATCGAGGTGCCAAACCGCTTCGTCGCTGTGAACGCTCGGAAGCGATAAGCCTGTTATCCCCAGGGTAGCTTTTATCCGTTGAGTTACGACCCTTCCATGCGGTATCGTAAGATCACTAAGTCCGACTTTCGTCTCTGCTCGACTTGTAGGTCTCGCAGTCAAGCTCCCTTATGCCTTTACGCTCTCTAAATGATTTCCGACCATTTTGAAGGAACCTTATGAACGCCTCCGTTACTCTTTAGGAGGCGACCGCCCCAGTCAAACTGCCCACCAAACACTGTCCCTCGTAATACACTTACGTAGGTTAGAACATAAAAAATTGAAGGGTGGTATCCCAAAGGTGACTCCCTTTAAACTAGCGTCTAAAGTTCTCCGTCTCCCACCTATTCTGTACATCAATTTCTCAAACTCAATATTAAGCTACAGTAAAGCTCCATGGGGTCTTTTCGTCCTGTCGCGGGTAATCGGCATTTTCACCGATAATTTGATTTCACCGAGACTCTTGTTGAGACAGCGCCCAAATCGTTATGCCTTTCGTGCGGGTCGGAATTTACCCGACAAGGAATTTCGCTACCTTAGGACCGTTATAGTTACGGCCGCCGTTCACTGGGACTTCAATTCAATGCTTCGGTTTAACCCTGACATCTCCTCTTGATCTTCCAGCACCGGGCAGGCATCAGCCCCTATACATCACCTCACGGTTTAGCAGAGACCTATGTTTTTGATAAACAGTCGCTTGGGCTTCTTTTCTGTGACTTTTGCTTTTTACACAAAAGTTCTCCTTATCCCTAAGTTACGGAGCAATTTTGCCGAGTTCCTTAACAAGAGTTTTCTCGCGCGTCTTAGTATACTCTACCTACCCACCTGTGTCGGTTTGCGGTACAGGTAAAAAAACAATTAACCCTAGAAGCTTTTCTTGAAAGTATGACATCGGTCATCTTACCTTCGAATCTCATTTTTTGGAATAAGAAAACGGATTTACCTGTTTTCTCAAACTCGATCCTTCAACCCTAATCCATATAAAGGGCATGCCTAGCCTTCTTTGTCCCTCCATCAGTTGTTTTTTTAGTGCAGGAATATTCGCCTGCTTGCCATCGACTACGTATTTCTACCTCACCTTAGGACCTGACTAACCCAGGGCGGACGAACCTTCCCCTGGAAACCTTGGGTTTTCGACGGATAGGATTCTCACCTATCTTTTCGTTACTTACACCGGCATTCTCACTTCTGATCTCTCCACCACTGCTTCCGCTATGGCTTCACTGATATCAGAACGCTTCCCCTACCATATTTAACATTCGTTAATATCCGTAGCTTCGGTATAATGTTTGAGCCCCGATAAATTTTCGGTGCGAAGTCATTAGACTAGTGAGCTATTACGCACTCTTTAAAAGATGGCTGCTTCTAAGCCAACTTCCTAGCTGTTTTAACGTCTTCACTTCCTTTTCCACTTAACATTAATTTAGGGACCTTAGCTGACGGTCTGGGCTCTTTCCCTTTTGACTATGGACCTTATCACCCACAGTCTGACTGCTGATTGTTTTTTATGACATTCGGAGTTTAATTAAGATCAGTACTTCGAGGTGAAGCCATCACTTATTTAGTGCTCTACCTTCATAAAAACTATTAATCAACGCTAGCCCTAAAGCTATTTCGGGGAGAACCAGCTATCTCTGAGTTCGATTGGAATTTCACCCCTAGCCACAAGTCATCCAAACACTTTTCAACGTGTCCTGGTTCGGTCCTCCATTTAGGATTAACTAAACTTCAACCTGCTCATGGCTAGCTCACTTCAGTTTCGGGTCTATGACATACAACTAAACGCCCTTTTAAAACTCGCTTTCGCTACGGCTCCGTTCCTTAAAACTTAACCTTGCTCTATATCATAACTCGCCGGTTCATTCTGCAAAAGGCAAGCCATCACTCATTAACGAGCTCTGACTAATTGTAGGCATACAGTTTCAGGATCTATTTCACTCCCCTCTCGGGGTTCTTTTCACCTTTCCCTCACGGTACTAGTTCACTATCGGTCACTAAGAAGTATTTAGCCTTAGGAGATGGTCCTCCTGTCTTCCAACAAGATTTCTCGTGTCTCGCCGTACTTTGTAGGATACTCTAGATAAAAAGTTTTCCCTTACAGGACTGTCACCTTCTTTGGTGTTTCTTTCCAGAAACTTCAAGTTGCTTTTTATTTTGTAACTAGTTAATAGTATCCAAGGCTATTCCGCGTTCGTTCGTCACTACTAGCGGAATCGTTATTACTTTCTTTTCCTGCAGTTACTTAGATATTTCAGTTCACTGCGTTCCCTTTTTGATTTTACAATCAAAAAACTACAATTTTACTGTAGTAGGTTGCCCCATTCGGAAATCCATGGATCTTCATTTATTTACAACTCCCCATGGTGTATCGCCGTTAATTGCGTCCTTCATCGGCTCTTAGTGCCAAGGCATTCACTGTACGCCCTTACTTTCTTCAAAATTAATTGAATTAAGCAAATCATGTTTATCTACTTTTCAAAGAACTTTCTTCGAAGTAAATATTTTCCTGATATAAAATTGGTGGGCCTAAGTGGACTTGAACCACCGACCTCACGCTTATCAGGCGTGTGCTCTAACCAACTGAGCTATAGGCCCTTTGGTCTTTTATATAAGAGAAACACTTTTTTTATAAAAAGAAAAACTTATATTTTAACCTAAGTCTTTCAAAACTGAAGATGATGATTTTTATATGTATGTCCTTAGAAAGGAGGTGATCCATCCTCACCTTCCGGTAAGGATACCTTGTTACGACTTAACCCCAATCATCAACCCTACCTTAGACAGCTCCCTCTTCTTTCGAAGTTAAGCCACTGCTTTCGGGTATTGCTAACTTTCGTGGTTTGACGGGCGGTGTGTACAAACCCCGAGAACGTATTCACCGCGACATGCTGATTCGCGATTACTAGCGATTCCAGCTTCATGAAGTCGAGTTGCAGACTTCAATCCGTACTGAGACTACCTTTTTGAGATTGGCTAAAAACTCGCGTTTCAGCTACTCTTTGTAATAGCCATTGTATCACGTTTGTAGCCCAGATCATAAGGGGCATGATGATTTGACGTTATCCCCACCTTCCTCCAATGTTTAATTGGCAGTCTCGCTAAAGTCCCCACCATTACGTGCTGGCAACTAGCGACAGGGGTTGCGTTCGTTTTAGGACTTAACCTAACATCTCACGACACGAACTGACGACAACCATGCACCACCTGTATCCCTGATAACCTCCACTATATTTCTATAGCTTTGCAGAGTATGTCAAGACCTGGTAAGGTTTTTCGTGTATCTTCGAATTAAACAACATGATCCACCGCTTGTGCGGAGTCCCGTCAATTCCTTTAAGTTTCATACTTGCGTACGTACTACTCAGGCGGAGTACTTAATGTGTTAACTTCAGTACCGAGTTACCCCGACACTTAGTACTCATCGTTTACAGCGTGGACTACCAGGGTATCTAATCCTGTTTGCTCCCCACGCTTTCGTGCCTCAGCGTCAGTAAAGACCCAGCAAGCCGCCTACGCTTCTGGTGTTCCTCCATATATTTACACATTTTACCGCTACACATGGAATTCCGCTTGCCTCTATCTCACTCTAGTCAAGACAGTTTCTATAACAAGACAGCGTTAAGCACTGAAATTAAATTATAGACTTATCTAACCGCCTACGCACCCTTTACGCCCAATAATTCCGGATAACGCTCGCCCCCTATGTCTTACCGCGGCTGCTGGCACATAGTTAGCCGGGGCTTATTCATTGAATAACGTCAAGATAGTTTTTCCACTATTTTTTCTTCTTCAATAAAAGAACTTTACATACCGAAATACTTCATCGTTCACGCGGCGTCGCTCGGTCAGAGTTTCCTCCATTGCCGAAAATTCCCTACTGCTGCCTCCCGTAGGAGTTTGGGCCGTGTCTCAGTCCCAATGTGGCTGTTCAACCTCTCAGTCCAGCTACACATCATAATCTTGGTAAGCCTTTACCTCACCAACTAACTAATGTGGCGCAAGCCCCTCTTTAAGCATACCCTCCGAAGAAGGTCTTTTAAAAACAAAAAGATGCCTTTCTGTTTCCTATCCAGTCTTAGCAACCGTTTCCGATTGTTATCCTCGTCTTAAAGGTAGGTTACTTACGTGTTACTCACCCGTTCGCCACTAAGACCTTTTGAAGGGTCTCCGTTCGACTTGCATGTATTAGGCGCGCCGCCAGCGTTCATCCTGAGCCAGGATCAAACTCTTGGTTTATAAAATTTTTGATATTTTAATAACAAAAATTTTGTTTTTATTAATTAAAAATTAATATTAAAATATCATCTTCAGTTTTCAAAAACACAAATTTTTAAATAAAAATATTTTTTGCTGAAATATTAAAAATAACAACACGTTCATTATAACATATAAAAAAATATTTTGAAAAAAAAGATCATTTTTTATTTAAAAAATTAAAAATTTTTTCAAAAGGAATATCGTCAATAAAATATTTTAATATATCAACGAATATTGGGAACTTATTAAAAATATCTTTTTTAATTTGCGGTTCAAAAAATCCTAAAACATATTCATTCAAAGGAATTGAAGAATTATTATTAACACCTATCTTTAATCTTTTGAATTGATCTGTATTTAAAATTTCTATAATATTTTTTATTCCATTATGTCCCCCATGTCCACCTTTATATTTTAATTTAAAATTACCAGCTTTTAAATAAATATCATCATGTAAAACAAAAATATCTTGTATATTAACTTTATATTTTTTAACAATTTTTTCTATAGCTGAACCAGAATTATTCATATAAATTTGTGGTTTTAATAATATAATTAATTTCTTATTTATTTGAACATAGTAAACCAAATTAAATAATTCTTTTTTAAATTTAAACGGAATTAAATTTTTTTTTAAATAGTCTAAAAAAAAATCAATCATCATAAATCCTATGTTATGCGGAGTATTATCATAAATAATACCTGGATTTCCTAAACCGACAATAAGTTTCATTTTCTTTCCTTTAATGTTAAAAAATAAAAAAAGAAAAAAATTTAAACTATTTGCTTAAATTTTTTTAACTTTTTTCTATTATTAATAAATTTATAAATATAATCAAAAAATAATATTATAAAAATACAAGAAAATAAACAAATATAATGCAAAATTTGTATTTTAGCTGTTCCAAAAAAATCATTTAATGTATGAATGTCTCTTGAAATAATAAAAAATAAAAATAATTCACATAAAATACCAAAATATAAAAGAATATTTTTCTTTTTAAAAGTTTGCCAAAATTGAAGTTTATCAGATCTGCAGGCAAAAACATTACCTATCTGAGCAAAAATAACAGCTCCAAAAGCCATAGTAGAAGCGGTTTTAAATGCTTTTTCTTGAGATAATTTTTCAAATCCGAATCTTAAACCTGCGCCTCCTGAACCTGTATAAAAATAAAAAGATACGAAAAATACTAAGGCTAAAAATCCTTCAACTAAGCCTAAAAAACCATAACCTCTTCTTAATACTTTTTTATCTAATAAACGATCATTTGCAGTAATAGGTTTTTTTTCTAATAAATTTTTATCAGGTTTTTCTGATCCTAAAGCTATAGCAGGAATTAAATCAGTTATTAAATCTATAGCTAAAATTTGCATAACAGTTAAATAAGGAGGATATCCAAACACTGCCATAAATATAACAGGGAAAATTTGTGGAATATTAGAACTAAATACATAAGTTATAAATTTTTTAATATTATCATAAATACCACGAGCTTCTAAAAGAGCTTTAGGAATAGTAGAGAAATTATCGTCTAATAAAATAATATCAGCTGCATTACGAGCAACGTCTTTACCAGATTTACCCATTGCAATACCAATATGAGCAGCTTTCATAGCTAAAATATCGTTAGCTCCGTCTCCAATAACTCCTACTATTTCACCATTAGCACGATAAGCTTCTATAATTCTTAATTTATGTTGTGGAGTTGTACGGGAACAAAATATCGGTTTAGTAGTTTTTAAAATATCTTGTAATTCTTGTTGAGATATTTTATCAATTTTTTCACCATCTACATTTAAATATTGATCATCTTTCACAATGCCTACTTGTTTCCCTATAGATATCGCTGTTGGTCCGTAATCTCCTGTAATAACAGTAACTTTTAAACCAGCTTTATATAATTTTTCAATTGAATCACGTACTTCGATTTTAGGAGGATCGTAATTTACTAAAAAACCTAAAAAGACCATGTCTATTTCATCATAATTATCTGTATCAGATTCTATTTTTTTATAAGCAATAGATAATAAACGGTAACCTTTATTAGCTAATTCTTCATTATGATTAACAAAAAATTCTTTATCTTTTTGAGAAAATTCCATTACTTTTTTATTTTTATATTGAAATTTACAATCTTTTAATAAAACACTAGGAGCGCCTTTAATAAATAAATATCTTTCATTAAAATCATAATTTTTTTGAGATAAATTCTTAACTAAAACACTCATTTTCTTAGTTTCTGAAGAAAAAGGATTCATTTTTTCTACTTGAAAATTATTTCTAATTTCATCTATATCCAAATTATATTTACGAGCGGCAATTAAAAAAGAACCTTCTGTGGGACTACCTATTATTTGAAAATCTTTTTTATTAATAGGATCGTCGATTAAATTAGCTTCAGAACAGACTATAGCAGAAATAAATAATTTGCTTAAAACCTTATCATGTTTTTCTCTATCTAAATTTTTAAATTCACCTTTTTTATTAAAACCATTACCTGTAATATCAACATGTCCTCCAGGGAATAATATTTTATGACAAGTTAATTTATTTTCTGTTAAAGTACCTGTTTTATCAGTACAAATAACAGTAGTAGAATTCAATGTTTCAACTGAAAATAATTGTTTAATTAAAGCGTTTTGTTTAGCCATTCTTTGCGATCCGATAGCTAAACTTAAATTAATAGACGGCAATAATCCTTCTGGAATATTCGCTACTAACATTCCTAAAGCTACAGTAATAGAAGATTTAAAAACATCTGCCCAAGTTGCATCTGCAACAGTACTATAACGCCATATACAAATTAAAAAAACTAAAAAAGCCAAAGATGAAGCGATAATACTAATTACTTTAATAACTTTATGAATTTCTTTTTCAAGAGTACTTACGCCTTTATCAATATTTTGTACTAAATTAGAAACTTCTCCGATTTGAGTATTTCCAGCGATAGAATAAACAATAGCTTTAGCACTACCTTGTGAAACAGTTGTTCCTGCATATACCAAGTTAGGAATTTCAGAAATAACATCAATATTATTAACATTAGGATCACAAGTTCTATTCAAAGGAACAATTTCCCCTGTTAACATAGAATTATCAACATAAAAATTATTAGCTTCTACTAATCTAGCATCAGCAGGTATAACACTTCCTACATCTAAAAAAATTAAATCACCTATTGTTAAATTAATTACATCAATAAATTCTATTTTACCATCACGATAAACTTGAATTTTATTAGGTATCATACTTCCTAAAGAAGATAAAATCTTTCCAGCTTTGCGTTCTTGAAAAAAAGAAAAAACACCATTAACAATAACAACCATAATAATGGCTAAACCTACTGGTTTTTCATTAATACAAAAAGCTAAAAAACCCGATGTCCATAATAAAAAAGCAAATATAGAAGTAAAATGTTTAATAAATTGTCGGAAAATATTTGTATTTTTATTTGATCTAATAATATTCAAACCATGAATAAGATATCTTTTTTTTGCTTCTTGATTACTTAAACCATCATAACTTGTATTAAAATTTTTAAAAACTTCTTCTGAAGATAAACAGCTTATTTTTAAAAGTTCTTTATTTTTCATATTATTATCTAATTGCCTCTTTTTTTAAAAAAACATAAATTTTTTGAAAAACAAAAAATTTCTTTTATATTAAAATATAAAATATATTATTCAATAAATATTTTGAACATAAAAAATCAATCTTTATTATTATATAAAAAAATTAATAATTTCTTATATTTAACTATTCAATTATATTATTTAAAATTATTTTAGATTCTATATCAGAAAAAAATTATAATAATTTTTGTTATATTAATTGAAATTTCTTATCTTTGAAAGAAACATTCTTAAATAAAAGACCATTTCGATAAAAAAATATTTGTTTTTTTGTTCCGTATAAAAATAAGTATTCACATAAGAATATTCTTATGTATTGTATAATAATCCATAAACAAAAACAACATTAGCTTTAGGTTTAGAGACAGTTTTTTTAAAATGTATAAGAAATATTTTTATTAATAAATATATTCAAATTAATTGATTGAAAACATATTTTTTTATGTTATATCATTTTTATTTAATTTTTGATATTTATTTAAATATTTTTGATATTTTTCTTTTTCTAATTTTATTTTGTTAGGATTTGCTTTTTCTATAAATGAATTATTACCTAAAATTTCTTCACTTCTCTTGATTTCTTTTAAAAGCATTTCTTTTTGTTGTTTTAAATTATCTTTAATCGCTGTATTATTAATATTTTGCCAATTTTTTTTATCTATCCAAATGGATATATTTTTTTCAGAAAATAAACAAACATAATTTTCATCTAAACTATTAATAATTTTAACTTTATTTACTTGGAAAAAAGTTTCTAAAACTGAACTAAAAATTTTTAATTCTTTATTTTTTTCCGAAATTGTTTCAATATACAAAGTAAACAAATTATTTTTGTTAATTTTACGCAAATTTCTCCAATTACGAAATTGCATAATTAAAATTTTTAAACTTTGAATATCATCTAAAGATTTTAAATCCGAATAATCAATTTTCGGCCAAGAAGAATGAACGATAGATTTTCCTAAAGTTAAATCTTCATAAATAGCGTCAGTTACAAAAGGAATGAAAGGATGTAATAATTTTAAAATATTTTTCAAAATAAAAAGCAAAAATTTTTGAGTATTTAAATATTCTTTTTCTTTTTTTAAAAAAACTTTTAAAAATTCTAAAAAGAAATTTCCAAATTCTTCCCAAATAAAATGATACAATAATTCTCCTATAATATGAAATTCATATCTTTCATATAAAGAATCAATTTTTTTAATTAATTTTGAAAAATGAGTTAATAAAGCTTTTTCTGGAAATAATAAAAGCTCTTCATTGAAATCAGTTTCTAAAGTCTGAAGATTTAATTTAATTAAACGACTTATATTCCAAATTTTATTAATAAATTTCCAATTATTAATTATTTTCTTTTCATCATAACATAAATCAGAACCATTAGAAACATTTGTGGTTAAAAACCATCTTAAAACGTCTGTTCCATATTTATCAATAATTTCTCGCGGCTCGATCCCATTTCCTTTTGATTTAGACATTTTTTGACCTTTAGAATCTCTTACTAAGCCATGTAATAAAACATTTTTAAAAGGTTTTTTTTTGGTTAAATAAAAACTTTGAATAACCATTTTAGTAACCCAAAAAGTTAAAATATCATAACCAGTAACTAAAACATCTACTGGAAAACGTCTTTCGAAAAAATCATTATTTTCTTGATCCCAACCTAAAGTATTTAAAGGCCACAAAGAAGAAGAAAACCATGTATCTAAAACATCTGTTTCTTGAACAAAACCATTTCCTGGATCTTCAACTTGAACTTTAATTTCTTCATTTTTATACCAAACAGGAATAGAATGACCCCACCATAATTGACGAGAGATACACCAATCTTCAACATTTAATAACCAATTATTAAAAATTTTTAAAAATCTTTGAGGAAAAAAATTTATATTATGTTGTTTTAAAACAAAAGAAGATAATTCTTTCATTTTCAAAAACCATTGTAAAGATAATCTTGGTTCAATCATAGATCCTGAAATGCTAGAAAAACCTACCATATGTTTATGTTCTTTTATCATAGAAACTAAATTAATTTTTTCTAAATCATTAATTAATTTTCGACGACATTCTAAAATGCTTAAATTTTGATATTTTTCGGCTATTTCATTCATAGTACCGTCTTCATTTATACATAAAATAGATTTTAAATTATTTTTCTTCCCTATTCGAAAATCATTTTCATCATGAGCAGGAGTTATTTTTACCACTCCTGTTCCGAATTCCATATCAACAGAATCATCTATAATTACAGAAATTACTCTATTAGTAAATGGTATCAAAACTTTTTTACCAATCCAATCATAATATCTTGGATCTTCAGGATTAACAGCTAAAGCTTGATCAGCAAAAATCGTTTCAGGTCTTGTAGTAGCAACTTCTAAAAAGAGATTAGAATCATTAAATAAAAAATATTTTATATAAAAAAGTTTTCCTTGAATTTCTCGATAATTAACTTCTATATTAGATAAAGTTGTCTTAATAACAGGATCCCAATTAATAATTTTATAATCACGATAAATTAAATTATCTTTATATAATTTAATGAAAACTTTTTCTACTGTTTTAGTTAAAGAAGGATCTAAAGTAAATTTTTCATATTTATAATCTAAAAATAAACCTAATGAAGCCCATTGCTCACGAATAATTTTAGAATAATCTTCTTTCCATAAAGAAGCGTATTTTAAAAAAATTTCTTTAGTTAAATTTTGGTCTAAGAATCCTTCTTCTCTTAGTTTTTGTTTTATTTTATTTTGGGTCGCTATTCCTGCATGATCCATTCCAGGCAAAAAAAGAATATCATAACCTAACATTTTTTTTCTTCGAACTAAAATATCTTGTAAAGTGTTATTCCAGGCGTGCCCTAAATGAAGTTTTCCTGTAATATTTGGAGGTGGAATAACAATAGTAAAAACTTTTTTTTTAAAATTATTTTCAGTTCTAAAGTAATCTTTATTTAACCACTTTTGATATCTTTCTTTTTCTATTGTTTGAAAAGAATATTTGGCTTTCATAATATATTTTTTTACCCTATTTAAAATTAATTAACATCTTTTAAAATTTATTATATAAAATAAAAACACTAAAAAACAATTTTAAATATTTATAAATCTATTTTAGAATAAATGAAATCAATAATATTATTTAATCCATCTTTCGTTTTACAAGATAATAAATACATTAATATTTCATTGTAACCTAATTGTTCAAAAATTTCTCGAATTTGTTTAAATCTGTTTATAACCTTATTCGACGAAACTTTATCTTTTTTATTTAAAATTAAACAAGGTTTAAAATTAGATTGTCTTAATAGTTGATATATTTCTATATCTAAAAAAGTAGGCCCTACTTTAAAATCTATAAATTGAAAAAGAATTTTAATATCGAAATTTTTTTGTAAAAAATTATTAATCATTTTAACAACACTTTTTTTAACTTGCAAACTTTTTTTCATGTAACCATAACCAGGAGAATCTACTAAATAAAAAGAATCATTTAATAAAAAATAATTTAAAGTAATTGTTTTACCGGGAGTTTTCGATACTAAAGCCGTTTTTTTATTATTAACTAAAGCATTAATAAAAGAACTCTTGCCGACATTACTTCTTCCGATTAAAAAAATCTCTGATAGTTGAGGTAAGGGACGATATTTTAAATCGGTAATGCTTTTTAAAAAAAGAACTTTGTTAATCACTTTAATTTTTACCTTAATTTAAATATTTAAATATTTTTTTAATATATAAAATTTAATCAATATCAATAATTATATAATATTATAACAGCTCTTATAACTAATATATTCGAAAAAATTAAATTTAATTTATTTTTACTAAAAAATTATTAAATAATTAATTTATATCAAATTTGAAAAATATACAACATAGGCAAATATATAATATTATTATAATTATCAAATTATTATTTATTTTTAAGTAATTAAAAAAACAATTTTTTGATTTTCTAATTATTTTTATTTATTAAAAAATCAAATTTTCCTAATTATAATAAAAAATCGAACTTAAATAAGTTCGATTTTATTTTTATATTTAATAAATTTGAGAAAAGTCATAATATTTATATGAATAAATACTACTTTTCAGATGATTAATTTTTTTAATTCTTTGAGATTCATTATTATATTTATAAGTGTATAAAACAAAATTTCTTTTTTTAAATCCATATATAAAACTAAAAAATTTATTTCTTCTTTTAAAAATATCAGCATAATGAATTTTATTAATCATTTGTCCTTCGTCATTATAAACATAATGAAAAATACTTTTTTTTAAAGGATGATTTCTAGCAGAAAAAACTTTTATTTTAGCAATTAATTGACCTTTTTTATTATATTTATATTTCGTTTGAAATTTATTTTTATGATTTCTCGAAATAATAATTTTATTTTGATCATTATATTCAAATGTTTTTATTAATTTATGATTTTCAAAATCATATATTGAAACAATTTGATTTTCGTCGTTATATTGATAAATATGAGTTTTATTTGTATATATATAACATTTATTTATTATTTTTCCTTGATAATCATAATTATAACTAATTTCTAGTCTATCATTTAGATCGTTATATCTTGAAACAGGTTTATAATTCCATGAACAATCTTTTTGAAAAATATTTTCATCATTATCGTTTATTTTTTCAAAAAAAGGAAAAACATTTTGATTTTCACGAACAGCACATATTTTAAAAATATTATAATTAAAATAAATAAAAAATATAATAATAACAAAAAATTTTAAAAAATATTTATGAATTTTTTTTAGATTCAAATACATATTTTCTTTCTAATTATTTTCTAAATTTATTTTAGAGATAATCTCTAAAATAAACCATCATAAGTATATATTAAAATAATCTATTTAAGATATTAAAAAAATAAAAATCAATTTTAGATTAAGATTTATTCTTTATCAACAAAAAAATTTATTTTTTAAAAATTAAAAAATCAGGAAAAGAAAAATTATAAGAATTTACTTTTATATTTAATTTCTTAATTTGATAAATATTTTTATTTGAATCAGATTTAGCATAAATATAAATAAAAATAAGTCTTAATATATCTTGATTAGTTTTTAAAATCATTTCCGAAGCTTTAAAATAATTTTTTTTCTCTAAAAGTTCTTGAACGAAAACATTAATATTTTGGCGATGAAAAAGATTTTTTTTATCTAAAAATAATCTTTTTTTTTCTTTCAAATTAAATTCTATTTCTTCAGGAATTGTTTTCAATATAGATAAAGTTATTTCTTTTTTGGGAGCTCTTGGTTTATAAAAAGAAAATTCATCTAAATTTTTAATATTCCATAAATTACAAAAAGAGGAAAAATTTATTTTATCACATAAAATTAATTTAATAGTATTATTCAAAAGATTTTCTAAATTTTTTTTTCGATTACTAAAAAATAAAATCTTATCGCAAGCTATTTGTAAATATTGTTCATTCTTTTGATCTATAATTTTAATCAATTTATCTGTTGATAATAAATTTGTTTTAATTTCTTGAATTTGTTTTTGAATCAAATTATTAATATCTTCTTTGGGGTTATTATTTATATTTTTGATTTGTTCCTTCATTTTTTGAAAATAAATAGGATTCGTTTCTATTTCTTCAATAAAGAAATCAATTTGAATACAATATTTTAAAAAATTATCAGTTGTTTTTAAAATATAATAAGAAGAATCGAAAAAATTCTTTTTATAATCTGATAATAATTGTTCTAAAATATTTTGCAAATTATAATTAAAATTAATATTAATTAATTGATTATAAAATCGAAAAATATTAGCTTTTAAAATTTTCAGTTTGGTAACAAGACTTTTTGTTTTTAAAATAGCTTCTTGAAAAGTAGTATACTTTTTGGTAGTAAGAAAAGATTTTAGAAGAGAATAAACATTATAAATATTTCCAATAGATTCTGAATTAATATGATTAAGAGTTTTTTTGAAAAAATAAATCATATCTAAACTATAATCAAAAAAATTCAAATTAATAATATTATAACTAACTTTTTCTTCACTTAGCCAACCATTTTTATTAAACAAAGTAATAACTCTTGAAGCTTTTTGTCGATTATTAGTAATCATTTCTTTTTCATCTTCTTCTTGAAATAAAATTTCAGACTTTTCATCGAAATATTTTTCTAACACATTTAAAGCTATATTTTTATCAATATCAAAATTATCATCTTCATTAGATAATTCCTCTAAAAGAATAAGACAGTCGACATAAATATCTTTATTGACAGAAGACAACAATTGAAAAAAATTAGATGGAATAATTTTAAATAAACAAGACATATATTTACATCCTTAAATATTTAAATTTTTAGAAATAAATGAAAAATTTACAATAATTTTATATTTATTTCTAAAAAAATTATATATATTAAAAACGAGATAAAAATTTATCTCGTTTTATCAAATTTATCAGCAATCCAATTACCAATTAAATTTACAATTTGAACTAATAAAAATATAATTATAATATATGTTAAAGTTAATTCTAATTGATTAAATCCTGCTTTTTTAAAATTAAGATTACCATCGTTCCATCCATATGTATAAATTATACCGATCAAACCAGCTTGGCCTAAAATATGCAAAACACTAGAATAAGCTAACGCAGAAATAAAAAGCGAAACCAATTTTAATATTAAAAAGGATCTAGATTCTTTTAATAAAAAATATATAATAAATTGTTTTTTACTAGCTCCTAAAGTATAAGCTGTTTGATAAATTTCTGGATTAATTTGTAAAAATACTTGTTCACAATTGCGAGAGAAAACGCAAATTAAAACAAAACTTAAACAAAAAAGAGCTGCTTTAAATCCATAATAACATCTAAAATTTGGTCCTAAAAAATGATTAGTTATTAAAATAACTAACATCAAATACGGAGTAGAAATAACAATATTAATAAAATTATTTATTAAAAAATAAGTTTTTATTTTATTTTTTATTTTTAATAAATATAAATATATAGCTAATAAAAAACCTAAAATAGAAGAAATAAAACAAGATAAAAAAATTAATTTGACAGTTGCTAATAATCCTTCTAAAACTAAATAATTACTATTAGAAAAATAACTATTATGGCGATAACTTAAAACTTTAAAAAAAGAAAAAAAGAAATTTCTCATAATTAATTATGAAAAATATTGATTAATTTTATTTGTTATTTTTTCTATCTCGTTAGAAGGTATAAAATCTCCGTTTTTATATTTTCCTTGAAAAAAAACAATTATATCCTGCATACTTAAAATCGATTTTAATTCTTTTATTAATTCATTATCTTTATATTTTTCTTTTATTATCAATGAAATTATATTAGTTATAGCGAAGTCATTAATTTCAGGTTTTGTGTATTTTTGAATAACATCTATTTCGCCATTTGTGACTCCTACAATCGCGGGATAATTAATAAATAAATCATAATCACTATCTTTAAATAATTGAACACTATCTAATAAAGTAACTCCTGGTGGTATACATATTTCTATATTTTTAGTAATATCAAAATCATTTTCGTCTAAAAAATATCTTTTATCTTTTATTTTTTGTTCAGCATCTTTTGAAATTTCTTTTCTCGATATAATTTTTAATTTTTCTAAAAAACGTAACATAATATTAATTTGCACTTTATTATCACAAATTAAAATCTTTATTGGTTCGCTCTCTTGTTTTTTTATTCTCTCAAAATCTTCCCAATTTTTTATTTTATTTTTATTTTTTCTAGGTTGTTTGGTATTATATAATCCAATATGAGGCCAATATAAAGGATGAGCAACCATTATTGAATCAAAAAATTGTCCTTTATCATTCTCATCAATAGAATAAGATAAATGAGAATCTAATTTAGCAATTACTTCATCATTCATTAATAATTTATGTGTTTGTGCATATTCATTAAAAATAAATTGTACGTCCAACTCCATACCTTTTTCTTGTAATCTATTTTTAATCTGATCTGATGTCAAAAAATCTTTTACATTAGATAAAGCAGTGGCAATTTTTAATTTTTTGGTCGTGTCTTTTCCTTTATTATTTATGAAAAACCACCATCCACCAACAATCGAAACAATAATAATTAAAATAAAACCAATTTTTAAATACAAAAATTTTTGTATTTTATTCACTTTATTTGTTCCAAACTATTTTTTATTTGTTTAAAAAAATTTCTTTATAAGACAAAGATTTAAAATAATAAGAAGGTTTTAAATCTATAATTTGTTCTATTTGATTTTTATTCAAAATAGCAACCGAATTACATAAAGTTTTTATAACTGAGCTATCATGAGAAACTATCACAATAGTCGTTTTTTTTATTTGATTTATTTTATAAAATAATTTTAAAATATTTTTGCTAACTGTTTCATCCAAAGATGAAGTAGGTTCGTCGCAAAAAATAATTTTAGGATTATAAACTAAAGTCCTAGCAATAGCTGTCCTTTGTTTCTGACCTCCTGAAATTTGTTTAGGATATAACTCAACGCAATCGGACAATCCCACAAATTTTATAACTTCTAATACTTTTATTTTAATTTCTTCTTTAGGATAATTTCTTATTTTTAAAGGTAAAGCTATATTATCAAAAATATTTAAATTAGATAAAAGATTAAAATTTTGCCAAATAGTACCGCTTTCTCGATAAGTAAAATTTTTAAAAATTTTAGTTTCTTTTCTTTTATCAGGTTGTTCTAAACCATTCATTATTTTTAACAAAGTAGTTTTACCAGAACCAGTTTTACCTACTAAACCGAAAATTTTTCCTTCAAAAATATTTAGATTTATTTTTTTCAAAATAGAAATATTTTTTTTATTACTTGAATAAGTTTTATAAAGATTTTCTATTCTCAACATTATTTCTAAAAATAATAAATTCTTTCTAATTTGAATTTAAAAATATTTTATTTTTTTACATTTTATTGAAATAAAATGTAAAAAAATAAAATTAAAATAATTCAACTAAATATTTTATATTTATCTTTATTTATCTTATTGTATATTTATCATTTTTAATAATAATTTCCAAGGCATACTAGCGCATTTAAATCTACCAGGAAAATTTTTAATCATTTCAAAAACAAGTAATTCCTCGTCTAATAATTGTGGATCAAAAATTTCATTTTTTAACATATTACAAAAATGTTTTATTTTTTTTATAGCTAATATTAAATCATTTTTTTTTAAGTAAATAGACATTAAAGAAGCAGAAGCGGTTAAAATAGCGCATCCTTGAACTTCATATTTAATATCTACAATATCTTTATTTTCAAATTTTACTTGAAGAATTATTTCATCACTACAAGAAATATTTTTTTCTTTCATAACACAATAATGAATTAGCTCATTGTTTTTAATTAAACCTTTATTAAAAGGATTACGATAATGTTTAACTATTAAATCACGATATAATTGATTCATCTTTTTAACAAAACCTTCTGCATATTCATTAAAATAAATAAAAATAAAATCTATATTTTTTAAAATTTAAAAATAATCAAAGCATTAATTTTATTTTTTTTTGTTAGCAAAATATATTTAGAACATAAAGATGTTTCAAAATCTAAAACATAATCTACTTTATCAATAGATTTATTAAAAATCTTAATAGATTTGGATATTATCAATGTTCTAGCTTTCTTTTTAGAATCGGCTAATTTTGTTTCTAATAAGGCGTCGACTAGAGAAATTTTTTTGTCTTTAACTTCTATAGAAACTAAATATTTTTTTAATAAAAAAAAATCATTTTCATTTAACACTTTTGATTTATCAAAAAACAAAATATTATTAACTTCGAAACATTCTTTGAAAATTTCTTTTCCATGAACAAAAGAAACAATTTGTTTAGCTAATTCTTTTTGAGCTAACCTATAAGAAGGTTTTAACTTAACTTCTTTTTCTAATTCTAAAATTTTATCCACTTCTAATAAGGTTAGCATTTTCAAATAATTAATAACATTTTGATCATCAACATTTAAGAAAAATTGATAAATTTGATAAGGATTTGTTAGTTTTTCATCTAACCAAATGGCATTTTTTTCGCTTTTTCCAATTTTAACTCCTTTATTATCTAATAAAAGAGAACTACTCATTCCAAAAGGTTTTTTGGATAATTTATCTAAATTTTTTTTTCTAATCAATTCTAACCCAGAAGTAATATTTCCCCATTGATCAGAACCACCTAATTGTAAATTAACATCATATTTTTTATATAAAAAATAAAAATCTAAAGATTGTAAAATTATATAAGAAAATTCAGTATAAGAAATACCTGTATCTAATCTTTTAGCTATTTTTTCTTTAGAAATCATATAATTAACATTAAAATATTTTCCGTAATCTCTTAAAAAATCAATAAGATTAATTTTAGATATCCATTCATAATTATCAACAAAAATAACTTTATCTTTCGGTAAAATTTTCATTAATTGTTTTTTAATTTTAACAAAATTTTTATCAACATCTTCTAAAGATAATAATTTTCTTTCTTCTTTTTCTTTCGGATCACCTATCAAAGAAGTAGCTCTTCCAAGTAAAATAAAAGGATTATGTCCTTTCTTTTGTAATAATAAAATAATTGTAATTTGAACTAAATGACCAATAGTTAAAGAAATAGCAGTCGGATCGAAACCACAATAAAAATTAATTTTTCCTTGGTTCAAAAGTTTTTCTAATTCTTTTTCATTGCTCAAATCTTTAACCAAATTACGCCATTTTAATTCTTGGAATAAAAACACAAAAAACCTCTTATTTATTTATATATTTAAAAAATTAAAGAAATAAAATAATTAATATTAATTAATTATTTTTTTTCTTTAATTTTAATAGCTTTATTTGATAATTTTCTAATATAATACAATTTAGATCTACGTACTATACTACGACGTACAATCTCTATTTTTTCATAACAAGGAGAATGTACTGGGAAAATACGTTCTACTCCTACTCCTGCGTAAACTTTTCTAACAGTAAAAGTTTCAGAAATATGACTTCCCTTGCGACTAATAACTATACCTTCAAAAACTTGGATTCTTTTTTTATTTCCTTCTTCAATTTTATCAAAAACTTTTATAGTATCACCTGGTTTAAAATCAGGGATGTTTCTTAAATTTTTTTCATTAATTGAATGAATTAATTGTTGACCTTTAAAATTCATTTTCTATTCCTTCATTTTCTTCTTTTTGAATTTCTATTAACAATTTTTGTGATTCTAAATCTAAATTTATTTTTTCTAATAAATCTGGTCTTTTTAAAAAAGTATTTCTTAAACTTTCTTTTTGACGCCAATTAGCAATTTTAGAATGATTTCCAGATAAAAGAATTTTAGGAACTTTATGTTCTTTATAATTTCGAGGTTTAGTATACTGAGGATATTTTAATAAACCTGTCTGATGTGAATCGCGAAGATAAGATTCTTGTTTAATGACCCCTGGTAAAAGCCTAATCAAAACATTCATTAAAATAATAGCTCCGAATTCTCCTCCAGTTAAAATATAATCTCCTATTGAAACCTCTTCATCAACATAATTTAAAATTCTTTCATCTACACCTTCATAATTTCCACATAAAATTATTAAATGAGAATAATCTTTTGAATATTCAATAGCTTTATATTGATTCAATAAATTACCTTGTGGAGATAATAAAATTACCTTTGTTCTATCAGTCCTTTTTATTTTTTGCAAACATTCATAAAAAGGTGGAAAAGATAATAACATTCCGTCGTCTCCACCATATGGAGTATCATCAACTTGATGATGTTTATTTTGACTGTATTTTCTTAAATCATGAATATTAATTTGAACTTTATTCTTTTCTTGAGCTCTTTTCATAATTGAATTATTTAAAAGATTATCAAAAAAATTAGGAAAAATAGTAATAATATCAAATTGCATTATTTTATTTTAAATTAATATTTTTTTGTTTTTTAACTCTTTTTAATAAATTAGTAACAGTTTTAGTTTTTTGAGAACCAACTGATAACCATTTTTGAACTTTATCTAAATCTACATCGATTAAATTACGAAATGGTTCATAAGTTCCTAAAATTTCTAAAAATTTTCCGTCTCTTTTGTTACGAGATTCCATAGACACTATACGATAAAAAGGTCTTTTATGATTACCTAAACGTTGTAAACGTATTTTTGTTGCCATTTTAAATAACTCTCTTTCTTAAAATTAATAATTTTGATTTTAAATTTTAATTTGATAAATCTAGTCTCTACTAGTACTACCGAATAATATTATTAAAGTATCAAATATTCTGTAAAAAATTAAAACAAAAAGTGTTAAAAAACCTAAAGATAATTGCCATTCATATTCAATTGGCATACTATTCATAATAATATTATCAACATAACGAAAATGTTCGATTAATATTAACGTTGCAAATACAATCATAAATAAATTAATAGGAATACATATCATAGCGTAGAATGTTTGTCCACAGCAAAACAATGTAACAAATTCTATTATAAACAATACAAAAAATATATAGCTCATTTTTTTTATTAATTGAGAATTATCGATCTCTAATAAAGATCCTTTATAATACAAATATGATGTAACTCCAAAAACCGAAGCAGTAGCAAATAAAGCAATTAAACAAATAGGCATAATATTAGGCATAACATTTTGGCATAAACCCAACATAATTCCTAATGGAATACCTGTAAATATCGAATAAACAAAAGAACATACCTTGGACGCTTCAACAGATCTAGTCCCAATTATAGAAGCAAAACAAGTTATCAATGAAAAAATAATAAATAAAATATAAATATTTTTTACATCATTTATAAAAGAGTTTGTAAAAAAATAACTTACACCCGAAAAAAAAGAAGTGATAAGCAATAACATAATTGTTTTTGTAGCTATTCCGGCTCGTGTTACTCTATTTTGATAAATAATATTTGGTTCAGAAGTGGTAAAAAAGCGTTCTTTAATTCTTTCAAAAGCACCACTTATTTTAATTTTATCTCTTAACATTTTTTAAATCCTCTCTATTATCCGATTTGAATAACAATAATAATTCATTTTTTTAATTAATTTAAAAATCAAAAAATACATAAATATTATATTATATATTGATTATAATATTTTTTTATAATATTTGATTAAAAAAATATTTTTTTAATCAAATATTATAATTCTAAATGAAATTTATGATTAAAAATCATTAATATCATTAATCTTAAAAAATTATTAACATTTTATTCTTCTAATATAATTTTTAAACTATCTTGTTTGATTTCTAATATTACCTTCTTATCATCACTTTCTTTTTGTAAAAGTTCTAATTTATTTTTTAACTCTTGTTCGTTTAAAAAAGGAATATTAGCATAATTTAAAGATAAAGAAGTAGCTTCGCTAATATTATTTGCTTTAACAAAAACTGGCACTATAGGATGAAATTTAGATAAAGAAATAGCATATTTTTTATCATCAACAACAATTGCTGATACAGGATATTGTAAAGAAATTTGAATCGCACCAAAAACTAAAAAATCTTCAGGTTCTTCAGAATTATAAAATTGAGATATAAAATCGTAATTAACATTTTTTTCGGCTTCTTTTTGGATTTTAGCCATTGTCATAACTGCTTTTTCTGGATAAAGCCCTGAAGCTGATTCACCTGATAACATTGTAGCAGTTGCACCTTCTAAAACAGCATTATAAACATCACTTGTTTCTGCTTTAGTAGGACGAGGGTTTTTTTGCATAGATTCTAACATTTGAGTAGCTACAATAACAGGTTTTCCTGCATGTAAACAACTTTGAATTATATTTGTTTGATAAGAAGGAACTAATTCGCTATCAATTTCGATTCCTAAATCTCCACGAGCGATCATAATACCATCAGAAAACTCAATAATATCATCTAAATTATCTAAACCTTCTTGATTTTCTATTTTAGAAATAATTTTTACATTATATCCTTTTTTAGAATTTAAAAGTTTCTTAACATCAAAAAGATCTTCTTTTCTTCTTACAAACGAAAGAGCTAAAAAATCATATTTATGTTTGCAAGCGAATAAAATATCATTTTTATCTTTTTCAGAAATATAAGGCATTTGTAATCTAATATTAGGAACATTAACGCCTCTACGTGATTTTACTACATGAGTATTATTGGCTTTAACAACTAATTCGCGTTTTTGAGAATCTTTTTTAATCACTTCTAAAGTTAAATAACCATCATCAATAAAAATAAAATTACCTTCTTTAATATCATCATATAAATCATAAGTTAAAGAAAATTTATCTTTAGTTCCTAAAACTTCATTAAAACAAATTATTATTTCAGAATCTTTTTCGATTTGAACTGCTCCGTCAAAATTATGAGTTCTAATTTCAGGTCCTTTAGTATCAAGCATAGTTCCTACATAACTATTATTTTCTTGATTAATTTCTTTAATAATTTGTAAAATTCTTTCACTACCTTCATAATTAGCATGAGAAAAATTAAAACGAGCTATACAAAGGCCATTTTTAACTAAATTACTTAAAATTTCTTTTTTATCACAAGAAGGTCCTAATGTAGATATTAATTTAACTTTATTAATCATTTTTTGAATAAACTTTCTTTTATTTTTTTAAAAACATTAAATATTTTTTTATCTTTTAGAGCTATAAAATCAACCTGTTAAATATAAACTGGATTAATCTTTTTTTTATTTTTGTTTTAATCACCAATTTCTATAATTCTTTCGGTTTCATTTTTGTTTTCACCTATTTTTGAATTTTTGTTTTCATCTTTTTTAGAACCTTTTAAAAATTCTTTAGAACTAGAAAACCAACCTGTAATTGTTTGCAACGGATTTGTAAAACCAAATTTGTCTATTTTTTGTATTATGTTTTCGATAATTTTTTCTTTTATTTCTCCAATATTTTTTTTGATTTCTTCTTGTATTGAAGTTGATAATTCATTTTTTAATTTTATAACTTGATCTTGTAAATTTTCACTATTTTTTTTGATTTCTTCTTGTATTGAAATTGAAAATTTATCTTTCATTTCTGTTTTATCTTTTTTAAGAGAAGAATCCCATTCATTAATTTTATTTTCCGCAATTGTATTCAAATTTCCAATATTTTTTTCGATTTCTGTTTGTATTGAAGTTGATAATTCATTTTTTAATTTTATAACTTGATCTTGTAAATTTTCGCTATTTTTTTTGATTTCTTCTTTAAGAGAAGAATCCAATTCATTAATTTTTGTATTTAAAATTCCGATAGTTTTTTTAGATTCTTCTAATACCGAAGAACTCACTTCACCTGTAAAAGCATTTACTTTACTAGATATAAATAAAACCACAAATAAAGCTAAAATTACAGTTAATAATAATTTAATTTTTATTGAAAAAGTTTTTTTATTATTTTTTTCTAACATCAATTTTTATACTCCTTAAAAATTAATTTCCTAAATAAATTAAGATATAATTTAATTTTTGCAAACTTTTGAATTTTTAAAAAAAAGAAAATATCATTAAAAATTATAACTTTTTATCGTCATAAAAGTAAAAAATAAAAACATAAAATATTTTTTAATTTAATAATTAACTTCGAAATGATTTAAAAAAATATTATTGACAAAAAAAATAACCAATAAAATTATTAAATTCATTAGTTTAAATAAATTTAATAATTTTATTGGTGGAGATGAGGGGATTCGAACCCCTGTACAAAACTAATTCGTTTTTTAATTTCTACATACTTATTTTGTTTTTTAAAAACAAACAAACTAATTAATAAAAAAATTTAATATAATTCCGATTAAAATCATAAAAAATAATAAGAAATTATAAAACTACTAATAGTAGTCTATATAATATAAAATAATAAATTAAATTTCTTGATATGATATCAAGATTTAAACAAGTTAAATTTATAGAAAAATAAAAATTTTAGCTTTGAAATCTATCATAAAACTTTATTTTTATTGATTATTCAATAAAAATAATGAATTAAAAATAAATTTTTTTAAGCAAAAGCTAATTGTCCTATTCCATAATTTGAAGGAATAAAATTCATATTTGAAGAAGTAACTTCTTCTTGTTTATTATTGCCGTTTATTTTAACCTCGAACATTTTTACTTGCGTTACCAAGATATGCATAAAAAACTCTTTAGTTTTGGCAAATTCCATAAACATCCCCAATTAATCATTTAATTAATTAAATTATTCTTTTATATCCTTAACCTTTCCATAATAATAATTATACAATATTAATAATAAAAAATTATAAAAAACAAAAAGTATCTAAAATTTTGGAACTCCGCAGTGTTATAAAAAATTGTAAATGTTTTTTTTAATTCATTTTTAATGACTAATTTAATTATTGTTTTTATTTTGTATTTTTATTTAAAAAATTTTCTAAATAAAAAAAATAAAATGTTCTTGAATTTAACAGTTTAACGACATGTATGGTCTAGTATTTTCTATTTTTACTAAAAATAAAAAAAGACTATTTTTTTAACTATTCTTTTCGGTATTAAAAATGAATTTATTTACAAAAATTTATAACAGTGCGGTTTGTAACAAAAATTAAATCATGTTATTTTGATTTATTTTTTGATCTTTTTAAAAAAATTTTTGACACTGATATGCATAATTGCAACATATTTGATTTGTAATCGTGATAAAAATAAACAAGATGTTTTACCACAAGAATTAAAGAAAGCTAGATCTACCGCAATAGAATTAAAAAAAGAAGGATATGATGCAAAAAAATTAAAAAATAAAGGATATACTGCAAAAGAATTAAAAGATGCCGAATATACTGTAAAACAATTAAAAGATGCTGGATTTAATTTAGATCAATATAAATCAGCAATAGGATTCGTAAACATAATTTTTTTTATTCTCCTTTTTGCCAACTAACTTTCTTAACACCAGGTAATTCGCCTTTGTTAGCTAATTCACGAAATTTAATTCTAGATAAACCAAATTTTCTAATATATCCTCTTGATCTACCATCAATTTGATCTATATTTTTAAGACGAACTGGTGAAGATTGAACTGGATATGTTCGCACCGCACCCCCCATTCCATCAACAACAATTAATTTTAAATTATAAACTAATTTCGACTTAATAAGTTGAATTTTTTTATTTTATTAAATTATTTCAACTTTGTTATTAATACAAAAAAGGAAAAATATGAAACATTTAAATTTTAAAAAACAACAACAAGAACTAGATAAAGAAATACAAAAAAACTTAAAAATTATTTTGATAATCCTAGTGAAAAAAAATAAATATGATTTATTCAAGTAATTAATGAATAATGAAAAAAAAAAAAAAAAAATAGTGTTATAAAAATTATCAATAAAAGTATTTCCAGTGCACCAAGGTTTATTAAATTTGAAGATTTAAAACAAGAAGCATACTTATTTTTAGATGAATTTATAAAAATTGGTATAAGCAAACAAGATCAAGAACAAAGAAAAATTAATATATTTATGTTAAAACTAAAACAATCGTTATATAACATCCTTAACGGATTTGACAAAATCAAATGTAAAGATAAAAAAACATCTCAATATTCAGAAATAGCAAACTACACAAAAGAAAACCAATTAGAAAATTCTATCGTACAATTTGGAAAAATTTTGGATCTACATCAAGAATTCATGAAAAAAATTAGACAAGAAAATTTAATTAACAAAATCAATTTTTCCAAACTAAGTAAAATTGAAGAAATAGTATTAAAGTTAGTATTCCAAATTGATGAAAACAACAAATTTTCTAGAAAACTAATTCCATTAAATAATCAACAAATAACGGATTTCATTAATAAAAAATAAAATATTAATTATTCTATTAGAAAAATTTAAATTTTTAAAAATATGACATTATTAAAAATTCGAACCTTTATCAACCTAAAGAAGTAACAATTTACCCGATCCAAACACTATCCACTATTGCGGAAAATGACACAAAAATAAATGACAAAATAAGAAAAAAACAAGGCCTTATCAAAAGTTAAAAATTAATTTACATCGACAAAGTCGACAAAAAAGAACAATTATGAACTTCTAAACAATTTTATATTAATAAGAAATTTGAACAAAATAATGTAAATGAATATTTTTATTATTCTTGTTTTATATTTTAGTTATTATAAAATAATAAAAAATTAACTAAAAAACAAGTTCACCCTTAGTAAATTAATTTTACTAAAAATTAAACTTGTTTTTTTTTTTTTTTTATGATTTAATTATATTTAATAGTAATTTTGTTTTTTTAAAAAAATTACTACAAAAGAAATAATATAGATGAAAGGAAAAATATAAAAAAATGAAATGGAAACAATTTTTTTATGAGAATAAAAAAAATATTTCAATAATTTTTATTATTTTGTCGCTAATATTAATAATTATAATATCGCTTATTATAGATTATAATAATACAAAAAAAGAAAAATTAAAAAAACAAGAAGAAACGCAAAATTATAAAAATAATTTACCAAAACAATTAAAAGAAAATATTCCTGATAAAGACAATATTGCTTTTATAGATTTGGTTATAAATGCAAATAAAGATATTTTTCCTTTGTTAAAACAAGAAAAATTTCGGAAAAGTTTATATTATGCGTTAAACAGAAAAGAAATAACCCAAAATAAAAATAATTTAAAACCTATTTCAGTTTTATTTACTAAAGCTTTTTTTACAGATAATAAAAACTGTTTTCCTAAAACATTTTTACCACAAAATGAAGAGAGTATGAAAATTTATGAAGATTTAGATTTAAAAAATTATGGTTTTAATGAATATAAAGCTTTAAAATGTTTAGAAGAATCTTGGGAATCAATGAATTCTGAAGAACAAAAAAAAAATTATGTTTTAAGATTCAAAACAAACAAAAATATTTCTACTCTAGAAAAAATTGTCAAACAAATTAATGATTTATTCCAAAAATTTTTAGAAAAAAAAAAATTAGATCCAAATAAATTAAAAATAGAAACTACATATGAAAAAGACTTTGATATGAGATTAAATATTTTATATCCAATGGATGAATATAAAAAGAAATATAATAATAAAGAATATTATTATCTATATTTGATAACAACTTTTAATTTTAAAAATGATTCTAAAATTTCTATAGATTTATCACATATCAAAAAATATTTAGAAAATAAAAAAAATCAAGATGAAATAGTTGATGTTTCATTTCAAAATTTTTTTAAAAATAAAGAATTAGTTGACTCACAAGGTATTTTTAAAGGAGACATATATGTTTTTTATGATTTTATGGAAGAAAATATATTTAGATTATTTCCTTTCTTTAAAGAAGAATATCAATCTCAACAAAAAGAATCCAAAGAAATACAAGATTTAAGACAAAAAACTTTTGAGGAAATATTCGAAAAAGTATTATGTCTTTTACATGAAGAAATGTTACAAATACCTGTTTTCACTTATAATGAGGAAAATGAAAATTAATTATGAAAAAATTAAAAAAATATTTTTCTAAAATAAATTTAAGAAATTGTATTTTCTTTTTACTTATTTTCTATTTTATCGAGTTAATAATTACAATTTTAGATCAAAAGATATTAAATCGAGAACAAATAAGATTTTATAATTTTCATAAAATAAGAGAATTCATCACATTAGAAATTAAAGCAGTAATAACTAATTTTTTGTATTCTGTAGAAGTTTTATTATTATTAGGTTATTGGGGCGAAGCTTTTTTATATGGAGGCTCGAAACTTAACTCTAATCCTCTTATATCTTCAAAACAAAAATCTAGATTCACATTCAAAGATGTTGCTGGTAACGAAGAAGAAAAAGAAGAAATGAAAGAATTAATTGATTTCTTAAAAAGACCTCAAAAATATACTTCTATAGGAGCTAAAATACCTAAAGGTATTTTATTAGAAGGCCCTCCTGGAACAGGAAAAACTTTATTAGCGAAAGCTTTAGCTGGAGAAGCAAATGTACCTTTTTATGCTGTATCTGGTTCTGAATTTGTTGAAATGTACGTCGGTGTTGGTGCTTCTCGTGTTAGAAAATTATTCAAAGAAGCTAAGGATAATGCTCCTTGTGTGCTTTTTATTGACGAAATAGATGTTTTAGGTGGAAAAAGAGGAGGTGTTTCAGAAGGATCTCAAGAAAAAGATCAAACTTTAAATCAACTTCTTACTGAAATGGATGGTTTCTCTTCATCTAAAGGTATTATTATTATCGGAGCTACTAATAGAGCTGATATCTTAGATGCAGCTTTATTAAGACCAGGAAGATTTGATAGAATCTTTAAAGTAGGATTGCCAGATGTTAAAGCACGTGAAGCTATTTTAAAAGTTCATGCTCGTAATAAAAATATTTCATCTGATATTAATTTTCATCAATTAGCCAAACAAACTCCAGGAATGAGCGGAGCTCAATTAGGAGCTGTTTTAAATGAAGCTTCTATTTTAACAGTAAGAAATCAAAAAGAAATGATTACAATGGAAGAACTAGAAGAAGCGATTGATCGTGTGTTAATGGGGCCAGCTAAAAAATCAATTAAATATAATGAAGAAGAAAGAAAAATGGTCGCTTATCATGAAGCAGGACACGCAGTCATTGGTTTAAAATTAGAACATGCTCAAAAAGTACAAAAAATAACTATTATTCCAAGAGGTTCAGCAGGTGGTTATAACTTAATGTTGCCTGAAAAAGAAACCTTCTTTTCTTCTAAAAAAAGAATGTTAGCAAATATCATTTCTTATTTAGGTGGTAGAGTAGCTGAAGAATTAGTTTTTGATGATGTTTCCAGTGGTGCTTATGATGATTTTAAACAAGCTACTAAAATAGCTCGTTTAATGGTTACTAAATATGGAATGAGTGAATTAGGAATTACTCAAGATTCAGAATTCTCCGATAAAAAAATGATCGATATAGAAATTAAAAAAATAGTTGATGAATGTTATCAAGAATGTCAAACAATTATTAAAGAAAATAAATCTTTATTAGATAAAATAACTAATTTATTATTAGAAAAAGAAACTATTAATAAAGAAGAAATAGATTTATTAGTTAAAAAATGATTTAAGTTATTTTAAAAATTCCTACTGTTATAAATTTTTGTAAATAAATTCATTTTTAATACCGAAAAGACTAGTTTTTTAACTAGTATTTTTTTTTTAGTAAAAAGAGAAAATACTCAACCACCAACCCCTAATTAGGAAAAGGAAATTACAAATCAAAAATTAATTGAATATTTTTCTAAAAATAATCTTTTTGAAAAAGATTAAGATATTAAAAATAAGTATATTTAAAAATAAAACAATTAATTATTAAACAAAAAAACCGTTTTCACAACGGCTATTCTATTTTCAAACTAAAACAAACAAACAATTTTCATCAATAAAAATAAAAAATAATTTTAAATAAACTAAATTAATTTTCACTAAAACTAACAAGACTTACATTAAGTTAGTCTTTTTTATACCAAGATTCAATTTAAAGGAAAAAAATATGCTATTTATCGTGATCTAAAGGTGGACTTACGCCCTTAGCTACTTCTTCTGTATCAGGAAGCTTTTAGATTTTTTATATTTTTTGGTTTAGTGAAACACCAATATCTTAATGTAATAAAAATTACAATGATAATGATAGCTAAAATAACTGTCAAAATACATATTTTTTTATTTGATATTTAATATTTGGAATTTAATGTTTTTATTAATTTAATTTAAGTTAAAAAAAATTTTAAGCTTTAAAAATAATAATTTTAATTTTTTTATTATTTCGTAATTATTTCATATATAAATTGTAGTTAAAAACAACTTATGATCCTTTTTAATAATAATTTTAAAATCTTTTTTTAATATTATCTTATATCTTATGCAAAAATGTAAAAGAAAAACGTCAAATCATTGATTTCAAAATAAAAAATTTGACTTTTAAATTATCACTTTTAAAAAATTGAAAAACAAGAGACCTAAATATCATGTTATCTAATCAATATCCAACATATTATGAAATATCATCAAGTCATAAAAGTGGTTTGACTATTCGATATAAAAGCAAGTATGTGGAAATAATCTTATGAAAGATTATTTCACCCGAGAAGGATAAAATTATGGAAATCCATATGCTTGAAAACTTGATCATATGGTTTTGGAACTAGAGACTAACTGCAATAAAAGATTTGAATCTTAAACAAAGTTGATTCATCCTTATATTTAAATATTAAACGCAATTGTTTTATCACTATAATTTTAAAATTATATAATAATTATTTTAATAAAATATTTTTGAAATTTGTTTAATTCTTTTTAATTTATATTTATTTGGTTTTTAAAATAAATATTTATTTTAATTAACTTTTTATTTATATAAAAAAATCAATAAATATAATAATTGATTATAAAAAACTTGTTTTTGATTTATAAAATAATATAATATTAATTAATTAATTAAAAATAAAAAAAGAGGTATTTTATTATATGAAACAAAACAAAATAACTATTATTGGTGGAGGAAATGTCGGATCAGCTATTGGATTAATTTTATCTCTTAATAAAATTGTTTCTGAAATTGTTATTTTAGATGTTAATCCGATTAAAGCACAAGGTGAAGCTACAGATATCAGTCAAGGTGTTAATTCATTGCATCCTATTAAAATAACAGCTACTAGCGATTATAAAGATACTAAAGATTCTGATATTGTAATTATTACTGCTTCGATTCCGTCAAAAAATTTAAATAATCGATTAGATTTAATTAAAAGTAATTTGACACTTTTTCAAAAAATCATTACTCCTATTACTTTATATAGTCCTAAAACTTTTTTATTAATTGTTTCAAATCCTTGTGATATTTTGACATATATTGCTTATAAATTATCAGGTTTCCCATCTCATAGAGTATTAGGATCTGGAACAACTTTAGATACAGCTCGTTTAAAATTTTTATTATCACAAGAAATGAATATTGATGCTCGTGATATCAACGGAAATATTATTGGAGAACATGGTGATAGCCAAATAGTGACATGGTCATGTTTAAATGTGCATGGAGTTTCTTTTGAAGAAAATTTCAAAAAATTATTATCTAAAAAAAATATCGAAAAACATGAAATAAATGATTTTAAAGAAATGATTGCTAATAAAGTACAAAAATCAGCTTATGAAATCATCAGTCAAAAAGGTTATACTAACTATGGTATCGCAATTTCAGTCTTAAATATTGTAGAAGCTATTATTAAAGACGAGAAAAAAGTTTTAAATACTTCATCTTATTTACAAGGAGAATATAGTATTAAAGATATTTATCTAGGTGTTCCTAGTGTTATCGGAAAATCAGGTGTAGAAAAAATTTTAGAAATTTCATTAAATGATAAAGAAAAAGAACAATTACTAAATTCTGCTAAATTATTAAAAGGTATTATCGATGAATCTATTTTATAATGATTTTTTTATAATAATAAAAATTATCACTATTATAAATTTTTGTAAATAAATTAATTTTTAATACTGAAAAGACTAGTTAAAAAACTAGTCTTTTTTTTGTTTTTAGTAAAAAAAGAAAATAATCAGCCATACCATGTCATTAAATTCTTAAATTAAGAACAATTTTATTGTTCTTTTTTTATTTTAATAAAAAAAGAAAGGATAAAATTTTGGAAATTAAGATATAAAATAAAAAAATTAGTCATTAAAAATGAATTAAAAAAACATTTACAATTTTTTATAACACTATGTGGAATACAATCCGCTTATTTTATTTTTATTATTATATTTAAGGTAATTATAACTAATCAATTTAATATGTGATTGTTATAATAACATAAAAAAAGACCTTAATGAGTCTTAATTTTATGATAAAATTATTAATTTTTTAATTACTTAATAATAATATTTCGAAATTTTATTTTCTGTAAAAAAGATCTTTTAACAAAAAATTTTAAAAAATGATATTACTGTAAATTTAAAACAATTTTATCAATTTCTTTTTTAATAGCGGTTGTTTTAGTTGCTAAAGTTACTAATTTTGGAAATAAATCAGAATCCCTTAAAGAATAAAGAATGGGTTTATTAAATAATTCATAATCTAAAGCTTCTTGTGATAAAAAAGGCATTTTACGATGGTATTGAATAAAATTATTTGGTTTATTACTTTCATCATAAATATCTTTACTGTCTTCTAGTTTTTGATAATTTAAATGAAGTTCCATTAATTTTTGACCTAAAATTAATAAATCTTTTTGATTTTGTTTTGTTAAAGGTGGAATAGTTGGTAAATTACTTTTTAAAAAATTTTTTGCTTTGTCTTTATAATCTGTGTGATGGAATAAAGAATATAAAATGGCCATCCATTCTTTTTGATTATAAGGTTCTTTAGGAATTAAATCACTCATAGTATAACATTTAGTAACATAAAGTAAACTCATATCAGGAATTCTATTAACCACTAAACATTCAAAAAAAACTGAATTATAAGTAACACAAAGCGAAATATTTTCTTCTTGATAATATTGATCTTGTTTAGCAATGTCAGAAATTATTAAAGGTTCTAAATATAAATATTGTTCTTTAAAAGGTCTTCTTATAGCTTTTTTAATTTTATTTTCGTCAAATAAAATAGGTTTATTCTTTAAACAATTGTTTTTTAATTTATCATGCCACTTAATAACATTCGGATTATCAATTATTTTTTTTCTAGACGACATTTTTCATAAAAATCAATAAATTTTTTAATTTTTGATTTTAAGCCATTTAAATTTTCGTGATAAACAAATTCAGAGCAATTACTTTTTAAGCCGTCCTTTCTTGTTTTAAAATAAAAACTTTTTGCATTTTCATTTTTGGTTTTTACATCTTTTTCAGTTAAAGCTTGCCATGTTTGAGGTGCTATTTCTGGTTTATTAAACCACATATCATTTTTATCTAATTCAATTTCTTCAAAAAAATCATCGTCTTTAAAATCGTTTTTTAAGTTTTTAAAATGTTTTTTTAAATGTTTGTATTTCTCACTAATTTTTAAACCATCAGGAACTTCGTGATAATAAGTTTTCGCTTCTTCTTTTTGATTATCTATATCTTTAAAACACAATAATAAAACTACTCCTTGTGTGTTAGGTTTTTGAGTTTCAGTTTTAAAAATATTGGCACCTTCTTTTTCAGGGAAAGATACTCTCATACCTTGTGCTCCTTTTAAATTTACAAGATAAATTTTTTCACATTCATCAGTTAAACTACGACGGAATCCTTCTACATTTTCAGTTAAAAAAGAATTAGGTAAAACCATCGCTATCCAACCTCTTTGAATACGGTCTAAGCTCCAACGAACAAATCGACGATAAATATTATATGAACTTCCTATACTCCTTAATTTTCCGCTTTTTTGAACAAAAGTTTCTTTTATCCGATCATCAACCCAATATGTGTTTGGATCATTATATTTTAAATTTGGATAATCTTTTTCTTTATACGATATTTTTGTTTTTCCTGCGTCCTTTGTTTGACTTACTTTCCAAGGTGGATTAGTTATAATAATAGTAAATTCTTTATTTCCTCTATGCTGTTCTGCTATAAAATTTGAGCTTTTACTTTCGTTTTTTAAAGTATCACCCCAATGAATATTTTTTGGTGGTTGTTCTTTTTTAGCTGCGATAGTTACTTGGAAAACACTAATCATAAAAGCAAGAAAATGAATTTCACGAATATGAAGATAATTGTCATAAAATTTGTCAATTGTTTTTGTTTCTTTTAATATTTTTTGAACAAAATGAACAATAAAAGAAGCTGTTCCGGAAGAAGGATCAATCACGTGATAAGGACTATTTTGAGGGTTTTGAGGATTTAATTTAGGTTCTAATTTAAGTAAAAGATCCCATAAAATTTCTACTACCCATCCAGGAGTATACCACATGCCATTTTCTGAAGTTAGTTGAGGATCAGTTTCTTTTAAAAGTTTATTATAAATTTGAGTAAAAATATGTAATTTATCATCAATATTTTTATATTCCAAATATAAAGTTTTATTAAAAGACTTAATCGTTGGTTTTGCTATTTCTTGAACTTGTTTATAAACTCCTAATTGTTCTAAAAGGACATCTAATTCATTAAATAAAGAACATTCTACTTCATAAATTTTTTCTAAAATAGGATAAAATAAAACATATTGTGATAAAATATCTGCAGTTTGATTATCTTCTAATTTTTTTTCATCAATTTTTAAAATAGTTCCAAACATTTTTTTTATTTTATCCAAAATACCATTTTTGCTGTCTTGTTGAATAATATCTTTAATAGTTTCTAAAGTATTTTTAATTTCTAAAACTAAGTTGCGCCAAGAAAAACCATTGTATTTAACCACTTCAGAAATCAAATGTTTGTATACAAAATCAATATTTTCTTGATCTTGTTTTTTTATTTCATTGGATTCTTTTTCTTTTATATTCTTTAAAGATAGATCATTAGTTTGTGGTGATTTGTTTTTCATTATTTTTCCAATTTTATCTTTTTGTTCTTCTGATTTAGAATTACGAAAACGACTATCACTAATCAAAATATATTTTAAAGTCTTTAAAAAATTATTATTATTTTCAAAAGAAATATTTCTCATAAAAGAACTGTCATCATTATTTTCGAAGGGCAATAAAATAATTTTTGCTATTTTATTAGGATTATTAGGATCTTTTCTTAAAATACGTCCTACTGCTTGAATAATTTCTAAAGTAGAATTTTTAGGATCAAAAAAAACAACAGTATTACAACCAGGAATATCTATCCCTTCAGTTAAACAAAGACAATTCCATAATACAAATGATTTTTCATAAACTAATTTATCTAATTTTTCTTTTCTTTCACAAGGCATCATTGATCCTGTAATATAATCAGTTTTGATAATGACATTTGGATCACTTTGAGATCGATTTTTTAAATTATTTATAATGCTTTCCATAAATGAAGATGCTTTTTGAGCTCGATTTTTTATAACGCTATTTACAAAAGCGATAACAGAATTTTTTTGATCTGAATTATTTTCAATAGTTTTAATAATACCTACTATTTTAGGGATGTTTCTTAATCTTGTTTGAGTTAAAAATTTTTCTTTACGATATAAATAATATTCTTCTGTTTCTTTTTGATTTTTTTTAGGTAAACTCTTGTCAATCAATTCATTCATTGTATTTTTATCTTCATCTTTTAAAGTTTTATCAATTGATTTTGCTTCATCGATATCTGGTAATCTAGAAATAATGACGTTATAATCACATAAAATATTTTTTTTAATAGCAGTTCCTAAATCTAAAGAATAAAAAATCTCTCCGAAAATTTCTTTATTACTCATATCAATGAATTCATTTTTATTTTTTTTGCTACTCAACAAAATTTTAACAGTAGCGGTCATAAATAAAGCTTTTTTGGTTTTTATATTCTCGTGTAAATTTTGAAATAAATTTTTGTCTTTTTCATTTATTTTGGATTGATAAGTCATATGATGTGCTTCATCACAAATAATTAAATCAGCTTCAGGTAAAAATTCTTTTTCTTGACTATCTGCCAATCTATCATGAGATTGATAAGTACAAAAAAACATAATATATTTATATTTTTTTTTAATATCTGAATTGAGGGGTTATCTAAAAAATTACTAAAATCCATTATATCAGTTTCAAAAAAATCTTCTTTTTGGGCTTTTTGAATAATTTTGTCTTCTTGACTACAAATAGGAATAATTAAAATATCAGAATCATTAAAATAAAGAGCGCTTTGTTCTAATAAATTAATCCAAGGAACAAAATAAAAAACAATACCTCCTTCTGGCAATAATGATTTCATAATGTGTTTAGAAACAAAAGTTTTCCCAGTGCCACAAGCCATTTCTAATAATCCACGATTATTATATTTATAATGTTCTATTGCTTCTTTTACAGCTTCTTTTTGATAATAACGTAGTTCATGATTATTTAAATTAGATAATTCATCATTAATAACAGCATTCTTAACAATTCTTACGTTTTTTTCTTTTAATTTTTTTTCAGCGTCAGCCGTTAAAAGACCTGTACCAAAATTAACAAAAATACCGCCACCATTATATTCCTCTTTATCTAAAATTTCTAAAAAAGTATATAAAGAAGATGTATTAATTGTTGTGTTTTTGTTTTTAACTTGAATGGCTATTTTTTTTGAACCCAAATAAGCTTCAAAGTCAATTCCTTTTGTTCCTGTTTTAACTTGTTTAATGTTTGTTAAAGATTTTAGTGAAGGGTGAAGTTCTAACAATTTTTGAAAATTATGTTCACCAATAAAACCTTTTTTATTATTAGAATTTTTTAAATCTTTCATATATTTATGTTTCCTTTAAAGGATATTTTTTGAAATTTTAGTTGAACGCACTGCGCATTCGAAGATTTGTGTTTCTCGATTTTATTACAAACCATTCCTATCTAAACCGTACGAGCAAATTTATAAGCATACGGCTTGTCATAATTTTATCTCTTTCAGGAGAAATAATCTTTCACAACTTTATTCCTATATATTCGCTCTCCATATTAATCGTGTAAATTTTTCATAATAAATTACTAAATACTTTCATTCTATAAAAGTTGTCAACTTTCTTCTTGGATAGGCGATTATCTGATTATTCCAAATTCATTTTTAATCCATCAACTACTAAGTAGTCTCTTTATCCTTGAACCACAAGACTAAATCTTATCTTTGTTTCAACACCATTTTTAAAATTCATTAATTTTTATCTTTTTCCTTTTCTTTATTATTATTAATCAATTGTTAATTAATATTAATTATGATTATAAAATTATAAACAAAAAAAAAAAAAACAATTTTAATATTCAGTTTTTTTGTTTATAAGATGTCGAATTAATTTTTATAATGATAGAATAATCTTTTTTATAAAAAAATATCTTTACTTATAATAATTTTTACTTATTGTAATTTAAAGTTATTTATTTATATTTTTGCTTTATAGTAAAAAGATATATTTAATAATAATAAAAATAATTAAAAATAACATTATTCAATTTTGGATACACGCTGTCTAAAATTACTTATTTTTAAAACCTCTTTTTACTAAAAACAAAAAAAGACTAGTTTTTTAACTAGTCTTTTCGGTATTAAAAATGAATTTATTTACAAGGTCACAAATATACGATATAATACAGTAGTCTAGTAAACTACCAGGACCGAAATGAAATCCTAAGATCATACAAAACCAGAAATGGTTCGTGCAGTGTTTAAAAAAAATATAAATGTTTTTTTTAACTCTGTATATTTTTAAAACCTCTTTTTTTGAAAAAAAGACTAGTTTTTTTGACTATTCTTTTTGGTATTAAAAATGAATTTATTTATAAAAAATTATAACATTAAGCTTGCTTGTACTTTAGCTAAAGAAAAACAGAACGTATTAAATACAAAAAAATAGATATCGAATTTTAAAATCGATATCTATTTTATTTTAAAAACATTTAATTTTTTATGTATATTTTTTTTATAATTTAATATTGATAAATTTGAAATAATTTTCAAGAGATATTAAATTTTTTTGAAAGAATTATGTGTAATGAGAATTTTTTTTATCCCATGAGGTTTAGAAAAAATTATTGACAAGATATCTTTGTTAACAGAGATAATAAAACCTTTTCCAAATATATTGTGCATAACCTTATCTCCTGCTTTGTAAGATGTTTTATTTTCATCTTTTGTTATGTCAATAGACTTATATTTATTAGGTTCCGATATTATTATGTTTTCTTTTATTTTAGGAAATTTCATTTCTTCTAAAAAAGATACAGGTCGTGTACATTCATTTTGTTTATTACGAAATGAGAATTTTCTAAAATTTGCACTTGTAAGAAAAAGTAATTCTTTTGCTCTTGTTATCGCCACATAAGCGATTCTTCTTTCTTCTTGAACATTTTCTTTGCCGTATTTTTCTATATCATCTGTAAAAATATTATCTTCTAAACCTATAATAAAAACAATTTTGAATTCTAAACCTTTAACTTTATGTATCGAAGATAAAAGAACTTGATTTTTATCATTATCATCTTTTTCGCTATACAAAGTTATTTTATTTAATAATTCATTTAATTTTTCTAAAAAAGTACCTTTTTGTTTTTTATTTTCTAAATCGAAAAATTCTTGCAAATTATTTAAATTATCTTTAATTTTGTTTTCGTTTTTTTTATTATAATTATTTTTATCTTTTTCTTTTTTATCTAAAATTTCGGAATATTTAATTTTTTCATTAATTAAATTTATACAATTTGATAAATTACATTTTGATTCATCATTAAAAATTTTTAAAAGTTCTTGAAATGTTTTTTTTAAATTATTAATTTTTAACTTTATTGTATCTTGTTCAGAAACATAATCCATAGCTTCGAACAAAGAAATTTTTCTTTCATTAGCTATTTTTTCTAATTTATTTATAGTTGTTTTTCCTATTTGGCGTGGAGGAGTATTAATAATTCGTTTAAAATCAAAATCATTTTTAGGAAATAGAAGTACTTTTAGATAAGCTAAAAAATCTTTAATTTCTTTTTTTTGATAGAAAGAAATAGAATTTTTAATTACATAAGGAATGTGTTGAATAATTAAATTGTTTTCTATCTCTTTGCATAATTTATTTATTCTGTATAAAATAGCTATATCTTTATAATTATATTTTGAATTTTGAACTAATTTTTTGATTTTTTTAGCAATAAATTCTGCTTCTTTTTTATCATTGTGAAAGTTTCTATAAATAATTTCTCCGTTAGTAATATTACTTTTGAGATTGTTTTTAAAATGATTTTGTTTTTCATCATAATTATATTTAATTAATAAATTAGCTTTATCTAAAATCTTTTGAGATGAACGATAATTTTGATCTAAATAAAAAACATTACCCTTGAAATCTTCTATAAATAATTCATTGCAAAAAGAATCTGATCCTCTAAAACTATATATATTTTGATTCGGATCTCCTACAGCGAAAATAAAATTATTTTTACTTATCATTTTAATTATTTGATATTGAATTAAATCGATATCTTGAAATTCATCTATTAAAATATGAGAGAATTTATTTTGATAAAAAGAAGTTAAAGAAGTATTATTTTTTAATATTTTATAAGTATAAATGATTAAATCATCAAAATCTAGAAAATTATTTTGTTTTAAATATTCTTCGTAAAGATTAAAAATTTTTTCTTCTTCGGAAGAATTAAATCTTATATTTATTTGTTTTGGTATTTTTAATTCTTCAAAAATTTTTTTTTTTATTTTATTGTTTTTGATATAAGAGATTTTTTTTATGAAATATTTAGCTTTATATTTTTCTTTATCTAATTTTAAAATATCTATTTTTTCTTTGATAATTTTTTTACTTTCTTTTTCGTCGATAATAAAAAAAGAAGAAGTTAAATTTGAATTAAGATAAGTAATATTCTGTTTTAAAAATGAATACCCAAAAGAATGAAAAGTACAAATTGTTAAACGAGAAAAATCATAAAAAGGAATAAATTCTTTCAAACGTTTTCGCATTTCTTTAGCTGCATTATTAGTAAAAGTTATTGCTAAAATATTATCTCCATCTATATTTAAATCATTGATTAAATTAACTATTTTATTAGTTAAAGTAGTTGTTTTTCCTGTTCCTGCACCAGCATGAAGATAAATAGCTTTTTTATCTGAATTAATAGCTTTTATTTGTTTTTCATTTAAATTATTTAACCACTTTTGTTTTTCCATTTTTATTTTAAAAAACTTTCTTTTTTTTTTTTTTTTTTACATAAAAATTATTCTAAAATATCAGAATATTTTTTGTTATATATTTTAAGTCCTATTTTAGAAAAATATAAGAAACTTGACACTTCTAAAGAACTATTTCCTATTAAAACGCCATCAATTTCTTTTTGTTTTAAAATAATTTCTATATTAGATTCATTAGTAGAACCACCATAAATAATTCTTATTTTTTGAGCTAATTCATTAGAAAACAAAGAAGCTACTTTTTGACGAATATTTTTTATAATTTCGTTTGAATCTTCAGGTTGAAGACTTTTTCCTGTTCCGATCGCCCAAAAAGGTTCATAAGCTAATATAATTTTTTCTACAGAATCTTGTGGAACGTTTTGAAAAATATTTTCTAATTGTTTTTCTAAGAATATTTTAGTTTTGTTTTCGTTTTTAGTATTAATATCTTCTCCTATACAAACGATAGGATAAATATTTATGTTTAAAAGAGCTAGAAGTTTTAAATTAACTGTTTGGTCTGTTTCACCAAAAAGTGTTCTTCTTTCACAATGTCCGATTAAAGCGTATTTAACACCTAACGAATGTATATTTTTAGGAGAAATTTCTCCTGTATAAGCGCCTTCATTTTTGTAAAAAACATTTTGAGCACCTATTCTCAAATTTTTTCCTTCTATTTGAGTTAAAACATCTAATAAAGTTATTTGTGGAAAAATAATAGTTTCTACTTTTTTTCTATCAGGCATTTTATTATTAATTTGATAAACGAAATTCAAAGCTGAATATGACGATAAATCAACTGCGTTTAAGATAAGAATCTTTTATTACAGTTGGTCCCGTCCCAAACCGTACAAGCAAGTTTCCAAGCATACGGCTTTCCATAATTCTATCTCTAGAATTACTGACTATTTTCACCCTTTAAAGGTTGTTAACCTTCGACTTGGTTGGTCGATTGAATTAGGTATTCCATCCTCATTTTTACTCCAACAATTACTAAATAGTCTCTTTTTCCTTGCCTCTAAGGACTCGGATAAATGGAGTTTCCTTCAAATACCCTATCCTTATTTATTTCCAAAAAACTGAGGTTTAGGAATCTGCCAGTTACTTTAAATATCTACCTTTTGGACTTAGGTGAAGTTTGACCCAGCTTGAGGAATTAACCTTAGACAAGAGTTACTTGTCCAGCTATGGGTGGAGTCTAGGTTTATGATGATTTCACTGCGAAACACAAAGACAATTTCCAGCTATCTAGATTAACGGATTTACACAGTTGCCGTTAAGTTAGAAGATTACCTCGCTTTATTCTTCTTAGGGTTTTTCATCCTTATCCATATCCAAATTTGCTCGCGAAATCTTCTTGACTATACTGTTTCGTCTCAATTCGCTTTTATCTTCTGCTGTAATCTGTTATTCTTTCGTTTAACAAACCAAAGATATGCATTCAGGGGAAATCTTCCCTGGCTATTGGTTAAATAGCACGATATTTAAGCCTCTTGGTCGCCCCTTTACATTTATTCATTTTCCAATTACCAGCTATAACGATTTTTCTCATTTTAATGATATCCTTTATAATTTATTTCGAAGATGAAATGATTTTTAATATTTTGATTGTTTCTTCATTTTGATTTAATAAATAATATTTCTTATCTGTTGATAAGTAAAAAGCATCTCCTTTACTTAAAAAAAACCTTAATTTATCTAAAACTAAAACAACTTCTCCTTCGAGTACAAAACCAAAAACATCTTCTTTTTTGGCAATATTAATCTTAGTTTGTCCTTTAGGTTCGATTTCTATAATTGTTGGTTCTATTCGATATCTTGTAAGATAAGGGAAAAGATAATAAATAGTATTTTTAAGATTTGGTTCTTTGACAATTAAGAAATCTTCAGTTTTATGAATTAATTCTATATTTTGTTCTTCTTGAAAAAATTCTGAAGCTGTTTTTTTAAAAATTTTTAATAAAGAAAATAAAATTTTTAAAGAAGGAGAGATTAAATTATTTTCTATTTGAGAAATATATCCACTAGTTACGTTTATTTTCTTAGCTAAATCTTGTTGAGTTATTTTTCTTTCTAATCTTAAATTTCTAATTTGTTGCCCTATGTTCAATTTTCAGTTCCTTTTTTTAAATTAAATAATATAAATAATTAAAAAGAAATATATTGGAAATAAATATTTTTTTAAAAAAATAATAAACATAAAAAAATTTTATTTTTTTTATATACAATTAATATTATATAATATTTGAAAAAATTATTGTTCATTTACAAAAAGAGAATAAATTGGTTGTATAAAAATAATTGTATTTTTATTTTATGATTTAATTTTTTTTTATTTTGAGAATAAGTTTTTTTTAATTCTAACTTATTTTTTATGTTTTTTAAATAAAAAAATATTTTCGTTTTCCATATATTAATTTTTTTTATCCAAGAAAAATAAGAAATTTTTTTTTCAAAAATTTTTTTCTTTTTTTCTTTTTGTTTTGATAAAAACAAATTATGTGAATTATATTTTTTTTGTATTTTTATTCTTTCAATAAGAATTTTTTTTTCTTCTTTTTCTTTCATTTTTGTTATTAAATCATTTTTTTCTTTTTCTATCTTTTGTTTTTGTAAGAATAATTTTTTTCGGATATTAAAGTTTTGAATTAAGTTATTTTCTTTATTTAATTTTTCTATTTCTATTTGATTTAATTTTTTTTTAAAATGATTTTGGATTTCAATTAAAACATCTTTAAAATTTTCTTTAATAAGAATATTTTCTTTTCTTCTTTGTTGTAATTTATTTTCAAATATTTTTTTGTTATTGAGAAACTGATTATCAAGATTATATTTTTCTTTTATTTGTATTTTTTTTGTTTTTTGAATATTTATTTTATGAATTTCTTGAGTTATTTTTAAAAAATTTTCAGATAGCCATACCATTTCTTGATACGTTTTATTAAGTAATTCTGTTTTTTCTAATTTTATATCTTTATTCAAATTATGTTTAATTTTTGATAAATAAATGTATTCTTTATTTAAAAATTTATTTAGAAATTGAATATTTTTTAACTCTTTTAAATAATAAGAAATGATTTTTTTTATACAAAATCTAAAATAAATTTTTTTAATTAAAGATGGATTTGTTTTTAAATTAGTTATTTTATTTAAATAAAAAGAGATTTTATTTTGATATAAAATATGTTTTTTTATTTTTTTTTCTTGAATTTTTTTAATTTTTTGAATATATTTTTTATTTTGTAATTGTTTTTTTTGTTTTTTTTCTTGTAATAAAATTAAGGTTTTTTTTAACAAGATATAATTTTGTTCATAAATTTTAATTTCATTTTCTATCGAAAAATAATCTTTTTTATTTTTTAATTTATTTTTATTAATTAAATCATGAATATAAAAAATATTTTTTTTAGTATATTTATGAATGTTATTATACAAATCAATTTGTTTTTGAAGATTTAATTGTTCTAAATTATCGATTTTTTCTCTTAATATATTAAGAAAATCAAATTGTTTATTTTGAAAATTATTTAAAAATAATTTAAATAAATTTTGTATTCTTATTAATTCTTTTGTTTGATATTTTTTTTGTTCTAAATATTTTTTTGTTTGATTTTTAAGGTTATGAAATAAATTATTTTGTATTTTATTTTTGGAATCCATATAATCAATGAATAAAATCAAATTATCTAAAATATTTTTTTTATACAAAAAAAATTTTTTGATATCGTATTCTATTTCTAATTTTTCCATATCAGTTCTTTTATGGAAAAATTCTGTTTGTTGTTCGAAATTAATGTTTTTAAAAATATTATTTTTGTAATGTATTTGTTCTAAATCTATTATTTTTTTATTTAAATTTATTGTTTGGTTAATATTTTGAATTATATTTTCTAAATATTGGGAATCGAATTTTATAAGTTCGATTTTTGATTGAATTTGAATTAAATTTTCTTTTTCTTCTTTTTCTTGTTGAGTGATTATTTTTTTTTTATGATACTCTAAGTGGTTTAATTCAATATCTACTTTATATTTGCTATGTTCATAAGAATATTTTATTTCTTCTCGTTCTTTGTTTTCTTTTAATTCTTTATTTATATTTTCATATTTTTTTATTATTTCAGCAATTTGAAAATTTAATTCCAAAAATTTAATTTCTTTTAGAAAATGATTATCGATAATTTCTTTTTCTTTTTGGCAAGAAAATTTATTTTGTTGAATTTTTAAATTATTAATTTTTTCTACCCAAATATTTTCGATATTGATAATTTTGATATTTTTTTGACTTAATGATTTTAAAAAGATATATTTTAGTTGCCAAAAATATATATTTTTAAAATTTTCTATTTTATTTTGTTTATTTGTTTTCAATAATATAATAAAATTTGTATCATTTATATTGTTTGTATCATTTGTATTGTTTGTAAATTCTGGAATAAAAAACATTTTTAATTTATTTGTTTTAATTAGTTTTTTTATTTTTTCTTTTAAGTTATTTTCTTTTTGAAAAAATTTTTGCTGTATTTCGTTTAAAATTTTATTATGTTTATTTAATTTTTTTTGAAAAAAAATATTATTTTTTTGAATTGTTTTTGAAAAATTTATTTCTTCTTCTTTTTGTTCTTTTTGTATTTGGTTAAAATAGGAATTACACTTTATTTCGATATTTGATATTTGATCTTTATGTTTTTGTTTTATTTGATTAATTTGATTATTAGAATGAATATGTTTTTGTTCAAAATCTTTTATAATATCATAAGTAATAGTTTTTATTTTTTCTGATAATATTTGATTATATTCTAAAAAAATTTTTTTTAATTTTTCTTTTTTTAAAATTGTTTCTTTTTGAATGTTAAGGAAATTTTTTAAAAATTGTTCATTATTTTGTTTTATTTTTTCTTGTTTTACTTTGAATTTTTGATAAATTTTTTTTTTTTCTATTTTTTTTTGTTCTATTTTTTTTTTTATTTTTTGAATTATAAAGTTATAATCTTCGTAATTTATTTTATCTTTGTTTTGATATTCTTTTTTTTGATTTATAATTTTTAATATATTATCTTTGTGTTTGATATTTAATTTGTTTATATTAAATAAAAAAATTTGTTTTAAATTACTATTATCCTTAAATTGTTCTTTTTTAAGTTTTGAATAAAATAATTGTTTTTTAAAATCTTCAAAAAAATTATTTTTTTCCAAAAAGATTTCTAATTCTTTTATTTCTAGTGATAAGTGATATTCTGGAATATCTTTATCATTATTAGGAACTTTTGAGGACGATATAAATTGTTTTGATAAAGTCATATTAAATTTAAATCAACTTTCATTTATTTTAAAGAATTTAAATTTATTTCGTTATTTATTTAATTAATAATGTATATTAATATATATTAAATTATTATAACATAAATAAATTTTAATAAAATGATATTTTTAGAAATAAATTAATAAAAAGGATTATGTATTCTTAATATGTATTTTTATATTAAAGGTAAAGTAACATCTATTCAAAATGATAGTGTTGTCTTAGATAATAATGGTATTGGTTATCAAATTGGTTTTGCTAATCCATATATTTTTTATATAAATCAAGAAGTAAAATTATTTACTTATTTTTATATTAAAGAAAATATTCATTTTTTATATGGTTTTTTAGATACTCAAATTTTATTTTTTTTTAAAAAATTAATCGCTATTCCAGGTATTGGACCGAAAAGTGCTATTTTACTTACTAATCAAGATTTTTTTCAAGAAATTCAAAAAGCAATATTTGAAAATAATGTTTCTTATTTATTGAAATTACCAGGAATCGGCAAAAAAACAGCACAACAAATTATTTTTCATTTAAAAAATAATGATTTATTTCAAACTAATAAAATTTTATTAAATCCAAAGCAAAAAGATGTTAAAGAAGTATTAATTAATTTAGGATTCAAAAACAAAGAAGTTGATAAAGTTATCAATAAATTAGATTTTAATAAAGAAATAGAAATTATTATTAAAGAAGCTTTATCATTAATAATGAAATAATTTTTAAGGATATTAAATTATGAAAGATTTAAAAAAACGAGATAATAAAAAAGAACAAACCGAAGAAAATAAAAAATTTTTGAGACCTCAAAGATTAAATGAATATATAGGCCAAAATAAAATTAAAAAAATTTTATTTGTTTATTTAAAAGCGGCTCAAAAAAGAAAAGAATCAATAGATCATCTTTTGTTTTATGGGCCTCCTGGTTTAGGAAAAACTACTTTAGCTAAAATTATCGCCAATGAATTAGGAGTTAATTTTCAAGTTACCAGTGGTTCTAATATTGAAAAAATTGGGGATATAGCGATTCTTTTGAGCAATTTGCAAAAAGGAGATATTTTATTTATTGATGAAATTCATAGTCTTCCTAAAAATGTTGAAGAAATTTTATATTCAGCGATGGAGGATTATGTTTTAGATGTTGTTATTGGTAAAAATGATGAAAAAAGAACAATTAGGATTGATTTGCCTCCTTTTTCTTTAATTGGAGCGACAACTAAATTCGGAAATATCGCTTTCCCTTTAAGAGATCGTTTTGGTTTGATTTTAAAGTTAGATTATTATCAAAAAGATGAGCTTGAATCAATTATTAAAAGAACTGCTTCTGTTTATGGTAACGAAATAGAAGAAAAAGCTTTAGTAGAATTAGCTAAAAGAAGCAGAAGAACTCCAAGAATAGCTAATCGTTTATTTCGAAGAGTTAGAGATTTTGCCGAAATTTATTCAAAAAAAAATATCACTTATGATATAACTTTGCATACTTTAGAAAAGTTACAAATAGATGAAAACGGATTAGACGCGACAGATTTTAATTATTTACAAAATTTAATTTATAAATTTAATGGTGGTCCAGTAGGTATTAAAAATATTGCAGCGACAATTGGAGAAGAAATTTTTACTATTGAAGAAGTTTATGAACCTTATTTAATCAAAGAAGGTTATATAAAAAGAACTGCTCGTGGAAGAATAGCAACAGATTTAGCTGTTGAATTATTAAAACAAAAAAAGAAAAAATAATTTATTTTAAATAAATAGAAAATTTTAAATTAATTAATAGTTGTTAATTTTTGCACTGTTTTTTTTAATTCAACTTTTCATTTTAAAATTATAGAGTGAAATCAGCTTGTTTTTAAGTTGTAAATATGACTATCAATCAACTAAATTTAAGATATAAATCTTTTATTATGGGCACAGTGTTATAAATTTTTGTAAATAAATTCATTTTTAATACCGAAAAGACTAGTTGAAAACAACTAGTCTTTTTTTTGTTTTTAAAAAAAAGTATAAAACAAAATTTTTTTTACAAAATAAAAAAAGATATGAGTTTTTTATAAATTTTAAGGGGTTTTATATATGTAAGGATATTTTTTTAAATTTTATATTTTAAAAAATTAAAACCTTATTAAAAACTATAAAATTTTACTATTTTTAACTAAAACAAAAAAATTTTTAACAAAATTATTAAATTGAGGTAAGTTTTTGCTCCCTTTTGATGTTATGTACTAATGTAGAGAAAATAACATTTTTATAAAAAAATTAAATTTCATTATTTTATATTTTAATAAAAATAAAATCAAAAGCAATAATTAGTCATTAAAAATGAATTAAAAAAACATTTACAATTTTTTATAACACTGCGCATCACCAAATTTAATTTCATTTGTATTACGTATTATTAGATTGTCTAATACATCAAAATTTGATAATTCAACTTCTTGGTTTGATTTTGTAATAATCGAATTATTGACGTCAACAAATCCTATTTCTGACGATTTCGATTTCTTAATAAATTATAAAAATAATTTTTAATTAATTTAACTATAAAACTATTAATAGAATCTTGTTCTCCAAAATTTTGAATTTTTAATTGAATCTTTTTGCTTTTTTTACTAAGAGTTGATAAGTTGTTAATAATAAATCTTCTTTATCTAACGAGAATGGAAATTTAAAATTTACTATTTTATAAAATAAAAGATTTTTAATTCGTTTAATTAATTTATCAATTTCTTCTTTTATTTTTTCGTTGTTTATTTCTTTATTTTCTAATAAAAAAATATCAATTTTTTTAAAAAGATTAAAAAAATAAATCAAAATAACATGATTTAATTTCTAATACGCGCTGTTTAAAATTATTCATTTTTAAAACCTCTTTTTACTAAAAACAAAAAAAAGACTAGTTTGTTTTAACTAGTCTTTTCGGTATTAAAAATGAATTTATTTACAAAAATTTATAAAAGTGCACCATCCTTTAATTCATTTTTTTAGAATAATCTATTTCATAATTATTAGGGTTAAAAGATGAATCGTCTCCTACTACTCCTTTATCAATTAAAGTGAAAACTAGAATCAAAGAAATATTTAAAAAAGATAAAATTAAGAAAATCACAAATAAAACTTTGATTTTAAGATTTTGAAAAACTTTAAAAGACATAAAAAAATCCTAACAAATTATTTTTTATTTGATAAAATATTTAATAAAATTCAAATATTATATTTTTGATGATATTTTCGAAAATAAATAATAATTTAAAAAAATAATACCTTTTTTTAAAAAATTAAAAACAACTAAAATTGAGATTTTGAAATTTTAAAAGATTACTATCGCCTACTTTCTTTTTTTGAATAATTTAAAATAATTTAAATTATATATTTTTATAAAATTAGTTTTTGGTTAGAGTATACTTTATATCAAATAATATCTTTTTAATATTGTCTTTTTTTGATGATAATTAAAATATATAATTGAAATTATTATAATATTAAAAAAAATAAATGTTGAAATAAATTTAATAACATAAATTTTTGGTTAAGTCACATAATAAGAATTTAATTTTTTATTAACATTTATAAAGTTAATGTTGATATTAGTTTTTAAGAATTAATGAGATAATTATTTTTTTAAAATAAAAAAAATCCATAATTAATAGAGTCTTTTAAAAAACGAATTAATTATAAATAAAATTATTTTTTCTTTTGGCTTTTTTTCTTTTATTTAAAATATTTTTAAATAAATAACATATTTTAAGGTTTTTTTCTAAGATAATTTAAAAAATTAATTTTTTATGCTTTTTATGTTGACAAATTAAAAAAAATAATTTATAATTAAAAGAATAATTAATTTTAAAAATAAAAAACTTTTTTTTAAATTTAACTTAAATGAAATTAAAAAGGAATTAAGCCTAAAATATGAAACCTCAAACAAAAAAATATGTCTTTGGACGGTCCCCCCTACGGTTATCATTTTAATTTTTATAATATTAGGATGTTTGTACTTCACTAACTATGACAACGAATATGATCCATCTACTGGAAAATTAATTAAACAAACTATTTATAAATCTTACTCCTACAAAAAATCCTCTAAAAACATAGACAATATAACTGAATTTGATAAATTTACTGAAAAAATAATCAAATTCACTCAATTTGGATTAGACGGAAAAAAAATCTATATCGCTGAATTTGATAAATTTACTGAAAAAATAATTAAAACGACTCGTTTTAATTCTGACGAAAAAATAAGTTTTATCTATGAATATGATCCATCTACTGAAAAAAACATTAAAGACACTTGTTTCCGATCCGAAGGAAAAACAATAGAATATATCACTGAATATGATCCATCTACTGGAATCGAAATTAAGAAAACTAATTATAATCCTGACGGCTCAATAATAAAAAATTAAATTGAATAAGTTTTTTTAAAATTAAAATAAATAAAAAAAGTTGTTCAAAACGACAATTATATTTGAGAAAATAAAATATTGTTATAACAATATTTAGAAATTAAACAAAATGAACATATTAACTTTAAAAAAGAACTTTTTTGATTTAGTAAAATAAAACTTTTTTAAAATAATTAAATTTTGAAAACCAAATTATTTATTAAAAAATAAATAGTTTGGTTTTTTTCTTTTATAGTAAGAATATTAAACAAAAGAAAAGGTAGCACTTTGATAATTTAGAACTTGTTCCAAATTATTAAATTATCAAATTACTACCATTATTTTAAAATCATTCATACTCAAAACAATATTTTTTTATCTAAAAATAAAAAAAATCGATTAAAAATTATAAAAATATGTCTTTTTTTGTATCTATAAAAAAATCCCAAAAATAAATATATTATTGTTAAAAAAATAAAAATAAATTAGATAATTTTGATATGTTTTTATTTTAGCAGCGATTATTATATTTTTAGAATTAAATTTATTTTGTATAAAAGTTATTTTATTATTTTTTAAATTTTATATAAATCTTGCGGAGTAAATAATAAATATTTTTTATTTTTACTAATATTTTGGTCAAAACCATTTTTAGAAAAAAAACCTAAATTAATTGTTTGATTCTGAACAAAATCATAATTTTTGATTTGTCTAAGTTTCTTTTGTAATTGATTTATTACTTCAAAATCGACTCTTTGTTTAGTCCATTTGCATTCAAAAAGGGTTAAATTTTGGTTAATTTCTAATAATATAATATCAATTTCTAAATTAACTCCTCGAGAAGCATTATTTTCCCAAAAACGTCCGATGTTTATAATAGTTCCTTTTTTTTGATATTTCTTAATTAGAAACAAACGGCATATTTTTTCAAATTCTAAAGAAATAAATTGTTCTAATTGGGGTTCGATAAAAATTTCATAAAATTTTTTATGATTCATTAAAACAATATGATTAAGATTAGGTTTGATAAAACGATAATAAAATTTTAAATAATTTTCTTTTAAAGAATAATTAGTTTTTTTTGAATTTTTATTTTTTTCAGTACAATTAATTTCTTTTTCAACAATCTCCATTTCTTCTAAATTTTTTAATAAAACAACTAGATTAGGATTGGGTATGTTTAAAGAAGAAGATAAATCTTTTAATTGAAAGTTTTTTTTAGAAGATAAAAGTTTCAAAAGAGGTTCATAATTTTGACTTTTTCTATTTTCTTCACCAAGGAAAAAAGAAAAATCTCTTTCAATTTTAGTAGGATCAGTTAAAAAAATATTTTTAAGATTGTATAATAAACTTTGATTTTTTTTGATTTGAGATAAAAATAAAGGCATTCCACCAAAAATACTATAAAAAAGAATTTTATCTACTGAACTTAGATTAGGATAAAACAAAGCAGATTCTGCATAATCAAAAGGCATAATTTTTAATTTAAAAGTAGTTCTCGAATAAAGAGGTTCTTTATAAGTATCTATATCTCTCATTAAACCTAGATGGCTTCCTGATAAAATAATTTTAATTTTTGTTTCATTCAAATATTCATCTTTAATTTTTTGAAAAATTGATAAAATCGCATGATCAGATTTAATTAAATAAGAAAATTCATCAATGACTAACAAAAATGTTTTCTTTTTTTTATTTTGTTTTTTTAAGATAAAAGAGAATAATGAATAATAATCTCTAAAAGGTGAAATAAAACTCTCTTTAAAATAAGCGGTTATTTGTTCTGATAATTTTTCTAAATTTTTTTCAATTCCTGTTTTATCAGCTAAAAAATAAATTCCTTTGTTTTTTTTAATTATTTGTTTTAATAAAGTTGTTTTGCCAACTTGCCTAATCCCATAAACAATTCCTAATTCACAAGATTGAGAATCAATTTTTGCTTGCAATTCTTTTAATTCTTTTTTTCTTCCTAAAAACATTTTTTTCCGCCTTTCAAAACTATTTTCAATTTTATTATAACATTTTTAATATATTTTTAATATATTTTTAATATATTTTTAATATATTTTTAATATATTTTTAATATATTTTTAATATATTTTTAATATATTATTTGATAAAATAGAATAATTAAACATATTTTAGAACAAAAAAATATTAAAATAACTATTATAGAAAATAGTATTTTCTATAATAGTTATTATTCAAAAAAATCATTTTTAAAAAAAGTAAAACACAATAAAAATCATTACTTAATAGAAAATATTAACTTTTTTAATAAAGAAAAAGTTTTTTAACCAGTCTAAAAGATTTTATAATTCTTTACGCAAACTAAATTAAACTTTGATCTATATTTTAATAAAAAAAATAAATTAAATTTTTTAGATTATGCTTTTTGAAAAAAATTATTAATAAAAAAAAGAACTAATTTAATAGTTCTCGAAATATAACAAAAATTTATTTTTCTTTTTTTCTATTTTTTTCTAATTTTTTTTCTTTACAAATTAAAATAAAACGACGAATGCGATTATATTTATCATAAAAACTAGATAAAAACAAAAACAATAAACTAATCACTAAAATAAAATAACTGATTTTCGACAAAATAGGGTTCGCTTCAAATAAATGTTTCAAATAAACTTGTAATATAAATGTTATAACTATTAATAAGGAGCAAAACAATTGATATTTAAATAATTTATTCCAATAAATATTTTCTAATTTATTAAATTTATTTTGGACTTTAGCTAATTCTTTATTTTCACTAATTTTTTGTTGTTCTTTGTTAGTTGGGAGATCCAAAACAACTTTAATCATTTTATCATTGTTCTTAACTGTTCGAGCACTAACAAGAGTTTCAAACAAATAATAAAAACACAACACAAAAGACATGTAGTGAAAAAAATAAAAAATAAATTATTTTAAATTCAATTTTTTACGTTTTCGTTTTGTAAAAAACTTATCAAAATCTATTTCCATTTTTATTCCAATATATATAAACAATGAGAATATAATTACACTGATAATGAAATAAAAAATGATCTAAGTCTAGATCTTGGAATATCATTTTTCATATATTATAACCTTCTTTATTTCAAATAATGAAATTTCAAATCATCCTTCAACGAAAAATTACGGTTTGCCCTTAAAACTCAGTTTTATTGTAATATAAAAGATAACTTTATAAATTTTTTTTAAAAGAATTTTTTTATTATTTATCTTTTTTTATTCTTTATATACTTATAAAATACTTTTTTTTAAAAAAAATAATATTTTTTTATACAACGTAAAAAACCTTATTAAATATATTTTAATTTGAATAATTAATATTAGTTGAATTATTATCCTCTTTAATAATTAAATTGTTATATGATAGAGTTTTGATAATTTAGTAATTTTTGAAAATTATAAATTATCAAAACGTTGCCCAACTATATTTCTTTATACTATTTTAAAGTATCTTTTTTTCAAACTATCATTTGTCTTATTATAAATTTTTAAATTAATTTCATTAATACGTTCTTGAAGTTTATTGGTTTTGATAGCTAAAGCGCACTGTTATAAATTTTTGTAAATAAATTCATTTTTAATACCAAAAAGAATAATTTTTTTAAACTAGTATTTTTTTAGTTCAAATAGGGTTTAAAAATAAGTAATTTTGACAGCGTGTATCAAAAATTGAATCATATTATTTTGAATTATTTTTTATTATTATTAATATATCTTTTTACTATAAAGCGAAAATATAAATAAATAACTTTAAATTATAATAAGTAAAAATTATTATAAGAAAGATATTTTTTTTATAAAAAAAAGATTATTTTATAATTATAAAAAAACAATTAGATACATTATAAAAAACTGAATATTAAAATTGTTTTTTTTGTTTATAATCATAATTGGTATTAGTTAACAATTAATTAATATTAATTAATAGCCGTAGTATTAGTGTTATAAAAAAATGTAAATGTTTTTTTAACTCTTCATATTTTTAAAACCTCTTTTCTCTAAAAAAAGACTAGTTTAAAAAAATTATTCTTTTCGGTATTAAAAATGAATTTATTTACAAAAATTTATAACAGTACGTCTTCTGACAATATTGTAAAATTGGCTTTTAAAGCATTCGACATAGTTTCGGATTTATTTCCTGCTAAATTTGGAGTACAAATAACTGGTAAAGCTTTAAAATTTACAACAAAATTCGCACAAGGAATGTCAAAAACTCTTTTCGTTTTTCATGAAGGTCATCACATATTTAATACAATTAATGATATGATAAAAAAAACAAAAGAACAATAATTATTTCAAAAGAAATGTTAGAAATACATAAAAAAAATCGACGGCGATATAGTTAAAATAGATACTGACATAGCAAAATACAAAGAAGACAAACAAAACGATCAAACATATGTAAAAACCGAAGAATATGCAACTGAATATAACAAATCAAAAATAATAATTAAAGACATAGTAGAAAAAGAACGTTCTATTGTTAATTAATATGATAAAATTGTTAAAAATTTAGAAAAAAGATAGAGATAAATTTAATGACATATCAAAATTAGAAGACGATCAAATTGATTTAGAAGAAAAATTATATTAGAAACGAGAAGAGATTGATGTTGTAAAAGAAGAATTAAAATTAAAATCCCTAATTTATAATCACTCTCAACAAAAATTTAAACAAAAAAAAGAAAATTCCTGAAATGATTATAATTCTTAATTAAAAAATTTTTTTAAACATTTAATTTATAAAATTATATAATAAGGCAAAAAAATAATGAATACTAATAATTTTTTAAAAAAACATTTATCAATTATCATCATTGTTTCAATTTCTATTATTATAGTTATATTTTGGTGTTATAAAAATACTAAAAATTATCAACAAAATAATGAAACATTATCAAATTTAGAATCAAAAAAAGAAGAAATTAAATTTTTAGATCAAAATCAAAAAAATAACAATCTGCAAAAAGATAAAAATGAAATTAAACGATCTAAATTTTTAACTACTCAAACTCATTTCGATCAAATTAAAAATTATATTTTTTCCGAAAATGATGATAAAATTTTACTATTAAACAATCTTTCTAAAATAGAACAAGAATCAATTGAAAAAATAAAAAATAGTTGGAAATTTAAATTAAGTTTGTTAAAAGAACAACAAAATTCTGATGCTAATATTAATGTAAATAAAGATTGTGATAATTTTAAAAAACAAATTGAATTATTACAACCACAAAAAGAAATATTAAAAAAACAACTTGAACCAAAAGAATTAGAACAAAACATTTTAAAAGAAAAAATAGATAAAATGAAGTATCAAAGAGCTCAAATTTCTCCTAGTTGGCGTAAAGTTTATGAACGAATAAATAATATTAAAGTAGAAAATCATCAACCATTAAATAAATTAGAAAATAATAGATTAACAACCGAAATTGAAAAATTACAAGATGAAGAAATTGAATTAATTGGCCAAATCACTAAAATTAAAACTGAAATCAAAAAATCAGAATCTAAACAAAAAATGTATAATAATATGTTATCAAGTGCTGAAAGTTTACGAAATGTATTTCAAAACCAAGATAAAAATAGTGAATTACAATACAAAAATCTTATTTTATATGAACTAAACTCACTTTATGAAATCACTAATAGAAGATCAAATCAAATAAAGAAGCGCACTGTTATAAATTTTTGTAAATAAATTCATTTTTAAAACCTCTTTTTTACTAAAAACAAAAAAAGACTAGTTTTTTAACTAGTCTTTTCAGTATTAAAAATGAATTTATTTACAAAAATTTATAACATTGCATCTTTTTATTTTTTTTACTAAAAATTGATAAGTTGTTAATAATAAATCTTCTTTATCTAATGAGAATGGAAATTTAAAATTAGCTACTTTAAAAAAATAAAAGGTATCTAATTCGTTTGTTTAATTTATCAATTTTTTCTTTTATTTTTCAATTATTTATTTCTTTATTTTTTAATAAAAAAATATCAAGTTTTTTAAAAAGATTAAAAAATAAATCAAAATAACATGATTCAATTTCTATATACACTTTGTTTAAATTTATTAATTTTTAAAACCTCTTTTACTAAAAAAAGACTAGTTTGTTTTAACTAGTCTTTTCGGTATTAAAAATGAATTTATTTACAAAAATTTATAACAGTGTGATATATATATTTATGATTATTCTATTATTTTAATAACAGTTCCGGCTCCGATAGTTCTTCCGCCTTCACGTACAGAAAAACTTGTTCCTTCTTCGATCGCTACTGGATAAATTAAATTAACGATAATTTCTACTAAATCGCCTGGATTTACTATTTTAAGATCGTCTTTTAATTCGATTACACCAGTAACACTAGCAGTTCTTACATAAAATTGCGGACGATAATTATCTCGGAAACAAGTACTTCTTCCACCTTCTTTAGCTGTAAGAATATAAATTTTAGCTATAAATTTAGAATAAGGTTTTACAGAACCTGGTTTGCATATAACTTGTCCACGTTGAATATCTTTGTAATTGACACCACGTAACAAAATACCAATATTATCACCAGCCAAAGCGCCTTCTTTATCTAAATTTTTATGAAACATTTGTAAACCAGTTACTGTAGATTTTTTAGTTTCTTTAATACCTATGATTTCAACTTCTTCTTGAAGTTTTATTTGTCCTCTTTCTACACGTCCTGTAGCAACAGTTCCTCTACCTTTTACGTTAATAACACCTTCAATAGGCATTAAAAAAGGTTTGTCTAAATCACGTACTGGATCTTCAACATATGTGTCTAAAGTATCAAGTAATTCTTTTATACCTTCGACACGTAAAGCAGAACCTCTAACGATAGGTGTGTTTTCACCATCAAAACCATTAGAAGTTAAAATATCTCTAATTTCTAATTCTATTAATTCAAAAATATCTTTATCTTCTACTAAATCACATTTATTTAAAAAAACTACTAATTTAGGAACTCCTACTTGTTTAGCAAGTAAAATATGTTCTTTTGTTTGAGGCATTACTCCATCTACAGCAGAAACTACTAAAATACCTGCATCCATTTGCGAAGCTCCTGCGATCATGTTCTTAATATAATCAGCATGTCCAGGACAATCTATGTGAGAATAATGTCTTTTAGCTGTTTGATATTCTATGCATGTAGAATTAATCGTAATACCACGTTCTTTTTCTTCAGGAGATTTATCTATTTGTTCGTAATTTTGTTTTTTTGCTAATCCTTGTTCTGACAAATAATTAGTTATCGCAGAAGTTAAAGTAGTTTTACCATGGTCTACATGACCAATAGTTCCTACGTTTAAATTTAACTTGTCTTTTAAAAATATTTCAGCCATTTTAAAAGGTCTCCTTTTTTATTTTTTTATCTTTTACATAAATATTATATATTAATTACGCTCTTTAATAATATTTTCGGTAATATTATTTGGCGTTTTAGCATATCTAGCAAATTGCATAACAAAACTTGCTCTGCCTTGTGTATTAGAACGTAAATTAGTCACATATCCAAACATTTCAGATAAAGGGACAAAAGCTCTAATAACAACCGCGTTTCCACGATTTTCTTGATTTTCTAATTTCCCTCTTCTAGATGTTAAATCGCCAATAACATTCCCTACATAATTATCTGGAGTTATTACTTCTACATCCATAATAGGTTCTAAAAGAACTAAACCACCATTTTTTTTTGTTTCTTTTAAAGCAATAGAAGCTGCAATTTTAAAAGCAATTTCTGATGAATCAACATCATGATAAGAACCATCAAATAAAATCGCTTTTACATCTATAAAAGGAAACCCAGCAATAATACCATTACTTAAAGATTCTTCTAAACCTTTTTTTACAGCAGGAATATATTCACGAGGAACAGAACCACCAACAATTTTATTTACAAATTCAAATCCCTTACCTTCGTTAGGTTCGAAGCGAATACAAACATGACCGTATTGTCCTCGTCCTCCAGACTGACGTATAAATTTTCCTTCTGTCTCTGTAACTTGAGTTAAAGTTTCTCTATAAGCCACCTGTGGTTTAGCTACATTAGTTTCTATTTTGAATTCTCTTTTTAAACGATCCATAATAATATCAAGATGTAACTCGCCCATTCCAGCAATAATAGTTTGTCCTGTTTCATGGTTGATATAAACCTTAAAAGTAGGATCTTCTTCCGCTAATTTACTCAAAGCAACAGAAATTTTATCTTGATCATTTTTAGTTTTAGGTTCTAAAGCGATTTCTATAACTGGTTCAGGGAAATTCATGGATTCTAAAATAACAAAATCATTTTCTGAAGTTAAAGTGTTTCCAGTAGTAACATTTTTCAATCCTATAACAGCCACGATATCTCCAGCATTAGCTTCCTGAATTTCTTCTCTTTTGTTGGCATGCATTTGTAATAAACGTCCTATACGTTCTTTAACGTTTTTTGATGCATTTTTAACATAAATTCCAGTTTTTAAAACACCAGAATAAATTCTTAAACAAGTTAAACGTCCTACAAATGGATCAGTCATAATTTTAAAAACTAAAGCAGTAAAAGGTTCATCATCAGAAGCTTTACGAATTACTTCATTATTATTAATATCTAAACCTGTTATGGCTGGAATATCAATAGGAGAAGGAAGATAATCAATCATAGCATCTAAGATTTTCAAAACTCCCTTATTTTTAAAAGCGGAACCACATAAAACAGGGAAAAAATCAACAGTTAAAGTCGCTTTTCTAATAACTTTTTTCAAAACATCAGCGCTAATTTCTTTATTTTGAAAAAAAAGTTCCATCAAATCATCATCAAATTCAGATAATAATTCTATTAATTCTTGTCTTTTTTGAGCGGCTATTTCTAATAAATCTTGAGGTATATCTATAAATTCACCATCTTCTGAGAAAGAATTATTATTATATTTAAAAGCAGTCATTTCTAATAAATCAATAATACCAATAAAATTGCTTTCTTTTCCAATAGGCCATTGAATAGCAGCTACTTTGACACCTAATCTTTGTTTTAAAGTACCAATAGCATATTCAAAATCTGCTCCTACTTTGTCCATCTTATTGACAAAAACAATTCTAGGAACTTTATATTCTGTTGCTTGTCGCCAAACGGTTTCTGTTTGAGGTTCAACTCCTGCTTGAGCGTCTATAACAACTACTGCTCCATCTAAAACTCTTAAAGAACGGGAAACCTCAACTGTAAAATCTACGTGACCAGGAGTATCAATAATTTGAATTTTATGATCTTTCCAAAAAATAGTAGTAGCTGCTGAAGTAATTGTAATTCCTCTTTCCTGCTCTTGTTCCATCCAATCCATTTGTGAAGCACCTTCGTGAGTTTCACCTATTTTATGTATTTTACCAGTATGAAATAAAATTCTTTCTGTCGTAGTTGTTTTTCCAGCATCAATATGTGCCATAATGCCAATATTACGTATTTTATCAATTTTGAATTGGCGTCCCATAAAATATTACTCCTTAATATTCTCGTCTATCTTACCAACGATGATGTGCAAAAGCTTTATTAGCTTCAGCCATACGATGAGTATCTTCTCGTTTTTTAACTGTTATTCCTGTTTTAGAAGAAGCATCAATAATTTCTTTTGCTAATTTCTCTTTCATAGTTTTTTCATTTCTTTTTTGAGAATATTGAATCAACCATCTTAATCCTAAAGATTGACGTCTTTCAGGACGAACTTCTGAAGGAACTTGATAATTTTGACTTCCTATAGTACGCGTACGTACTTCTAAAATAGGCATAATATTACTCAAAGCTTCATTAAAAACATCTATTGGATCTCTTTTAGTTATTTCTTTTACTCTATCAAAAGCACCATATAAAATAGATTTGGCAACTTCTTTTTTACCATCTTTCATAATAGTATTTATAATTTTAGTTACCAACTTAGAATTATAAACAGGATCTGGTGTTAAATTTTTTTTATAAATACGTTTTTTACGTGACATTTAAAAAACCTTGCCTTTTTAAAATTTTTATTAATTATATTTTTTTACTTTTTATTAACAACTTTTTTAGAACCATATTTAGAACGACCTTGTTTTCTATTAGCAACGCCAGTAGCATCTAAAGCTCCTCTAACTATATGATAACGTACTCCAGGTAAATCTTTGACTCTTCCACCACGAACTAAGACAACACTATGTTCTTGCAAAGAATGATCTATTCCTGGAATATAAGCATTAACTTCAGTACCATTACTTAATCTAACTCTAGCAAATTTTCTTGAAGCAGAATTAGGTTTTTTTGGTGTCATAGTCGACACTTTAATACAAACTCCTGATTTTTGAGGAGAATTATATTTTTTAATTTTTTTCTTTAAATTATTAAAACTATATCTTAAAGATGGTGATTTACTTTTATAAGTTTTATCAATCCTTCCTTTTTTAATTAACTGAGCAATAGTAGGCATCTTAATATAACATCTCCTTTTTAAAATAATATTTTTTTAAAATTAATAATACATTTTTTTATTAATATTAATTTTTTTAATTTTTTTAATAATTATAAACGAAATTTTTTATACTATAATTATAACTTTTTTTAAAATAAAAAACAATATAATTATGAATCTGTATCATTTTTTATCTTTTCATAAGGATATTTAAAATTATGATGCTCTAAAATACCTGTACCTGCAGGAATTAATCCTCCTACAATAACATTTTCTTTTAAACCATATAAATAATCTGATTGACCTTTAATAGCAGCATCAATTAAAATCTTAGTTGTTTCTTGGAAAGAAGCAGCAGAAAGGAAAGAATCACTTTTTAAAGAAGATCTTGTAATTCCTAATAAAACAGGTCGACCTACGGCTAACGATTTATTTTGACGTAACATTTCTAAGTTAACTTTTTTAAATTTTTTAATAGAAACTTCAGTTCCTGGTAAAAAATCAGTGTCTCCTTCATAAATAACTAAAATTTGTTTAAACATTTGATATATAATAATTTCTATATGTTTATCACTAATGGTAACACTTTGAGATTGATATACTTTTTGAACTTCTTCTAAAATATATTTTTGTGTTTCTTCTACACTAGTAACTCTTAATAATTCTTTTAAATCAATAGAGCCTGTTGTTAACTTTTGACCAGCATAAACACGCATGTCCTTTTGGATTAAAATTTCTGAATTAGAAAAAACATCATAAACATATGTTATTTCTTTATCATAATCAGGAATAATAATAATTTGCGATGAATAAGAATTTATATTTTTAATTTCTTTTACAAACCCATCATATTCGCTGATAACAGCTTTTCCTTTAGGTATTCTAACTTCAAATAATTCTTGAATCCTTGGTAAACCTTGAGTAATATCAGAAACCGCTAAAACTCCTCCTGTATGGAAAGTTCTCATTGTTAATTGTGTACCCGGTTCACCAATAGACTGAGCTGCTATTACTCCGACAGCTTCTCCTATTTCGACATTTTTATTACTAGCCAAGTTTAAACCATAACATTTAGCGCAAATACCATATTCTGCGTTACAAGTTAAAACACTTCTAATTTTAACTTTTTCTATACCTAACGAGTTAATTTTAGCAACAATTTCTTTATCAATCATCTCGTTCTTTTTAATTATAATTTGTCCTGTTTTAACATCTAAAATATCTTCAGCAGCAAAACGACTAAAAATACGTTGTCCTAAAGAAATAATCTCTTTATCATGACTTTTAATCGATTTAATAAATAAACCTTTATCACTACCACAATCTTCTATAGTAATAATATTATCTTGAGCTACATCAACTAATCTACGTGTTAAATATCCTGATTCTGCTGTTTTTAAAGCAGTATCAGTAGAAACTTTACGAGCGCCATTTGTAGAAATGAAAAATTCAGAAACTGTCAATCCTTCTTTAAAAGAAGTTTTTACAGGAATTTCTAAAATTTCTCCTTTAGGACTATTCATTAATCCTCTCATTCCTGATAATTGAGAAAAATTTGAAGTATTTCCGCGAGCACCACTATCACTTATCATGAATAAATTATTATCTTTATCAAATTCTTTCATTAATCCTTCTTGTATTTTATCACGAACGACTTTCCATTCTTGAATAACTAAATTTTTCTTCTCTGAAATTGTTAAAAAACCATTATCATAAAATTTTTCTATTTCTATTATTTTATTTTCAGTTAAATCTAATAATTTTTCTTTTTGAGAATAAACATTAATATCATTATGAGAAATAGTAATTCCGGAAATAGTAGAATATTTAAATCCTAAATCTTTAATATTATCTAACATTTTAGATGTTTCAGTAATATTGCTTTTTTTGAAAACAGAATCTATAATCAGAGATACAAATCTTTTTTTGAAAGGTTCGATATATAATGATTCGGCTAAAACTTTTTGAGGATTTATGCCTTTTGAAATAAAATAACATTCTGGAGTTTTAACTTCTAAATTAAAAAGAGTTGGTTCTTGAATATAATTAAAATTAGAAGGTAAGATACTATTAAAAATTAATTTTCCTAAAGTAGTTATTAAATATTTTTCTTTTTGCTCAGGAGTAAAATAAGAATTAATATTTTTTGTTTTAACTAAAATTTTCGTATGCAAATGAATTTCTTTATTATAAAATGCTAATTCTGCTTCTTTTAAATCAAAGAAAATTTTTCCTTCATTACGATGTTTATACTTGTGTTCTTTTGTTCTTTTTTCTGATTCAAAACCATTTATAACACGGTCTTTTTTTTCTTCAATGGTTAAATAATAATTACCTAAAACCATATCTTGTGAAGGAGATAAAACCGGATTACCATTTTTAGGATCTAAAATATTATTAGAAACTAACATCAACAAACGAGCTTCTGCTTGTGCTTCTAAAGAAAGAGGTAAATAAACAGCCATTTGATCACCATCGAAATCAGCATTAAAAGCTGGTGTTACTAAAGGATGTAATTTAATAGCTTTGCCATCAATTAATTTCGGCTCAAAAGCTTGAATCCCTAAACGATGCAAAGTAGGTGCTCTATTTAATAAAACAGGATGTTCTTTAACAACTTCTTCTAAAACTTCGAAAACATATTCATTCATTTTTTCATATAAAGCTGTTGCGCTTCTTCTATCAATTCCTTTAACTTCTTGTAATTTATTTAGAATAAAAGGTTTAAATAAAATAACAGCCATTTTTCTCGGAAGTCCACATTGATGAATTTTTAATTCTGGACCAACAATAATAACTGATCTTCCTGAATAATCAACCCTTTTTCCTAAAAGATTCTGACGAAAACGTCCTTGTTTTCCTCTTAACATTTCTGATAAAGATTTTAATGTTTTATTTTTTTCCATATTAGAGTTATTTTTTTTATTAACTTTAACATTATCAAATAAAACATCTACAGCTTCTTGTAACATTCTTTTTTCATTTTTAATAATTAATCTAGGAGCTTTTTGTTTAATTTGTTTTTTTAAACGATTATTACGATTTAAAATTCTTCTGTATAAATCATTTATATCAGTAGTCGCAAAACGTCCTGCATCTAAAGGAACAATTGGTCTTAAATCGGCAGGAAGAATTGGCAAAACATCTAAAACCATCCATTCAGGTTTATTATCAGATTGTTGTAAAGATATAAGAATTTCTAATCTCTTAATAATATTATCTCTTTTTTGTTTCGAAATATGTTTTAAAAGAGTTTTTAATTCTTCTATTTTAGCATTTAAATCTAGTTCCTTTAACAATTCTTTGACAGCTGTTGCACCTGTTAAAGCGACAAAGTTGTTGCTGTTTTCTAAATAATGACCGTATTGAATTTCTGATATCAACTGTCCTTTTTCTAAATTTGTATTTCCAGGAGACATAACAATATAAGAAACATAGTAAACTATTTCTAATAATTCTTTGGCTTTCATTCCTAAAATAATAGCTAATCTACTCGGAGAACTATTTAAATACCAAGTATGTACAACAGAAGAAGCTAATTCTATATGCCCCATTCTTTCGCGACGTACTTTTTGTTCTGTTATTTCAACACCACATTTAGGACAAATTTTAAAAGTTTTTGATATTTTTTTTTTTAAACAAGCGCATTGAAAATCTTTATAAGGACCGAAAATTTTTGGACAAAAAAGTCCTCCCATTTCTGGTTTAGAAGTACGATAATTAATAGTTTCATAATTAACAATTTCGCCATAAGACCATTTTCTAATTTCATCAGGAGACGCTAAACGAATTTTAAAATAATCGTATTCACGACTTCCATATTTTTTTTCAAAAGAAACTGGTTCATCAGATTTTTCGTTTTCGACATTTATTTTTGTTTCAAAATTATGTTTATATAAAGAAAAAAAATTTTTAATATCTTCGAAATAAGAAGAATTTTCTTTTTCAAATAAACGATATATAAAATTAGGATCAGCTGTCAAAAGATCGCGACATGTCTTAATTTTATTATTATATAAAATTACAATAATATCATTTATTAAATTTAAATTTTCTAAATTTTCAGGTAAAAAATTTTTTTTTAAAATAGGAATAATGTCAAAAAAACAATCTTCATTTAATAAAGATTGTAAATCTAATAAAGTATAAGAATTAAAATCTTCTAAAAAATTAATTCCGATTGATTTTAATGATTCTACAGTTGATTCAGAAACATTACAATTTTCGATTTTATCATTTATTTCCATAATTAGTTGATAGGTTTTACTCCTTGTTTTTATTCACTAAAGAATGATGAACTTTATTCTCCTTAGTATTAGCTTCGATAAGCTCTACATGCAAACCTAAAGATTGTAATTCTTTAGAAAATACTCTAAAACTTTCAGGAATAGAAGGTTTAGGTAAAGGAAATCCCTTAACTATAGCGTTATAAGTTTTATTACGTCCTATTATATCATCACTTTTGACAGTTAAAAACTCTCTTAAGGTATAAGCTGCACCGTAACCATATAAACTCCATACTTCCATTTCTCCAATTCTTTGTCCACCTGGACCACTACTTCCTTGACCACGAGTAGCTTGATTTGTTATTAAAGTATAAGGGCCTACATTTCTAGCATGTAACTTATCATCTACCATATGTGATAATTTAATCATATATAATATACCTACAGAAATAGGATTATCAAAAGGTTCACCAGTTCTACCATCATATAAAGTCATTTTACCATCTAAAGATAAATTAGCTTCTTTCATAATATCTTTTAAATCTTCATTATCAACGCCGTCAAAAACTGGAGTAGCTACTTTAATACCTAATTTTTTAGCAGCTAAACCTAAATGCATTTCTAAAATTTGTCCAATATTCATTCTACTCGGAACACCTAAAGGATTTAACATAATATCAATAGTTGTACCATCGGCCATATAAGGTAAATCTTCTTTAGGTAAAATACGAGAAACTACACCTTTATTACCATGTCGCCCTGCTATTTTATCGCCTTCTTTAATTTTTCTTTTTTGAGCAATATAAACTTTAACACTTTGATTTACACCTGGTGTAGACAAAACATCACCATTAGAAACAGATAAATATTCAACGCTTTGAACAACTCCTGACTTTCCAAAAGGAACTCTTAAAGAAGCATCTTTATAATCGCGTGCTTTTTCTCCTATAATAGTGTAAATTAATTTTTCATGAGGTAAAGGTTCAAAAGTTCCTTGAGGAATTATTTTACCTACTAAAATATCGCCTTCTTTAACTTCTGAGCCTGGAATAATAATTCCTCTATGATCTAGATTTTTAATAGCTTCAGCGCTTACATTAGGAACTTCACGAGTAATCTCTTCTTTACCAGCACCTTTTTTTAATTCTCTTGCATAAATTTCATATTTAGTGATATGAACAGAAGTATAAACATCATTACGAACTAAATCTTCTGACATAATAACAGCATCTTCGTAATTATAACCATCCCAAGTCATAAAAGCCACAGTTATATTTTTTCCTAAAGCTAATTCACCTTTATCAGTGGCTGGGCCATCAGCTATAATATCGTTTTTATTCACAAATTCATTTTTCTTAACAATAGGTTTATGCAAAATCAAAGTATTTTGATTTGATTTAGCAAAAGAAGTTAATTTATAAACTTTTTCTGTTTCGTCATCAGACTTAATGATAATTTTTTGAGAATCAACATAAGAAACAAAACCATCTTTTTCAGCTAAAACCAAACAACCAGAATCTTTTACTACTCTATGCTCGGTTCCTGTACCTACAATAGGAGAATCTGTAATCAATAAAGGCAAAGCTTGGCGTTGCATATTTGTTCCCATTAAAGCTCTAGAAGCATCATTATGTTCTAAAAAAGGAATAGTAGAAGTTGCTACAGAAACTATTTGTTTAGGAGAAACATCAATATAATTAACTTTTGACACATCATAAAGACCTATTTCTCCATTTTTTCTAGCGATAATTTTATTTTGTTTAAAAGTATTATCTTCGTTTAAAATAGTATCTGCTGAAGCAATAATTTGTCCTTCTTCCTGAATAGAAGTTAAATATTTGAAATCTTTAGATACCATATGTAAACCATCATTATGAATCACTTTAAAAAAAGGAGTTTTAATAAAACCATATTGATCTACTTGAGCATAAGTAGATAAAGAAGAAATCAAACCAATAGAAGGTCCCTCTGGTGTTTCTATAGGACATAATCTTCCGTAATAAGAATTATGTATAGCTCTTAATTCAAGGCCTGCACGATCACGATCGATACCACCAGTTTCTAAAGAAGAAATTTTTCTTTTTTGAGTTAATTCAGCTAGAGGATTAATTTGATCCATGAAATGAGATAAACGTGAGCTTCCAAAAAACCTTTTAATAACTATCGCTAAAGAAGAAAAATTAACTAATCCGCTAGTTGTCGTTGTTTCAAATTTACTAGTTGACATTCTATCCTTAATATTTTTTTCAGATCTAGACAAACCAATACGAAATTGATTTTGTAATAATTCTCCTACTAATCTTAATCTTCTGTTACCTAAGTAGTCAATATCGTCTTTTTTACCTATATTTTCATATAAATTCAAATAATAACTAATACTAGCGATAATATCAGATAAAAAAATATTTTTTCCTTTTTCATCTTGATTATTACCTATTACTTTAATATAACGTTTATTATTATTATCATCTAAAACATAAATAACTAAAACTTCATTTAAAATATTTTTACTTTGAGTTTCTTTTTCATTTTCATAAAAATTATTATTTTCTAGAAAAAAATCTATAACAGATTCTTCTAAATTATCTCTATTTTGATGTAAAATTTCTTTTACTTCATCGTTTAATAAAGTGTCTGCTTCGACTAAAATCTCTCCTGTTAAAATATGGAAAATATTTTCTTTTATATAAATTTTTTCTTCAGAATCATCTTTTTTATAAGTAAAAATATTTTCTTCTTCATCGACTTCATTTTCTAAATTAATCTTAGAATTAATTAATTCTTTTCTAAAATGATGTCTTTTATTTTTTAATTCCTCGATAATATCTTTTGTTAATAAAGTATCTTTAGGAAATAAAACTTCTCCAGTATCAATATCTTTTAAATCATATGCTAAAAAAGTTTTTTCAATTCTATTTAAAACATCTAATTTTTTATTAAGTTTATATCTACCTACAAAAGATAAATCATATTTTTTACGATCAAATAATCTTTTACTAATAAATTCACGAGCAGATTTAACAGAAACTTTTTCGCCTTGATTTAATTTAGAATATAATTCTATAATAGAATCATTTGTGTTTAACTCATCATTTTTATTAAAACTTAATTCTAAAAGAGGATTCCCTCCAAAAACAGATTTTATTTCTTCTTTACTATTAAAACCTAAAACATTAATAAATTTAGTTAAAGGAATTTTTTTGGAATGATCTAATTTAGCATAAAGAATGTCTTTATTGCTTTGTTCATATTCAATCCAAGCTCCTCTTGTAGGAATAATTTGAGCTTCATAACGAACTTTATTTAATTTAGAATCAAATTTTTCAGTAAAATAGGTACCTGAAGAACGTATAATTTGAGATATAATTACTCTTTCTGTTCCGTTAATTATAAAAGTTCCCGAAGGAGTCATTAAAGGTAGTTCTGTCATTAAAACTCGACTTTTTTTAATTTCTCCAGTCGAAACATTTTCTAATCTTACATTAACAAATAATTCGGAAAAATAACTAAAATCTCTTTTTTTAGCTTCTTTAATATCTAATTTAGGTTCATTTAAATAAAAATCATCAAAATATAATTTTAAATTACCGTTATAACTTTGTATAGGAGAAATATCATTTAAAGCCTCTTGAATCCCTTTTTTTAAAAATAAATCAAAAGAATCCATTTGTGTTTTTATTAAATTAGGTAATTCAAAATCATAATTAATTTTAGAATAATTACGACGTTCTGCTTTAGTACCGTATTTTATATTACAATATTTCTTCATTTATTTAAACTCCAACCAATATAATAAACTATTCTTTTAAAAAACAAAAATCTAAAAAAAATAAAATATAAATAAAATATAAGAAAACAAAAACCTAAGAAAAACTATATCTTAGGTTTTAAATTAAAAAAAATAGCTCATTTTAAAAAATTATTCCAATTCAACTGTAGCACCTAATTTTTCTAATTTATTCTTTATTTCTTCAGCTTCTGCTTTTTCAATATCTTTTTTAATAATAGCATTAGGTGTTTCTGCTAATTTTTTAGCATCAAGTATTCCTAAACCAGTTATTTCACGAATTTCTTTAATAATCGCGATTTTCTTACTAGCATCTCCAAAAGTTTTTAGAATAACTGTAGCTTTAGTTTTCTCTACTTTTTCTCCTTGAGAATCAGAAGTGTTTGAAGCAGAAGATACCAAATTAGAAGGATCAACTCCGAACTCTTCTTTTATACCGTCTACTAATTCTTTAATTTCTAATAAAGTCATGCTTTTTAAAGCTTCTATAAAAACTTCTTTAGTTAATTTAGCCATTGTGCCAAACTCCTTTATCATATTTAAATTTTACAAAATTAAACAAATTATTTATTTGATAATATATTCAAACTAATTGTTAATTCTCTTAAAGCGAACATCATTCCTGATGATAACATAGCTAATACATATTCTTTAGAAGGTAAAACTGCTATCTCATTAATAACATTACAAGAATATACTTTATTATCAATAATACCTTTAACAATTTTTAAAAATTTATTTTTTTGAACAAAATTGAATAAAATTTTGATAGGTTCAATAGAATCTCCAGAACTCAATAATAAAGCTTTAGAATATTTAGATAAATCCACTAATTCATTATAATCAGTTGATTTAAAAGCTCTTTTTAATATATTATTAGAATATACTCTAATCATACTATTTTGTTTTTGTAATTCAACACGTAATTCAGTTAAATCACTTACTTTTATTCCTTGATACTCAAACAAAATAATTATTTCAGATTTTTTAATATTTTGAATTAATAAATCTACATCAGCTCTTTTTTGCTCAATAATAGCCAGATTTGTCATAACAATAATAATCCTTATTATTTTTTATTCTTAATTTTTAAAAATACTAAATTTAAAAATAAATTTTTACATTTTTAAATTTATATTTTTAAACAGAAGCGAAATCAATTTTAATACCTGGTGCCATCGTTGTAGAAATAGTTATTGATTTAATAAAATTACTTTTTGCTGTCTTAGGTTTAATAGACATTAAATGTTCATACAAAAATTTAAAATTATCTAATAAATCTTCTTCTTTAAAAGAAATTTTTCCTAAAATGGTATGTAAATTGCCATTTTTATCCAATCTATATTCTATTCTACCTTTTTTAATTTCTTGAACTATTTTAAAAACATTATCTGTTACAGTTCCTAATTTTAAATTAGGCATTAAACGACGAGGGCCTAAAATACTTCCCAATTTAGAAATCGAAGGCATCATATCTGGTGTAGCTATCAAAACATCGAAACCTAACCAATTTTTAGAAATACGTTCGACTAAATCTTGATCGCCGACATAATCAGCGCCTGCCTCTTCAGCTTCTTTAACTTTAGAACCTTTCGCTAATACAGCAATTTTTAGTTTTTTACCACTTCCATGAGGTAAAACCAAAGCCCCACGCAAATTTTGATCTACTTTTTTAGGATCCAACTGCAAAGATAAATTACATTCTACAGTAGAATCAAATTTAGTAACTTTAGTTTGTTTTACTAATTTTATAGCCTCATCGATTGAATATAACTTACTAAAATCTATCAACTTACTAATATTTAAATATTTTTTACTTCTTTTCATAATCAAAACACTTTATTACCGAACATAAATTCTTTCTAAAAAATATTAAAAATCATTCAACTATATCAATACCCATACTAGCAGCAGTACCTTTTATTATTTTACAAGCCTGTTTTAAATCATAAGAATTCAAATTAGAAGATTTGTTTTGGGCAATTTCTTCTATTTGTTTATTCGTTAAAGTAGCTACTTTATTTTTTTTAGAATTAGATGATCCTTTTTCAATATTAGCAGCTTTTTTTAAAAGGTCGCTAGCAGGAGGAGTTTTAGTAACAAAATCAAAAGTTCTATCATCATAAACATAAATAACAACAGGAATTGTAAAACCCATTTTGTCCTTAGTAACTTCGTTAAATCTAGAACAAAATAAAGGTATATTAACTTGTGCTTGACCTAAAACTGGTCCTACCGGCGGAGCAGGATTAGCTTTTCCTGCATTAATTTGTAATTTAATAGTTTTAATAACTGTTTTTGCCATTATAGTAATAAAACCTCATTTATTAATATTAGTTTATTAAAATTGTTAATTTATAAAATTTATAAATTTTATAAAAATAAAACTATATATAAAAATTTTATAAAGAAAAACAAATTCTTAAAATTATAACATAATTTATAATAAAAAACAATAGTATAACTTCAAATAATTATATTATTATGTAATTTCTTTAAAAGAAGAAAGAGAAATCTCAATAGGAGTGTTTCTACCAAATAAATCTACCTCTACTATCATTATATTTTTACTATTATCTATAAAAGATACTGTACCTATTTTTCCTACAAAAGAACCACTAGTAATTTCTACTTTTTTATTAATTAAATGTTCGTAACTCGGTTTTTTTATAAGCCCTATTTTAATTAAAATAGGTTTTATTTCAGAGTCACTCAAAGGAACCGGTTTAGAATTGCTACCTTTTATAGAACCTAAAAAATTAGTTACTTGTGGTAGATTACGAACTACAAACCATGTATGTTCAGTTATAATCATTTTAACAAAAACATAACCAGAAAACATCTTTCTTTCTTTTTCTTGTTTAGTACCATCAGATTTTATTTTAAAATATTTTTCTTTAGGGCAAATAGCCTCAAAAATAAATTTAGCAATTGGTAATCCGCTATTAATCAGTTTTAATAAATCTTCTCTTACAGAATTCTCATAACCTGAATAAGTTTGGACAATATACCATTTCGCTTCTTCATTTTTTAATTTTTTTTCAGTTTCTAAAATATATTCTTTATCATTTATTTGCTCTTTTTTTTTCATTTTCTAAACATCTATTCTGTTATTTTAAGATATTTTCGAAACTAATGGATCAATATATGAATATAAAAAATTAAAAAACTGAAACATACCTATCAAAACCAAACTAAAACAAATAACATTTATTATTTTAAATATAATTTCATGAAACAAAGGCCAAACGATCAAATTAATATCTTTTATACTTTTTTTAATAAAAGGATAAATACTGATTAAAAAAACAAAAAAAGATAAAGAGAAAAAAGAGTAAAACATTTTTTCTCCAAAATGTTCTTGTTTTTCTATAAATAAAGTTTTTAACAAACCCATAGAAATAATAGAACAAATGAGAAAAAAAACATTCTTAAAACCATATTCGTTTTTAATAATATCGTATAAAGGATTAACAATTAATTCTTCCGTTTTATTTTTTTTTAATACCATTATAAAAATTTCCTTTTCTTAATCGATTATTTTGATTCTTCATGCAAAACATGTTTTTTGCACTGGGGACAATATTTTTTTAAAATCAAACGATTAATACGATTAGCTACATTAACATGATAATTACGACTTAAACAAAAATTACAAATTAAAATATTTTTTTTCATTATCTCTAAATTAATTATTCTTCCTTAAAAAAATGATAATAAAATAAATTATTAACTTTAATTATTTTAACATATAAATTATTTATTAAAATTAATAAATTAATTTTTATTTTGTAATGTATACATTATCAAAGCGGCAGCCACACTTACATTAAGAGAATTAATACGACCTTTCATAGGTATCTTCATTAAAAAATTACACTTTTGTTTTAATAAAGGACGTATTCCTTTCCCTTCGTTTCCTAAAACAATAGCAAGAGAACAATTTGTGTTTAATTTATTTAAATTTAAATCAGCTTTTGAATCAGTACCGATAACAACAATATCTTTACTTTGCAAATAAATAATAGTTTTAAATAAATTATCTACTAAAAAAATATTAACATATTCTAATGCTCCGCTAGATGCTTTAGCTACAGCTCCGTTCAAAAGAACTTGATTTTTTTGAGATATAATAATGCCATCAAATTGTAACGCTTCCATAGTCCTTAAAATAGCGCCAAAATTATGTGGATCATGAATTTCATCTAAAATTAAAAATCTTTTAAATTTATTAGAATAAAAAGAATCAGAATCTAAAAAAGAAAATAAATTATGATATTTATAATCTTCAACTTTTGCTACCACACCTTGATGTTCGAAACTATTTGCTTTTTCATTTAATTGATGTTTATCTACAAATTCATATTCAATATTATTTTGATTTAAAAAATCTAAAAAAAATTTATCTTTCATTTTAGAATTTACATATAATTCATGAATGAACCTTTTGTTTTTGATAACTTCTTTAATTACATTTTTCCCATAAACTATCATTTTTTATAAATCTTTCTTTAGATAAAAAATTAAAATTAATTATATACATTGTAAATAAAATTTAAGAAATAAAAAACTCAAAATAAAACCAGAAAAAACTATAAAAATTAATATTTTTTTCCATTTATTAAAAGGAATGCAACTATATATTAACAAATTAAAAAAGACGCAAGCGATAAATATATTTAATAAAAGCGAAATTTTATATGTTTCGGAGGGAGCAGATACACATATTAAAGAAAAATAAAACAAAGCCATTAATAAAGAATAAGGAAAAGCTTTTTGAAAAATAATTCTAAAAAAAGATTTATTTAATTTTTTATTATTCATTTCTAAAGCTAAAAAGAAAGACGGAATACCAATAAAAAAAGTATCAACTAAGTTAAATTGTAATGGTTTTAAGGGAAAAGGAATTATTTTATCAGGTATATTGTTAGTACACCAATAATAAAAGTTCCAAAATATAACGACAAACGCTAATAAAAAAGATACAATTGTTTTAGTCAAAAACAAAATAGAAATTTTTTGTAAATTATTAATAACTCTTCTTCCTTCAGTAACTACTTGAATTAAAGAATGAAATTGAGAATCAAGCAAAATTAAATTAGCAGTATTTTTACAAGCTTCATTTCCTGAAGCCATAGCAATCGATACATCTGCTTCTTTAAAAGCTAAAATATCATTAACACCATCACCTATCATCGCTACTCTATGATTTTGTTTTTTTAAATTTTGAATAATTATTTTTTTTTGTTGTGGAGTAGATCTTCCGAATACATTATATTTTGAAGAAACATCATCTAATTCATTTGATTCTAAATTAATTAAATTAATTGATTGTTTTGAGGTTTTAATAATATTCAATTTCTTAGCAATATAAGATATTGTCTCCAAATTATCTCCTGAAATAATTTTTATAATAATACCGTTTCGAATAAAATAATTAATAATATCAAAAGCATCTTCTTTAATTTTTTCTTCTAAAGAAATCAAAAACATAATCTTATAATTAGTATTATCATTAATATTATCTAATGAAGTATCAGTTTGAGCCAAAAGCAAAACTCGATATCCTAATTTAATTTCTTTTTGAAAATCATTTTTAATTTCACTAAATTGTTTTTTTAAAATAAATTCAGGAGCACCTAAAACAAAAGTACCCATTTTATCTATCTCTACCGCGCTATATTTGTTAATACTAGAAAAAGGTTTAGTTTTTAGAATTTTATAAATATCTTTTTTTTGATTTTTTATTGGTAAAGAACAAAATTCTTGATATAAAGCTTTTTGAGTCGGATTATTTTGAGGAAAAGCATTAATAATATTAAAAAACAAATCTTCAGGAAATAAATTAGAATCTTTGTATTTTAAAACATTTTTTACTTTAATAGTGCCATCTGTAATAGTTCCTGTTTTGTCTAAACAAAGGACATCTATTCTAGCTAACATTTCTATCCCAAAAAGTTCTTTCATATAAGCTTTTTGTTTGGCTAATTTAATAAAACTAACAAATAAAGTAGTACTAGTTAAAAGAAACAATCCAGAAGGAAGTGTACCTAAAACAAAACCACATAAACCTAAAACAAATGGCTCTGCGTTAATATCAATTCTTGTAGGAAAAAAATATAAAATCAAAGATGTCGGAATCAATAAACAAAAAATAAACAAAATTAATAAAGATAAATTTTGAATTAAAGGTGTTTTAATTTTTTTATATTTTTTCGCTTCTTTTGTCAATTTAGAAATATACATTTTAGGTCCTACACAAAAAACTTTAGCGCAAGCATTCCCACTTAAAACATAACTTCCAGAATATAAAACATCTCCTTCTTTTTTAAAAATAGAACCAGATTCTCCTGTTAAAAGAGATTCATCAACTTCTAAAAATCCTTTTATTATTTTAGAATCAGCAACAATTTGAGAACCTAATTCTAAAAAAAGAACATCATCAATAACAACATTTTCAATTAATGTTTCAGTTAAAAAACCATTTCTAATAACTTTGGTATGGTTAAATTTTAATATAGAAATTTTATCTAAAGTTTTTTTAGCCTTAACTTCTTGAAAAATATTAATAGAAACATTTAATATATTGATAAACAAAAAAAATAATTGCTCATAATGTCCTATATGAATAATAAGACAAGTAATTATAAACAATAAAAAATTAAAAAAAGTAAAAACATTACTTAAAATAATTCCTAAAATACTTTTATTAATATTTTTTATTAATACATTATTTTGTTTATCTTTTATTTTTTGTTCTACTTCTTCTGAACTGAGTCCTTTGATGTCAAATAAAAAATCATTTCTTTTCATTTGATTATCTTTATTTTGATTAATCATATTATATATACCATCTTTAACTATATATTTATCATATAATAAGAAAAATTTAAAAAATATATTTTTTTAAATTAGCATATCTTTTTTTAAAATATTTCTTAAAACATCAGATTCAGAAAAATCCTTTTTTTTATGTTTTTCAAGCCATAAATAATAAATTTTAATTTGTTCTTTAGTAACATTTTTTAAAACAATATTAATATTTAAACTTTTAAATAAATAAATTAATGTATTTTGCAATCTAGCTAAATATTCTAATTCAGTGGTTTTATTTAGTTTTTTTAATAATTCCTCAATTAAAGTTAAAATGTTAGGAGTATCAAAATCATTTGACATTAAAGAATGAAATTTATCAATATAAAATGAATCGACACCTTTAATAAAAATTTTATTTAAAATTAATTGAAAATTATTCTTATTTAAAGTATAAAATATTTTATCATATTTTACTTTAATTTCTTTTATTAAATTATTATTATAATGAATAGGTTGTAAATAATGATAAGATAAAAAAAACATTTTAATAACATTTGGACTGAATTTGTTTAATAAATCTTTCGCTAAAATAACATTTCCTAAAGATTTACTCATTTTATTTTTATTATATTCGACATATCCTATATGAATAAAAAAATTAGCTAATTTTTTTTGTTCTATAGCCCAAAATTGAGCTTGTTCATTAGTATGATGTGGAAATTTTAGATCAATTCCACCGCCATGAATATCTATAGTATTTTTAAAGATACTATTAATCATTACAACACATTCTGTGTGCCATCCTGGTCTTCCAGGAAACCAAGGGCTATCATATTTAATTCCGACTTTAGTTTTTTTCCATAAAATAAAATCTTCTTTATTTTTTTTTTGAAAATCTAATTTTATATTTCTAGAATTTTTTTTTAATTTTGTTAAATTTTGATCACTTAATAAACTATAATGAGGAATTAAGTTCGATTTAAAATAAACTCCTTCATTTATAATATATGTATATCCTTTTTGAGTTAATTTCTCTATATATGATATGATTTCTGGAATATAATCAGTTACTAAAGGATGTTGATCTATTGTCGTTATTTCTAATTTCGATAATAAATTTAAAAAATGTTTTGTATATTTTTGAGATATCTGTTTTTCAGAAACTTCATTATCTATTGCTTTTTGAATAATTTTATCATCAATATCCGTAACATTTACTATTAAACGAACTTCATAACCTAAAATAGAAAAATATTTTTTAACAAGATCAAAAAAAATCAAAGACCTTATATTTCCTATATGCAAATGTTCATATACTGTAGGGCCACAAACATAAATATTTATTTTTTTTTTTTCTAATGAATAAAATTTTTCTTTTTGATTAGTTAAAGAATTATAAATTTTCAAGATAAAATCCTTTTTATTCTATTTATATTTAATAATTGAAATTTAATAATTTTTGAATATTATTTAAAATATTTTGTTTACCTAATAATTCTAAATACGTTAACAAGTGAGGACCGTGTAGCTTTCCAGTACAAGCTATTCTCAAAGTTAAAAAAAGTTTTTTTCCTTTTAAATTAGTTAAGTCGCTGAATTTATTAATAAGCTGTTCTATAAAAGATGATTGAAAAATTTCTAATTTTACAAATAAATCTTTTAAAATTTTAATTACAGAAAAATCTTCTATTTCTTTTATCATAGGTATAATTTCATTATATATTTGTTTATTTTCTTCAAAAAATTCTAAATATAAATTTACAATTTCTTGAATATAATTCATTCTATCTCTGAATAAAATAATTATTTTCTCTAAATATTCATCTTCTAAAAAAATTTTTTTCTCTTTAAAAAAAATTTTACTTTTTTCAACTATATACTTTAAAGACATTTTTTTTAAATATTGATTATTAATAAAAAATAATTTTTGATCATCGAAAACGGCTGGCGCTTTAACAAATCTTGTTTTATCAAAAAGAGAAATCATTTCTTCAGTCGAAAGAACAGTTTTATTAGTTTTCGGAGCGAAACCTAAAAAAAATAAAAAATTAAATAAAGCTTTAGGTAAAAAACCTAAATCAATATACTTTTTGATAAATTGAACTATATCAACATCTCTTTTGCTTAATTTTTTTTTATTTTTATTTAAAATCAAAGATATATGACCGAAAATAGGAATATCCCATCCAAAAGCTTCATAAATCATTATTTGCTTAGGAGTATTGGTAATATGTTCTTCTCCTCTTAAAACATGAGATATTTTCATTAAATAATCATCTATAACAACAGCATAATTATAAGTAGGGAATCCATTTTCCTTAATTATAATCCAATCTTCTATTTGATCACTTTCAAAAGATAATTTGCCTCTTATCATATCATTAAATTCATATAAAGTATTCAAAGGAACTTTAAAACGAACTACAAATTTATCATTATTTCCTTGATATTCTTTGTAAGCTAACTTTTTATCTAATAAAATCTGAGTATATTTTTGATAAATAGATATTCTTTCTGATTGTCTATAAGGACCCAATGGCCCTTTTAAATCTGGTCCTTCATCCCAAACTAAACCTAACCATTTTAATTGTTCTAATTGAGCTGATTCACTTTCTTTTATATTACGTTTTAAATCAGTATCTTCGATCCTAATAATAAATTTACCTTTATAACGGCAGGCAAATAAATAATTAAACAAAGCTGTTCTAGCATTTCCGATATGTAAAAAACCAGTAGGACTCGGGGCGTAACGTAATCTTATTTCTTTCATATTTATAGAATCCTTAACCTGAAAAAATTAAATATTTTAAAAATAACAAATATATATTTAAATAAAAAAAGAGTCTTTTTTATAGCAAAAAAACTCTTTCAAATTTGTTGAAAAATATAAATAAAAAATTAACGTTTTGAAAATTGAGGAGCACGACGAGCTTTTTTTAAACCATATTTTTTACGTTCTACACAACGAGAATCTCTTGTTAATAATCCAGATTTTTTTAAAATAATTCTTAAGCTAGGTTCTGCCTCAACTAAAGATCTAGCTATCCCTAAAAGAATCGCTCCCGCTTGAGATGTTATTCCTCCACCATAAACATTAGCAACAATGTCATATTTTTCTAAAGTTTTAGTTAATTTTAAAGGCTTAATAGTTTCAAGACGAATATCCTTAGAAGGGATATAATCAACAAAATCTCTTTTATTTATCTTAATATTCCCAGAACCTGAAACTAAAATTACTCTTGCAACCGAACTTTTACGTCTTCCTAAGCCAAAATATTGATTTTTATTCATTATAAATTATACCTCTAAAATTTTTGGTTTTTGTGATTCATGTCTATGTGATTCATTAGGATAAACAAACAATTTCTTACGCATTTGATTTCCTAATTTAGTATGTGGTAACATTCCGAAAATAGCTTTCTCAACAACACGAGTAGGAAATTTTTTCATCATTTCACCAGCAGTTATTTTAGACAACCCACCTGGATAACCTGAATGTCTATAATAAACTTTTTTTTGCCATTTTTTTCCTGTTAAATGAATTTTAGATGCATTAATAACAGCAACATAATCACCGTTATCAACATTCGGAGTATAATGAGTTTTAGCTTTACCTTTTAAAATACTAGCAATTTTAGTGGCACATCTACCTAAAACTTTTCCTTTAACATCAACTAAATACCATTTTTTAACTACTTGTTTTTTATTAACAGAAAAAGTTTTATTGTTGAATTTTAACTCTTCATTTTGATTCATAGTATCAGCCATAAATAATAACTCTTCCCTACCTAAACAATTTTTTATCTATAATTAATTTAATAAATTTCAATTAAACCTATTTTTTTATACAAAAAAATAAAATAATGTTAACATCATTTTAAAAAATCATCTTAAATTTATAATATAATTATATAAAAATAACATTAAAATGTCAATATAATTTATAATCTAATTCATAAAAAAATATAATTAAAATAATTAAAATAAAAATATAATATTTTATTTATTTTAATTATATTTTTTTATTAAAATCAAAATTTGAATATACTTATATTTATTTTTAAAAAAATTAATATATTTAAATTTTTATGGAGCGAATGATGGGAATCGAACCCACATCTTTAGCTTGGAAGGCTAAGGTAATGGCCATTATACGACATTCGCTTATTTTATATAATGGTCGGGAAGACAGGATTTGAACCCGCGACCTCCTGGTCCCAAACCAGGCGCTATACCAAGCTAAGCTACTTCCCGCTTAATAATTATATAAAAAATTCAGCAAACAAATGGCACACCCAAGAGGATTCGAACCCCTAATCTTCTGATCCGTAGTCAGATGCTCTATCCAATTAAGCTATGGGTGTTTTTTTTAGGATATTATTATTGGTGACCCGTACGGGATTCGAACCCGTGAATGCATGCGTGAAAGGCATGTGAGTTAACCGTTTCTCCAACGGGCCTAATCTCATTTATAAATACAAAAATATAAAAAAACATTTTTATTTTTTTGAAACGCTACCAAAATAAATAAATAATAAAAATATAATTTTGTAATTATTACATAAACAATTTTAACATAATTTAACATAAAATATAATTAAAATAATATTTCTTTATTATTAATAATTAAAATAAAATAATTACAAAAATTAAAATTTTTTTAAAAAATTTTAATAAACACTGAAAATAAAAAATAATTTTAAAAAATAAATTTACAAATTCAAATACTTATTTAAAATCAATACTTTATTCCCGCTAATATTATAGTTTATTTACGATTATTAATCAAATATTTAAAATCATTTTTTTAAATTAAAAAAACATTATAACCGCAACTAAAAAATATTTTTAATAATATAATCAATTAAAATATTTTTTTATAACATTTAAAATTAAAAATTTATTAAAATTATTAATTTTAAAAAAAAAGAACCTCTTTTAGAAATTCTTTTTTTAAAAAAAATTAAATTTTATTTTATTATTTATTTTCTTGAAAAGATAAAACAAGAACAATTAAAATAAATTCTATATTTTAATTTAATATTCTTTTATAATTTATATTTATTTTGGATCTTTTTTTGTTTTTAATTTTTTTAATAGTTTGAAAATTTTATTATTTTTTGTATTTTTGTTATTTAATAACGGTTTATCTTTTTCTATTTCTTCTTCAGATGAACTTTCGGATAAATTTTCATTTTCATATGAACAATTTTCTTCATTTAATTTGTCATTTTCTTCTTCATTTAATTTGACATTTTCAGAAATAACATTATTAGTCGGAATAATATCATTCGAATTCGTAATTGGAGAATTTGAATATGTTTTAGTGAAAGCAAAAACAGAAGCATAAAAAATCAAAAACGTAAATACAAATGAAACAATAAACAATTTAGAACCAAATTTTATAAAATTATAATTTTTATTAATTATTATATAAACCTCATTTACTAATTTATTTTTTTATTTTTTTATTTTTTTATTTTTTTATTTTTTTATTTTTTTATTTTTTTATTTTTTTATTTTTTTATTTTTTTATTTTTTTATTTTTTTATTTTTTTATTTTTTTATTTTTTTATTTTTTTATTTTTTTATTTTTTTATTTTTTTATTTTAACTATAAAAGTGATTTTATTAAAAACCACCAAAAATATTATAAATGTTTTTTATATAATTTAAACACTTTTTTTAAATAATATTATTTTTATAATTTAAAATAAATATTTTTCGAGATATATTAATCAAATATCGTATATATAGAATCAAATTTGAATAAAAAAAATAAATTTAATTTTTTTATTTAAAAATCAACAACTTTTACCATTTTAAAAAAATAAAAAATTCAAACAAAAAAAGTCGAATTTAAGGAATAAAAGAATAACTTAGTTTATTTAATTTAAATAAAAAGTTTGTTAACTTTTTAGGGCGCAGTGCGAAGATAACGCTAAAGCTCTTATGAGCAATCCTAATAAATTATTAGGGCAATATATTTTACGAGATATATTACAAATAAAACCATGGCAATTAGCAACATATGATGATTTAGTAAATAAACAAATTAACTCTATTTTAATGATAAAAGAAAAAAATCGTTTTAAAGATTATTTTTATCGTTGTTATTTTGTTTTTATATAAAAATAAAAAAATAACTTAAAACCAACAAGACTCTCATTTGAGAGTCTTATTTTTTTACTAAATTCAACTAAAAAAGGAGATTATCATGCAAAACCAAATTAAAAAACTAGAAAAACAAATCACTAAATTGAATAAACAATTTAAAATTTTAAAAGAAATATATTATAATAATATTGAAATTAATTTTCAAAAAGGAGGTATTAATATGGAAAAATCTAATTTTGAAAACATTTTATTTACTATGGCAAATTATATTATTGAAAAAGACCCAACAATAACTAATTTAAAATTACAAAAACTTTTATATTATATTCATGCTCATTATTTAGTAAACAATAAAAAAGATATTAATACAGAACTTTTTCCTGATTGTTCTATTCATGCTTGGATATATGGTCCAGTTTTTCCTAATTTATATTTTAAATTATCACGATACGGCGACAAACCTGTTAAATTAATTAAAGAAAACGAATTTACATCTGTTAAATTAACAAAAGAACAAATAGATTCAATTGAATATATTTTAAATAAATATGGTAAAATGAAACCTTTCACTCTTTCAAATAAAACACATTTAGAAGATCCTTGGATCAATAATTTTAAAGATGATTTTTGTGATTCAAGCGATAATGTTATTTCAGAAAAAGATATTATTGAATATTATACTGAAAATCCTTTAAAATTATAATTTTTTATTTTTAAGAAAGTTTTTTTTGAATATGAATTTTAATTATAAAATCGAACAACTATCGTATATAAATAAAGGAAAATTTAGTTTTAACAATTATAATTGTGATGTTTTTTTACAAGTTATTTATGTATTAAACGGATATAAGAATTATGAATGGAAATTTATCGAAACGCATAAAGAATTTCATTTTCATAAGATAAAACCCGAAAAAATTAAAACAAAATGTAATGAATTATATAATAAAACAAAAAATTTAGAAATATATCAAATTTTGATTACAAATGCAGGAAGATTATTATTTGAAAAAATAAAAAATAAAATCTATATTGTTGGTTATGATTATTTTCATATTTTAGATAACGAAAAGAACCCAAAACAATCAATATATAATAATTTAAGATATGAAATATACAATTTTTTGAAAAATTATATTTCATGTGAGGAAACTTTAAAATTTATTAATACTTTAAGAAAATTTTTTTCTAAAGAAGATTTTTCAAACCAAATCAAAAAAATATTAAAACAAATTAAAAATATATTAGAAACTAATACAAATAAAAATAATCTAGAAGAAATTAATGATTCGTTAGATATAATGATTAATGATGCATTTAAAAAAATAGATGAAATTAATGAAAAAAAGAAAAAATCAAATCAACCAAATTAAACCAAAAAGATAACTAAAAGGAACTAATTTAATTAGTTCCTTTTTTGATTTAAAAACAAAAAAACAAATATAAAACGTTATGGCCACAAACTTTAACTAAAAACCAAATAGAAAAGGAATAAAAAAACATGAACTCAAACAAAATCAACATTTTTGATGTCGCAAACTACATCATTGAAAAAAAATCCGAATTAAACCATTTAAGATTACATAAAATAATTTATTATTCTCATATTCAATCTTTAATAAAAAGAAAACCACACTGTTATAAAAAATTGTAAACGTTTTTTTAATTCATTTTTAATGACTAATTCTTGTTTTTATTTTTATCAATTTACAAAATTTTCTCCTTTCTTTTTTTATTAAAATAAAAAAAGAACAATAAAATTGTTCTTAATTTAACAGTTTAACGAAATTTATGGTTGATTATTTTCTCTTTTTACTAAAAACAAAAAAAGACTAGTTTTTTTAACTAGTCTTTTACGTATTCAAAATGAATTTATTTACAAAAATTTAAATAGTACGCAGTGCAATTATTTATTTTTTAAAAGATTAATTTGTTTGATAATTTTGCTTATTTTAAAATTTTTAATTTGATTAAATATAGTTGTTAAATGATCTTTAGAAATAGTTTGTATTTGTTTTTTAATTTTAAAATAAGAACTATTTAAAGAATCTGACATTTTTTTAATTTTTTCGTTTTCTTCTGACATTTTTAATAAATTGTTTTCTATTTTATTTAAAGAATTATTTAAAATGTGTTCTTTCATTTGTTGAAAACTTTTATTTATTTCTTCTTCATCACAAAATTTTTGTTTTTTTTCTGAAAGAGCCAAAATTAATTCTTTATTTTTTCTTCCTAAAGCGGTAATGATATTCAAAAAAATTATTAAATAAGAAGGTCTAATGATAAACATATTTTTATATTCATTTACTTTTTTAACCGGATTATCATTTTCTGTATCATATTCTAATTCACTTACTAATAAGGCGAATTCTAAATTTTTATTATTACGATCTTTATCTAATTTTTTAAAAAATTGTTCATTTTTTTGCTTTTTAGTTTTTTCTAATAATTTCGTTTCTGATTTCATTTCTAAAATAGCCGAAGTTAAAATTTCATTTTCTTTTTTATTGTGGTCAAAATACAATTTATAAATAAAATCTCCTTTAGTTCCGTTAATAATTTCGTTATCTTTATACCAAGAAATATCATCAGTAATTAATATTTGATTTTGCATTTCATTATCACACCATTTTTCTAAATTTTCACCTATTAACTTAATGTTGAAATTAGCTCTTGTTAATGTTAATTTAGTAATTTCATTTTTTAACTGATTAATTTCGTTGTTTTTTATATTTTCTAATTCCATTGTTTTTTTAATCAATAAAATCTCTTTTTCATTCTCATATTTTTTTATTTTTTGTTCATATTCTTGTTGAATTTTTATTATTTTTTCTTGCATTTCTTTATTATGTATATGTTTTTGTAATGAATTTAAATTTAATTCTAAACATTCTTTTAAATTAATTATATCGCCTTTTTCAGCATTTTCTTGTAATTCTAATTCATATGAATTTTTAATTAAAACTTTTATTTTTTTCATATTTTATTTTTTTATTTTTATTTATTTTTTTTTAAAGAAATAATTTCGTTAAAATTAATTACTTTTTTTTCGGTATTAGTTAAATAAAAATAACCTTTCCTAATAAATTGGAATTTGTTATAATTTGAATTTATATCTAACCCGCCTTCAACAAAAGCTGTTTTTCGTATCCAAGAAAAATGATTAAATTCTGCTTTTAAATCTTTAGGATTATTATTTTCGAAAAGAGGTTGATAAAAATTTAAAAAAACTTTTTTAGCTGTATTCATTTCTACAAAATGAATAGTTCCATTAGGTTTTCTTTCATTGAAAGAAGTTCCACTTTTTGTTTTTGGATCGTAAGTAGCTAAAATCTCAATAATTTCGCCTTTTTTATTTTTTACAACATCCACCGCTTTAATAAAATAAAAATAAAATAATCTTACTTCCTCATTTAAAAATAATTTTTTAGATTTAGGATCTAATTTTTCAATTTGAAAATCTGATTTTTCAATATAAATATGTTTAGAAAAAAAAACTTTTCGTATCCCTAAATCAAGATCTTTATGATAAGGCACATCAGAAGATTCTATTTTATTTTCAGGATAATTAATAATAGTTACTTTTAAAGGTTCATCTACAACCATTATTTTTTTAGCTTTTTTTTGCAAATCTTCTCTCAAAAAAGAATATAACATATCTTGATTAACATAAGTATTATTTTTAGAAAGACCAATTTCAAGAATAAATTTTTTAATAGATTCAGGAGTATATCCTTTATTCCTCATACCTCTTAAAGTTGGCATTCTAGGATCATCCCATCCTTGAACTAAACCAGAACTAACTAAAAATTTTAAACTTCTTTTGCTTAAAATGGTTTGTGTAATATTCATACGACCAAATTCTATTTGAGTCGGCACATGTTCCATTTCAGTTTCTTTTATGACCCAATCATATAAAGGTCTATGATCTTCAAATTCCAAAGAACATAAAGAATGTGAAATACCTTCGATTGCATCTTCTAAAGGATGGGCGAAATCATATGAAGGAAAAATAAAATAATGTTTATTTTTTAAAGTATAAGCATCAAGAATTTTATATAAAACAGGGTCTCTTAAATTCATATTAGGACTTGCCATATCAATTTTAGCTCTTAAAACTTTATTTTCTTCTTTAAAAAAACCATTTTTCATTTTTTCAAATAATTCTAAATTTTCTTCTATACAACGATTACGATAAGGAGAATTTATTCCTGGTGTAAATAAATCTCCTCTATATTTTTTTAATTCTTCTGCACTCAAATCATCTACAAATGCTAAATTTTTTTTAATTAATATAACTGCTCTTTTGTACATTTCTTCGAAATAATCCGAAGCGAATAAAATTTTATCCGGTGTATAACCTAACCATTTAACATCTTTGAGAATAAAATCTACATATTCTTGTTTTTCGACAGTAGGATTTGTATCGTCGTATCTTAAATAAGTTTTTCCGTTAAAAAATTTGGCTAATTCGAAATTAATAATAATAGAACGTGCGTGTCCTAAATGAAGAAAACCATTTGGTTCAGGTGGAAAACGAGTAATTACTTTTGTATATTTTTTATTTTTTAAATCTTCTGTAATAATACTCTTGATAAAATTCGATCCTTGAAACATTTATTAAAAAACCTCACTTATTTTATCAGTAAATTTGTATATAAAATATATTTTATATTTTTTGATTATCATATAGATAAATCAGGATTCGCTGTTAAATTATATTTTTTCTTTCCTTTAGAAGAACCAAATATATTTTGATAATAAGCAGCAACTCCGATCATAGCTGCTTGATCAGTGCAATATATAGGGGAAGGGATGACCAATCTTAATTCTGGAAAAGCATTTTTAAATTGATTTTTCAAAAATTGATTAGAAGCTACTCCACCTACAATTATTAAATCTTTAGAAGGATATAAATTTAAAGCTCTTTTAGTTTTTGTTATTAAAACATCTGCGACACTAGATTGAAAAGAAGCACAAATACTATTAATATCTGAATCAATATTTTTTCTTTTATTAATAAAATTTATAATTTTACTTTTTAAACCTGAAAAGCTAAAATTTAAATTTTTATTTTTTAAATAAGGGCGTGGAAATGAAAATAAATCTTCTCCTTTTAATGCTAATTTTTCAATTATAGGACCTCCGGGATAACCTAAATTTAAAGTTCTAGCAATTTTATCATAAATTTCGCCTACTGCGTCATCTAAAGTAGTACCGATTTCTTTAATTTGGAAGTGATTCTTAAAATAAAACAATTCCGTATGTCCTCCTGAAATCAAAAGAACTAATGAAGGAAATTTTATTTCATTCTCTATTTGGGAAGAATAAATATGGCCTATCAAATGATTAACACCTATTAAAGGTTTATCATAAATGTAAGCAAAAGTGTTTGCAGCATTAATACCAGCAAATAAAGAACCTATTAAACCAGGGCCTTGAGTTACAGCTACCAAATCAATTTCTCGAGGATTTATTTGAGCTTTTCTTAAAGCTTCTGCTAAAACCAAAGTAATAATTTCTACATGTTTACGAGAAGCTAATTCTGGAACTACGCCGCCAAATTTTTGATGATATTTTATTTGCGAAAAAATCACATTAGATAAAATATCTTTCCCATCTTTTACAACTGCAATGCTTGTTTCATCACAACTAGTTTCAATTGATAAAATAATCATATTATATAAAATTACCTAACTTCTTTCTTTTTTTAAAAACGAAATTGAAATTATATTTTAAGATTGAATATAATAATTAGGAACTAAATAAGAAATTTGTTCTACTTTTTTCATATAAAAAAAAATTTTAAAAGGAGATATTTTAAAATTATCTTTATCTAATAATAAATGATTTTCGAAACTATCTAAAAAATCTTTTTCATAAATATTTTCGGATAAAATAATTTCTTCATTTTTTAAACTTAAACTATAAAAAAAATTTCGTTTCGCATAAATTTTAGGAGTTTTGATTTTTTGTGTATATCCGCTAGATAGCAACAACAAACTACTTATTTCATATAAAGATATATTCAGTTCTAAAGATAAAATTTTTGATGTCAAAACTGCTAATCTACTTCCTATATAAGAACCTGGACCAACACCAACAATAATACCGTCTAAATCTTTTAAATTTAAATTATTTTTTTCTAATATTCGAGAAATTAAAGGAATTATTTCAGAAACAAAATTTGTTTTTAATAAATTTGTTTCTATACTAATAATGTCAGTCGAAGTACTCAAAATAACTATTTGAACATTAGTAGAAACATCTAAAATAATATATTTTTTAATTTTATCCGAAACCATATATGGAAAATATCACTTTCTTATATTTGATATTCAATATTAAAATGTATCAATATTTTTTTCTATTAAAATATCTCTGTTTTGACTATTCAAAACTTTAATTTTGATTCTAAAATCCCAATAATTAAAGAAAGAAATTATATTTTGATTTGTCTCAATTACTAAAATATCGCCTTCATCTGTATTTTCCAATAATTCTTCTATTTCTATTGAAAAGTATTTCATTTGTTTTTTATAATCATATTTATCATCTAAAAGACGATACAAATCCAAATGATGTAATTTTTGTTCTTTATTTTGATGAGTTTTTAATAAAAGAAAAGTAGGACTCTTAATTTCGGTTTTAATACATAATTTTTTAGCTATTCCTTTAGTAAAAATTGTTTTCCCTGATCCTATTCTTCCTTCAATAATAATAATACATCTTTTTTTTTCTTTATTTAAATAATTTGGAATAATTATTTGGCACAAATCAAACCCTAACTTCTTAGTTTGAGCTTCTGAAAAAGTTGTGATATTGTAATAATTTTTTGTTTTCGAAAAAAACATATCGAGTCAAACCTTAATAAATTATTTTAATATAAAAAAATAAAAAACAGCTAATTTTTATAAAAAATTTATTTAGATGTTTTTTATTTAAAAATTCAAAAATACTAATTTACAAAATATCTATTTTTTCTTTATCATTGATAATAACACAAGTAAATAATTTATCAGAATCTTTTAATTTAACTAATTTATTTCCTTGAGTTACTTTTGATTTAGGAGTTGGAATTGTGTTATTGTTAACTAATCTAATTACTTTACCACGATCAGAAATTAAAATTAATTCTTTGTCATTAAAAACAGCTTTTAATGCTATAATTTTACCATTTTTAGAAGTAATTTTTAAAGTTTTTATTCCTTTTCCGCCTCTTTTTTGATTTTTATATTCGTTAATTTTATTTTTCTTACCATATCCTAATTCAGTAACAACTAAAATATCTTGTTTATTTGATTCAACAATTGTAGCTCCTATCAAAGTTTCATCAGAATTTAATTTCATTCCAATCACTCCACTACCCATTCTACTAGTTTGTTTAATAGTTTTTTCGTTAAAACGAATAGCTTTACCATCAGAACTCGCCATAATAATATCTTGTTCGCCTGAACTTTTTAAAACTGTCAAAACTTCATCATCATTTTTTAAAGTGAAAGCTATTTTACCTTTACTTTGAATATTTTGATAATCTGAAATATTATTTCTTTTTATTAAACCTTTTTTAGTTATTAAAACTAAATAATTATGTTCTTGTTTTAAATTAGGGTTCATACTTGTAACAGAAGTTAAGAATTCTCCTTCGCTTAAAGGAACTAAATTTATAAGTGGTATACCTTTTGATTGTCGAGAGTAATCAGGTATTTCGTAACCCTTCATGCGGTAAACTTTCCCTTTGTTTGTAAAAAATAATTGATAATCATGAGTAGAAGTAGTAACAAAATGTTTTACGAAATCATTTTCATTCATAGTAATTCCGCTAACACCAGTTCCACCTTTATTTTGTTTTTTATAAGTATCTAAATCTAAACGTTTGATATAACCTTTATTAGTAATAGTAATAAGAATAGACTTTTCTTGAATTAAAGTTTCTTCAGATATATTAATTTCTACATCTTTTCTTATTAAAGTTTGTCTTTCGTCTTGAAAAACCTTTTTTAATTGCAGCAATTCTTTTTTAAGAATTTGTTCTTTTTTAGTTTGAGAATTAATAATAATTTCACATTCTGAAATTTGTTTAATTAAATTTTGTTCTTCTGTTTTTATTTTTTCTACTTCTAAATTTGTTATTTTTTGTAAACTCATCTCTAAAATATATTTACTTTGAATTTCATCAAAATTATATTTTAACATTAATTTTTCACGTGCTTCTTTAACATTACTAGAACTTTTTATTAATTCAATTGCGTCATCAATATCATTTAAAACAATTACCGCTGATTGAATTAAATGTTTTTTTGATAAAGCATTTTTTAATTCAAATTGTTTTTGACGATTAATTATATTTATTCTAAAAGTGAAAAAAGCTTCTAAGATTTGTTTCAAATTAACAAGTTGAGGTTTTTTATTAATTAAAACAATCATATTAAAATGAAAAGATACTTGCACTTGAGAACGTTTATACAAATTATTTAAAAATATTTTTGGATTAATGTCTTTTCTTAAATCAATAACAATTTTAATACCTTGGCGATTAGAAGACTCGTCTCTTAAATCTGTAATTCCATCTAAAATTTTGTTTTTCTGTAAAGAAACAATATTTTTAATTAAATTACTTTTTTTCATTTGATAAGGAATTTCTGTAATAATTATCGAACTTTTATTTTTTTCAGAAGTCACAATATTAATTTTAGAACGAATAATAATTTTTCCTCTTCCTTTTTCATAAATTTCTTGCAATTTATCAACTTCTAAAATTTCTCCACCAGTAGGAAAATCAGGACCTTTAATATATGTAACTAATTCAGAAATAGAAATCTCTTTATTATTTATATAAGCGGTCAAAGCATCAATAACTTCACCTAAATTATGAGAAGGAATATTAGTAGCCATTCCTACAGCTATACCCGTCGCTCCATTTATTAAAAGATTAGGAAAACTTGTCGGAAGAATTACTGGTTCTTTTTCGCTTCCATCATAATTATCTACAAAATCAATAGTGTTCTGATCTATTTCTTTAATTAATTCCATTGCTATTTTTGACATACGTACTTCTGTATAACGCATTGCCGCAGCAGAATCTCCATCAATAGAACCAAAGTTACCGTGCCCATCAATTAAAGGATAACGATAATTAAAATTTTGTGCCATTCTTACCATTGCTTCATAAATACTACTATCACCATGAGGATGATATTTACCCATAACATCACCGACAATTCTAGCAGCTTTTTTGTAACTAGTTTGTGAAGTGACGCCTAATTCTTTCATACTATATATAATTCTTCTTTGAACAGGTTTTAAACCATCTTGAATTTCTGGTAAAGCTCTTGAAACAATAACGCTCATGGCGTAATCTAAAAAAGATTTTTCCATTTCTTGACTAATATTTACTTCTTTAACAAATCCTATATTATTTATTTCTGAAATATCAGAATTCGAATTATTTAAAGAATTATTTTTTTTAATTTTATTTGACATAATTTAATCGCCTTTTTAATATTAATAAATTAAATATCTATATTCGCTTTGTAAGCGTTTTCTTCAATAAATTTTTTTCTTTGAGAAACAAGTTTACCCATTAATTTATCAAAAATTTTATCAGCTTCTACAGCATCTTTCAAACATACTTTTAATAAAGTTCTGTGTTTCGGATCCATAGTAGTGTCCCAAAGTTGCTCTGGATTCATTTCACCTAAACCTTTGTATCTTTGTGAAGAAATTTTTTTATTTTGAATTTCAATGATGTTTTTATATTCTTTATAATCTTTTTCATTATAAAAATATTTAATTTTTTTATTTTTTTCTACTTTATATAGAGGTGGTTGCGCAAAATAAACATAACCATTTTCAATTAAAGGTTTTAAATTTCTAAAAAAGAAAGTAAGAATTAAAGTTCTAATATGTGCTCCGTCAACATCAGCATCTGTCATTATAATAATACGATGATAACGCGCTTTACTTAAATTAAATTCTTTATCAATACCAGTTCCTATCGCTTGTATTAAAGACACAATTTCATTGTTACTTAAAACTTTTTCTGAATGAGATTTTTCTACATTAATAATTTTACCTCTTAATGGTAAAATAGCTTGAAATTGAGAATCTCTTCCTTGTTTAGCAGAACCTCCTGCTGAATCTCCCTCTACAATATATAATTCAGATAACATAGGATCTTTTGTATAACAATCAGTTAATTTGGAATTAAAATTTAATAATTCTAAAGACATTTTTTTTCTAGTAATTTCACGTACTTTTTTAGCAGCTATTCTAGCTTTCATAGATAATAAACATTTATCTATTATTTGTTTAGCTTCTTGAGGATTTTCTAATAAATGACTTTCTAAAAATTCACCAAAAGATTTAGAAATAAATTGTCTAACTTCATGACTACCTAATTTATTTTTAGTTTGCCCTTCGAATAATGGATTAGGATGTTTTAAAGAAATAATAGCCGTAAGACCTTCTAAAGTATCTTCGCTAATTAAGCTTGTTTCTTTTTTTAATATTTTTTTATCTTTAGCATATTTATTTAATATCCTATTTAAAGCTATTTTAAAACCTTCTTCGTGCGTTCCACCTTCTTTTGTAGGAATATTATTAACAAAAGAATAAATATTTTGGCTATATTTATTTGTATATTGGAAAGTAATTTCATAAAATATATTATCAAAAAAATATTCTTTATAAAAAATTTGAGTTAATGTACTTTTGTTCTGATTTAAGTATAAAATATATTCTTTAACTCCTTCTTTATAATAAAAATTAAATTTTTGAGCTGGTTGGACTCTGCTATCAGTAATGTTTAATTTAATATTTTTGTTCAAAAAAGCTAACTGTTGCATTCTATCTTTTAAAACATCTAATTTATAATTAAAATTTGTCATAATTTCAAAAATTTCTGGATCAGGAGTAAATGTAATTATTGTTCCTTTTTTATCTGTGAAACCTTTTTTAGTTAAAGGAATAATTGGTTTTCCTTGTTCATATTTTTGATAATATATTTCGTTATTCAAATGAATTTCGACAGCAAACCAAGAAGAAAGAGCATTTACAACAGAAGCTCCAACTCCATGTAATCCTCCAGAGATTTGATAAGAAGAATTATCAAATTTTCCACCCGCGTGCAAAGTTGTTAAAATAGTTTCTACAGCTGGTTTATTAGTTTTTGGATGAATGTCAACTGGTATACCTCTTCCATTATCAGAAATACGAACAATATTATTATCTAAAATTTCTAAATTAATTTCGTCAGCAAAACCTGCTAACGATTCATCTATAGAATTATCTATAATCTCCCAAACTAAATGATATAAACCTTTTTCAGAAGTAGAACCAATATACATACCAGGTCTTATCCTAACAGCTTCTAATCCTTCTAAAACTTGAATACTTTCAGCATCATATTTCTTAATTTTAGTCATTTATAAATTCGAAATCTCCTATTATATTTTAGATTAAAACAAATTTAAATATTTTTTTATATCATAAAATATTTTTTTATATCATAAAATATTTTTTTATTAAAAATATAATTTAAAACATTTATAAAAGATTATAACATAAAAAACGCTAACTTTGTATAAAAATTAGCGTTTTTACGTTATTTATTTTTATTCTAAATATTTTTTTAATAAATAATAATACCTAATTAATAGTAATAAAAATTATTTTTAAATATGTTGATTATATTATAATGATTTTGAGTAAGAAGTTATAGAAAATTCTACTCACATTCGACAATAATAAAATATTATTAATATTTTTTTTAAAAATGCAAATTTTTATTCTTAGTTATTTTTTTATTTAGGATTTTAAATTCATAAGGTTTTTACTAAAAAACTCTTTAAAAAAATAAGATTTTAAATATATTTATGATTTTAAAAAATAAAATGAATATATTTAAATTTTAATATATTCGATATTTTACTTTATGATGCCAATTTTATTTTTTAGGCAATATTTAAAAAAATTTATAATTGACTTATATTTGAACTAATCGTTTTATTTAATAAAAAAGAAATTTAAATAATTAAGTATCATTAAATCAAAATATTAAAATTAATATAATTTAAATATGATTTTTTCTTATTTTGATTCGAAAAAATCAATATACAATAATATTTTTATAAATTATATTTTAAAATTAATATTATTCAATAAGTCAAAGATTTAAAATATTATACCATAATTTATCAAAAAAATAAAAAAATCATCAAAAAATTATCATATAAATAAAAATAAATTTTTGAATTTTTATAAAATTTTTATAAAAGATAAATTATAAATAATAAAATAAATAAAAATAAAAAAACAATAATAAATATTATATAATTTTCCGAATTATTTGTATTTTTTTGTTTTAATATATCAAAAGTAACTGAAACTTTTCCTTCAAATTCTTTAGAAACTATAATAGTACCTTCAGGATTTAATATCCCATCAACTTGAAGATCGTTTTTATCCAAAATAGGATTTAAATTTTTAATTTTCGCTATAATTATTTGATTATTAATTTCATCTAAAATTCCTAGTTTTGTTGTTTTCAAAACATCTCTTAATCGAAAAGTTTGTTTTGGAATTTGTGAAATAATTTGCGAAGTAATTTGTGAAGGATTTTTTTCAATATTATAAGTGACATAAACCTTACCTTCGAATTCTTGAGAAAAGATAATGGCTTCTTTATTACTTATTATTTTTTCAACTTGAAGATTATTTTTATTTAAAATAGGATTTAAATTTTTGATTTTATTTATAATTGTTTGACTATTAAAATCATCCAAAGTCCCTAATTCTGTTTTTTTTAAAAAATCCTTTAAATTACGAGTTTGCGGTATATTTTGTTTAATATTATAAGTAACTAAAACTTTTCCTTCAAAATCTTTAGAAGTAATTATAGCTTCTTTTAAATTGGGAGTTTCATCAAATCGCAATTCGTTTTTATTTAAAATAGGATTTAAATTTTTGATTTTATTTATAATTGTTTGAATATTAAAATCATCAAAAGTCCCTAATTCTGTTTTTTTTAAAAAATCCTTTAAATTACGAGTTTGTGGTATATTTTGCTTAATATTATAAGTAACTAAAACTTTTCCTTCAAAATCTTTAGAAGTAATTATAGCTTCTTTTAAATTAGGAGTTTCATCAAATCGAAATTCATTTTTATTTAAAATAGGATTTAAATTTTTGATTTTATTTATAATTGTTTGAATATTAAAATCATCCAAAGTCCCTAATTCTGTTTTTTTTAAAAAATCCTTTAAATTAGGATTTTTTGGTATATTTTGTTTAATATTATAAGTTACATAAACCTTACCTTCGAATTCTTGAGAAAAGATAATGGCTTCTTTATTACTTATTATTTTTTCAACTTGAAGATTATTTTGATTTAAAATAGGATTTAAATTTTTGATTTTATTTATAATTGTTTGAATATTAAAATCATCCAAAGTCCCTAATTCTGTTTTTTTTAAAAAATCCTTTAAATTAGGATTTTTTGGTATATTTTGTTTAATATTATAATTGACATAAACCTTACCTTCGAATTCTTGAGAAAAGATAATGGCTTCTTTGTTACTTATTATTTTTTCAACTTGAAGATTATTTTGATTTAAAATAGGATTTAAATTTTTGATTTTATTTATAATTGTTTGAATATTAAAATCATCCAAAGTCCCTAATTCTGTTTTTTTTAAAAAATCCTTTAAATTACGATTTTGTGGTATATTTTTTTCAATATTATAAGTTACATAAACCTTACCTTCGAATTCTTGAGAAAAGATAATGGCTTCTTTATTACTTATTATTTTTTCAACTTGAAGATTATTTTTATTTAAAATAGGATTTAAATTTTTGATTTTATTTATAATTGTTTGACTATTAAAATCATCCAAAGTCCCTAATTCTGTTTTTTTTAAAAAATCCTTTAAATTAGGATTTTTTGGTATATTTTGTTTAATATTATAAGTGACTAAAACTTTTCCTTCAAAATCTTTAGAAGTAATTATAGCTTCTTTTAAATTGGGAGTTTCATCAAATCGCAATTCGTTTTTATTTAAAATAGGATTTAAATTTTTGATTTTATTTATAATTGTTTGACTATTAAAATCATCCAAAGTCCCTAATTCTGTTTTTTTTAAAAAATCCTTTAAATTAGGATTTTTTGGTATATTTTGTTTAATATTATAAGTTACATAAACCTTACCTTCGAATTCTTGAGAAAAGATAATGGCTTCTTTATTACTTATTATTTTTTCAACTTGAAGATTATTTTTATTTAAAATAGGATTTAAATTTTTGATTTTATTTATAATTGTTTGAATATTAAAATCATCCAAAGTCCCTAATTCTGTTTTTTTTAAAAAATCCTTTAAATTAGGATTTTTTGGTATATTTTGTTTAATATTATAAGTGACTAAAACTTTTCCTTCGAAATCTTTAGAAGTAATTATAGCTTCTTTTAAATTAGGATTTTTATCAAATTGCAATTCTTTTTTATTTAAAATAGGATTTAAATTTTTGATTTTATTTATAATTGTTTGACTATTAAGTTCATCAAAAGTCCCTAATTCTGTTTTTTTTAAAAAAACCTTTAAATTAGGTTTTTTTGGTATATTTTGTTTAATATTATAAGTGACTAAAACTTTTCCTTCGAAATCTTTAGAAGTAATTATAGCTTCTTTTAAATTGGGAGTTTCATCAAATCGCAATTCGTTTTTATTTAAAATAGGATTTAAATTTTTGATTTTATTTATAATTGTTTGAATATTAAAATCATCCAAAGTCCCTAATTCTGTTTTTTTTAAAAAATCCTTTAAATTAGGATTTTTTGGTATATTTTGTTTAATATTATAAGTGACTAAAACTTTTCCTTCGAAATCTTTAGAAGTAATTATAGCTTCTTTTAAATTAGGATTTTTATCAAATCGCAATTCGTTTTTATTTAAAATAGGATTTAAATTTTTGATTTTATTTATAATTGTTTGACTATTAAAATCATCCAAAGTCCCTAATTCTGTTTTTTTTAATATTTTCGAAAATCTATTTTCATAAATAAAAGAAAATTTATATTTTTGCAATAAATTATCATTTGATTTAACTAATGTTGGAAATTCTAATACAAAATAATATTTATTGCCTGGAATAAAAAAAGAAGTATCAGAAGGGAAATTGCTACTTTTATCAATAATCTTAGCTAATGAAATATTTTTTAAAAAAAATGTTTTGTCTTTATCATCTACTAAAATTCTTTTTTGATTTATTTCATTTATCAAAAATTGTTTTAAATCGTTTATTTTAGGACTTAACAAATCATTTCTTGATAATAAATCAAAATTATAATTCTTTTCGGCGTAAACTATATTTTTAATACAAATGTAAAATACGCAAATAATAAAATATAAAAAATATTTTAAATTAATTAGTTTATAATTTTTATTTTTTATCATAATTTATGATGCTACCTTTACTTTATTTTTTAATTAAAGTTAAATATAAATCAATAAATCAAAATATAAAAATCAAATTCTAACTAAATTTTTAATAAAAATATTTTATAAAAATTATTTTTTTGTATAAAAAATATATTTATTTAAATATCATAATTAAACATAAAAAAAATATTTTTTAATAAATGTAAAACATTAATAAAAAATATTTTTTTATTATATTTATATATAATATAAAATATCTAATATGTTTATATTATATATAAATATAATGAAAATTATTATAAAAATTAAAAAAATTCTTTTAATTTAAGCAAAAAAATAAATCAAATTATTTATTTTTTCAATAAAAAATTTGATTTATATACATAATTTGTTTTAATTTAAATTAAAACAAATTATTTTTTATAAAAAAATCATAAAGTTTATCTTCTTCAATATCAGGAGCTATTAATTTAGAATTTTTCTTAACTCCTTCATGATGAGAATTCGCTAATCCAATACCGATATCAGCAAATTTAATCATATCGATATCATTCACTCCATCTCCCATACAAATCAATTGATATTCCGGATATAAAGTTTGGATTTTTCTAATTCCATGGATTTTATTAACATCTTTAGGGACTAAATCTACCCCGCAATTAGTTCTCCAATAATAAATTTCAAATTTTCCCAAATCTTTAATAAATTTTTCAAGTTTTTCATTATTAGGTTCAAAAAGCCAAATTTGATAAACATTATTGTTTAAATAAAATGTAGGTTCTACAACAGAATTTTTATTAGTACAATATTTATGACCTAAAGTAAGTGAAATTAAATCTTGTTCACTAGGAACAATTTCTTTATGAAGTCCTGTCATTCCAATTTTAATACCTGCTGCATGAGCTTTAGAAATTAAATTTTGAACTTCTTTTTTATCAAAAGGTCGATCATCAATTACTTTATCATTAATTTGTGTCAAACCACCATTAAATAAAACTAAATGTTTGAAATAATGTTGTATTTCACCTAAAACATTTAACCTTTTTATATTACGTCCTGTAGCAATTCCTAACAAAGTATTAGGTTGCTCGGATAAAGTTTTAATAGTTTTTAAAGTTTGTGGCAAAATAGTTTGTGATCGAGAACTTAAAATAGTATTGTCGATATCAAAAAAAAACATTCTTTTATTAGAATTCATTAAAATACTTGAAAACTCCTTTATATTTGGGTTAAAATTAAGCTTTATTAATACTTCCGAAAAGTTCTAATTTCTTTCTAAGTTCTGATTTTATAGCTAAATAACCTGGCTTTAATAATTGTCTAGGGTCAAAACCTTTATTTATTAAATCTTTTTTTTCTTCGATATATTTTCTAGTGGCTTTTGCAAAAGACAATTGAAATTCAGTATTAACGTTTATTTTAACTACTCCTAAAGAAATTGCTTTTCTAATCATTTCTTCAGGAATACCAGTACCTCCATGAAGTACTAAAGGAGTTTTATTATTAGTTAATTTTTTAATTTTTTCAAAAACTCCAAAATCTAATCCTTTCCAATTATCAGGATATTTTCCATGAATATTACCGATACCAGCAGCCAACATATCAACTCCTAATTCAGCAATTTTTTGACATTCATAAGGATCAGCATTTTCACCTTGACCTATAATGCCGTCTTCTTCTCCACCAATTCCACCTACTTCAGCTTCAACTAAAATACCTTTTTTATGGCAAAGAGCAACAATTTCTCTAGTTTTCCTTAAATTCTCTTCAAAAGGATAACTACTTCCGTCAAACATAACCGAAGTGAAACCCGATTCTAAAGCTTTTTTTGCACCTTCATAAGATCCATGATCTAAATGTAAAATAACAGGAGTAGAAATATTATAAAAAAGATCTAAATTTTTTACTAAAGAAGACACTGTTTTAAAACCACCCATATATTGAGCAGCTCCTTCTGAAACTCCTAAAATAACAGGTGATTTTAATTCTTCAACAGTTTCTAAAGCAGCTTTAATCCATTCTAAATTATTAATATTAACCTGTATTATTGCGTATTTATTTTCATGTGCCTTTTGAATAATTTTTCTATCTGAAGTTAACACGTTTTTTCCTTTCTTGGAAACCATAACAAAATTATAAATTTATTTTTAAAAAATAAAAAATTTCAAAATTTTAAATATCATTTATTTTAAACAAGTGTAACCATTTTTAAAAGTAAACGAGTTAATTGGCTTACGTAACTCATTTCGTTATCATACCAAGAAATCAATTTTACAAAACGTGGTCTTTCTTTTAAAATTTGAACTGTATTAGAATCAAATAAAGAACCAAAACTTGTTCCAATAATATCAGATGAAACAATCGGATCTTTAATAAAAGCTAAAGTTTCATTGGCACTTTTTTTGAAAACATTATTAATCATTTCTACAGTCACTTCTTTTTTCAATTCAACTGTTAAATCAACTAAAGACCCTGTTAAACTAGGTACTCTAATCGCTGTTCCATCTATTTTTCCTTTTAATTCAGGAATAACTAATGAAATCGCCTTTGCAGCTCCAGTAGAACTTGGAACCATATTAACAGCAGCAGCTCTTCCTCTTCTAGTCCAAATACCTTTCGGATGTGTTTGATCTATAAGAGATTGATCGTTAGTATAACTGTGAATAGTAGTCATAAAAGATTGATCGATACCAAAATTATCATTTAAAACTTTTACAACCGGAGCTAAACAATTAGTCGTACAAGAAGCTCCACTAATAATAGTATCTTCTTTTGTTAAAATATCATCATTAACATTAAAAACAATCGTTTTAACATTTCCAGTAGCCGGTGCACTAATTAACACTTTTTTAGCTCCTGCTTTTAAATGTAATTGAGCTTTTTCTTCACTTGTGAAAAAACCAGTACATTCTAAAACAATATCTATTCCTAATTTTCCCCAAGGCAAATCTTGTGGATTTCTTTCTTGGAAAATATGAATTTTTTTACCTTCCACTATTAATGAATTTTCATCAAAAGTAATATCATCTTCTTTATAACGACCTTGTGCGCTATCATATTTTAATAAATAAGCTAAAGTTTCTGGTGTTGACAAATCATTAATTGCTACAATATCAATATTATGATTTCCGAATAAAGAACGGAAAGATAATTTACCGATACGTCCTAACCCATTAATCGCTATTTTTTTTTTCATAATTTTTTTTTACCTTCTTATTATTAACAAAATTTCTCGATACATTTTAAACCTGGCATTTCTTTTTCTTCTAAATATTCCAAAAAAGCTCCTCCACCAGTAGAAATATGGCTAAAATTATTATCTAATTTAAATTTGGATATTGCGGCTGCGCTATCTCCACCGCCAATAATTGTAATAGCTTTATCTTTAATTTTGCTAATCATCTGAGCTATCGATCTTGTTCCTTGAGAAAATTTTTCAAATTCAAAAACTCCTACGGGACCATTCCATACAACTGTTTTCGCAGACATAATATAATGTTGGAACAAAGAAATAGTTTTAGGTCCGATATCTAACCCCATCATATTAAAAGGGATTTTATTAAAATCAGAAATAATAGTTTTAGCATCTGGAGCGAATTTATCGCCACAAACAAAATCTTGCGGTAAAATAATTTTTTTACCTTCTTTTGAAGCTAATAATCTTTTAACTAAAGGAATTTCATTTTCTTCTAATAAACTTTTTCCGATTTCCAAATTTTGAGATTTCAAAAAAGTGAAAGACATTCCACCACCAATCAAAAGAAAATCTACTTTTTTCAAAAGATTTTCAATAATTTTGATTTTATCAGAAACTTTAGAACCACCTAAAACAGCAACTAAAGGTCTTTGAGATGTATTAACAATTTTATGTAAAAAATTAATTTCTTTTTCGACTAAAAAACCAAAACATTTCTCTGAAATATAAGTAGAAATACCAACATTAGAAGCATGAGAACGATGACAAGTGCCGAAAGCATCATTAACAAAAACATCACCTAATGAAGCCCAATATTTTCCTAATTGAGCATTATTTTTGCTTTCTTTTTTACTATCCAGATCTTCAAAACGAGTATTTTCCATTAATAAAACAGAACCGCATTCTAAATTATTAATTTCTCTTTCTAATAACTCTCCTTTTGTTTCAGGAACAAAAACCACTTTTTGATTTAAATAAAAAGATAATCTGTCAGCTACTACTCTTAAACTTAATTTTTGTAAATCTTCTTTTGTTTTAACTCTTCCTAAATGAGAAAGAATAACTATTTTACCTTTATGTTTTTTAAGATATTCTATAGTAGGCAAAACGGCTTTAATTCTACTATCGTCATTAATAACTCCTTTTTCTAAAGGAACATTTAAATCTGCTCTTAATAAAATTTTCTTATTTGTAATATTCGAAATATCTAATTTATTAAGTGTTTTTTGCATTATATATTTTCCTTAAAATATAATTTTTTTAATAATTTATAAATTATTTTTTTATAAATCTCTTGAAATATAAAATAATTTAATTTTTTTATTTTCTTTATTATTAAAATTAAAAGCATTATAAACTAAATTATAAACATTCGATAATATTAAAAAGTTTATCAAGTGCACTTTTATTATTCAAAACATTTTCAAAACTAGTACGAATTATTTCTTGTTTTTTTATACCTATTGCACAATTATGAATATTTTTATTCAACAATTCAACAGCGGAAACACCCATTCTTGTAGCTAAAACACAATCTTCTACAGTAGGAGTTCCACCTCTTTGTATATGACCTAAAACTTGAGCTCTAGTCTCAAAACCACTATAACTTTCAATTTCTTTAGCTAAATCAAAAACATTTAAAATATTTTCAGTAATAACAATAATAGCGTGTCTTCTTTTTTGTTCTTTTAAACTTTTGATTTTATCTAAAATCGTTTGTTTAGGTATCAAATTTTCTTTTGTGACGATTAAATCTACACCAGCAGCAATCCCACCATATAAAGCTAAATCACCTTTATTTCTTCCCATAACCTCAATAATAGTACATCTATTATGTGATAAAGAAGTATCTCGTAATTTTTCAATAGCATCCATAACATTATTAACAGCTGTACTAAAACCAATTGTAAAATCTGTATCATTAATATCATTATCGATAGTGGCCGGAATACCTATACATTTTATCCCTAATTCTTCTAATTTCATAGCCCCATTATAAGAACCATCTCCGCCAATAATAATTAATTTATCAATACCTATTTTTTTTAAATTTTGCACACATTTTTGACGTACACTTAAATCATCTTTAAATGAAATAAAACGAGAAGTACCTAAAAAAGTTCCTGAAATATTAATAATACGTGGTAAATTATCAGGGGTTAAAATGTCAATCTCATGATTATATAAACCTAAATAACCATCTTTAATACCATAAATAGTGCAATTTTTTTTAGCTCCTGCTAAAACAATAGCTCTAATAGCACTATTCATTCCTGGAGAATCTCCACCAGAAGTTAAAACTGCTATTTTATTTATTTCTTCTTTATGTGTCATTTATAATAATTCCTTATAATAATTCCTTTTTTTATTAAATTTTTTTAATTTTTGTTATTACTAATATTTTAATAATAATTTTTTCTGTATTTTTTTATATATTTTTTTAAAATAAAATATATTAAGGCAACATTTTAATATATTAATATATTATTCTTAAAAATATAATTTAATTTACATATATTTTAAAAATAATAAATAAAAAATTTTATTTTGGAATAATTTAAAATCACTTTAATGTAAAATTAAACTTTTACCCGTCATTTCTATTGGTTGAGAGATTCCGAGTAATTCTAATAAAGTAGGAGATACATCACACAAAGAGCCTGACCTCAAATTAAATTTACTATTAACTAAAATAAAAGGAACTAAATTAGTTGTATGAGCAGTATGAGGTTTATTTCTTTCGTCTTTCATTTGTTCTGCATTTCCATGATCGGCAACAATACAAGCAATTCCACCAATTTCTAAAATAGCTTTAACTACCTTTTCTAAACATGTATCAACAGCTTCTACTGCTTTAATGGTTGATTCGAGTGAACCAGTATGACCCACCATGTCTGGATTAGCAAAATTTAAAATCATAGTTTGGTATTTTCGAGATAAAATAGCTTTTTTAGCTTGTTTAGCAATTTCGAAAGCACTCATCTCTGGTTTCAAATCATAAGTTGCAACTTTAGGAGAAGGAACTAAAATATTATCAACATTTTCAAACTTTTGTTCTTTACCACCATCAAAAAAGAAAGTAACATGAGGATATTTTTCAGTTTCGGCAATTCTTAATTGGCGAAGTTTATTATTAGAAATTACTTCTCCATAAATATTTTTTAAACTTTCTGATTTAAAAGCAATTGTTCCTGAGACATATTGAGAATAAGGAGTCATAGAAACTACACAAAGATTTTGAAGTGTTTTGTCTCCTTCGAAACATCTTTTCCCTTCGGACTTAAAATGTAAAGTCATTAAAGGATTTGATAAAGCAACTGCTAAACGCATAATACGATCAGAACGGAAATTTACAAAAATAATACTATCATTATCATCAATTAAACCATTTTTATCAACAATAAAAGGACGGATAAACTCATCAGTAATTTCTTTTTTATAAAAATTTTTAATTGTTTCTAAAGGAGAATTTATTAATGAAGCTTTGCCAGAGACTAACATATTATAAACTAAATTAATACGTTCCCAATTATTATCACGATCTAAAGCAAAATATCTACCGCTTACAGAAGCTAAATTAAAACCATAATTTAAAATTTTTTCAATATATTTTAAACCTGAATAAGGATCAGTGTCTCTACCATCGGTAAAAGCATGTAAATAGGTTCTATCTTCTATTTTATGCTCTCTCATCAAATCTAATAAAGATTCAAAATGACTTAAATGTGAATGAACTCCACCATCAGAAACTAATCCTAATAAATGTATTTTGCTATTGTTTTTTTTAGCATGCTTTATCGCTTTTAAAAACGCTTCATTAACAAAAAAAGATTTTGTGCTAATAGATTTATTTATTTTATTCAAATATTGATCAATAACTCTTCCAGCTCCTAAATTTAAATGACCTACTTCGCTATTGCCCATTTGACCTTCGGGTAATCCTACTTCTTGTCCAGAAGCTTGTAAAGTAGTATTAGGGAAATTAGCCAAAAGATGATCTAAATAAGGAGTTTTAGCTAAATGAAAAGCATTATTTTCTTTTTTAGAAGATAACCCTAAACCATCTAAAATAATTAAACTTACAAATTTATTCAAAAAAATCTCCTATTAATTTTTATTTACTTTTTTAGTATTATTTTTTTAAATTATAAAAACTTTTTAATCCTAAATAAGGACTATTTTTTAATTTTTCTTCGATTCTTAATAATTGATTATATTTAGCAATTCGATCAGTTCTAGAAATAGAACCTGTTTTAATCTGTCCTACGTTAGTAGCAACAGCTAAATCAGATATAGTAGTATCTTCGGTTTCTCCACTACGATGCGAAATGACAGCTGTATAAGAAGCTTTTTTAGCCATCTCAATCGCTTCTAAAGTTTCTGTTAAAGTTCCTATTTGATTTAATTTAATTAAAATAGAATTTCCTACTTTATTTTCGATACCTTTAGATAATCTTTCAACATTAGTAACAAATAAATCATCTCCTAACAATTGAACTTTGTCGCCTAATCTTTTTGTTAAAATTTTCCATCCGTCCCAATCGTTTTCATCTAATCCGTCTTCGATAGAAATTATAGGATACTTATTTACCATTTTTTCATAATAAGAAATTAATTCTTCACTACTGAAAGTTTTGTTATTCTCAGAAGCTAAAACATATTTTTTTTGTTCTTTATCATAAAATTCTGAAGCGGCAACATCCATTCCTAAAAAAACATCTTCTCCCGGTTTATAACCAGCTTGTTTAATAGCTTCAATAATAAGTTGAAAAGCCTCTTCGTTAGAATTTAAATCAGGAGCATATCCACCTTCATCGCCTACAGTAGTCGGTAAATTTTTTTGTTTCAAAATTTTTTGTAAATGATGAAAAATTTCGGCACCACAACGTAAAGCCTCTTTAAAAGATGAGAAATTAGTCGGTAAAATCATAAATTCTTGAAAATCCACATTATTAGATGCATGTGCACCACCATTAATAACGTTCATCATAGGAACAGGTAATTGTTTAGGTTGAACACCACCTAAGTATTCATACAATTCTAAATTTAAATAATTAGCTCCTGCTTTAGCACAAGCTAAAGAAACTCCTAAAATAGAATTAGCTCCTAATTTAGATTTATTAGGTGTTCCATCGAGTTCAATTAACATTTTATCAATCAAATTTTGTTCCAAAACAGAAACATTTTTTAATTTTGGTTCAATAATCTTTAAAACATTGCCAACTGCTTTCAAAACACCTTTGCCTAAAAATCTTTTAGGATCATTATCTCTTAATTCTACTGCTTCATATTCTCCAGTAGAAGCTCCAGAAGGGACAATAGCTCTTCCAAAAAAACCTGATAAAGTATGAACTTCAACTTCTAATGTAGGATTCCCTCTTGAATCTAAAATTTCACGAGCTAAAATTTTATCAATATATGGCATTTCACAACTCCTTTTTTTATTTAATATAGAATATTAATCACCACAGCAAATAAATGTCATCATTAATAAAATAAAATACATAATTATTATAATATTTTTTTATATAAAAGTATATTTTATAAACTTATTCATATTTATTTCAATAAATATAATATAAAAAATAATTGATTATATTAATTATTGAATTTTTAATTAATCCTAAAATATTATTTTTTTATTTAAATCGAATTAAAATATTTTTTAAAAACAATAAATATGTTAAAATTATTATGATTTAGAAATATAATAAATTATTGATAAAAAATTTTTTTAGATATCTTTATATCAATAATTTTTTTTAAATAAATAAAATAAAAATAACTAAGAGGTTTTTATAATAAAAAAATATGTTTATAAATAAATTATTAATTTTTTTAATAGGAGTTATTTTAGGAGCTTTTTTTGGGGCTATTTTATACGAATTCGCATTATCAGAAATATTTCCGTTATCGAAACCGTTTGAATTAAAAATTATAACCACAATAACCGAAAAAGATACCACCAAATATAAAATTTTTAAAAATTGGGTTTGGTATATAAAAACAATAACTCAAAAAATAAATGAATGGATAACAAATATAAAAAAATAATCTTTTCTTACTAAGAAATAAAATATAACATTTAATAAAATAAATATAAAAAAAAATTAAACATTAATATATATAAGATAAAGTTTTTTTAATTTTTAAATCATCATCTTTTTTTTTCAAGATTAATCTCTTATCATATTTTTTCTTTCCACGAGCTAAATAAATTTCTAATTTTAATAAATTTCTATCAGAAATAATTTTAGTAGGAATAACACTTAATCCTTTAGCTTGTATTGTTTTTTTGATTTGTAAAATTTCTCTTTTGTTCAACAAAAGTTTTTTTTTTCTTTTATCGTCGTAATCAAATTTATTACAAAATTTATATTTTTCAACAAACATATTGAAAACAAAAATTTCGTTATTTTCAATTTTTATATAAGAGTTTTGTAAATTAACTTTCTTTAATCTTATAGATTTTACTTCATTACCTAACAATTGAATTCCGGCAATATATTTTTTGTCTAAAAAATAATCATAAAAAGCTTTTTTATTATTCAAAATTATTTTTATCATTATTTTCAATCACTTTGTTTTTTATTTTCCCAAATCATTTATTAAAAATTAAATAAATGATTTGGGATTTTTTTAATATTTGTAAACAAATTAACAAAAAAATTTAAATTATTTTTTTAATTTTATATATTTATTTAAAGCATTTTTGATAACAGTAAATGCTTTAAATTTATCATATATATCTTCTATAACAACTGTTTTTTTTTCTAAATCTTTATAATGAGATAAAAAATGTTTTATTTCTTCCAAAAGAGAAACTGGAACATCTTCGATATTTTGATATTCTTCCATAGAATGATCATGTATAGGAACAGAGATTATTTTCTCATCTAACTCACCATTATCAATCATTTTAATAACTCCGATAGGTCTGCATTGAACAATAACCATAGGTTCTAATATTTCTTGTGATAAAACAAAAACATCTAACGGATCATTATCTTCACAATGAGTTAAAGGAATGAAACCATAATTAGCAGGATAAACAAAAGAAGTATTTAAAATACGATCTAATTTTAAAAAACCTGTTTCTTTATCTATCTCATATTTTTTTTTGCTACCTTTAGAAATTTCAATAAAAACAAGAAAATCATTTTCAATAACTCTATTAGGACTAACATTTTGTAAAAATTTCATATATTAAATTCTGCCTTTATTTTTTTATTTTTTAAAATAAAAATAATTCTAAATGTATTATATATATTTTATACCAAATAACAAATTATATATTTTTAAGAAAATAAATGAATAGAATCGACTCCGAGCAAATTAATTTTTTTAAAAAATATTTTTTTATTTTGTTTAATATTAATAGTTAAATGATTAAAAAATAAATGTTCTTCAGTGTTTGAATCTAAAATTAAAATTTTATCTATCAATCTTAAATTTTCTTCGTTTGATTTTTCGTCTTTAAAAATTTCATAAAAAAAGAGATAAAATATATTATTTTCGGTTTTTTCTATCTTTAACAAAAAACCCATCGTTTGATGTTCTTTTTCCAAAGATAATTCAAAATTCATTTCTTTCAAAGGTTTTATGTTTTTATGATCTATAGAACAATGAAGAGAAAAAATTTTAGGAACAAAAATAGAGATTACTTTTTTTATCAAATGTAAAAGAAATTTTTTATCTAAAATATCCATGTCATCAATATCAATGATATTTTCTAAAAATTCTTCATGCAAAAAATCAATCTCTTGTTTTGATATTTTTTCTTCATCCATTTTACTTAAATGTTCAAGATAAGAATTAAAATGTTGTTTAAACATAATCAAATCTTCGTTTTTTAGATTGATTATTTCAAAAATCAAATCTATCAAAGAATAACCAGAAATTTTACAATTACAAAAAGAAATATCAACAGAATGGATATCTTTTATATCTTCATCTTTAAAATAAAAATAACCTAAAGAAGGATCTTTCGTTAATAAAGAATAAAAACAAACAGTTTCTAAACCTATTTTATCATATTTATTATCGATAAATTCTTCTTTAAAACCTGAAAGATCTAAAAAATTAAATAAAAAATCTATTTTAGGAATATTATGATACAATAAACCAAAAATAAACTGTTTAAAATTTAAACATTCTTGAAATGAAGAACATGGAATAGTACGAACATTATCAATGCCATAAAATAATCTTATTTTTTTAGACAAAAAAGAGCCTAGATCATATTTCCATCCTAAAAAAACATGTTTTTTCTTTGAATCTTTTTTATATTTATTTTTTAATAAATCATTAATTTCTATTTTTTCATTTTCAACATCAAAAGATATATTTGATTGTTTTAAAGAATCAAAAGATATTTTTTTGTTTTTTTCTATTACTTTAAAAAATAAACTATCCACTTTAATTTTTGGTTGAGTAGATGAATTGTATTTTTTTTCTTTAATTTCTTCGGCATCACTGATTTTTGTAAATTCTTCGGATTCATTATAATATTTTTTCAATTCATCATCATCATTATTAATAGCTTTAAGATTAGTTAAACTAACTATTAATAAAAACAAAAATGTAAATAAACAAATAAAATTAATTTTTTTTAAAAAAAATTTATTTTTTTTCAATTAATTATTTCTTTCTAAATAAATATTATTTTTTTAAAAATAAAATAATAATAAATAAATTAAAAAATTAAAATAATAAAATACTAAAAATTTTTTTAAAAAAAATTAACTTTATGTAATTAAAAATTTATATCTAAATGGCGGCTCCGGGCAGAATCGAACTGCCGACACGAGGCTCTTCAAGCCACTGCTCTACCGACTGAGCTACAGAGCCCTCTAAATGGCGGTCTGAACGGGATTCGAACCCGCGATCTCCTGCGTGACAGGCAAGCATGTTAACCACTACACCATCAAACCTTTTTTTAATTTTAATTGGTTGCGGGAGAAGGATTTGAACCTTCGACCTTCGGATTATGAGCCCGACGAGCTACCAAACTGCTCTATCCCGCGATCATAATAAACTTAATACAAAAAACATAAAAATAATTTCAACAAACTTTGGCGGAGAAAGAGGGATTCGAACCCCCGCATCCTTTCAGATCTTCCAGTTTTCAAGACTGGCCCCTTAAACCGCTTGGGTATTTCTCCAAACTTTTTCTAAAATAATGGTGGACCTGGTAGGATTCGAACCTACGACCAACCGGTTATGAGCCGGTAGCTCTAGACCAGCTGAGCTACAGGTCCATTTGGTGGCGACAGAGGGATTCGAACCCTCGACCTCACGGGTATGAACCGAACGCTCTAACCGGCTGAGCTACACCGCCTAAATTTATTAAATAAATTTATTTTTTTATATTTATTATTTTCTATTACATTATAACATTTTATTACTATTTTACATGGTGGAGTTTAGCGGATTCGAACCGCTGACATCCTGTGTGCAAGACAGGTGCTCTACCAACTGAGCTAAAACCCCTGTATAAATGGTACCTAGAGCCGGAATTGAACCGGCACGGCTTTTAACCATGGGATTTTAAGTCCCACGTGTCTACCAATTCCACCATCCAGGCTTTTAAACATATTTTTTTTATTATTAAAATAATAACAAAATGGTATCCCGTAAAGGACTCGAACCTTTGACACCTTGATTAAAAGTCAAGTGCTCTACCAACTGAGCTAACGGGACACTAATGGTGCCAAAAACAGGAATCGAACCCGTAACCTACTGATTACAAGTCAGTTGCTCTACCTATTGAGCTATTTTGGCCTTTTATAAATAAAATGGTAGAGGATGAGGGACTTGAACCCCCGACTTTCTGCTTGTAAGGCAGACGCTCTCCCAACTGAGCTAATCCTCTTAAAGTAAACCTTGGCAAATCCTATTTTTGCTTTTGAAATCAAAAACTATCTTCAGGTTAAAAGGACTTAACTGCTGTATTCGGAATGGGAACAGGTGTTTCCCCTTTTATTAATTACCAAGGTTCTTTCAAAACTAGATAAACACAACCTTTTTAATTCTTCTTAAAATCAAAGTCAATGGATCTATTAGTACTAGTCAGCTGAAAAGATCACTCTTCTTACACCTCTAGCCTATCTACCTGATAGTCTTTCAGGGATCTCATAGGGAAATCTCATCTTAAAGGAGGCTTCACACTTAGATGCTTTCAGTGTTTATCCTTTCTATACATAGCTACTCAGCTATGGCTCTGGCGAACCAACTGAAACACCAGCGGTATATCCATCCCGGTCTTCTCATACTAGGGACAGCTCTTTTCAAATTTCCAACGCCCACGACGGATAGAGACCGAACTGTCTCACGACGTTCTGAACCCAGCTCGCGTTCCGCTTTAATGGGCGAACAGCCCAACCCTTGGAACCTTCTCCAGCTCCAGGATGCGATGAGCCGACATCGAGGTGCCAAACCGCTTCGTCGCTGTGAACGCTCGGAAGCGATAAGCCTGTTATCCCCAGGGTAGCTTTTATCCGTTGAGTTACGACCCTTCCATGCGGTATCGTAAGATCACTAAGTCCGACTTTCGTCTCTGCTCGACTTGTAGGTCTCGCAGTCAAGCTCCCTTATGCCTTTACGCTCTCTAAATGATTTCCGACCATTTTGAAGGAACCTTATGAACGCCTCCGTTACTCTTTAGGAGGCGACCGCCCCAGTCAAACTGCCCACCAAACACTGTCCCTCGTAATACACTTACGTAGGTTAGAACATAAAAAATTGAAGGGTGGTATCCCAAAGGTGACTCCCTTTAAACTAGCGTCTAAAGTTCTCCGTCTCCCACCTATTCTGTACATCAATTTCTCAAACTCAATATTAAGCTACAGTAAAGCTCCATGGGGTCTTTTCGTCCTGTCGCGGGTAATCGGCATTTTCACCGATAATTTGATTTCACCGAGACTCTTGTTGAGACAGCGCCCAAATCGTTATGCCTTTCGTGCGGGTCGGAATTTACCCGACAAGGAATTTCGCTACCTTAGGACCGTTATAGTTACGGCCGCCGTTCACTGGGACTTCAATTCAATGCTTCGGTTTAACCCTGACATCTCCTCTTGATCTTCCAGCACCGGGCAGGCATCAGCCCCTATACATCACCTCACGGTTTAGCAGAGACCTATGTTTTTGATAAACAGTCGCTTGGGCTTCTTTTCTGTGACTTTTGCTTTTTACACAAAAGTTCTCCTTATCCCTAAGTTACGGAGCAATTTTGCCGAGTTCCTTAACAAGAGTTTTCTCGCGCGTCTTAGTATACTCTACCTACCCACCTGTGTCGGTTTGCGGTACAGGTAAAAAAACAATTAACCCTAGAAGCTTTTCTTGAAAGTATGACATCGGTCATCTTACCTTCGAATCTCATTTTTTGGAATAAGAAAACGGATTTACCTGTTTTCTCAAACTCGATCCTTCAACCCTAATCCATATAAAGGGCATGCCTAGCCTTCTTTGTCCCTCCATCAGTTGTTTTTTTAGTGCAGGAATATTCGCCTGCTTGCCATCGACTACGTATTTCTACCTCACCTTAGGACCTGACTAACCCAGGGCGGACGAACCTTCCCCTGGAAACCTTGGGTTTTCGACGGATAGGATTCTCACCTATCTTTTCGTTACTTACACCGGCATTCTCACTTCTGATCTCTCCACCACTGCTTCCGCTATGGCTTCACTGATATCAGAACGCTTCCCCTACCATATTTAACATTCGTTAATATCCGTAGCTTCGGTATAATGTTTGAGCCCCGATAAATTTTCGGTGCGAAGTCATTAGACTAGTGAGCTATTACGCACTCTTTAAAAGATGGCTGCTTCTAAGCCAACTTCCTAGCTGTTTTAACGTCTTCACTTCCTTTTCCACTTAACATTAATTTAGGGACCTTAGCTGACGGTCTGGGCTCTTTCCCTTTTGACTATGGACCTTATCACCCACAGTCTGACTGCTGATTGTTTTTTATGACATTCGGAGTTTAATTAAGATCAGTACTTCGAGGTGAAGCCATCACTTATTTAGTGCTCTACCTTCATAAAAACTATTAATCAACGCTAGCCCTAAAGCTATTTCGGGGAGAACCAGCTATCTCTGAGTTCGATTGGAATTTCACCCCTAGCCACAAGTCATCCAAACACTTTTCAACGTGTCCTGGTTCGGTCCTCCATTTAGGATTAACTAAACTTCAACCTGCTCATGGCTAGCTCACTTCAGTTTCGGGTCTATGACATACAACTAAACGCCCTTTTAAAACTCGCTTTCGCTACGGCTCCGTTCCTTAAAACTTAACCTTGCTCTATATCATAACTCGCCGGTTCATTCTGCAAAAGGCAAGCCATCACTCATTAACGAGCTCTGACTAATTGTAGGCATACAGTTTCAGGATCTATTTCACTCCCCTCTCGGGGTTCTTTTCACCTTTCCCTCACGGTACTAGTTCACTATCGGTCACTAAGAAGTATTTAGCCTTAGGAGATGGTCCTCCTGTCTTCCAACAAGATTTCTCGTGTCTCGCCGTACTTTGTAGGATACTCTAGATAAAAAGTTTTCCCTTACAGGACTGTCACCTTCTTTGGTGTTTCTTTCCAGAAACTTCAAGTTGCTTTTTATTTTGTAACTAGTTAATAGTATCCAAGGCTATTCCGCGTTCGTTCGTCACTACTAGCGGAATCGTTATTACTTTCTTTTCCTGCAGTTACTTAGATATTTCAGTTCACTGCGTTCCCTTTTTGATTTTACAATCAAAAAACTACAATTTTACTGTAGTAGGTTGCCCCATTCGGAAATCCATGGATCTTCATTTATTTACAACTCCCCATGGTGTATCGCCGTTAATTGCGTCCTTCATCGGCTCTTAGTGCCAAGGCATTCACTGTACGCCCTTACTTTCTTCAAAATTAATTGAATTAAGCAAATCATGTTTATCTACTTTTCAAAGAACTTTCTTCGAAGTAAATATTTTCCTGATATAAAATTGGTGGGCCTAAGTGGACTTGAACCACCGACCTCACGCTTATCAGGCGTGTGCTCTAACCAACTGAGCTATAGGCCCTTTGGTCTTTTATATAAGAGAAACACTTTTTTTATAAAAAGAAAAACTTATATTTTAACCTAAGTCTTTCAAAACTGAAGATGATGATTTTTATATGTATGTCCTTAGAAAGGAGGTGATCCATCCTCACCTTCCGGTAAGGATACCTTGTTACGACTTAACCCCAATCATCAACCCTACCTTAGACAGCTCCCTCTTCTTTCGAAGTTAAGCCACTGCTTTCGGGTATTGCTAACTTTCGTGGTTTGACGGGCGGTGTGTACAAACCCCGAGAACGTATTCACCGCGACATGCTGATTCGCGATTACTAGCGATTCCAGCTTCATGAAGTCGAGTTGCAGACTTCAATCCGTACTGAGACTACCTTTTTGAGATTGGCTAAAAACTCGCGTTTCAGCTACTCTTTGTAATAGCCATTGTATCACGTTTGTAGCCCAGATCATAAGGGGCATGATGATTTGACGTTATCCCCACCTTCCTCCAATGTTTAATTGGCAGTCTCGCTAAAGTCCCCACCATTACGTGCTGGCAACTAGCGACAGGGGTTGCGTTCGTTTTAGGACTTAACCTAACATCTCACGACACGAACTGACGACAACCATGCACCACCTGTATCCCTGATAACCTCCACTATATTTCTATAGCTTTGCAGAGTATGTCAAGACCTGGTAAGGTTTTTCGTGTATCTTCGAATTAAACAACATGATCCACCGCTTGTGCGGAGTCCCGTCAATTCCTTTAAGTTTCATACTTGCGTACGTACTACTCAGGCGGAGTACTTAATGTGTTAACTTCAGTACCGAGTTACCCCGACACTTAGTACTCATCGTTTACAGCGTGGACTACCAGGGTATCTAATCCTGTTTGCTCCCCACGCTTTCGTGCCTCAGCGTCAGTAAAGACCCAGCAAGCCGCCTACGCTTCTGGTGTTCCTCCATATATTTACACATTTTACCGCTACACATGGAATTCCGCTTGCCTCTATCTCACTCTAGTCAAGACAGTTTCTATAACAAGACAGCGTTAAGCACTGAAATTAAATTATAGACTTATCTAACCGCCTACGCACCCTTTACGCCCAATAATTCCGGATAACGCTCGCCCCCTATGTCTTACCGCGGCTGCTGGCACATAGTTAGCCGGGGCTTATTCATTGAATAACGTCAAGATAGTTTTTCCACTATTTTTTCTTCTTCAATAAAAGAACTTTACATACCGAAATACTTCATCGTTCACGCGGCGTCGCTCGGTCAGAGTTTCCTCCATTGCCGAAAATTCCCTACTGCTGCCTCCCGTAGGAGTTTGGGCCGTGTCTCAGTCCCAATGTGGCTGTTCAACCTCTCAGTCCAGCTACACATCATAATCTTGGTAAGCCTTTACCTCACCAACTAACTAATGTGGCGCAAGCCCCTCTTTAAGCATACCCTCCGAAGAAGGTCTTTTAAAAACAAAAAGATGCCTTTCTGTTTCCTATCCAGTCTTAGCAACCGTTTCCGATTGTTATCCTCGTCTTAAAGGTAGGTTACTTACGTGTTACTCACCCGTTCGCCACTAAGACCTTTTGAAGGGTCTCCGTTCGACTTGCATGTATTAGGCGCGCCGCCAGCGTTCATCCTGAGCCAGGATCAAACTCTTGGTTTATAAAATTTTTGATATTTTAATAACAAAAATTTTGTTTTTATTAATTAAAAATTAATATTAAAATATCATCTTCAGTTTTCAAAAACACAAATTTTTAAATAAATAAGATAAAAAAATATTAAATGGTGAAGGGGGATGGATTCGAACCATCGTACCTTACGGAGCAGTTTTACAGACTGATGCGTTTAGCCACTTCGCTACCCCTCCGGATACATAAAATAAATTTAAAAAATAATTTTTTTATCCAAAAAACTACAAATAATTTTAACATAATTTATAACAAATAAATAAATTAAAATAAATTTTTCATAACATTTATAATTATACTAAATTATAATTAAAAATGTTTTATTTTCTTTAAAAAAAATCAAAAATTTATAATTACAAATACACAACTTTCTTATATATTTTTAATTTATAAATTTCATAAAAATTAAATATTTATCAAGAATAAATTATAAAATTTATTTTTTTATAAAATTAATTTAACTTTATTATTATACAAAAAATATTTTATTTTATTGTAAAAAAAATATTTTTAATTAATTTTTTTTATTATAATCAAAATAAATTATTTTCGAACTTTATATATACAAAAAATTATTAATAATCTTGTAAATTCTTATAACTAACAACTTTAATTTAAATATAAAAAATTAAATTTCGATAATTTTATTTAATTCTTGAAAACACAATTAATATTATATTTTGATTTCAAAATAAATCAATAAAAAACTCACAATTATTTATATAAAAAAAATCGAATAATTAAAAAATTAATTATTCGATCTAAAATATACTCAAAATAAATTTTAATCTATTTTTTTATTGTTTTTTTCATAAAAATAATAACCTAATAAAGCTAAAGATGCTACACCTATACTTAAAATAATAGCTATTGTAAATAAACTAAAAAAACTTTTTTTCTTAACAGTAAACTCAACTTCTACTTCGCCTTGAAAATCATCAGATTTAACTGTAGCTCTAGTTTCAGTTGGTTCGCCTACTATTTGTAAATTTTTATTTTTTAAATCGCTATTTTTTTCTTGAATTTGTCTTATAATTTCTTCTTTAGTAACTTTTAAATCTTTAGATTTAATTTCGCCTAATTCTTTAGTTTTTAAAACAGTCGATAATTCAACTTTTAGAACTTCTTTTTCTTTAACAGTAAAATTAACGTTTACTTGTCCTGTATAATCATCAGATTTAACTGTAACTCTAGTTTCAGTTGGTTCGCCTACTATTTGTAAATTTTTATCTTTTAAATCTGGATTTTTTTCTTTAATTTGATTTATAATTTCTTCTTTGGTAACTTTTAAATCTTTAGATGTAATTTCACCTAAATCTTTAGTTTTTAAAACAGTCGATAATTCAACTTTTAGAACTTCTTTTTCTTTAACAGTAAAATTAACGTTTACTTGTCCTGTATAATCATCAGATTTAACTGTAACTCTAGTTTCAGTTGGTTCGCCTACTATTTGTAAATTTTTATTTTTTAAATCTGGATTTTTTTCTTTAATTTGTCTTATAATTTCTTCTTTAGTAACTTTTAAATCTTTAGATTTAATTTCGCCTAATTCTTTAGTTTTTAAAACAGTCGATAATTCAACTTTTAGAACTTCTTTTTCTTTAACAGTAAAATTAACGTTTACTTGTCCTGTATAATCATCAGATTTAACTGTAACTCTAGTTTCAGTTGGTTCGCCTACTATTTGTAAATTTTTATCTTTTAAATCTGGATTTTTTTCTTTAATTTGATTTATAATTTCTTCTTTGGTAACTTTTAAATCTTTAGATGTAATTTCACCTAAATCTTTTTTTAATAAAACACCACTCAAATCTGTAATAGCTTTTATTTGTGTTAAATAAAAAACATTTAAAAATAAAAACATAAAAACAAAAATTAAAGATATAAAACTTTGAATATTAATTTTTCTATTCATTTGTTTTTCTATCATTTTGTTTTCCTATCTAATTAAATATTGTTTTAAATATATTTTCAAAATTGTGAGAATAATTTCTATAAAATTACTTCTACATATTAATTTTACAATAAAAAAAAACAAAAAAAATTGAATAATTTATGAATTCTTAAAAAATATTATGATAAAAAATTTTTATATTAAAATAATGAAATTGTCTTTTATCCTTTTTATCATTTTATAATTAATAATAACAATAAAAAAATACTTTTTTGATATTTTTTCAAAATTTAAATACTTTTTTAATTCATAAAATATTTTCTTAGTTTAAAAAAGTATTAAATAATCAAATTAATTTGAAGTTTTAAATAGTTATTTTAAAAATAAAATTTTTATCAAAAAAAATTTATTTTCTAAAAAAATAGAGTTTAACTTATATTAGTTAAACTCTATAAATTAAAATTAAAAATTTAATAATTTACTAAAATATTTTATAACTTTAACCATATCCAGTTGATAAGGTTTTAAAGAACCTTGTTTGTTTAAACGCATAAAATTAACTTTATACCATTGAAAAAGTTGATTATAAAGCGCTAAATCTAATTGTTTAATATTAACTGTTCTTAATTTGGCAATCTTAATAAAAATTTGATACCAAGTCAAATTAGTATTATAAGGGGCAAAAGATTTTATTTCCCATTGGATACAACATTCTAAAATTAAAAATAAATCTGTTTCAATAATTTGATATTTATTATTAAATGCATAAAATAAATGAAAACTATTGACATAATGTTTTCTTTTTTTCATTTCTTGAATCCATCGATAAATAGATAAATTAAAATAATTTCGACCTTTTTTTAAAAAAAGTTCCATAGATTTATTATTTTTTTTATTATTTAAACAATAATCATACATCCCAAACTCTTTTCTGAGAGCACATAAGGATAAATCAGAACTATATGGATAAAGTTCATAAGGTAATATTCTCATTTGTGAAAATCATCTCTTTTTATTTTTTTTAAAAATATTAAATAATTTTTAATATTAAACTTAATTAAAATTAAATAATTATTTTAAAACATATTTTTTTAATCTTATCTTTTTATAATAACTTATTTATTATTAAAAAATAACTAATTTTTCTATTTAGTTGGTTATTATAATATGGATAAATCAAATGAGTTTATGTCGAGGATTTGTATTTTTTGATTTTATTACAAACTGATCTTCCCATCTAAAACTTAAAAGCAAATTTCCAAGAATGTTCTCATAAACAAACAATTCAAAACGTCATTTTCTTAACCTTTTAAAAATGTTCTTTTTATATATTTTAGTATTATATATTTTGAAAATTGAACCTATTCATATTTAATTAAATTTACTATCTATTTTTTCTATTATCATAACCGAAACATTAATTATTTTAATTCAATATAATAAAATCAAATAAATTATTTGATTTTATTATATTGCATAACTAAAATTTATACTTTATTCAACTATAAAATACAAATTACATACTCTTTTATATTAAATTTATTGCCTTTATAATTAAAGCCTTTATAATTAAAGCCTTTATAATTAAAATTAGCAAATTAATTATAAAAAAACTTAGTTAATAAATAACTAAGCTATATTTATAATTAAATATTTAATGGTTTTTTTATTCGATATCATTTCTTAATCTTAAACAATTACAAATAACTAATAAAGTACTTCCTTCATGTGCGATAACTGCTATAGGTAAAGGTAATTTAAAGAAAATATTAATTAAAAAAAATACTATTATAATAAAAAAAGCGAATATAATATTTTGCCATACTACTTTATTTAATTTTTTAGACAACTTATGCGCATATATTATTTTTCTTAAATCATTTTTAACTAAAACAATATCCGCAATATCAATAACAACATCACTACCTTCTTGTAAAGTTATTGAAATATCAGAAGTAGCTAAAGCAGGAGAATCATTAACTCCATCACCAACCATAGCAACAATATGTTTTTTTTCTTTCATTTCGTTAATATATTTAACTTTATCTTCTGGTAAACAATTAGAAAAAACATAATTCAGATTCAAATCAGAAGAAATAGCTTCTGCTACTTGCTTATTATCGCCTGTAAGCATAATAGTATTAACATTATTTTTATTAAAATACTCAATCATTTCTTTAGATTCATTACGAACTATATCAATTATAGTAATAATCATAATAATTTTATCATTATGACTAAAATATATAACTGTTTGACCTTGATTCAAAAATTCTTGAGTTTTTTCTTCTATTTCGGTAGGAACTTTTTCAAAAATATTATATTTAGCTATTTTATAATGATTATCTTTTTTATCGAAAGCTTCAATACCGACTCCAATTAAATTAGTAGTTTTTAATTTTAAAGAAAAATTTAAATCAAAATTTTCTTTTAAATATTTTTGTATTGAAAAAGCTATCGGATGATTTGAATCTTTTTCCATCGTCCATAAAATATCTAAATATTGTTTTCTTTCGTTTTCTAATATTTCTGAATTAAAAAAAACTTCTTTAACTTCAATTTTTCCTTGCGTTAAAGTGCCTGTTTTATCAAAAACAATAGTTTGAACCTCAGATAAAATACCTAAAGATTTTCCATTTTTTAATAAAACTCCTTTTTTAGCTAAATTAGAAATAGCCGAAAGAGTAGCTGGTATATCAGCAACAGCTAAAGCGCATGGAGCAGCAACAGTTAAAAAAATCATACTTTTCAATAAAATTTCTTTAAACTTTATTTCACTATAAAAATAACAATTATATATTCCAGATACAACAATAAACCCTAAAATAGCAAATATAATTAATTTAATATATGCAGGAGCTATTTTATTAATGAAAGAAGCTTTTTTAGAAACATTGTTTTGAATTTTTTCAGTTAATCGAATTATTTCAGAAAAAATAGTTTTATCTTCAGTTTGAGTAATTTCAACTATCAAAGTATTACTTAAATTCAAATTGCTACCGAAAACTTTATCACTTTTTTTTTTTTCTAAAGGAATACTTTCGCCTGTAATAGCCGATTCGTCTATAGAAGAATGACCTAATACAATAACACCATCAGAAGGTATTTGTTCACCATTCAAAACCATAACTCGATCGCCTATTTTTAAATCCGAAACATCTATCAATTCGTAATCATTATTTTTTTTTAATAATCTAGCTTTTTTCGGTTTTATATCTAAAAGTTTTTTTATATCCTTTTGATTTTTATTTTCGACATATTCTTCTAAAAAATGAGCTCCTCCAAAAATAATAATCAATAAAATAGATTCATTATAATGTTTCATAAAAAAAGACAAAAAAGAAACCAAAATCATTAAAATATGAACATTAAAAGTTAATTTTCGATTTTTCTTTGTTTGTTCATAAGTTTTAATCAAACCTTCTTTAATAACTGGGTATCCAGTTAAAAATAAAATCAAAATTGTTAAAAATATTTTTAAAAATTTTGATTTTGATTCATCCATTCCAAATGAAATTCCAAAATCTAAAGGAAGAAAAAATAAAAAATAAAATAAAATACCTATAAAAAATAAATAAATAAATTTTTTATGACTTTCAAATTCTTTTTCTTTCAAAGTACTATTCATTATAATTATAATATTATCTTTCTAAAGAATTTATAAAATCACTATTTTAAAAACAATTTTGTTTTTTTAAAAATTTATTTTTAATTTTATGAAACTGATTGAAAATCATCCTCTATTTGTTCATTTCCTTCTGATTGAAAATTATTTTCTGTTACTTCTTGGAAAACTTTTTTACATTTTTCTTCAATCATCTGTCTTGTTTCTTGAGTAATTGGATGAGCAATATCTATATAAACGCCTTTAGAATTTTTTGTACTTGGCATTGCGATAAATAAACTTCTTTCGCCTTCGATAATTTTAATACCATGAACTACAAAACAATCATTTAATGTAATAGAAGCTTTTCCTCTTAATCTAGTTTTACTGTTAGGATATAAATTCACTTTAACATTTGTAACTTGAAAATTGCTTTGACTATCTTTATTTTCAAATGTTCCCATTTCCATTTTGCTTTCTTCTTTATCAACCATTTCTTGGAAAGCTTTGTTGACTTTTTCTTCAATCATTTGTCTTGTTTCTCTATTGATAGGATGAGCAATATCTACATAAATTCCTTTGGAATTTTTTGTACTTGGCATTGCGATAAAAAGACCCTTTTCACCTTCTATAACTTTAATATTATGAACTACAAAACAATTATTTAATGTAATAGAAGCAACAGCTTTTAATCTATTTTTATTAGTATATAAATTTATTCTTACGTAAGTAACTTGCATTTTAATATATATTATCCCTTATTAATAATTTATCTTATTTTATATTTATTTAAATATAATTTTAATACTATAAAGTATGTTAACATATTTATTAAAAAATAACATCTTTATTTTAATATTTTATATAACTTTATATTTTTTAATTTTTTGAATTTTTATTTCAAATTAAAAAAATTTAAAAAAAGCATTGTTATTTCTTTAAATCTTGAAATACTAATTTCTTCAGCTCTAATATTTTTAGAAATATTATATTTCTGGAAAAAATTTAAAATTTCATTTTTATCAATATCAAAATTTTTACTTAAGTTATTAAGTAAATTTTTTCTTTTTTGCTGAAAAGCAGCTTTAACAAATCGATAAAAATCTTTTTCAATAAATTCTTTTTCTTCATTATTCAAATCCAATTTATCAAATCTCAAAACAATACCATCAACTTTAGGTTGTGGGAAAAACATATTTTTTTTTATTACTTTTATTTTAATAATACGAGTTAAAGATTGTACTAAAACACTTAAAGCATTATAATTTTTTTCTTTTTCCTTAGATATAATCCTCAACCCTACTTCTTTTTGAATCATAATAGTAAAAGTTTTGATTTGAGGTATAAATAAAATCTTAAATAAAAGAGGAGTAGAAATAGAATAAGGCAAATTGCCGATCAAAACTATTTCTTCTTTTTGAAAATATTTTTTAAAATCTTCTAATAAATCACGTGATAAAACATCATCATAAATAATATTAATTTTAGATTCTTCATCAAAATCTAAAAAATTCTTTAAATCAGAATCAATTTCATAAGCTAAAACCTTTTTAGCTTTAGGTAATATTAAACGAGTTAAAGTGCCTTTTCCAGGACCGATTTCAACAACATTTTTATTCTCTAAATCAGCTTTTTGGATAATATTTTTTAATAAATTAACATCACTTAAAAAATTTTGTCCATATTTTTTTTTAAATATATGTTTTTGTTTCATTCTTGATATTCTCTATAAAAAAATTTTGATTTATTTTGTTTTTTTCCTGATTTCTTATTTAAAACAACATTATTAATAATAGGTGATTCTTTACTAAAAACTTTGAATTGCGATTTATTTTTTTTATAAATCAAAATACTTTCACCAATATTCTCATCCTTATTATTATAAATAATAAAGGAAATATCTTTGTCATAAGTATAATATTCTTTATTATCGCCATAATAATTATTAATTTTTTCAATTTGTTCTTTATTTTTTTTAGAATTATTTTCTAAACAACTCCAAATCTTACGATTTAAAAAATCAAAACATAAATCAGATAAAATTTGATCTTTTTCATCTTTTAAATAAAAGATTAAAGTATTTATATAAAAATCATCAATATCCAAATAAGCTTGAATATCATCGGGATTTTTCTGAAATTTTCTTAAAATAGAAAGAATACTATTAGAATTATTTTCCTTATCTATTTGGAATTTATAATTTCCTTTTAATAAACAAAGAAGTCTTTTAAAAATGTTTCTAAAAATAACTGAAAATCCTAATACTTTAGAATGATTATATACTATAGAATGCATATGATAACGACTAATTAAATAATTTTCTATAACAGAAATATTGCTTTTTTTGAACACAATATTATTATTTTTTTTATCTATTTCCATACTCCTAATTAAACGTTCGGAATCAATATAACCATAGCTTACCCCCACAAAAAAAGCATCTCTTTTTAAATAATCTAAACGATCGAAATCTAATTGACTTGTTAAAAGTTGTTCAATCAACTTAAATTTATTTTCTTTTTTAATTATAGAAGCGACATCATATTTAAAATCAAGATCTAGTTTATCTAAAATATAAACAATCTGAGAATGTTTTTCAATTATTTCTGCACTTTTTTTTTCATGATTAGTTTCGAAAATTTCCTCAAAAACATGAGAATAAGAACCATGGCCTACATCATGTAATAAAGCTGTAGTTAATAAAAGCATTTGATCTCTATGAGTAAATATGCCTTTTAAAATACTATTATTTTTGTCTAAAAATCTTCTAGCTAATTCATAAACTCCTAAACTATGAATAAAACGAGAATTTTCACCACAACTGAAAACAATATTGACAAAACTCAATTGTTTAATTCTCCTCAATCTTTGCATAGGAAAAGTATTAATTAATTGTTCTAAAAAATCATAATCAATATATATATAACCATAAATAGCATCATTAAAAACTTCAGGTTTTTTTAATTTTTTAGGTCTTTGATATTCTGCAAATGTTGTATTATTTTTATTATTAGTCAATATTTAATAAACTTCTTTCTGATAAATCATCCTAATTATTATCTCATTCAAATATAAAACTTTTCTAAAAATTAAACAAAATCGAATATATAAATTAATTCTTTATTATGTATATTATAATAAAAATTTTAAAAAATTTTTATTTATTGAATAAGAATATTTAAATAATTTAAATTTCGGAAATTAATTGTCCTAAATCACCTGTTTTTAACAAAAAAGCGCTTGCGTCATCAGTATCTAAATGACATTCTAATGAAAAACTTTCATCTACACGACATAAAACATTTCCTAAAATACCAAATTTAATACCATCAATTTTAATATTAACTACTTGTTTATCTACAACATTAAATTCCTTAGCTTCTTGTGGTGAAAAATGAATATGTCTATCAGCTATAATTACGCCTTCTTTAATTTCGACTTTACCCTTAGGTCCTATTAAAATAGCTGAAGCAGAACCTTTAATATCTCCTGAAGATCTAACAGGAACTTGCATTTTAATTCTTAAACTGTCACTTTGACTTATTTCTACTTGATCTAATTCTCTTACAGGACCTAAAATACGAACATTTTTTAAAATTTGTCCTGATAAACTCATAACATCAATTTTTTCTTCGGCAGCAAATTGTCCTTTTTGTTTTAAATTTTTACAAAAAGTTAATTTATAATTTTTGGAACCAAATAAAATATCAAGCGTTTCTTGAGATAAATGTGCATGTCTTCCTGAAACTCCTATTGGTATTAAATTCATAAATTCACATATCCTAATTTCTATTTTAATTTATTTTTATTTTTTTAACTAAAATGATTTAATTAATATTATTTGTTTAATAAAAAAAATTATTAAATTATATACAAATAATCAAAAAAAATCATTATCATATTTAAATTATATAATAATGTAAATAAAATCAATAATTTAAATTACTAAAAATAAAAAAGTCACCTGTATCATCTATTAGATTCGAATTAATTTATTATTTATTTATTTGATTCTGATTATTTTTGTCATCTGAAAATTTAAAGAAGTCGCCTTCATCTTTAGATTCGAATTGTTCATTATTTATTTTATTTGAATTAGATTCCTTTAATAATTTTTTTAAATATTCCCATCTTTTTTTATAGCTTTTTGTATCGTTTTCATAATATTGGATAATATTACAAGCTATATCGTAAGATTCATTAATAATATCACAAATTGTTTTTTCTTTTTCTTCATTATCTAATAATTTAAATGATTTTGATTTTTTATTTGGTTCATGTACAATATTAAATTTTTGTTTTATTTCGAAAAAAATATTTTTTCGACCTTCAGATTCGAACATTCCAAATTTTTCTATCATGTCTGAAGCAATCATTTGAGCTTTTTTTAAATCATCATAAGAACCTATACTAACAGAATTGTAAAAAATTGATTCGGCCGCTCTTCCGCCTAATAATATAATAATTCTTTTCTGCAAATCATCACGAGTTAATAAATTTATATCTTCATTAGGTAAAGATAATGTATAACCGCCTTTATCACCTCTCGATTCGACATTAATACGATGTACATTAAAATCAAAAGCTTTAGATACAACAGCATGCCCTAATTCATGTATAATAATTCTTTCTTGATCTGAGCCACTTCTTTTTAATTTATTTTTAGGTCCTAAAAATACTTCATCCCAAGCATCATAAAAATTATCTATTTTTACTGATTTATTACCTAATTTGTTTACTTCTTTTGCCAAAGAATTCATTTCTGAAGCAGTAAAATGAGTTTTTGATAAAAATTGAGATAAAGTCTCTTTTTCTCCTGGTCTAAGTTCAAATTTATATTTTTTAATAAAATATTCAAGAAGATTTTTAATATCATTCTGATTAGGATGACCTAAATAAATATGTTTTCCTAAACGTCCTTCTCTTATCAAAGCTTCATCTAACAAGTCTTTTCTGTTGGTAGAACCAAAAACAATTCCATAAGGAGGTCTGCTTTTTTTACCCTCGCCAGAATTAAAACCATCAATTTCTGATAATAAAGCGTTCAAACTATTTTCTATTTCGATATTTGCATTTCCTTCTGAACTTCTTTTTCTACCTATAGAATCTATTTCATCAATAAAAATAAAAAAATATCTTTGACCCTTATTAAAAGCTGTTTCTCTAGCTGTTTTAAAAAGTTTTCTGATACGAGCAGCTCCTACACCTACATATTTTTCGACAAATTCAGAACCATTAACAACATAAAAAGATGCATCTTGTATCAAAGAACCGGCTAAACACTTAGCTAAATAAGTCTTTCCTGTACCGGGAGGACCATGTAACAAAAATCCTCTAGGAATATCTTTAGAAATATCTTTAGAAATATCTTTATTTTGAATATTGTCTATTAATTCATTCATGTCTTGTTTAACAGACTCGGAACTTTGAAAATCTTTTTCAATTGTAAGATTATTTTCTCTAATTATTTTATCTTCAGCCCATTTTTTATCTGAATCGTTTAAAACATCAACATTTTTAATATTTGATATCGAACTAATACCAACAGAGAACAAGAAAATCATTAAAACATAAAAAATAATATTAACAATTATTTGAACTATTGATAAATAATATTTTAAATTTTTTTTTTTAGGTGATAATGGAGGTGGTATCGGTTTATTTTCTTCAGGGTTTTCAAAGATTTGTGGTTTCCAATTCATTTTATATCTCTCCTTTTGTATTTTATTTTAGCAATAAAAATATATATTTAAAACAACTTATATTTAAAATCATTTAAACAAAAAATATAAAAAAATTTTGAATAAAAATTAAATTAAAATTTTTTTATATTTTTAAAAGATTTAATTTTGTTTTAATTTATATTTTTGCAAAAAATTATATAATACAGAAAATGGTTTTTTTTGAATTTTAGTTTGAGTATAATCAAAAGATAAAGGAACTGATTTATTAATAATAACTAAATGACGATTTAACAAAACTTCTTTTTTGAATTGAATTAATTTAGATTTTATTTTTAAATTTAAATTATTTAAATTATCAAAAATATTTTCTAAATTATCAAATTGATTCAATAATTTCAAAGCTGTTTTAGGTCCTATCGAAGGAACTCCTTTAATATTATCCGAATTATCTCCTGTTATACTTTTAAAATCAATCATTTGATTAGGTCTCAAACCAAATTCTTTCTCTAATGTTTGGGAATCATAATAAATAACATTTTTTAAACCTTGTTTAATTAAACAAACTGTAATATTTGAATCTATTAATTGAAGAAAATCTTTATCACTAGAAAAAATAAGAACAGAAATATTATTTCTTCCTGCTTGTTTTGCAATAGTTCCGATAATATCGTCCGCTTCGTAACCATCTTGTGAACAATGATGTATGCCTAACAAAGTTAAATATTCTTTAATTAAAAGAATTTGATTAATCAAAGATTCAGGAGTTTTAACACGACTTTGTTTATATCCTTCGTAAAGTTTATGTCTATATGTTTTATATTTAGAATCAAAAGCGACACAAATATAATCTTCAGTTTGTTCCAAAATTTTTCTAAACATGTTTATAAAAACTATTAATGCATTTACATCTTGTCCTTCTTTATTTTGCATTAATTTTGTGTTTTTATAATAAGTAGCGTAATAAGCTCTAAAAACCAAAGAATTACCATCTACTAAAACTAATTTACGCATTTTTTATTTCATCTCCAAAACAAATATTTATAAACGAAAAAATCATTTTTAATTTAAAAATTTACTCAATAAATCTTCAGGATTATTTAAATCATTTAAATCTAAATTCTTCATTTGTTTAGATATTTGTTTTTGTTTTTTAATAAATTCTATTAAATGACTAATGTCAGTTGGTTCACTTCCTGAACCTTTAACGATTCTAGTTCTTCTTCTATTATTATTTTCGATTAATTTAGGTTTTAATCTTTCTTCTTTGGTCATACTTTGGATAATAGCTTGAAATTTTTGAATAACATCATTTTCTAAAAAAGGCATTTTTTTGATTTTAGAATTGATACCTGGAATAAAACTTAACATTTTACTCATAGAACCTAATTTTTTTAACAACTTAAGTTGTTTTATTAAATCATTATAATTATAATCTTCTTGTAAAATTCTATCTAAAACTTCTTTATCTTGTTTTGTATTTATTTTATCTTCTACATTATCAATTAAAGTTAAAATATCACCCATATCTAATATTCTAGAAGCCATACGTTCTGGATAAAAAATTTCAAAATTATCATCATTATGTTTTTCTGAAGAAGAAGTAAATTTAATAGGTAACTTAGTGATATACTTCATCGATAAAGCAGCTCCACCTTTAGTATCAGAATCCATTTTAGTTAAAATAATCCCTGTAGCTCCTATTTGTTCATGGAAACTCTTAGCTATATTCACAGACTGTTGACCTAAAAGAGAATCAGCTACAATTAATACATCAGACGTATTAACTTTTTGTTTAATATTTTTTATTTCTTCTATCATTTCGGTATCAATAGTCAAACGTCCTGCTGTATCAACAATAACTACATCAAAATTATTTTGTTCAGCATATTTTATACCATTTTCAACAATATCCAAAACTTTTTCATCTTTTTGATTAAAAACTTCGATACCTATCTTTTCCCCAATAGATTTTAACTGTTCTACAGCTCCAAATCTATAGATATCAGCGGCAATTAATAAAACTTTTTTTTGCATTTTCTTTTTAATCCAAAAAGATAATTTACCAGCAGTTGTAGTTTTTCCGCTTCCTTGTAATCCCATCAAAAGAATAATATTTAATTTTTTATCTAAACTTAAAGCAGTATTTTTATGACCTAAAATAATTGTCAAAATATCTTTTATAATTTTAATAACTTGTTCTTGAGGTTTAATTCCTTTAAGAACTTCTTGTCCTAAAGTTTTTTGCTTTATTAATTCATTAAATTCAGTAATAACTTCGTAACTTACATCGGCTTCAAGTAAAGATAAACGAATTTCTTTCATTATCGTTTCAATATCTTGAGAACTAATAAATTTTTTTCCTCTGATTTTATTTATAATTTTAGAAAAACCATCGCTCAAAAAACTCATTTTATTTTTATAATCCTCTTCTTATTAATTTTAATCTTAAAAAAACTAATTACCAAATAAAGCATCAATATACTGATTAATATCGAAAAATATTAAATCATCTGTTTTTTCGCCAATGCCTATATATTTAGTTGGTAAATTATAAATATGTTTAATAGTTAAAATTAATCCGCCTTTAGCGATTCCATCAAATTTAGTTAAAATAATATCACTTAAAGAAACTATTTTATTGAATAATTCTACTTGTTTTAATCCGTTTTGCCCAATCATAGCATCTAAAATTAAAAAAGTTTTATGTGGAGCCTTAGGATATATTTTTTGAATAACTTTTTTAACTTTTTCTAATTCTTTCATTAAATTAACTTTATTTTCTAATCTTCCAGAGGTATCACATAAAATTATATCAAAATCTTTATTTTTGGCATAAGTTAAAGCTTCGAAAAATAAACTTGAAGTAGAATTATTATTTTCTTTATAAAAAACTTCGTTATTAGTTTTTTCTCCCCATATCTTCAATTGTTCTATAGCACCTGCTCTAAAAGTATCGCCAGCTACTAACAAAACTTTTTTATTTTGTTTTTTATATTTATAAGCTAACTTTCCAATAGTTGTTGTTTTACCTACTCCATTAACACCAACAAACAAAAAAACTTGTGTTTCATCTTTTTCCGATAAAAGATCTTTTTGTTTTAGAACGTCATCACCTTTTTGATAAAAAGACAGTATCTCATTTTTAATTAAAGGTAATAATTCAGAAGATTTGGAAATTTTATTTTCTTTAATTGTTTGTTTAATTTGTGTAATTAAAAAAGAAGAAGTTTTAACTCCGATATCTGATTTAATAAATAAAATTTCTAAATCATCTAATAAAGTTAAATTAATATTTTCTGTTTTTAAAACAGTATCAATCCATTGAATAAAATCATATTCTAATTTTTTAATTCCTAAAAAAAATTCTTTTTTAGGATTTTTTTTAAATAATTTTTTTAAAAAATTAAACATACGAACACCTTTTTTTATATATTTTTTTAAAAGAAAAAATCACAAAATTATAATAAAAAAATAATTAAATAATGAAATTGTTTAAATATTTTATTTATCTTTTTTCAAATTTGAGTTTAAACTAACAATTTTTTTACATTTGGGATAAGAACTACAACCTAAAAAATCTCCGTATTTACCTTTTCTTTTTACTAAAAAAGCACCACATAAATCACATTTTTCTTGTTCGACAACCTCTTCTTTTTTAATTTTCAAACTTATAATTTTTTTACATTTTGGATAAGAACTACAACCTAAAAAATCTCCGTATTTACCTTTTCTTTTTACTAAAAAAGCACCACATAAATCACATTTTTCTTCAGTAACAATAGGCCTTGGCTTTTGTATTTTTTGATTAGCTATATCATAAAGTTCTATAAAATCATTATAAAATTCTTTTAATAAATTTAATTTATCAACTTTACCAAAAGAAATTTTATCTAATTTGTTTTCCATTTGTGCTGTATATTCTACATTAATTATCGAAGAAAAAAATTTATCTAAAGTTTCTTTAGTTAAAACTCCTAATTCAGTACAAACCATTTTTTTCTCTTCAATTATAACATAAGATCTTTTTTTTAATATCTCGATAATCGAAGCGTAAGTAGAAGGTCTTCCTATTTTTAAGTTTTCTAATTCTTTAATTAAAGAAGCTTCTGTAAAACGAGGAGGCGGAGTGGTCATTTTTTTAATTATTTCGATCTCTTTATAACTATATTCTTTATTTATTTCTAAAAGAGGTAAAAAAACATTTTTAAATGAAGTTTTTAAAGCTTTATAATAACCTTCAAAAACCATTTCATTGGCTTCGGCTAAAAAATTATATTTATCTACTTTAAACAAAAATTGATTTTTATTAATAACAGCATCTGACATAAAACTAGCTAAAGTACGTTCATAAATCATATTATATAAAGAAAATTCGTATTTATTTAAATATTTAGTTAAACTCTCAGGAGTTCTTTTAATATCAGTTACTCTAATAGCTTCATGGGCGTCACTAATATTTTTATTTTTATTATATTGTGATGTTTGAACATTGCCTAAAAATTCTGGACCATATTGTGTTTTAATAAAAGATTTTATTTTTGTACAGAATTCATCAGAAATCCTAAAAGAATCTGTCCTCATATAAGTTATTAAACCAATTCTTAAATTATCTATTTCAACACCTTCATAAAGTTTTTGAGCTGTCATCATAGTATTTTGAGCTCCAATAGAAAAATTTTGAAAAGCATCTTGTTGCAATGTAGATGTAATAAAAGGTTTAGGACGTTTTTTAATAACTTTTTTATTTTGAATACTTTCTAATAAAAATTTTTTATCTTTAATTTTATTTAAAATTTGAAGCGCTTCTTCTTCTTTAATTTTATGTTCCTTAGGTGTAATAACTAAATTAGCTTGAAAATTATCAAAATGAACTCTAATTAAATTATATTCTGCTGGAATAAATTTTTTACGTTCTTCTTCTAATTCAACAATTAATTTTAAAGCAACTGATTGAACTCTTCCTGCTGATGGAGCATTAATTTTCTTTACTAAACCTGATAATTTAAAACCAATAATTCTATCTAAAATTCTTCTAGTTTCTTGAGAATCTACTAATTTTTTATTAATAACAGAAGGAACTTGGAATGCTTTTTGAATAACACTTTTAGTAATTTCGTTAAATAAAATTCTATTTTTATCTTTTTTATCTAAATTTAACACTTGTGATAAATGCCAAGCTATCGCTTCACCTTCTCTATCAGGATCCATAGCTAAAAAAACTTTTTGATTTTTTGTTTTTTGAATCAATTCTTTAAGTGTTTGTTTTTGTTTATCAATAATAATATAATCAGGACGAAAATTATTTTTAATATCAATGCCTAAACGTTCTGGACCTGAAAAAGCTAAATCTCTAATATGCCCTTTTGAAGATAAAACTAAAAAATCATCCCCTAAATAACTACTAATAGTTTTAGCTTTAGAAGGAGATTCTAAAATAACGACTTGTTTTTTCATAACACAAATCAACTTTCTTGTTTTTAAATATCTTTTTTTATTTTACTTTATATATCTATAAAAAAGTTTTTAAATTAAGATCATAATTAACTTTTGGCATTTTATTACTTTGAATTTTTTTAAAAATCATCAATAATAAATTATTTTCTTGTTTCGAATGATCAACATCAGAAACATTATTATATGTTTTGGTCATCAAAAATTGAAATGAAATTTCTGTTTCTAAATCTAAATCAGTTAATTTAAAAAGTTTTTTTAGATAATGAGAATAATTTATTTGTAAGTACTTTAAAAAATAATCGATAATTTCTTTTTTTATGAAAAGATTTTCTTTAATACAACCGCAAATAGCTAAAGAATATCCTATTTCCTTATAATTAAATTTAGGCCATAAAACTCCTGGTGTATCTAATAATTTCATATTATTTTCTAAATTAATCCATTGTATTTGTTTAGTAACTCCTGGTAAATTAGCTGTTTTCATTAACTTTTTACCTGCTAAACAATTAACTAAAGTAGATTTGCCTACATTAGGAACACCTACAATCATAAATTTTAAAAATTTTTTGATTTTTATTCCTTTATATTGAAAAATTTCTCTAATTTTTGGATATATCTTATTAATATTAATTTTTTGTTTAGCGTCAATATTCAAAGTATATAAAATTTTTTTTTGATGGAAAAAATCAAGAAAAAAACTATTTTTATCTAAATCAGCAAGTGAACTTTTATTTAACAAAATTAAAAAAGGTTTATTATTTAAAAGTTTTAAAAGTTCAAAATTCATACTAGAAAAAGGAATTCTTGCATCTAAAAGAATTAAAATGCAATCAACAAATTTTAAATTATTTCTAATATTTTTTAAAGTTTTGGACATATGTCCTGGAAACCATTGAATATCAATCATCAAAAAAACACCGTTACCTATTTTATTATAATAATTACTTGTTAGTATTTTTAATTTCTTGTTCTAATTCCTTTAAAATATCATCTATATTTTGAGTTTCAAATATTTTTTTACTATAAATTTTATAAATTTCTTCTCCCATAATTGTAATAATAGAACATCCTATTTTAAAAATAATTTTATCATAAAAAATTTTCATAAAAGTTGTTTTAACCCAATGAAATGGATTTAATAAATTTAAAGTATTTGAAAAAACATTGTAAATTTTACGAGTTTTACGATATTTATGCACATACTTTTGATCTACTAATTTTTTTTTTAAAACAAAAATTTGTCTCAAAGTCATTTTTTTAAAATAAAATATAATTTTTTTATTAAATAAACTATCTAGTCTATCATGAACATACTGAATCAAAGCTAAACTTTCTTTAATATTCAGTTCTAAATAGGGAAAATCAGACTCAGGATAAAAAGTAGAAGACACTTCTAAAATTAAATTTTTGCAATTAATTAATAAAAAAGAAATATAATCATCTGGTTTCTTTTTGATATCTTGTCGAAAAATTTCTTGTTTCTCTTTAATTAATTTATTTATATCTTCATTTGATAATTTATCATTTGTATTTTCTGTTTTATAAATGTTTTTATTAAAATTTCTTAAAATAGAAAATAAATATACTAAAGAAAAAAATATAAATCCTGAGATCAAACCCACAAAATAAGAAATAAAAATTTTATAATTATTCAAACTGAACAACCAACTAAAATCCATTAAAAACTCCTTAATTATAAAAATAAAAATTCTTTTATTAATTTTAAAATCAAAAAAGAAATTTTAAAAAATAAACATATAATACTAAATCAATTATTTTCTTTCTTTAAACCCAAATAAAGAAATTTATCTCTTCCAAGCGTAGAATTTAAATATAAATTAGGAATCCAAATAATAATATTTTGTTGATCCATTACTAACCAAATCTTTTGCCTTTCATTTAAAGGGATTTTAGAATTAATAAAAAATTTTTTTAATTTTTGAGTTCCGAAAGAAAATTGTAAAATATCGCCTGTTTTTTTAGTTCTCACAAAAAAAGGGGGTTGAAGACGATTTAGATCATAAAATATCTTTTGTTTCACAAAACAAAAAGATAAAAAATTTTTATCCGAAGCACAATGTATAGAAGGTTTAAAATTTTTAGAAACAATTTCAGAATTTCTATGTTTCCAAAAAAATTTATAATATTGTTTAACTAATATCCATTCTTTAGATAACAAATCCCATTGAATACTAGGTTTATTATTATTTTGTAAACCTTTTACAATATTATTAATCAAAGAAAAATTTTTATCAATTTTTTTTTCTTCCAATAAAAATAAAATAATATCTTTTTGAATAACAATATCTAGTTTTAAAAAAAATTGTAAATTGAAAAAAGTTTTATCTATTCTTTTATCTAAAAAAGAATGAGTTTGTTTTCTTATAAAATTATTAATTTCCGACATTTGAAAATGAAACTTTTGAATATTTTTCAAAAAATTATTTAACTCTTTGAAAAAAGGTATAATTTGATTTCTTATTTTATTTCTAGTATATATATTCAAAGAATTAGTGTGATCTTCTAAAAAAGGTATTTTTTTTTCAAAAGCATAATCCAAAATTTTTTGTTTTGGAGTATACAAAAAAGGTTTTAAAAAATAAAAACCATCATTAAAATAAGACGTTTGCATGCCACTATATCCTAAAAAAGAACTACCTCGAGAAATTTTGAATAAAATATTTTCCGCTAAATCATCCAAATGATGAGCCGTTATTAAATAAAAAGTCTTATATTTTTCAGCAATTTGTTTTAATTTTTCTTTTCTAAGTATTCTAGCCTCATTTTGAAAATTTTGTCCTACTATTTGTAATTCAAAATAATAAAAAGGAATTTTTTTCGAAAAACAATAGTTTTCAACTAAAATTTTATCTTCTAATGATTCTTTTCGTTTCAAATGATTAAAATGAACCACAACTAAATTATACTGTAAATGATATAAATAATCCAGTAAAACCATAGAATCAACACCACCACTTACAGAAATAATATAAATATTTTTTTTATCTAATTTGAAACATGCAGAAGAAAAAATCATAATTTAAATTCCTTTTAAATATTTTAAACTATTTGTTATTATTTTATATTTTTGTTTCTAATTTTTTTAATTTTAACACATTTAATTGTTGTTCATCAACTAAACTAGGACTTTGAATCATTAAATCTTGACCACTTTGAGTTTTAGGGAAAGCGATTACATCTTTAATATTATTTGTTTTAGTAAATAACATCACTAAACGATCTAAACCTAAAGCTATACCGCCATGAGGAGGAGCTCCGTATTTCAAAGCCTCATTGAAAAAACCAAAATTTTGTTCAATTTCTTCTTTTTTTAAACCTAATTTATTAAAAATAAATTCTTGAACTTGAGATTGATAATTTCTTAAAGAACCACTACCAATTTCATAACCATTAAAAACCAAATCATAAGTTTGTCCTTTTACTTTATCAGGGGATTCATATAATTGTTGAACATCAATAGGTAAAGTAAAGGGATGATGCATAGCATAATATCTCTTTTCTGATTCATTAAATTCTAATAAAGGAAAATCAACAACCCATAATAAAGATTCTTTATTTGAATCATATAAATCCAAATTTTTAGCTAATTCATTTCTTAAAAAACCTAAAGCTTTTAACAAATTATCTTCATTAATTCCATGTTCTTTATTAAATAAAATAAAAAAACAAATTTCTTGTTCTTCTAAAAACGAAACCTCTTTAATATAATTATTTAAATAACCTTTTAATAAATTATCTTGTTTTTGAATAAAATGTAAATCCAAAGAGAAATTTTGTTTAATTAAGTTTTTATATTCATCCAATTTTTTTCTGGAAAAAAATTTTTTGAAATCAGAAATATTCAATTTAATACCTTTGATTATAGATTTAATATTGTTTTGATTTAATTGTGTTAAATCAAAACAAGATGTTAAATCTTCGATTAATAAATCGAATCTTAAATCAGGTTTATCTGTTCCATATAAATTCAAAGCTTTATCATAAGTTATCTTTTGTAAAGGAGTTTTTAATTCTTTTTTAAGAATATCTTGAAAAAGATTTTTCATAATTTCTTCTACTAAAGTCATAATTTCTTTTTTGTCAAAAAAAGCTGTTTCAATATCTACTTGTGTAAATTCAGGTTGTCTATCAGATCTTAAATCTTCATCTCGAAAACAACGCGCTATTTGAAAATATCTTTCAAAACCAGACAACATATACAATTGTTTAAAAATTTGAGGAGATTGAGGTAAAGCGTAAAAATTATAAGGATGAATTCGAGAAGGGACTAAATAATCTCTAGCTCCTTCAGGAATAGATTTGGATAAAATAGGAGTTTCTAATTCTAAAAAATCATTATCTAAAAGCGTTTTTCTTATATTTTGAGTAATTTGATGACGTTTGACTAAATATTTTTTTTGTTCTTCTCTTCTCAAATCTAAATAACGATATTTTAAACGTTGTTCTTCTAAAGCATTTGTTTGTTCAAAAACATTTAAAGGTAAATTTTGAGCCTCAGATAAAAGATTACATTTTTCAATTAAAATTTCAATTTCGCCAGTTTTTATTTTAAAATTTTTATTTATTCTTTCGCGAACTAATCCTATAACTTCGACTACAGTTTCTACTTTAAAAGAAGCTATTTGATCATATTGATGATGATCATGATCTATCACCAATTGTACAATTCCTGAAAAATCCCTTAAAATTAAAAATATTTTCTTACCTATATTTCTTTTTCTAGCGATCCATCCTTTAATTAAAACTTTTTGACCATTCTGTTTTAATGTTATTTCGTTATTAGAAAAAATATATTTTGTTTTCATATTATGAACATAATCCTTCTTTTAAAAAATTAATGATTTCTTTTTTATCTATAATTTCTGTTTTTTGATTAAAAACATTTTTAATATTAAATTTATTATTTTTGATTTCTTTTTTTCCTATAAAAATAATAAATTTAGGGTTTAAATCTAATATTTTTCGTAATTGTTTTTTAAAATTAAACACTTGATAATTCATTTCCACTTTTATATTATTTTTTTTTATGGTTCTCGACAAAAATAAAGTATCTAAAATAATTTCTTCATCTAAAGAAAATAAATAAACATCTAAACATTCTTTTTGATAATTTTGAAAAAACAAATTCTCTTCTAAAACATTCATCAAACGTTCCATGCCGATGGCAAAACCGATACTATTAATTCGATGACCGCTAAATTCTTTTACAAGTTCATTGTAATTTCCACCACCACCTAAAATATAATTTTGTTGATTAACGTCAGAAAAAAAAGAAATTTCGAAAACAATATCAGTATAATAATCTAAACCTCTAACTAATCGAAAATCAGTTTCAAAATTAATTTGAGCTTCTTTTAAAATATCTAAAATTATTTTAAATTTAACTTTAGCTTCATCAGTTAAATAATCAAAAATAACGGGAGCGTCTTGTAAAAAAATTTTTGAAGAACATTCTTTACAATCAAAAATTCTTATAACATTTTGTTTTATTCTTTTTAAACATAAATCACATAATTGATCTTTGTTTTTTTCAATATAAGGAACAAAATCATTTAAAAAACGTTTTCGAGATTCTAAATCTCCTAAACTATTAATAATAATTTTAGCCTCTTTTAAATTTAACATATCCAAAAGATCATTTATCAAAAAAAATAGTTCTACTTCTGATAAAAAATTTTTAATACCAATAATTTCAACGCCTATTTGATGAAATTGACGATAACGTCCTTTTTGAGGACGTTCATAACGAAAAAAAGGACCATAATAATAAAATTTATTTAATTCATTAAAATGATAAAGTTTATTTTCAACATAACTCCTAACAATAGAAGCCGTCCCTTCTGGTCTTAAAGCGATTTTTCTTCCTTTTTTATCTATAAATTGAAACATTTCCTTTAAAACCATATCAGAATATTGAGCGGAACGTTGAAAAACTTCACTATATTCCAAAATAGGTGTTCTTATTTCATTAAAATTACATTTATTTAAATATTTTTTAATTTTATTTTCTACAATAGTCCATTTTTTAACTTCATCAAATGTTAAATCATGAGTCCCTTTAATTTTTTTCATAATTAATTTCTTTAATTAAAACCTCTATAAATTTATTAAATATCAAATAATTAAAATAAAATTAAAATAAATTTTTCTATTTAATTGAAATATTAATTAATTGAAAATTCTTATTTTTTTTGAAATCTTTTTTTCATTGCTAAAAAAGAATTAATTTTAGTAATAACTAAATGACAATTAATTTTTTTATTAGCGATAGCGATATATAATTCATTAATGTTTTGGATATATTGTTTCCTAAAGTTTTTGGCTAAAAAAGCTTTATCAATAACAAAATCTATTTTATGATTATATAATTCTTTGTCTAAAATTTCTTTTCCGTTTTTCACTAATTCTACGTTTTCTTTATTCAAGAATTTTTTAATTAATTTTTTAACATAAGAAGTTTTAACTATATTTAACCACTTTTTATTAACGCGAAAAATATTTTTATTAGTTCTAATAGAAATAATATCGCCATTTTTTAATATATATTCCAAAGGAACAATTTTACCATTAACAATAGCTCCTGCCATTCTATAACCAATAGAAGAATGAATAAAAAAAGCGAAATCAATCGTAGTAGAACCTTTCGGTAATTCATAAACTTCTTGTTTTGGAGTGAAAACATAAACATTTTCTGTTAAAATATCATTCTTAATAGAATCTACAAAATTTTGAGAATTTTTATGCAAATCATTATCTGAATCTTTTGTTATTTTTATTAATTCTTGATACCATCTTAATTTTTTAGCAATTTCTAATTGTTTATCTTGTTTAGAATAAATTTTATTTTCTTTATAACCCCAATGAGCTGCAATTCCTTTTTCAGCAATTTCATCCATCTTTTTAGTTCTGATTTGAACCTCAAATAAAGTTCCATCTTTAGATAAAACAGTATTATGTAAAGATTGATATAAATTAGGTTTAGGAATAGCAATATAATCTTTAAATCTTAAAGGCAAAGGAGAATAATTAGAATGGATAATACCTAAACAACGATAACATTCATCCACTTCGTCTACAATAATACGAATCGCTAATAAATCAAAAATCTCTTCAAAACTTACTTTTCTTTGTTTCATTTTTTTATAAATGCTATAAATATTTTTGCTTCTACCACTAATAGAAAAATTTTTAATATTAGATTGAACAAATAAAATTCGAATATTATCAATAATTTGTTGAATAGATTTTTCTCTTTCGTTTTTCTTCATATTAATCAAACGAGACATACGATAATACTGCTCAGGATTAATATAACGAAAAGATAAATCTTCCAATTCTGATTTAATTTTGAATAAACCTAAACGATGAGCCAAAGGAACATAAATAGTTAAAGTTTCTTCCGAAATTCGTAATCTTTTGACAGGTCTCATTATTTTCAAAGTTTGCATATTATGAAGTCTGTCAGAAAGTTTAACAAGAACAACACGAATATCATTAGCCATAGCTAAAAACATTTTTTGTTGATTCTCAATTTGTCTTTGACGTTGATTAAAAACAATTTTAGTTAATTTAGTTGTTCTTTCAACTATATAAGCAATGTCTTCACCTATAGACGATTTCAATTCATCAAAAGTTAAATCAGTATCTTCTAAAACATCATGTAATAATCCTGCCATCAAAGTATTAGGTTCGCTTTTTAAATCTGCTAAAATTTGAGTAACACGAATAGGATGAATAATAAAATCTTCTCCTGTTTCTCTTTTTTGTTTTTTATGTTTAAGTTGAGCTAATAAATAAGCTTTATGTATTTTCTTTAAAATATCTTTATCAGTAATATACGAATTAATTTGAACCATTAATTCTTTATAAATATCTTCCTCATTTTCTAATTTTTGAATTAATTGACCTTCCATACAAATAAACCTATGCTTTCTCTATTTTTTTATTATTATAAATTATTTAGAAAAATAAAGTTTAAACATATAACATTTTTTTGTTTTGAGAATAAACTTCTTTTATTATACCAGCACCTAAACAAAAATCTCCTTTATAAAAAGAACAAACTTGACCAGGAGTAACTAATTTAATTTTTTGTGGATAATAAATCTTAATTGTACTTTCATTTAAAAATATAATTTCAACTTCTTGATTAGGTTGACGATAACGAAATTTAGCTTCTATTTTCATTCTAGCGTTTTTTTTATAAATATTGCCCTCACAATTTCTCCAAACAACATCAATAATTAAAGCGGAATCGCTATATAAATAAGGGCTTTCAGCATTTTGATCTACATAAAGAATATTATTTTTTAAATCTTTCCCGACAACAAACCAAGGAGATTGGTTTTCTTTTGTAACCTTTAAATTTAATCTTTTTCTTTGACCAATAGTATACTTAATAACACCTTCATGTTCTTTCAAAAAGACGCCATTCATATCTTTAATAGGACCTTTATTAGTCTTTAAGTAATTATTTAAAAAAACAAAAAAATTTCTTTCGCCAATAAAACAAATACCTGTAGAATCTTTTTTTTTAGCAGTAATTAGGTTTTCCTTAGCAGCAATTTCTCTCACTTGTGCCTTAGTCAACTCTCCTAAAGGAAAAAGAACTTTTTTTAATTGTTCTGTTTTTAATTGAGACAAAAAATAAGTTTGATCTTTATCACGATCCAAAGCTTTAGCTAAAATAATTTCTTTGTTTTTATAAATAATCCTAGCGTAATGCCCCATAGCAATATAATCTGGATTAAATTGCTCAACATATTTAACAAAAATATCAAATTTAATTTTATTATTACATAAAACATCAGGATTAGGAGTTAAATTCGCTTTTAAACCGTTTAAAAAAGAAGTAAAAACTTGATTCCAATAATCCTCTGAAAAATCAACCTTATGACATTTAATATTCAATTGTTCAGCAACCTTCAAAGCATCATTGAAATCTTGTTCTTGAGGACAAATATTATTATTAACAAAAGGATTACCTTCTACATCATAATTCAAGCTACTATCCCAATTACGCATAAAAACACCTTCGACTTCATAACCTGCTTTTTTTAAAAGAAAAGCAGCTACACTACTATCAACTCCGCCAGATAAACCAATTATTACTTTTTTTTTCATATTTGTCCTTTAAATTTTTAAATATTTTTTATTTACACTATTCTCTTTCCATATGAATAGGAAGTTTTAATTCTGTACGATAAGAAAGACTATAAGATAAAATTTTCGGTCCAGGAGACATTTTATTTCTTTTATATTGACTTTGATAAAAATTTTTCATATATCGTGCAACCAATAACAAACTTTCTTGATAAGTTAACAAAAAAGTTTTTTCTATTAAAAAAGCTATCTTTTCTTTTGAAAAACTATTATTTAAATGATGATATAAAATAAAATCTTCTACAATAACTTGAAAATTTAAAAATTTTTCTATTTTAGATAAATAGAAATTTTTAATATCCTCTTCAATAAATATTTTGTTTTCTTTAAAATGAAAAAGAATTAATTCAGACATTAAAGTATTAGGTATACCTAAATTTAAATTATATAAAAAAACATTATCTGAACGGAAACCAGAATTTATTCTTCCAACAGCCAAATCTGATAAATTATCGCTGTCTAAAACCAATTTATTAAATCCATCATTAAAAAGTTGTTCTAAACATGTAATTTCGTTTTCTTTAATAATTTTAACATTAGTTATACCTAAATTTTTTAATAATTTTTTCGTTAAAAATAAAATATGTGGATCATCAGAATAATTTAACTCTTTAATAATAATTTCTAAATATTGTAAACTCTTTTTATTATCGCGAAAGTATTGAAAAACTACTAAAAGAATCAAAATTTCATTTAATCTATTTTTCATTTCTAATATGATTTTAGAATTAAATATAGAAGACATTTTCGTTTTCAAAGATAATACTTGAATAAGATTGGATAACTTTAATTGTTTTTCTAATTCTTCCTTATTATCATCCAAAAAAGGCCTAGAATTAAAATTTTTTTCAAATTCATAAAAATCTACTTCTTCAACTTCGAAATAAGATTTCATAAAAACGAATTCTTTTCCAATTTTTTGATCTGCATAAGTTGTATCAATTCTTCTTTGATATTTAATAGCGTCTATAAAAACATCTACTACCAAACTAATATCTGAATTTGTTAAATGTTTTTCACCAATAATTTTTCCTAAAACAGCTGCAATTTTATGATTAGAAAAAAGAGTATCCTCCGAAGATTCTGTTATACCGCTACTAGTGTAAAAATATCCGCCTATTTGTTTACGTGAATGATTTAAAACCGCTAATTTACGAAGTCGATCTTTATCAAAATGTTCTGTAGAAGAAGATAAATTAAAAATCAAATGTGCTCCATTCAAAACCATTAAATCGCTAGGTGATTCAATAGTCCATAAATCTTGACAAATTTCAACACCAAAAATAATATCAAATTTTTTATTAACAAATAAAATATTTCCGATAGGAACTTGTTGTCCTAAAAAATTAATTATTTTAGTATCTATATATTTACCTGATTGGAACCATCTTTTTTCACTAAATTCTTTATAATTAGGTATCATTTGTTTAGGAACAATACCTAAAATTTTTTTATTTTGAATAACCACAGCTACATTAAAAATAACTTCTTGGAATAAAAAAGGCATCCCAATTAAATAAACACCTTTGAAAGAATTATTATTAATAAGAAAATTGAGAGAATTTATATTTTCTTCTAAAAAAGTAGTTTCAAAAAATAAATCTCCTGCTGAATAACCGCTTAAACATAATTCTGGAAATAAAACCAAACTTGATTTGCTTTTATTTAAAACTTCGATAATACTTTTAGCATTTTTAAAGGAATTACCAACATATAAATCAGGGCTTGACATTTCTATTTTGATAGAATCATTTTTATACATTTATTGCAAAACCTTTCTAATTATGTTTTTCATTTTTTAATTGTTATAAATGTACATTGGATAAATCATTTTTTAATAAATTTTCATAGTATTTAGGAAAAATATCTAAAATATCTTTTTGATATGCTAAAGAAAAAAATATATAAAATATTTATTAAAATATTATAATAGTTTTTCATTTTTTTCAAGAACATCTCTTTTTTCAATGACAAAACCAACAATAACTAAAGATAAAAAAGAACAAAAGATTCTACCAAAAAAAATTTTTAATTCGTCTTTATCTTCAATTAAAGAAGAAAACAAAACAATCATTCCATCAGTAAACAATAAAACTAAAATAAAATTTATACCACAAATATCTTTTAAAATTTTTTGGCAAACATCCATTCCTCCTGTGTTATATCCTAAATTACGAATATTACTTAAAGTATAACCGATCAAAAGACCGCCTAAAAGAGAAGATATCATAAATGTTTTAAAATCATTTTTGTTTAGTTCAATAAAAATTATTGATAAAAACGATTTTCTTGAATCTATTCCTATAAAATAATTTAAAAGAAAAAAACAACCAGTTAAAAAAAAAGCTAAAAAAATTGTTTTTTGACAAAAATCTTTGCCAAAAAATTTATAACTTAATAAAATCATTACAAAATTATAAAAAAGAACAAAAATAAATATCCATAAATCAAAAATGTGTGGTTCTGATAATAATTTATTACATGAAACAAATTTAATAATTTGTACTGTTAATAAAGATAAACCATCTAAACCACCATTATTCAATTTAGGGCCTAAAATAAAAAAATAAATAGCAAAAGCTAATAAAAAATCATTTAATATAATAAAAAACCATTTATAAAAAACATTATCAGAAATCTTTTTATAATTTATCATATTTTGTATATTCAACCAAATTGCCTTAATATTTGTAATTTATATAAAATTAAATTTTAAATTATAACTTTTTTTAAATAAAAATTTTATAAAATTATAATATTTTTATTGTTTTAAAAAAGCATTGATGAATTCATCTAAATAACCATTCATAACTAATTCAATTTGAAAAAATTCATGATTAGTACGATGATCTTTTACCATTTGATAAGGATGAAAAACATAACTTCGAATTTGATTACCCCAACTAATATCTTTTTGATCTTCTTTTAAATTATTTTCATTTTCTTTTTTTTTCATAAGAGCTAAATTTAATAATTTAGTTTTTAATATTTGTAAGGCTTTTTCTCTATTTTTAATTTGACTTCTTTCATTTTGACAGTTTACTACTATATTAGTAGGTAAATGAGTTATTCTCACAGCCGAATCAGTTGTATTAACATGTTGTCCACCAGCTCCGCTACTACGAAAAACATCAATTCTTAAATCTTCATCTTTAATATTAATTTGGATTTCTTCTTTTATTTCAGGCAAAACTTCACAAGATACAAAAGAAGTATGTCTACGTAAATTGGAATCAAAAGGAGATACTCTCACTAATCTATGAACTCCTCTTTCTGATTTCAAATATCCGTAAGCATAATTACCTTTAATCAATAAACTAACTGCTTTTAAACCAGATTCTGAACCTTGTTGTAAATATAAAATTTGAGTTTGAAAATTTTTTCTTTGAGCATATCTTTGATACATTCGAAATAACATTTCACACCAATCTTGAGATTCTGTACCTCCTGCTCCAGGGTGCAAAATCAAAATAGCATTATTTTCGTCATAAGGTTTATTTAATAAAATATTAATTTCAAATTTTTTAATATCTTTTTTTATTTTTTTCAAATCTTCCATCAAAATTAAAAAATCATTATCATTTTCTTCTGTTAAATCTAACAAAACAATTAAATCATTTAAATTTTTTTTTAATTCCAAAAAAGAATTCACTTGTTCTTGTAATTTAGAAAATTGTTTAGTTATTTTTGCCGCATTATCAGTTTGTTCCCAAAAAGAAGCGTCTGCCATCAATTTATTAATTTCTTCGATTTTTTCTTTTTTTTCTTTTAAATTAATTTTATATTCTAAATCTGATAAAATCGTTTTTAAATTTTCTAAAGTTTTATTGATTTCATACTTGTCCATTATATATTAAATAATCCTTTTAAAAAAATATTCTAATTCCATGGTTTTTTAATAGATTTATGTTGTCTTCTTTGTCTTCTATTAATAATATCTTTTTTTAAATTATTTTTACTTAAAATTTGATCTTGTTGTTTTCTTTCTAAAAAATCTTCTTTTGAAAAAAAGAATTTTAAAATAATACGTGTTGTTTCAAAACAAATATTGTCCATCATTTCATTAAAAAAAGTACATCCTGTATCTTGATAAACTGTTAAAACATTTTGTTGTCCGTAACTTAAAAAATTAATACTTTTACTTAACATATTCATATCTGACATATGACGTCTAAAATGATTATCAATATTTTGAAGCATAATAAATCTTAAAGTTTGGAAATAATAATCCTGACCATCAATAATCAAGTTTTGTTTATGTTGTTCTAAAATATTTTTAATTTTTTCATATACTAATTCAATTATTTCTTTTTCAAAATTATTTTTATTTTCTCTTATTTTTTGTAATTCTTCCAATTTAAGAATACCTTGAGGTAAAAATAATTTTTCTAGATAATCAATAAAATCAATTAAATTTTGATCTTCTATTTTGCCTATTTTATTTGATATAAAATATTTAATTTTTTTGTTTACTGTTTTATGTATGATATTAATAACTAAATCTTCTATATTATCTAACGTTAAAATTGCTCTTCTTTGTGTATAAATGATTTTTCTTTGTACATCTAAAACGGAATCGAATTGTAAAATAAATTTACGATAATCAAAATTAGAAGATTCGATTTTCTTTTGTATATTAGTGAAAAATTTAGTGAAAAATTTATAAGAAATAGGTTTATTTTGTCCTTGATTCTCTTGAGTTCTTTTTAAAAGCGTGATCATTTTTTGAATTCGTGCGCCACCAAAACGTTGAACTAATTCATCTTCTGCTGAAACAAAAAATCTTGAATAACCAGGATCTCCTTGACGACCAGCACGACCTCTTAATTGGTTATCAATCCTTCTTGATTCATGTCTTTCAGTTCCTAAAACAGCTAAACCACCTAATTCTACTACTCCTTCTCCTAAACGAATATCAGTACCACGACCTGCCATATTAGTAGCAATAGTAATTGATCCTTTTTGACCAGCTTTAGCAATAATCTCCGCTTCTTTGAAATGATTTTTAGCATTTAAAATTTCATGAGGAATTTTTCTTTTTTTTAAATTTCTTGAAATTTGTTCAGATACTTCTACTGTAACAGTTCCGATTAAAACAGGTTGTTTTTTTTTATATCTTTCTTCTATATCTTGAATTAAAGATTCCCATTTTTCATCTAAAGTAGCAAAAACAAAATCAGGCATATCTTTTCTAATCATTAATTTATTAGTCGGAATTTCAATAACTCTCATATTATAAATACTAATAAATTCTTTTTCTTCTGTTTTAGCTGTTCCTGTCATACCAGATATTTTTTTATAAATACGAAAGAAATTTTGATAAGTAATAGTTGCATTAATTTCTGTTTCTCCTTCGATGCTACAACCTTCTTTCGCCTCTAAAGCTTGATGTAAACCATCACTAAATTGACGACCTTGCAAAACTCTTCCTGTAAATTGATCAATAATTAAAACTTTATTATTATCTACTAAATAATCTTTATTTTTATTCATAATAAAAACAGCTTTTAAAGAGTTTTTAATACAATGTATTAAAGAATAATTATTACCACTATATAAATTTTTAATTTGGAAAAAAGTTTCAGCTTTAGCGATTCCTTCTTCAGATAATTCAATTGTTTTAGATTCTAAATCAATTATATAACCGTTTTCTTTTAAAGTTTTAACAAAACGATTTGCATCTCTATAAAATTTAATTACTTGTTTCGAAGGACTGGAAATAATTAACGGAGTTCTAGCTTCATCAATTAAAATCGAATCTACCTCATCAATAATAGCGTAATTATATTCTCTTGTCATCAATAAATTTTCGATATCATTTTGAATATTATCTCTTAAATAATCGAAACCTAATTCGCTGTTAGTAGAATAAAGAATATCACATTTATAAGCTAATTTTTTTTCTTCGATATTTTTGTCTTTAATATTTAAACCGACAGTTAATCCTAAAAAACGAAAAATATTTCCTATTTCTCCTTCAGATTCACGACGTGCTAAATATTCATTAACAGTAACAATATGAACGCCTTTACCACTTAAAGCATTTAAATAAGCTGACATAACTGAAGTTAAAGTTTTACCTTCACCCGTTTTCATCTCAGCAATTTGTCCTTGATATAAAACAACTGCTCCTAAAAGCTGTACATTATAAGGTGTTAACCCTGTAACTCTAGTACAAGCTTCTTTCGTTAAAGCAAAAGCTTCTGGTAATAAATCATTTAAAGAAGTTCCTTCTTGATACATTTTTTTTAATCGTTCGGTTTCTTTAGGAAAATCATCATCATTTAATTTAGCAAACTCCTCACTAAAATTACCCATTTTATTAACTAACAATTGAGCTTTTTTTAAGTATTTATTAGAAGAGTTAAAAAATTTTTTGAAAAAATTAAAAATCATTATTTTATGTTTAAACCTTTCTAAACAAATTTCAGATTTATTCCAGAAAAAATAATATTAACCAGAAAAAATAATATTAAATTTGTTATCTTTTAATTCTTCGTATATTAAGAAGTAAAAGATTTTCTTAATTTTAATATTTTTTTAAAAATTTTTAAAAAAAATATAATTTTAAATTTATAAACATAATGAAATTCAAATATTTTTATAAATTGAAAAAATCATTATCTTTAGTAATTTATAAATTTAAAATTAAAAACTTTTTTTATTAAAATAATATTATAAATTATAATATTATTATACAAAATATATAAATGAATAAAAATGGAATGAAAAAATAATTTCAATAAATAATAAAAACTATGTTTATTAGTAAACATAGTTTTTATTATTATCGCTTTATATTATTTCGCAGATTCTAAATATTTGATCCCTATCAAATTTAACAAACTCCATGGTTTGCTGAAATACGGATGAAAAGAAAAATCTTTAAAAGCTAAAGAATCAATAGTATTTTTTTGTTCAATGCAAACACTTAAAGTATTCATTTTGTCAGTTAAATCAGTAGTAGATAAAATTTGACCTCCCAAAATAAGACCTGTTTTTTTTTCAAATAAAATTTTTAATAATACTGAATCGTAATCAGGCATAAATTCAGGTCTATTAGCATCTTTTATAGTAATTGAATCATAATCAATACCTAATAATTTAGCTGAATGTTCGTTCAATCCTGTCGAAGAAATACTTAAATCATTAATTTGAATACAACTAGTTCCTTGAGTTCCTAAATATTTATAAACATTTTTACCGATATTCAATCCTACAATAGTACCTGTTCTTACAGCATTAGTAGCTAAAGGAATATACATTTTTTTGTTGGCTAATGGAGTATATATAATATTTATACAATCACCACAACCATAAACATCAGGATGTGAAGTTTGTAAATATTCATTAACTTTTAAAGAATTATTAGAATCTAATTCTAAAATATCTTTAAATAAATCTGTATATGGTCTAAAACTAATACATGCAATAACCATCTCTGTTTCATAACAATCTTTATCAGTTTGAACATGTGTCACTAAATCGCCTTTAGTTTTGAATTCAACTACTTTTTGATTTAAAGCTAATTTAACATTATGTTGTTTTAAGCTATCTTCAGCTATTGAAGTAAATTCTTTATCTAAATACTTAGGCATTATTCTATTCTCGATATCTATCAAAGTTACTTCTTTTTTTTGTCTACAAAAAGCTTCAGCCAATTCTACTCCAATATAACCTGCTCCAACAACTGTTATTTTATTTACTTTTTTAGCATACTCAATAATATGATTAGCATGTTCTAAATTTTTAGATAATAAAACATTTTTAGATTCGATTCCTTTTATATTAGGAATAACAGGCCAAGAACCAGTTGAAAGAACTAATTTATCGAAATCATCAAAAAATTCATTACCATTTTCTAAATTGCGAACTAAAATATTTTTTTTATTTAAATCAATTTTAACAACTTCATGTTTTAATTTTACATTAGCACCTAAATTATTTAATTCTTCAGCACTAGAATAAAATAAACCTTTTCTATCTTTAACTATGCCGCCAATATATAAAGCTATACCGCAAGATAAAAAAGAAACATTATCATTTTTTTCATAAATATTTACTTTAATATCTTCGTTTTTTTTCAACATTGTTCTAACTGCAGCTGTTCCAGAATGATTACAACCTATTACGATTACTTTCATTATATATTTTATTTTAAACCATCCTAATGATATTTTTTATTAAAAAAAGCAAAAATCAAAAAAATTTATAATCAATATAATTATACTAAATGTTAAGTAATATTAAATATTATTTTAGTTTTTTAATCATTATAATGGTAATTTTTCTACTAATTTTAAATCTTCTATTATTTTTTTAGAAATAGTTTTGTTTAATTTAGCTCTTTTTTTAAAATCTGCTTGTGTAAATAATTTTTCTTTTCTTTCTTCAACTAAATGTTTAGCCGCTTTTTCACCCAAGCCATCTATCGCGATAAAAGGCATAATTAAAGAATCATTATTATACATTACAAATTCATAAGCTTCGGATTTATTTAAATCAATTGGTAAAAATTTAAAACCTCTTCGAAGCATTTCTGAAGCAATATTTAAAGTATTAATTAAACTTTGTTCTTTAGCTGTGTTTTTTTGTTTTATATTTTTACCTAATAAAGTACTAATTTTTTCATCAATTTCATTCTGAGTTTTTAACATTAAATCATAATCAAATTGATCTAATCTTGTAGATAAAACACCACTGTAAAATAAAAGAGGGTGATGAACTTTAAACCATGCAATTCTAACAGCCATTAAAACATAAGCGGAAGCATGTGCTTTTGGGAAAAGATATTTAATTTTTCCTAAAGATTCAAAATACCAATCATGAATATCTGTTTCTTTTTTAATTGATTCGATCATTTCTTCCCATTCACCAGGTTTAGAATGTTGTTTCCCTTTACGAACTAATTCCATAATTTCAAAAGATTTTAAAGGATCAACATTTTTACGAATCAAATATAACATAATATCATCACGACAACCGATAATATCATTAAAGGAAATGTTGAAATCTGATTTTTTTAAATAATCGAAATCGCCTCTTTTTTCTAAAATATCTTGAGCATTTTGCAACCAAACATCAGTTCCATGAGAAAGACCAGACACTTTAACTAAAATACCAAAATTAATTTTTTGATTTTTTTCACAAATATCTTTTAACATTTTTTGTACAAATGTAGTACCAAATTCTGGAATAGCAATAGTTGCTATTTTTTGACCTTTATCAATATATTCATTAGAAAATAATTTATAAACATCAGGATCATCAACTGGAATATTTTGATAAGATGTAAAACTAAATTTATCCTGATTTTTTTCAACATAATCCATAAAAAATTTAATCAAAATAGGATCATCATGTCCTAAAATATCCATCTTAAATAAGTTATTTTCGAAAGAATGGTAATCAAAATGAGTAGTTTGCCAATTAGATTCTGTATCATTAGCAGGAAATTGAATCGGAGTAACTTCATAAACAGAAATATTAGGTGGAACAACAACAATACCACCAGGATGTTGCCCTGTAGAACGTTTTACTCCTTCGATTATATTCGATATTCTAGAAATTTCACAATTTCTAATTTTACCTTCTAATTCTTTTCCTTTGATAAAACCTTTAACATAACCAAAGGCAGTTTGTTTAGCTACTGTTTGAATCGTTCCAGCTCTAAAAACACAATCATGTCCTAGCAATTCTCTCATATATTCATGAGCTTTAGGTTGATAATCTCCCGCAAAATTTAAATCTATATCAGGAGTTTTATTGCCTTCGAAACCTAAAAAAGTTTCGAAAGGAATATCTTGACCATCTTTTAAAAATTTAATAGAACAAAAAGGACAATTTATATCAGGTAAATCATAACCAGATAAAATATCTGTTATCTTCGAATAATCATTAAAATCCGAACCTTGATTTTGAATATATTCTTTATATTCTTGACTTTCTTTTTGTTCTGAAGTCATTTGAGGGAAAAAGGTATATTGACATTGAGGACAAAAATAATGTGGTTTTAAAGGATTAACTTCAGTTATACCCAAAATAGTAGCTATCAAAGAAGATCCAATTGAACCACGAGAACCCACTGGATAACCTTCTCCTATTGATTTTTTAGTTAATAAATAAGCTAAAAAATATATAGGAGCAATATTTTGATTAATATTTTTATCTTTACCATCGCCGATAATACTTTTTAATTCTTTTGTCATCCTTTGTTGAATAAAAGGATGTAATTTTTTTCCATATAATTTTTGTAATTTATTCTCAATTAAATTTTGCATCTCAATTTTAATACTTGGAATATTTAAATTTTTAGCAAAATTATCATCTTTTAAAGAAAAAAGTTTTTTAGGAAAAATTCTAATTTTCTCAATTTGATCATTTAAAAGATGAGTATTATTAATTACTAAATCTTCTTTTAATTTTGGATCTTCGATAAAATCAAAAGCGTCTAACATTTCTTGAGTAGTTAAAAAATAATTGTCGGGTAAATGTTTAGTTGGATGTTTTGATAAATTATGTAATCCGCCACCAACTAATTTAGCGTTAATATAAATTTCTCTATAAATTTTATCACAAGGATTTAAATAATGAACATCTCCTGTAGCAATCACAATTTTATTTTGTTTTTGAGCTTCATTGATAATTTTTAAAATTGTTTCTTGAATAACAATTTTCCCTTTTTCTGTATTATCGCCGACCAAATTATAAATAATATGTTTATAACTATCTATCGGCTGAACTTCTATATAATCATAAAAAGAAATAACTTCGCTTAAATCTTTATCATTTTTATTTAAAGCTGTTTGAAAAACATTACCTTCAGCACAACCGCTTCCTACTAATAACCCTTCTCTATATTTTTCTAAATTAGACTTTAGCAATCTAGGTTTTCTATAAAAATCTTTAGTTAAAGAATCGCTTACTAAATGAAATAAATTTTTATAACCTATTTGATTTTTAACTAAAATATTAATATGATAAGATATTTCAAATTTTCCACTAATACGGCCTCTTAAATCATAAAAATAAAAAATTTCTTGTTTTTCTAATATTTTAAACATTTCTATTAAAACAAGGGCTGTTATAGTAGAGTCATATAAAGCTCTGTGATGACTACCTTCTAATTCTGGTTTAATTTTAAAATATTTAGCCAATCTCTTTAAAGAAAAATATTTTAAATTTTCAAAATATTTTTGACTTACACGTAAAGTATCTATACAAGGTTGTTCAATAAAAGGAATTTTTAAATTTTTAGCTTTTTCCTTAATAAAACCTATATCAAAAGCCAAATTATGAGCAACTAAAACATAACCTTGAATAAATTCTAAAAATTTAGGTAAAATTTCTTCAATAGTAGGTTTATTTTCTAAATCTTCATCTTGAATTTTTGTAAGATCTATAATATTTTTATTTAATTTCACCTTTGGATTAACTAATTCATTAAAAATCTTATCTGTTATTTGACCGTTTTCTATTTTAACAGCTGATATTTCAATAATTTTATCTCTACATTGTGAGAAGCCAGTAGTTTCTATATCAAAAACAACATAATTATGTTGTTTTAAAACAAAATTTTCAAATTGTGGATATTCTTCTTGATTAGTAATAAAAATAGGTTTTTCTTCAATAAAATCTGTTTCAACTCCTAAAATAGGTTTGATAGGTTTTTTGCGAGTACAATTATCGATTTCAGGATAAGCATAAAGACCATGATGATCTGTAAAAGCGATCGATTTATGACCCCATCTTATGGCTGTATCAATATAATCTTTAGCGCTATTTGTAGCATCTAAATTTGACATTTTTGTATGTAAATGAAATTCAATTCTTTTTTTTCCTGGATAATCATCTATTCTTTCCAAAAAGAAAGGTGTAGAATTGACAATTCGATATTCATTTTCAATTTTAAAATTAAAATCTTCTTTATATTTCGCATTATAAATTTTATTTAAAGAAGAAGAAATTTCAACTAAAACTCCTTCTTGAAAATCTTTTTCCATTTTTTTATATTCTTTAGAATTAGGTTCCGCAAAGATTCTATACAATATAGAATCTTTTTTTGTTTTCGGATCGACTAAATAAAAAGAAAATAAAATTTGTTTATTTTTAGTTTCTTTTTTAATAACTTGCTGTATATAACCTTTGATCCAAAACTTTTTCGGTTGTAAATCTTTAACTTGTTCATATGATTTAGGAATATCATCAAATGTTAAAAACAATTTATCATTATTTTTTTCTTCAAGTACATCTGGAAATTTAATTTCTTTAATATTTAAACTCAATTTAGAACCATATCTTTCTTTTAATAATTGATCTAATCCTTTAATTAGAAATTTTAATTCTTCTTCATTACATTTTAAAGAATATTGATTAAATTTAATTTTTATATGACATATTTTTTTTTTAAAATCAATTTTTAAAATTTCAATATCGTAATTATAACCATTTCGAGAATTTAAAATAGAAAATAAACCTTTTTTAGATTGACTATTAATTATTTTATTAAAAAGATATTGAAAAAGTTCTTTCCATAAAGATTCATCTTGAATATTATCAAGTTTCGTAGATAAAAAACGGATAACAATTTTGAAATTTTTGAAATATTTCATTAAGTCATTTGTTTTTTCATTAATAAATTGTTTCATGGATTGTTCAAAATAATTTAAACAAGAAATATTAGATAAATTTTTTTCTCCTGAAAATTCTAAAACCCATTTTGTTTTTTTTACATAAATAATTGTTTGAACAAATTCATAATTTGTTTGTTTTTCTTTATTAAAATCATCTATAAATTTTATAAATTTATCGGATATAAGATTTGAAGACATTTATTTTTACTCTTAGAAATTAATTTTTAAAATTTAAAAAAATAATAATTTTGTTTAAATTTATTTAAATTTATATAAGTATAAATATAAATAAAAAAATTGAATGTAATTATGTTTTATAAAATCAAAATTTAACTTAATTTGAACTTTTTTATTCATATAATGAGTTTAAAAATTCCAATTATATTAAATTAATGATTTTTATTGATGCATTTTACTAAATTAAATTTTGGAAAATAACTATATTTTTTATTATATCATAAAAAAATGATGATACAATTCAACCTTCAAATAACAAATAAAAATAAATTTTTAAATTCTAAAATATTTATAACTAGTTTAAGAACAGAATATATTAAAATAAAAACTTAAAATTAATCTTTTAAATTTATTATTTTTATTATTTAAATTTTTTATTTTTTTCATTAAATATTATTCAAAAACACATATAAATTGTATTTTTTGTTTTCTTAAATATAATTTATTGTATGAAATAGTAAAAAAATAATTTATTATTTTTCAAAGTTAAAAAAATTTTTTAACTGAATTTAAATTTGGAAAGGTATTGGCTAAATATAAATGTCAAGAATTTTAAATAAAAAAACAATAAATCTAAAAAATTTATTATTTTTATCTATTTTATTTACTTTAACGATTTTAAGCGTTTTATTTATTAAAGCAAATACACAAGGATCTAATGTAAATCCTTCACAATCAAATACACAAGCAGCAGCAGAACAAACAAATACACAAGGATCTAATGTAAATCCTTCACAATCAAATACACAAGCAGCAGCAGAACAAACAAATACACAAGGATCTAATGTAAATCCTTCACAATCAAATACACAAGCAGCAGCAGAACAAACAAATACACAAGGATCTAATGTAAATCCTTCACAATCAAATACACAAGCAGCAGCAGAACAAACAAATACACAAGGATCTAATGTAAATCCTTCACAATCAAATACACAAGCAGCAGCAGAACAAACAAATACACAAGGATCTAATGTAAATCCTTCACAATCAAATACACAAGCAGCAGCAGAACAAACAAATACACAAGGATCTAATGTAAATCCTTCACAATCAAATACACAAGCAGCAGCAGAACAAACAAATACACAAGGATCTAATGTAAATCCTTCACAATCAAATACACAAGCAGCAGCAGAACAAACAAATACACAAGGATCTAATGTAAATCCTTCACAATCAAATACACAAGCAGCAGCAGACAAAGCAGCAGCAGAACAAACAACACCGACAACAGAACAAGCAACACAAACAAGTAATAATAAATCATTTTATGAAAAAACATGGTTCTGGGTAATATTAATAATTTTAACAATTGGATCTATATCAGGTGGAGTTTTTATTTATTACAAAAAACATAAAACATCTAATAAAACATCTAATAAAACATCTAAATAAAAAAAACTTAAAAGTCTTTTTTTATTTTTAAATTCTAAAATATTTATAACTAGTTTAAGAACAGAATATATTAAAATAAAAACTTAAAATTAATCTTTTAAATTTATTATTTTTATTATTTAAATTTTTTATTTTTTTCATTAAATATTATTCAAAAACACATATAAATTGTATTTTTTGTTTTCTTAAATATAATTTATTGTATGAAATAGTAAAAAAATAATTTATTATTTTTCAAAGTTAAAAAAATTTTTTAACTGAATTTAAATTTGGAAAGGTATTGGCTAAATATAAATGTCAAGAATTTTAAATAAAAAAACAATAAATCTAAAAAATTTATTATTTTTATCTATTTTATTTACTTTAACGATTTTAAGCGTTTTATTTATTAAAGCAAATCCACAAGGATCTAATGTAAATCCTTCACAATCAAATACACAAGCAGCAGCAGAACAAACAAATACACAAGGATCTAATGTAAATCCTTCACAATCAAATACACAAGCAGCAGCAGAACAAACAAATACACAAGGATCTAATGTAAATCCTTCACAATCAAATACACAAGCAGCAGCAGAACAAACAAATACACAAGGATCTAATGTAAATCCTTCACAATCAAATACACAAGCAGCAGCAGAACAAACAAATACACAAGGATCTAATGTAAATCCTTCACAATCAAATACACAAGCAGCAGCAGAACAAACAAATACACAAGGATCTAATGTAAATCCTTCACAATCAAATACACAAGCAGCAGCAGAACAAACAAATACACAAGGATCTAATGTAAATCCTTCACAATCAAATACACAAGCAGCAGCAGAACAAACAAATACACAAGGATCTAATGTAAATCCTTCACAATCAAATACACAAGCAGCAGCAGAACAAACAAATACACAAGGATCTAATGTAAATCCTTCACAATCAAATACACAAGCAGCAGCAGAACAAACAAATACACAAGGATCTAATGTAAATCCTTCACAATCAAATACACAAGCAGCAGCAGAACAAACAAATACACAAGGATCTAATGTAAATCCTTCACAATCAAATACACAAGCAGCAGCAGAACAAACAAATACACAAGGATCTAATGTAAATCCTTCACAATCAAATACACAAGCAGCAGCAGAACAAACAAATACACAAGGATCTAATGTAAATCCTTCACAATCAAATACACAAGCAGCAGCAGAACAAACAAATACACAAGGATCTAATGTAAATCCTTCACAATCAAATACACAAGCAGCAGCAGAACAAACAAATACACAAGGATCTAATGTAAATCCTTCACAATCAAATACACAAGCAGCAGCAGAACAAACAAATACACAAGGATCTAATGTAAATCCTTCACAATCAAATACACAAGCAGCAGCAGAACAAACAAATACACAAGGATCTAATGTAAATCCTTCACAATCAAATACACAAGCGGCAGCAGACAAAGCAGCAGCAGACAAAGCAGCAGCAGACAAAGCAGCAGCAGACAAAGCAGCAGCAGACAAAGCAGCAGCAGACAAAGCAGCAGCAGACAAAGCAGCAGCAGACAAAGCAGCAGCAGACAAAGCAGCAGCAGACAAAGCAGCAGCAGAAGCTGAAAAAGCAGAAGCTCAAAGAAAATTAGAAACTGTAACAACAGAAAAAGACAAAAAAATTAAAGAATTAGAAGCTGAAAAAGAAAAAGCAGAAACTGCAAAAGCAGAAGCAGACAAAAGAGTTAAAGAATTAGAAGCTGAAAAAGAAAAAGCAGAAACTGCAAAAGCAGAAGCAGACAAAAGAGTTAAAGAATTAGAAGATGCAAAAACAAAAGCAGAAACTGCAAAAGCAGAAGCAGACAAAAAAGTTAAAGAATTAGAAGATGCAAAAAAAGATATAAAAGCAAAAGCAAAAACAAAAGCTGAAAAAAAAGTAGAAGAAGAAAAAAAAGTTAGAGAATTAGAAACTGCAAAAGCAGAAGCAGACAAAAAAGTTAAAGAATTAGAAGATGCAAAAACAAAAGCAGAAACTGCAAAAGCAGAAACAGACAAAAAAGTTAAAGAATTAGAAGATGCAAAAAAAGCATTAGAAGATGCAAAAACAAAAGCAGAAACTATAAAAACAGAAACAGACAAAACAGTTAAAGAATTAGAAGCTACAAAAACAAAAGAAAAATCTGAAAACAAACCAGAAGCAACACAAACAGAAAATACAAATAATATATCATCAAGAAAATGGTTCTGGATTATAGCAATAACAATTTTAACAATTGCATCTGCATATGGAATTTTTATTTACAAAAAAAATCAAACATCTAAATAAAAAAGAATTTTAAGTCTTTATTAAAAAAATTAAAAACGACAAAAATTTAAACCAAATTGTTTAAAAAAATAAACAGTTTGGTTTTTTCTTTATATAAAAAAGAATCAAATGAAATAAAAAAATATTATCAAAAAAATAAATTTTAAATCTTAATTTTAAATTAATTAATATAATAAAAAATAAAAAAATTTTTATTTTTTATTATATTAATTGTTTTTTATCAAAACAAAAATATTAAAAAATGATAAAATATTTATATGTTTGTATTTTAGTTTTAAATTAAAGTATATTAAAATTAAAATTTAAATTTTAAATATATTTAAGGAACAATAATAATTAAATTATATGAAAACTAAAAATTTTTTAAATCATATCGATCAATTAGCCGAAGAACATGAATTAACTAGACAACAAATTCTAGAATCTTTTCAAAAAAGTCTTATTTCTGGTTGTAAAAAAAATTATCAAATTAAAAGTTGTCATTTAGATTTTGATAACAAATATGAAGAATTTTTTTTATACAAAGAATATTTAGTTACAGAAAAAGAAATAAATACGACTAAAGAAGAAAATGTTAATACTAAAAAAATAACTTGTATTAACTTAGAAGAAGCTAAAAAATTAAAAGAAAATCCCCAAATAGGAGAAGTAATTAGGATCGAAGTCGATCCTAAAAATTTTAATTTTTACGCTAGTCAAGAGTTTAAAAACAAACTTAATGAAGAAATCATTAAATTTAAAAAAGAAAATATTTATATTTTTTTTAAGAAATACGAAAATAAATTAATTGATGCTAAAGTAACTTCTATCAAAAAAAATTTTTGTATTTTAGAATTAGAAAAAGAAGTTCAAACTGTATTATTAAATAAAGATAAACTAAATAATGATGAATTTGAAATAGATGAAATAATTAAAGTTTATGTTACTGAAGTTCAAAAAACTACTAAAATGCCCAAAATTTTAGTAAGTCGTATTTGTGTAGAATTTATTGCTGAAACTTTTAAAGAATTTATTCCTGAAATTCAAGAAGGGATTATAGAAATTGTTGCAATGGCTCGTTTTCCTTCATTAAGAACTAAAATAGGTTTATTATCTCATGATACTACAATTGATGCTATAGGTTCTTGTATCGGAGATAAAAGCGTTAGAATTAGAAATATTATTAACAGTTTAAAAGGTGAAAAAATAGATTTATTTTTATGGAGCGACGACCCAAAAGAACTTATTGTTAATGCTTTAAAACCTGCTCAAATTAATCAAATCAATATTATTGATTTTGAAAAAAAAATAGCCACTGCTTTAGTAAATGAGGATCAAATTTCATTAGCTATCGGAAAATCCGGAACTAATGTACAATTAGCTAATATAGTTACTAAATGGAATATTTCTGTTAAAACTATCTAATTTTTAAATATTTTTGAAAAAAATTTTTATTTTAATTTTATTAACAAATAATAATCTTTTAAAAATTAGATAAAATTATAAGATTAAAAAAAAGAAATAATAAAGAGAGATGATTAAAAAATCATGAATGAAAAAAAAAAGGATAACGACAATATTTCTAAAGAAAAAATTAAAGTACAAAGTTATTTATTTAATCCTAAACATACTATTAAAGATTTAGCTAATATTTTAGAAATTTCTAATATTGCTTTAATTAAAAAATTTATAGAAGCAGGGATTAAAACAAATATTAATCAATTTGTAACTAAAGAAATTGCTAACATGTTAAATACGATTTTAGATATCGAAGTTATTTTTAAATCTCCATCTAAAGAATCTTTAAATAAAGATATTAAAAAAGAAACAACAGACTCTAATTTAACTAAAAGAGTTCCTATTGTAACTATTATGGGGCACGTTGATCATGGAAAAACTACTTTATTAGATGTAATTAGACAAACTCGTTTAGTAGATAAAGAGTTCGGAGGGATTACACAACATATCGGAGCTTATGAAATTGTTTATGATAATCAAAAAATAACTTTCATAGATAGTCCAGGTCATGAAGCTTTTTCTCAAATGCGTTCTCGAGGAGCAAAAGTAACTGATATTTGTCTTTTAGTAATTGCTGCTGATGACGGAGTAAAACCTCAAACAATTGAATCTGTGAAACATGCTCAAGAAGCTCAAGTAGAAATTATTGTCGTTATTAATAAAATAGATAAAACTAATAATAAAAAAGAAAGTATTATGAGTGATTTATCTAATTTAGGTTTAACTCCTGAAGAATGGGGTGGTAAAACTGCATATATAGGTATTTCAGCTTTAAAAAAAGAAGGAATAGATGAATTATTAAAACTTATTTTATTAATTAGCGAAATGAAAAATATTCAAACTGATTTAACTAAAATAGTTAAGGGAGTTGTTTTAGAAGCTAGTTTAAATAAAAATAAAGGTCCTTCGGCTACTTTAATCACTTCTCAAGGGATTTTAAAAATAGGTGATGTCATAATAGTAGGTGATAATACTTATGGTAAAATTCGTTCTATCGAAGATGATTTAAAAAATAGTTTAAAAGAAATTTACCCTTCACAACCCGTGTTAATAACAGGTTTAGATTCTGTACCTAAAGCAGGTGATTTATTCATGGCTGTTTCTGATATAAAAACAGCGAAGCAAATTATTGAAAACAAAAAAAGTTCTTTAAAAGAACAAAATCAAAATAATTCTCAGCCTAATAATCATATTTATAATAATATTTTAATATCGAATCAAGAAAAAGAAAATAAACGTTTAAACATTATTTTAAAAGCAGATACTCAAGGTAGTTTAGAAGTTATTGTTGAATCTTTAGAAAAATTAAATATTCAAGAAATTAAAGTAAATATTATTAAAGCTACTGTCGGAATGGTGACTTTAAATGATATTGTATTGGCACAAACCTTTAATTCTTGTTTAATTAATTTTAATACATCTATTAACAATAATTTACAAAAGAATGCTAAAAATCTGAAAGTAGATATGAAAAACTATAATATTCTTTATAAAATGATCGAAGATATAGAAAATAAATTAAAAAATCTATTAGATCCTGTTTTAGAAGAAAAAGCTACTGGCCAAGCTGAGATTAAAAAAATATTTAGTATCAGTTCAATAGGAAACATCGCAGGTTGTTATGTTATTAAAGGAACAATTTTTAATAATTCCATAGCGAAAGTAATTAGAAATGATAAAGTTATTTTTAAAGGAAAAATTGTTTCTTTAAAACATTTGAAAAAAAATATTAATAGCGCTAATCAAGGACATGAATGCGGTATTTTGTTAGATAATTTTAATAATTTTCAAATTGATGATATAATAGAATCATTAAAAATAGAGAAAGTGATAATTTAATAATGAACAATATTACAAACAAGAGAAGAGCTAATTTAATTTATGAATTATTAGTAGATATAGTGAATGATATTATTAAGGATGACCAAATAGGTTATATTACTATAACAGGCGCAGATTTATCAAATGATTTATCTTTTTGTAACATTTTTTACACTATTTTAAACGATGCTCCAGAAATTTTAAGTTTAGCATCTACAACTTTAGAGGAAAATAAAAGAGAAATTCGTTTAAGATTAGCTGGAAAAATTCAACATATGAAAAAAATTCCTAATTTAATATTTAAATATGATGAATCTTTAACTTATGGGAAAAAAATAGATAAAATTTTAGATAATATTATAAAATAAAAAATAAATCAAAAAAAGATAAATGTAAATTTATCTTTTTTTATTATTCAAATAAATTATTAAAAAAGATAAAAAAAATATAAAAAAGGCTCAAAAAAATATATGTTGTATGCAGAAGTAATAGTTGATAATAAAATTCCTAATTTAAGCCAATGTTTTGATTATTTAATTCCTGAATATTTAGAAAAAATAGTTCAAAGAGGAATGAGAGTCATCATTCCTTTTGGAAATAAGAATACTGAACGTTTAGGATATATTTTAAAATTAAAAGAAAAAACTCTTGTTGAACCTAAATATATTAAATCTATTACAGAAATTTTAGATGAAACTCCTTTTTTAAACGAAGAGCTTTTTTTATTAGCAGAAGAAATATTAAAAATTCCTTTCATCAATTCTGCTTTAGTATATAACACTATCATGCCAAGGAGTTTTTTGAGTACTTATGCAAGAAAAATTACCATTATTCAAGAAAAAGAATTGAATAAAGAAATTAAAGAATATTTAATTAAAAAAAAAGGGATATTAGCTTTAAAAGATATCACTTTGCCTACAGAGGAATTATTCAAACTTCAAAAAAAGAAAATTATCAAAACTAAAATTATCATTTCTAAAAAAGATTCTCGTCCTTCAATAGAACCCGAAATTATAAAAAATCAAAATAAAATTAGTATTAATTTGAAAAATACTTTTTGTTTAAATGAAAAACAAGATTCAATTTGGAAAAAAATTTCTTGGGGTAGTTATAACAATTATTTATTATATTATGATTGTTATGAAAATAAAATAGCCATATATTTAAAATTAATCGAAAAAACTTTACAACAAAATAAACAAGTTTTAATTTTAGTTCCAGAAATAATTTTAATTTCTTTTTTAAAAGAACAAATTCAAAAATATTTTCCAGAAATTTTATTAACTGTTTTAACATATGAATCTGATTATAAAGAAAATTATCAAAAAAATCAAGATATTCAAGAACAAAAAATCTTGATCGTAATAGGAACAAGACAAATTATTTTCGTTCCCTTGCAACAAATAGGGGTTATTATTTTTGATGAAGAAAATGATGAGTCTTTAATTGAAAAAGATAAAAGTCCTAATTATGATTCTAAAGAATTAGCTTATATTCGGGCTCAATATCATAAAATACCTTTAATCTTTTTTACAACAATGCCTTCAATAGAAAGTTATTGGCGTCTGAAACAAAAAAAAATTATTTTTTTAAATTTAACTAAAAAAAATAAACAAAAGATGCAATTAATTGATATGAAAGAAGAATTGAAAAAAGGAAATTTATCTCCTTTATCTTCTGTTTTATTAGAAAATTTACAAAAAAATATAAAAGAAAAGAAAAAAACTATTTTATTTATTAATGTTTTAGGATTCTCTCCTTTTGTTTTATGTCGTTTTTGCAGTTATATTCCTAAATGTCCAAAATGTCATAAAAATTTAATTTTTTTTCATAATCAATCTATTTTAAAATGTAATTATTGCCACTATACTAACAAATTTTCTTCTCAATGTCCTTCTTGTCATAATAAATCATTAAAACATGTTAGTTTAGGAATTGAATATATTTCCTTATTTTTAAAAAAACAAATTCCCTCTATTAATTTCGCAATTATAGATTCTAATGATATTAAAAAAATAACTCAATATCAAAAAATTTTGGACAAATTAAAAGATAATAAAATCGATCTTTTGTTAGGAACAGAGATGATAGCTAAAAACTTAAAATTACCTAATATCGAAACTATAGGTATTTTAATGTCAGATGTTCTTTTAAATATCCCAAACTTTAAAGCAACTGAAAAAACTTTTCAATTATTAATAAAACTATCTAATTATTTATCTGAAAAAGGAAAGATGATTATCCAAGGTTATAATACGAACCATTCAGTTCTTCAAAAAGCTCAATATTATGATGTTTTTCCTTTTTTGGAACAAACTTTAAAAGATAGAAAATTAGCTAATATTCCACCTTTTTGTTTTTATAGTAAAATATTAATTTCACATCCTAAAATGTTTAAAGTTTTAAATATCGCGAAAAAAATAAAAAAAATTTTAGAAAATAATTTAATTTATAAAATTATAGTTTTAGGGCCTACTTATCCTTGTGTTTTTTACAAAAATAAAAATTACAGAATTTTATTAACTTTAAAATATTACAATTGGCCTTTGAATTTAAATTTTATTATTGAACAAAATTTAAATGAAGATGCTTTTATTTTATTTGATCGATTTGCTAGTATTATTTAATTTATATTTTTAATTTACTTTGGGTATCTAAAATTTTCAATTTATAGAGATTCGCACTGTTATAATTTTTTGTAAATAAATTCATTTTTAATACCGAAAAGACTAGTTTTTTTCAACTAGTCTTTTTTTGTTTTTAGTAAAAAAAGGTTTTAAAAATAAGTAATTTTAGACAGCGTGTATCAAAAATTGAATAATGTTATTTTGAATTATTTTTATTATTATTAATATATCTTTTTACTATAAAGTGAAAATATAAATAAATAACTTTAAATTATAATAAGTAAAAATTATTATAAGTAAGATATTTTTTTATAAAAAAAGATTATTTTATCATTATAAAAATTAATTCGATACCTTATAAACAAAAAAACTGAATATTAAAATTGTTGTTTTTGTTTATAATCATAATTGATATTAATTGATAATTAATTAATAGCCGTAATGTTATAAAAAAATGTAAATATTTTTTTGAACTTTGCATATGTTTAAAACCTCTTTCTTTTAAAAAAAGAATAGTTTTTTTAATTAGTCTTTTCGGTATTAAAAATGAATTTATTTACAAAAAATTATAACAGTGCGATTAACTTTCAAAAGTTAATCTCTATTTTTTTATTTAATTATAATTTTTAAATTTAAAACAAAAATTTGTTTGTTAATATAATTATTAAATTTTATATAATAAAAATATATATTTAAAAATATATCATATTTATTTTTTTATTTATTCAATTAAAATAATTTATTATACTTTTTAATAAATAAAATCATCATAAATTTTATTTATTATTTTAAACAATTATAAAATAAAAATTTTGTTTAATAATTTTATTTTATAATAATTTCTTAAATATAAATAGAATAGTTTTTTGTTTTAAAATTAATAATTTCCTTTTTTATCAATTTTTATCAATTATTTTAAATTTATTTTTAATATAAACAAATTAAATTTATTTTTAATTTACGAAAAGAAATTAATTGAAAGGTTTAAATATTTATTTTATGACAAAAAATGATTCTTCTGCTGATAAAAATATATTTGACCCGAAACAATTAAAAAAAGAACGACCTATTTGGATAAATTTAATTATTTTAGCTTTTCCTATTGCTATATATTTATTATTTCAACATTTAAGTTCTGCAATAGATTTTTATATCATTAAAGATCCACGATCAAATGATAATATAGAAGGTGCTATAACTTATTTAAAACAAATTAAACAAGTGCTTAACAGTATCGCTATAGCTTTAGGTGGGGCTGGAGTTGTTTTAGTATCAAGAGAATATAAGCAAAACAATAATCAAAAAGCGAAACAATATGCTAATTTAGCTTTTTTAATTGCGGTTTTAAGTTCTTTCATTATTTTTTTTATTTTTTATTTTGGTAATTTATTACCTTCTCCTTTAGGAAATATTTTTTTAAACAAAGCATTCCATCCTGATGGAGGAATAGAATATTATAATATTTCTTTATTAACTTTTGTTTTTATTACAATCAATGCTATGTTTATGGGTTTAGAAAGATCTAAAAATAAAAATAGTTTTGTTTTATTTTTAAATGTTTTTAATATTATTTGTAGAATTTCAATATCCTTCGTTTTTAAATATACTAAAGGTTTAGATATTACAATTGTTCATTTGGCTTGGGCAGATTTATTTTCTAATTTAATGATTTCTATTTTAGCTTTTTATTTTATGTTTCATCCTAAAAATGATTTTCAAATTCAATTTCATAAATTAATTTTTTCAAAAGATATTATCAAAAGTACATTAAAATTGTCAGGAATGTTAGTTATTGGTAAAACAACTTATGTAATTGGAAAAAAATTCATTAATGATATAATTATAAAATTTTATGGTGAAGATAATGGTAGTGAGATATTAAAAATAACAGGCTTTGTTGCAATTATAAACGGTATTTTTTATTGTATTTCTCAATCTTTTGAAGATTCTGAATCAGTAATGGTTTCTCAAAATGCATCATTAAATAAAAATAAAAAAACTTTAAAAATTTTTAAAAATGTTTTTATTATCACTTTAATAACTGGTATCGCGGGCATTTTTTTCAATCAATTTTTGGGACAAAAATTACTTCCGTTTTTAACAGATAAAGAAATCAATAACGAAAAATTAAAAAATTTCAAAGAAATTTTATTTTACGAACAAATGTCTTTGTTCACTTCTGTTTGGGCTTCCATGATAATGATTTATATAATGTCTTATAAAAAAAATGCTAATATTGTTTTATTATTAAATATTTTAAGAATTATAACAAGAATGTGCTTATTATACATCTTTCATTATTATACTAAAATAGATATTTATACTCAATTTGGTTTAAGTACAAGTTTGAGTAATATAATTGTCTTAATAACTATTATCGCTTTATTTATTTCTTTTATCAAAAAACAACAAATAATAGAATTAAAAAAAAATAAATAATAAAAAATTCAGGAGTTATAAAAAATGAATTTAAAATTAAACATCCAAGGGATCAAAACTTTTTTAGATTGGGAAAAAGAAAGTTCACAAACGCAATCAAAAGTAACTAAAATACATAATATATTACATAAAGATTATGAATTACAAAAAAAATATTTAGGTTGGTTGGATTTACCTTTACAAAAAAATATCATTTCTGATATCAAAAAAATTCAAAAATTAAAAAAATTAAATGAAGATTTAGATGTTTTAGTAGTGATAGGTATAGGGGGGTCTTATTTAGGAGCTAAAGCAGGAATAGAATTTATTCAGGCTCCTTTTAATAAAAATAAACCTCAAATTATTTTCGCAGGACATCATGTCTCAGGTAATTATTTAACTAATTTAATTAATTATTTAAAAGATAAAAAATGGGCAATTAATATTATTTCTAAATCAGGAACTACTTTAGAACCTGCTTTAACCTTTAGAATTTTAAAAAAAGAAATCGAAAATAAATACGGAAAAGAAAAAGCTCAAAAATTAATTTTTGTGACCACTGATGCTGATAAATGTATTTTATTAGATATCGCCAAAAAAGAAGGTTATGAAACATTTTTTATCCCAAATTCTATTGGTGGTCGTTTTAGTGTTTTAACTATTGTCGGTATTTTACCTTTTATTTTTGCTAATTTAGATGTAGAAGCTATTTTACAAGGTGCTAAACAAGCTTATAAAGATACTTTAACTGATAACTTAGATACAAATTTAACTTATCAATATGCTGTAGCTAGATATTTAATGTATACCAAATTAAATAAAAAAACAGAATTATTTGTTAGTTATGAACCTCATTTATTAGCTTTTGCCGAATGGTGGAAACAATTATTTGCAGAATCAGAAGGTAAAAATGAAAAAGGACTTTTTGTAGGTTCGGTCAATAACTCTACAGATTTACATTCTTTAGGACAATTTATACAAGAAGGTTCTCGTATAATGTTCGAAACAATTCTAAATGTTACTAATATGAAAGATGATTGTTTCGTACCAATGATTGATCAAGAATTAGATAAATTAAATTTTTTAGCTAACAAATCTTTTTCTGAAATAAATCAAAAAATATTACAAGCTACGAAACAAGCCCATATAGAAGGAGGCGTTCCTAATATAGAAATCACAATTCCTCAATTAGATGAATATAACTTAGGTTACCTTATTTACTTTTTTCAAAAAGCTTGTGCTATGTCTGGCTATTTAATAGAAATTAATCCTTTTGATCAACCAGGAGTAGAAATTTACAAAAAAAAAATGTCTTCTCTTTTAAATAAATAATTTTTTATTTAAAAAAATAATATTTCTTTTTATATTAAACAAATTACATTCTTTAAAATTTTTAAAATTTAAATTTTTAATAGAAAATAATTTAATTTATAAATTATTTTCGAAAATAAAATATATTTTAAAATTAGAACAGTTTTGTTAAATAAAGAAAGGTAATATTATTTACAAAAAATAATATTAAATAAAAGATATGATAAATAAAAAAAATTACAAAAAAATAAATTTAAATATTTTAATTTTATTTTTTATGTTTATAATTTTATTATCTAATCATTTAATATTTTTTTTAATTAATGCATCTGATGAAAAAGAAATTGAAAATCTTGAAACATTTATACCAATATCTAAAAGAATTCTTTTTCTTCCAAAAAAAGATAAAAATAATAAAGAAAAAATTTTAGAAGAAATTCGGAAAATAAATCCTTTATTAAAAGATTTACCAAAAGAATATGTAAATTTAAAACCCAATAATGAAATTCAAATTATAATTCCTGAAAATTCGTCAACAATAAAAAAAATATATGGCAAAGTAATTTTAAATATTGAAGAAATTCAAAATATAGAGGTAATTATACCCGAAAACAAAAGAACCATTAAACTTACTGCAACTGATAAAAATAATAAAGAAAAAATTTTAGAAGAAATTCAAAAAATAAATCCTTTATTAAAAGATTTAAATATTGATGATTTAACTATAACAAATAATCAAATAAATATTATTATTTCTGATCAAAGAAAAGAAATATTAAAAATGACTGGCGTAATAAACATAAAAATTTTAGAAAAAGAAATTTCTGAGACTACATCTTTAAATAATCCATCAGAAAATAATCCGCAAATTTCTAATAATAAAATTACTAATAATAAATCAAATGTTTTTTTATGGATTATTATCACTTTAGTTATTTTAATGTTATTAGGTGGATTGTGTTTATTTTTTTATAAAAAACATAAAAATAAATTTATTGAAAAATAATTTTGTTTTTATGTTTTTCTTGCTTTAGATTTTATAAAAAACCTTAAAATTAAGATAAAAATCCACTTAACAAAAACCCTTATCAAAAATATAACTCAAACATTTTTAAAAGTTATAAGGTACGATATTAACAACATAAATCAAACAAAAACTAAAAAACATCTTTAATTGGTTTATATAAATAACTTGTCTATAATGACAGTTCTTTTTTTAAATTTTTGAACAAGGACAAATTAAAAAAGCTTATCGGAGATTAAAAAAATAATTCGGATTTTTCGGATTAGTAATACCGATTATATTGTTATGATGAAAACGAAAATTTAATTACATTAATAGAAAATACCATCAATCCTAAAAAAACAATATTATTTTTTCATACGAACATACTAAAAAAAAGAGGATCTTATCAACTAGAAAATAACAAATTACAACCTAAGGTTATTTGAGTATTCTAGAAATAAAGTAATTATGATACTAAGATTTAGTTTACAAAAACACAATAAAAAAAGACTCTCTAAAGAGTCTTTTTTTATTCAGGAAATTTTATTATTATATTTTTATTGATAAATAATAATTTCTGATTGTGATTATAATTGGTAGGTTTATCATCAGATATTTGAAAAACTATTGTTTTTTGTAATTCTTCTTTATTTAAATATAATACTTTTCGTTCTAAATTTAAATTGCTTTTAATATTATTATCGTATAAAAAATGAATTTGGAAATTATACTGATTTAAAATTTTAATTAAATAAACCCAATTTAAAATAATTATATTTTTATCTTCATTATATATATCAATAAGGATATTTTCATTTGAAAATTCAATATCTACTATTCCTTTTGTAATTCTCGAGTACTCTAGACTGTACTGAAATCTAATTAAATCTTTTTTAGTTGTGAATAAATCTTTTTCTTTTTGAGTTAAAGTATTTTGAAATGCTCTTAATTCTATTTTTTGTTGAATTAAATCATTTTTAGCTGTTGTTAAAGATTCTTCTTTTTGAGTTAAATTATTTTGAATTGTTCTTAATTCTTCTTTTTTTTGAGTTAAAGTGTTTTGAGCTGTTGTCAAAGCTTCTTCTTTTTGAATTAAATTATTTTGAATTGTTCTTAATTCTTCTTTTTTTTGAGTTAAAGTGTTTTGAGCTGTTGTCAAAGCTTCTTCTTTTTGAATTAAATTATTTTGTGTTTTCAATGAATAATCAATAATTTTTTGAATAATTTTGCCTAAATGTAAATCTAATAATTTATCATTATTATTTTCATAATTGTTTTTAACCTTATCAACAAATTTTATTAACCAAAGAACCTTTTGAATACCAGTTGTGGGTGTAGTAGCATTATCATAAGCTACTAAATCAGAAAAAGTAGTATTAAATGCATGCCCTATCCCAGTAACAATCGGTATTTTTGATTTTTTAATAGATGCGATTATATCTAAATTATTAAAAACATTATTAATTTCTGATTCATCGCCACCTCCACGACTAAGTAAAATAATATCGCATTGATTGTTATCATTTAATTCTTGAATCTTTTTACAAATATCATCAATAGCTACGATTTTTCCTGTAATAACCTTAAAGAATTCATAATTTTTATAATTTGCTTTTCTTAATTCCCATTCAATATCTGAAATAGTAGCAGCTCCGTTTGTTAAAATCCCTATTTTTGAATCTGATTCTATAGCTTTTATATTTTTTTGATAATTTTCATATGTAATATTTTCTATTAATAACCAATAAATAATTTCTAATTGATAAATCGAAGATTTATAAATTAAATTACTTTGAATAATGATATTTTGATCTATCATCTCTATTTTAAATGATGGTCCCGTTATTTTTATGTGTTTATTATCATTTTTTTGACTAGTAATTACATAATCATTTTGATTTCGCTTAATATAACCCTTGATTAGAGGTAATTTATTGTTTTTATATTTATCTTTAAATTCATCAATTCGTTCTAAAAAATCAGCAACATCTACGCATGTTTCTTCTATAGAATATTTCATTTTTTTATTTTTCTTTTTGTCCTTTATATATTTAAAACATATTAAAATTATTGAATTTTTATATAATAAAAAAATAATAGCAACTACTTATACAAATCCTGAAAATACCGAAAATCTTTTTTTGTTAATAATTGTTATAAAAAATAGTTTTTATTATGAATAAGTTTTATTAAAGACCAAGAATCTAAATGGCCATATTTTTCAATTATTATATTGACTTAGATTTTTTTGTATATTAACATTGTAATACATTTTTTTAAAAATAACAATTTGTTTATTTAAATTATTAATTTGATTTTTAAGTTTTTAATTTGATTTTTCATTATTAAAAAGTTTAGGACCAATATGATTTTCTTTATTTATATCAACAATTAAACAAATAATTTTTATATTAATATCATTTAATTTTCTTTTTAATATACAATATTTTGATTTTTAAATAAAAGAAAATTAAAATTAATTAAGATTAAAATTTATTTAAAATATTATAAATATTGATATAATAATACTATCTAATTCAAAAAGTATTAAGTCTTAAAAATAATTATTTTATTATAAAAAAGTTTAAATTTTTAAATAAATTTTATTTTTTAATTTATTATTTTTTTTAAAATATCTCAAAATATAAAATTAAGATTTAATTTTAAAAGAATAAAAATTGAAATTTATTCAAGAGGGAAATAATGTGTTCTGTTAAATATCTTTATAATAATTACATTTCAAATGTAAATAAAAAAATTTTTATTAATGGATGGATTAAAAATTGTCGTTTTCAAAAAAATTTATTTTTTTGTGATTTAAGCGATGGTACTTTTGTCAAAGAATTACAAGTAGTTTATAAAAACGTTCAAGAAAATTATTTTCTGGAAATCAAAGATAAGTTACAAGTAGGAGTTTCTTTATATTTAGAAGGTAATTTAGTTCTTACTTCGAATGCGACTCAACCTTTTGAATTATTGGCTGATAAAATAATTATTTTAGGAGAGAATCATGGTTCTTATCCTATTCAATCTAAAAAACATTCTAAAGTTTTTTTACGTCAAGTAGCGCATTTAAGATTTAGGACGAAACTTTTCGGAGCTGTTTTCAGAATTAGAAATACAGCTAGTATGGTTATTCATGATTTTTTTCAAAAAGAAGGATTTATTTGGGCACATACCCCCATTATTACTACAAGTGATGGTGAAGGCGCAGGAGAATTATTCCAAGTGACTACTTTAGATTTAAATAAAGTACCTTTGGATAAAGATAAAAAGGTTGATTTTAAACAAGATTTTTTTGGAAAACCAACTTTTTTAACTGTTACTGGCCAATTAGAAGGCGAAGCGATGGCTTTAGCTTTTAAAAAGATTTATACTTTTGGTCCTACTTTTAGAGCTGAAAATTCGAATACTTCCAAACATATATCAGAATTTTGGATGATCGAACCCGAAATGGCTTTTTGTAATTTAAAAGAAAATATGCAAATAGCTCAAAAAATGCTGCAATATATTATTAAAAATTGTTTAGAAAAAAATAAAGAAGATTTTTTATTTTTAGAAGAAAATGTCGAAAAAAATTTAATTCAAAGATTAGAAAAAATAGCGAATTTAAAAGAATTTAAAAAAATTAAATATGCTGAAGCAATTGAAATTTTATCTAAAAGTAACATTGAATTCGAAAATAAACCTGTTTATGGTTCGGATTTATTTACAGAACATGAAAGATTTTTAACTAATTTTTTTGATGAACCTGTTTTTGTTATCGATTGGCCTATTGAGATCAAAGCTTTTTATATGAAAAATAATCCAGATCACAAAACTGTGGCCGCTATGGATTTATTAGTTCCTAAAATTGGTGAATTAATAGGTGGTTCTCAAAGAGAAGAAAATTTAGAAATTTTAAAAGATAAGATGCATAAATTTAATATTGCTCCAGAAGAATTAGAATGGTATTTAGATTTGCGTCGTTTTGGCGGTTGTATACATTCAGGTTTCGGAATAGGATTCGAAAGATTATTACTTTATTTAACTGGTTTAGATAATATTAGAGACGTTATAGCGTTTCCTAGAACTTCTAAAAAAGCTTTTTTTTAAAATAATAAAAATTATTAGAGGATTTTAATTATGGGAATAATATTAGATAACGTTTCTAAAGTTTTTATAAATAAAAATAAAAAAAAATCTTACGCCGTTGACAAAATTAATTTAGAAATTCCTACTGGAGAGTTAGTAAGTCTTTTAGGACCTTCCGGATGTGGCAAGTCCACTATTCTTTATATGATCGCTGGATTATCCAAAGTTACTGAAGGAAAAATTTTTTTTGATGATAAAGATGTTACCGATCTTCCTCCTGAAAAAAGAGGTATTGGTTTGGTTTTTCAAAATTATGCATTATATCCGCATATGACTGTGCTTCAAAATATTATTTTTCCCTTGCAAAATTTAAAATTTTCAGAGGAACAAATTCAAAAAGAAGTTAAAAGAATTTCTGTTTTAGCTTCTATTGAAGAATATTTAGATAAAAAACCTTCGGAACTTTCTGGAGGACAACAACAAAGAGTCTCATTAGCTAGGGCTTTAATTAAAAATCCGAAAATTTTATTATTAGATGAGCCTTTATCTAATTTAGATACCCGACTTCGTTTAAAAATGAGAGAAGAAATTAGAAGAATTCAAAAAAAAACAAAGATTACAGCTATTTTTGTAACTCATGATCAAGAAGAAGCGATGTCTATTAGTGATAAAATTTATGTCATGAATAAAGGTGTGATTCAACAAAAAGATATTCCGAAAAAAATTTATGAAGACCCCGTTAATTTATTTGTAGCGTCTTTTTTAGGGGTTCCACATATTTCTATTTTTAACGGTCAAATTAAAGATAACAAATTGATGATAGGCGAGACAGTTCTTTTGACTCATGATCGATTTCATAATCTTGATCAAGAAGTTCATGTTGCGATCAGACCAGAAGGATATACTATAGAAAAGAATGGTCTTTTTGAAGTAGAAGGTATAGCTTTAGAAAATATTGGCAGAGAATTATTTTTATTAGCCAAACATCCTCATTCAATTCATAAAACCTTTCAAATTATTATTCCTGCTTATAAACAGAAATTATTAGATTTATCTCACGTTTATAAAAAAAAATTTCGTTTCAATCTTGTTGAAAATAGATTTTTTATTTTTGATAAAAAAAGCGGTCATAGGATTTATTAAATGTTTAATATTATCAATCAGAAAAAAAATAATCATTGGTTTTATTTAACTCCTGCTTTGATTATTTTGACTATTTTTACTTTTTATCCTTTAGTTAAAGTTTTCATTATTTCTTTTACTCATTATGATAAATTTAGTGATACTTGTCATTTTCCTATCAGTTTTATTAATTATCAAAAAGTTTTTCAAGATACAGAATTTCTTTATGCTTTGAAAAATACTTTAATATTAGTTGTTGTAGTAGTTCCGATTTCTATTTTTATTGCTTTAATGATCGCCTTAGCTTTAAATAATGTGAAAAATTATTTTTTTAAAAATACTTTTAAAACTTTTTTTTTCTTGCCTTTAATTTCTAATAATGTAGTTATGGGAATGATTTTTGGTATTTTCTTTTATTATAATTTTGGCATTAGTTCTGATAAACCCAATGGTTTATTTAATACATTTATAGGAAAATTAGGTTTTGGTTCTAACCATGAATGGATTAATAGAACCGCGCCTTATAGTCACAAAATGTTTGTTTTAATTTTATATAATATTTGGAATAGACTATCTTTTAAAATTTTTGTTTTTGTTTTAGCTTTACAAGACATTGATAAATCATATTATGCTGCCGCTAAAATTGACGGAGCTTCTAGATGGCGTATTTTTACTAAAATCACTTTGCCTTTGATTAAATCTGTTATTTTTTATCAATTTATTATAGAGATGTTAGCTGTTTTTAAAGAATATGAATCTGTTGTGGGTTTATTTGGACATAATCATAATTATAAAATAAGAACAATCGTGGGTTATATTTATCATCAATTATCGAGTTCGGCTTTTGAATCTTATGCTAAAGGAACAACAGCGGCAATTATATTATTTATAATTTCTATTTTATTTACGATCACAAGTTTTATCTTTTCTAAAAAGAAAATAAATTAATTTAAAGGTTATAAAAATATAATGAATAGTATAAAAAAACCTTTATTAAATGTTTGGCATAATTTAATAATGAGAATTAAAAAAATTGATTTTTTATCTCTTTTGAAATATTTATTTTTGTTTTTAGTTACTTTTTTATTTATTTTACCTTTTTACTTGATGTTCATTACATCGACAAAAACACCATTAGAAATTATTCAGGATAATGCCTTATCATTACCTCAAAACGGATTACATTTTCTAGAAAATTACGGAAAAGCTTTCCGAGGCCAATTCCAATTTATACCTTATTTTTGGAATACTTTGAGAGTTACTTTTTTATCTACTTTATTGGGAACTTTTTGTTCTATTGTGACCGCTTATGCTTTAAGTAATATTTTTCATTTTCGTTATAAATCTATCATCAAATTGTTATTATATTTAGCTTTAATGACAACGAGCGAAACATTAACCATCATTAATTATAGAATTGTTTCTAATTTGGGTTGGGTTGATTATGGTAGAGGCTCAAGAGTCATGTTTGGGACGGATTACGCTTTAATTATGCCTTATTTGATTAATATTGTTCATATTTTACATTTATTAATAACTTTTAATAATGTTCCGAAAGAATTATATTATAGCTCTAAAATAGATGGCGCTAGTAATTGGAAGTATCTTTGGAAAATCTTAGTTCCTATTACGAAATCGAGTATTATTGTAACTGTTATTTTTAGAATAGTGGCTACTTGGAACGCTTATGCTTGGCCAGAATTAATGGGAGCTAAATTATTAACTAATATGGCTAGAAAAACTTTTGATAATGAAATAGGGGAAAATATAAATATTCAAATGGCGGTGGCTTTTTTAATTAACATACCTTTGATTTTGATTTTTATTTTTTTTAGAAAATATATTGTCTCAGGAGAAAATAAAAGTGGTATCAAGGGATAAAATCAAAAATTTTTTATTTCTTTTCGGTTATTTTTTATTGTTATTTCTTATTGCTTGTATATTTAATATAATGGCTATTTCTAACAAAAACAATTTAAAAGGAAAACCTTTTATATTAACAGAAGAACGATTCGAAAAAGCTAAAGCAAATTTTGAAAATCGTAATCCTAAAAAAAAGGTTAAAATTACTTTTTGGCATAATTTATATGATAAAGAAGCCACAGTATTAAAAAAAATTATTAAAGACTTTCAAGAAAAATATCCTGGTATCGAGGTTTTAGCAGATAATAAAGGTAATTGGGGCCAAATTTTTAAACATGTTTCTAACGCTTTAACTGTGGATAAACAACCTAATTTAGTTGTTTCTTATCCGGATCATGTAGGCTTTTATCATAAATCTAATAAAGTACTTCCTTTAGATATTTTTATAAAAAAAGATGCAGATTTTCAAAATGATTTTTTAAAATGTTATTTTGAAAAGATCCAAATAGAAGATAAAGAAGAAAATTATTATTTACCTTTTTTAAAAACAACAGAAATTATGTTTTATAATAAAGATTTATTAAAAAAAGCCAGAGAATCTTGTCAGAATAAGGAATTAGATCAATTAATAAATGATCAAGGTAAAATAAAAAAAGATTTACTGACATGGGAGGAAATGGATCAAATATCTGCAAAATTAAAAGTTTTAAATCAAAAAGATTTTATACCCATAGTTGTTGATAGTGAAACTAATTTATTTATCATTTCTACGAAACAAAAAGGAATAAATTACCCCATAACAAAAGAAAGCACTAAAGAATTTTTAAACAAACCTGAAGTTACAGAATTATTAAAAGATTTTAAAGACAAATATGATGCCAAATATTTCACTTTAGGAAAATTAACTGGTGAAGAAGATAAAGTTCCTGAACTTATTATGAACAACAATACCGCTTTTTATATTACATCCACAAGAAGATTAGAAACTTTATGTATCAAAAATGATTTTATTCCTAATTTAGGTTATACAAATATACCTACTTTTAATGATAAGTCAAATCAAAATATTTTACAAGGTTCCAATGTTAATTTATTTTATTCTCAAAATGAAGACGAAATGTTAGCTTCTTGGTTTTTTTTAAAATATTTAACTTCTGAAGATGTTTATAAAGAATTTTTAAAAGAAAATAAATTTTTTAATATTACACGTAAAGTTCCTCAAGAAAAAATTAATGAGAGATATACGAATCATATATCAAATGAAAAGACAGAATTACAAACATTAAGAAAAGATTTTTTTGAAAATTTTATTTTAAAGAATGCAGAAAACAACAATTTTTTTACTACTTCAATTTTTGAAAATTCAGATTTTTTTAGAAATATTATAGCAGATTTATTTATAGACATTTTAACGATTGACGACAAAGATGTCAATCAAGAAAAAAGAATTGAAGAATTATTAAATGAAGCTATTCAAAGAATATTGACAAATTAAAAAAATCATTTAGATATGAAGATATTTTTTGAATCAATATCATTCTTTCATTCAATGCAAATTATTTCAAAATCAAACATTAACAATTATAAAATTTTATCAAAAAGGATGATATTAACATGGAATTTATTAAAAAACAAATTGAACTGAATGATACAATTATTATTCATGGTCATAAAAAACCTGATGGAGATTGTTATGGTTCTCAATTCGGTTTGAAAGATATAATTATGGCCACTTATCCCCATAAAAAAGTTTATGTTGTTGGAGAAGAAGAACCTAAATTATCCTTTTTAGGTATCAAAGATCAAATCACAGATGATACTTATAAAGAAGCTTTAGTATTTGTTGTCGATTGTGGCCAAAGTTCAGTGATCAGCGATCCTAGATATAAATTAGGAAAAATGATTATTCGAATTGATCATCATTTATTTATAGAAAAAATTGGTGAATATGAATGGATCGATAGTAATTTCGCTTCTTGTTCTGAAATGATTTATCATTTTAAAAAATATCATCATTTCAAATTAACTCAAAAAGGAGCTTTACCTATATATACAGGTATAGTCACTGATACAGGTAATTTTCGTTTCTCAAGAGTCAATTCTAATACTTTAAAATGTGGAGCTAGTTTATTAGAATATGGTTTTGATGTTTTTGAAATCGATCAAAAAATAAATTTTAAAAGTTTAGATTTATTAAAATTTCAAGGTTATGTATGCAATAATTGTGTTACTGAAGAAGGTTTAATTTATTTTAAATTTTCTAGTCAAACCATTCAACAATTTAATATCAATATTGAACAAGCTTTTTCGATGTTAAATATTTTAAGTTATGTTGAAAATAATCCTGTGTGGGCATTTATTTTCGAATTACCTAATGGTATTTTTAAATTAAGTATTCGTACTCAAGGCCCAGAAATAAGTGATATCGCGCATCAATTTGGTGGCGGCGGTCATCAAAAAGCTTGTGGAGTGATTCTGAAAACAAACGAACAATTAAATGAAATTATTCAATTAATAAAAGCATCTATTCAAAAATTTAATTGCGAAAATAATCCAAAATAATTTTATTTATGTTGATTTCAATGAGGTAAAAAATTAAGATTATGTTTGATCATGATAATATCGCTGCTATCGCTACTCCTTTAGGAACCGGAAGTATTAGTGTGATAAGAGTTAGTGGATCAGAAGCGATACAAAATATTAATAAAATTTTTAAAAGTGCAAAAAAAAATTGGGATTTGTTAAAAGCACCTTCACATACTATTCATTATGGTTTTATTTTAGATCAAAATCAAAATATTTTGGATGAGGTTTTAATTTCTGTTTTTAAAAAACCTCATTCTTTTACTGGTGAAGATGTGGTTGAAGTTCAGGGACATGGTGGTATTTTAATAACACAGTTGTTATTAGAGAGAATTTTATCTTTAAATATTAGATTAGCTCAACCAGGAGAATTTAGTAAAAGGGCTTTTTTAAATAATAAAATAGATTTAATTCAAGCGGAATCCATTATGGATTTAATTTTTGCTCAAAACGAAAATGTCGTGAAATTATCTAATTTAGGTTTGCATAAAAAAAATTCTCAATTGGTAGAACATTTAAATAAGAAAATTATGAAAATCATAGGGCAAATAGAAGTTAATATTGATTATCCTGAATATTTCGATATTCAACAAATGACTAATGAAATTATTTTACCTCAAGTTCAAGAATTGATTACTCAAATGGAAAAAATTTTAAATTTATATTTTAAAAATCGTTTTTTAAAAAACGGCATCCAAACTTTAATTATTGGGAAACCAAATGTAGGCAAATCGAGTTTATTAAATGTTTTGTTACAAGAAAAAAGAGCGATTGTGTCTGACATCGCAGGAACTACCAGAGATTATGTAGATGGCTTTTTAAATATTAAAGGGGTTTCTTTGTTTTTAATCGATACAGCAGGAGTTCATGAAACTAATGATCCTATAGAAAAAATAGGAGTTGAAAAGACTAAACAACTTTTACAAAAAGCAGATTTAGTTTTATTATTGTTAGATAAAAGTAATTATTTAGAAAAAGATGATGCAATATTACTTGAATTAACTCAAAAATATCCTAGAATTATAGTAGGTAGTAAATCTGATTTACCTTCAAAAATTAATTTGGAGCCAAATTTAAAAGAAATGGTTTCTATTTCTAATCATACTCAAGAAGGTATTGAAGATTTAAAAAATAATATTTTAAAAATTTTTCAATTAGATCAAATTCAAGATAAAGATTTCAATTATTTATCTAACGCTAGACATATTCAACAAATCAATATCGCTTTAACATCTTTACAGAATATTCTTTTAGATATCGAAAATCAAATGCCTATTGATATTCATACCATTAATTTAAAAGAAGCTTATGACGCTTTAAATAATATTTTAGGTAAAAATATTCCAGATGGATTACTAAATGAATTATTTTCTAATTTTTGTTTAGGAAAATAAAAATATTAAAATTAATAGTAAATATAATAATTAATTAAAAATTTGTTTTTTTATTTTATTTAATATTAATTTTATATATAATTTCTGTTATTCAGATAAAAATAAAAAAGGAATTATAAATTTAAAATGATTAATATCAAAATTAAAAATGGTTTAACTAAAACATTTTCGGAAGGAATTAATGTTTTAGAAATTATAGAACAAAATCAAATGAATTTTTCTCAAAAACCAATAGCAGCTTATTTCAATAAAAAACTAATCGATTTAAAAACAAAATTAGATACTGATGGAGATTTAGAAATTATAACTTCAGAACATCCAGAAAGTTTAAAAATTTTGAATTATAATACGGCTTTTTTAACATTACAAGCTATTAAAAAAATTTATCCTGATTCTCTTTTAGTTACGATATCATGTCATAAAGAAGGTTTTTATTGCGAAGTAGATTTTAAAGATATTGTTTTTTCTCATAATGATTTATCTGCGATAGAAAAAATGATGCAACAAATTTCTCAAGAAAAATTAGATATTATTAAAAAACAAATAACTCATAAAGAAGCATGTGATAAATTTACTTTCAATAAATATAAACTATCAATATTAAAAAAAAATAAAGATATTGATTTAATTGATATTTATTCTTGTCAAGACTTTGAAGATTTGCATTTAGAAAATGTTCTTTTGACTAATACTAATATTATAAAAAATTTTAAATTATTAACAATATCTGGTTCTTATTTTAAAGGTGATATTAATAATCATTATTTAACAAGAATTTATGGAGTTTCTTTTTTTAATAAAAAAGATTTAAAAAAACATTTAAATTTATTAACAGAAAGAAAACAAAGGGATCATAAAAATATTAACAAAGAACAAAATTTTTTCATGTTATCGCCAGAAGTAGGTTTAGGACTTCCTTTTTGGTTACCTAACGGGGCTACTGTTAGACGCATTATAGAAAGATATATTATTGATAAAGAGCTTAATTATGATTATCAACATGTTTATACTCCTATTTTAGCTAACACTAAATTATATGAACAATCTGGTCATTTAGAACTTTATAAAGAAAATATGTTTCCAATAATGGATCTTGCTAATAAAGAAAAATTAGTTTTACGCCCTATGAATTGCCCTCATCATATGATGATTTTTAAAAAACAATTACGTAGTTATAAAGAATTACCTTTTAAAATTGCAGAATTAGGAATGATGCATCGTTATGAACATTCAGGAGCTGTTTCTGGTTTACAAAGAACAAGAGAAATGACTTTGAATGATGCTCATATTTTTATTCATGAAAACCAAATTAAAGAACAAATTACTCAAATTATTAATTTTATTTTAGAAGTTTATAAAGATTTTGATATTACAGAATATAGCTTTAATTTAAGCACAAGAGATGTTTTAAATAAAAATAAATATTTTGATAATGATTTAATATGGAAAAAATCAGAATCTATTTTAAGAGAAATATTAATAGATAATAAAATCCCTTTTAAAGAAGTTCAAGGAGATGCTGCTTTTTACGGTCCTAAATTAGATATTCAAGTTTTAACTGCTTTAAACAATGAAGAAACTTTATCAACTATTCAATTAGATTTTTTATTACCACAAAATTTTAATTTAAGTTTTGTAGGTCCTGATAATAAAAAAATTACCCCTATTGTAATTCATAGAGCTATTATTTCTACTTTAGAAAGATTTATTTCTTATTTGATGGAAAAAAATAAAGGAGCTTTCCCTTTATGGCTTGCTCCTGTACAAATTGTTTTAATCCCTGTGAATAATCAATTTCATTTAGAACACGTTAAAAAAATTAAAAATTTATTAATTAAAAATAATTTCAGAGTAGAGTTAAATGATAAAGAATTAAGTTTAAGTTATAAAATAAAAGAAGCACAAAAAAGTAAAATTCCTTATCAAATAGTTATAGGTGACCAAGAAATAAAAAGTAATTTGTTAACTTTTAGAAAATATCAAAGTAATAAACAAGAAAAATTGTTTGTTGATGATTTTATTCAAATGTTAAATAAAATTATTATAGAAAAAAAATAAATTTCTCAATTATAAAAATTTTTTTTATTTTATTAAATTGATGAAATTATTTTTTTTAAAAAAATACACTTTAATTAAGTGATTTTGTAATTTAAATTGTTTTGTTTATTTAATTTTTTATTATTTGATATTTTAAGCAAAATAATAAAAAAAATATTTAAAGGAAAATATTTTATGCGTATTGAAACAGTTAGAATATTCCAAAAAAATCATAAAATAACTTATGATACATGGTTAAAAATTTTTAATGATATTCGTTATACTCCTTCTTCTTTTAATTTACAACCTTGGCGTTTTTTTGTTTTTGAAAGTGAAGAAAATAAAAAAAAATTAAAACAAGTTCTTCAAGGTAATTCGGTTCAATTAGAAACTAGTTCTGCTATAGTTTTAATATGCGGAAATTTAAATAAAAAAAATTCAGGAGAATATATTTATAGTCAAAAAGTATTAAATGGAGAAATGACTAACGAAACTAAAGAAATTATAATGAATAAAATAAAGCATTATTTTGATAATATAAGTTTCAATCGATTGCAAAATGAAATTTTTTTAGAAGGTGGAATTGTTTCTCTTAATTTTGTTTTGACTCTTCAAAATTTTGGATATAATTCTTGTTTTATGGGTGGATGTGATTTTAAAAAAATAAACACTCTTTTTAATATTCCTGATTTTTATGCTCCTATGATTTTGATTGCTGTGGGGAAAGCCGAAAAAGATGTTATAAAAAATAAAAAAACTTTTAAATTAAATCCTAAAGAATTTGTTTCTTTTTTATAAAAAAATACATAATCGAAAGTATATATATGTTTTTATTTCTTAGTCTTAATTTTTTTAACTTGATATATAAATAAAAAACCGCTAATTAAGCGGTTTTTTATAAAATAATTATCTATTATTTAAAATATCAATTGGTTTTTTCGTAGACCATTTGTAAATAATAAAAAATGTAAAACAAATTGTTAAAAAGAAAATAAAACTAAAATTTAAAAGAATGAAATATAAACTTCTTAAAATAGGGTGCCAAATTAAAAAAGGAAAATATGAATTTATAATAAAATTAACCCAATAATTAGAACTATTATTACTTAATAACGATATTAATGATTTTAATGATTTTATAGATTTGCTGTCTGTACTAACCAATTGCATATTCCATTCAGATAAATGGTCCTCAAAATGATTATCTACATCTGCTTCTAATATTGGGCTCATAGTAACAGAACTAAAAACCAAGGGATATGCCAAAAATAATGTTAAAATAAAAATCAAAAATGTTTGTATAAGTGCGAAAATAAAGCCCTCTGTAAAAAAAATTTTTCCAACATTAATACCATTAGAACCTAAAGATCTTAAAATACCTATTTTACGATTTTGTAATTTAGCGCTCATATGAAAATAAAGCAAAATCATTATACCAGGAATGAATGTGATAAAAAATAAAAACCATTTATTAGTAACTAGCCCAACCACACCAAGAACAATTCTAGAACTTTGACGAACAAATGTATCAAAAGCCAATCCTCTCGTGTCTTTTTCGTCCCATTGTGATATTTTTTCCATATGAGTAATGAATCCATTCTTTTTGAAAGCCAACAAATCAAAACAAATGTAACTGAAAAAAAGTGTAACAAATATAGTTACTATAGTGGTTAAAATTAAAAAGAATTTTTTATTTTTAAAACTTTTCAAAGCATTTTTAAAAATAAAATTCAAAGGTAAACGACTAGGAGAAGAAATAAAATCGTTTCTTTCTTGGATAATTTTATTTGAATCAGTTGGTGAGAAATTATTTGAAAAATGATTATTTTGATTTATCTTTGTTTTTTGTAAATTATTTAACATTTCTTTAGTTAAAGTTTGCCCTACTTTCAAAGAATTTTCTTCTTGTACTTTATCTTTAATATTATGTTTACGTATACAATCAGATATTATTTGACCGTCTTTCATTTCAATTATACGATCTGCATATTTATAAGCATTTTCATTATCATGAGACACAACAATTACTAATTTTTCTTTAGATAAATCTTTTAATAAATCAAAAACTTGACTAGATGATTCACTATCAAGATTACCAGTAGGTTCATCTGCGAAAATAATATTAGGATTTTTTACTAAAGCTCTTACGATTCCTACTCTTTGTCTTTGTCCTCCTGAAAGTTGATTTATTTTACGATTCAAAAAACTTTTATCTAAATTTACTTTTTCAAATAAATTATAAATTAAATTAATATCAGGTTTTTTATTTTGCAATTGATTAGTCAAAATAATATTTTCGAATACAGTCATATCTTCCATTAAATTAAATTCTTGAAAAACAAAACCAATCATCCCATTACGATAATTATCTAAAAGTCTTTGATTAAAATTAGTAATATCAGTTTTAGCAACACTAACTTGTCCATCGCTAAAAGTATCTATTCCAGTTAAGATATTAAAAAAAGTAGATTTTCCAGAGCCTGATTTTCCTAAAACAAAACACATTCCTTTATCAGGTAAGATAAGCGAAACATTGCATAAAGCTGGCGTAATAAAACCACCTTTTGCAACATAACTTTTATTTAAATTATTTATTCGAAACATATATCATTCATTTCTTTCCTTTATAAAAATAATTTTTTCATTATATTGAGACGTTCTCAACTTAATAAAATATAAAAAAATAATTATAGCTACATTAATTTTGCGATCCATTAAAATAGAAACATTTTAAAATTCATTTTTTAAATAAATAAAAACATATTTATTCAAAAAACCACTAATCACAAATATTGTAACATAAAAATATATCAAGTCAAATTATTTCAAATTATTGAAACTCAGAATTAACAAATGCTTGTTGATATAATTTTTCATTAAAAACGACCATATTATTTATTTCAAGTTCTTATTTCAAATATAAAATTTTCTTTGAAAGATCAAAAGTATATTTCTTATCCATTCGAAAATCAATTTGAATTTTAAAAGGTAAAGTTTTTATTTTTTTAACATCATGATAGCTTAATAAAGATAATCATAATTAAGATATAAAGTTTAATTATCGAAGTTATAATTATTTTTTTGATTGAATAAACGAATTTTAAAATAATTATTTTGAATCAAAAAATTAATTATTTATTTTAAATTAAAAAAATTTTCATTTTTTTAAATCTCTTTTTTTAAGTTTGACCATTTGGAAACAAAAAAAATAAGTCAAACTATTTTTTTTAATAAATAAGTTTAACTTAAATATAACTTTTTAACTGGTTCCATCTTAATAGAGTGGAACATATTTCAAGAAATATATTTTGGTTTAATATAAAAAAATAATATTGAAATATAAATAAATTATTTAACCAAACTTTAAAAAGCGATTTTTTATTTAATATTTTTAAAAAAAATAAAACTTTTTTAAATTGAAAACACTACTTTTTAATTTGAGTAAAATTAATTTATTTTTATTTATATAAATAATTTTTTAAAAATTGATTAAAAATAGATGTTTTTTATTAATTATTTAACTATTAAATTTTAGAAAAATTTATTTTTTTAATAAAAAATTCCTTCTTCTAATAAAAATAGTAAATCTTCATTAGAAGCATCGATAATATAATTTTTGATATCAATATTTTTAAAAAGTTTTTGTAAACTTTTTTTGTTATAAGAAACATTGATAAATTTTTCTAAAAATTCTGATAAATTATTTTCTTTATGAAAAAAATCTCCTTTTAAAATTATTTTCAATATTTTACCGTTTTTTAAAGATAAGAAAATTTCTAAATTACCCCAATGAAAACGTTTTTTTAATTTTTTATCATATTCAGGATGTTCTCCAAAAATCCATTCTTTAGAAGAATATTTTTTTGCCATTTTTTCAATTTTATATATTTCATCTAAAGTTAAATTATATTCTTCATTTGTTAAATAATTATTTAGATAATCCATCAATTCTTGTTGAGACATTCCGTTTAAATGTTCTTTTAAATTAGTAACTCTTGAAGAAACACTTGTGATTCCTTTAGAAATTAGTTTTTCATTATTAGGAGTAATACATCTTACCATGGTATCAATATCACAGTCATACAATAAAGTTCCATGAATTACCATACCATTTTTATTTTGCATAAAGGCATTGCCTGAAACTTTTTTTTCATTTAAAAGAATATCATTTCTACCACTAAAATATAAATTAATTCCTATTTTTTTAAAAGCTTCAATAATTTTTCCTAAATATTCTCGAAAATTAAAATTTTTATCTTTTTTAGCAGTAATAATACTAAAAAGAGGTGTTTGAGGATCATTATAAACACACCCTCCACCAGTCGGTCTTCTAAATAATTTAATTTGATTTTTTGTAGTAAAATCAAAATTTACTTCATTTTCAATAATTTGATTTTTCCCTATAACTACACCTTTAATTTGCCATTGAAAAAAAAACACTTCGTCTTTTTTTAAAAGATTATTCAAAATATATTCTTCTAAAGCGAAATAAAAATAAGGTTTCAAATCTTTGAATCTATTATATTTTACTAAAATCATTGATTTTCCTTTCAAGATACAAAAAGAATATTATAAAAAAGAAAAAAATAATTTTTATTTTTTATTTATTATTTATTATATTGATAAATAAAATTTTTTGAGAAAAAAATTTTATTTTCCTTAAAAAAACCAAGATTTATTTTTTTTGATATTTTCGTTAAATGTATCCAATTCTTTAATTTGTTCAATAAGTTTTTTTTGATGACTAGATAATCTAGTAGGAGTTTTAATTTTGACAATAACAAAATGATCTCCTTTACGAAAATTGGAATGTAAATAAGGAATACCTTTATTTTTTAATTTAAATTTAGTATGAGTTTGTGTTCCTTCTGGTATTTTTAATTCGACTTCACCATAAATAGTAGGAATACTTAATTCTTTTCCTAAGATAGCATCATAAAAATTAATCCAAACAGTGGAAATAATATTTTGTTTTTCTCTTTCAAAAATTTCATGAGGTCTAATTTTAAAAGTTATATATAAGTCACTATTTTTTGAATTTAAGTGTCCTCCATGTCCTTGTTGATCGAGTTTCATTGTCATTCCATCTTCAACTCCAGCAGGAATATCAATACTTATTGTTTTAACATTTAAAACTCTTTTAGAAGATTTACAAAATGAACATTTTTTAGCAATTATTCGACCTGTTCCTCTACAATAAGAACATACTTGTTGGGTACTGATATTTCCTAAAAAAGTTCTTTGATATTTTGTAATATGTCCTGTTCCATTACAATAATTACAAATTTTAACATCTGCTTTATTTTGTGCTCCTGTTCCATGACATTGTTTACAATCTTCTTCGAAATCAATCTTAATTTCTTTTTTTTCACCTAAACACGCTTCTAAAAAATCAATAACACATTCTACGTATTTATCTTTAACATTATTTGTATTTTTTTGTTTATTAGTTCGATTTTCTCCAAAAAAACTTCCAAAAATATCATCAAAATTGCCGAAATCGGAACTACTAAAACCTTGGTTAAATCCTTGAAACCCACTATTATTAAAATTACTATAATCTTGGTGCCCAAAACGATCATAATCACTTCTTTTTTGAGCGTTACTTAATACTTGATAAGCTTCTTGAACTTCTTTAAATTTTGTAGCAGCATTATCTTCTTTAGATACATCAGGATGATATTTTTTAACAAGCCTATGATAAGATTTTTTAATTTCTGTATCACTAGCATTTTTCGAAACTTCTAAAACATCATAATAATCCCTTTTAGATTTCATAATAAAAACCCCTCTAGTTTTATATTAAATTTTATAGTTAATAAAGAAACCAAAAAAAGATTAATTTCTTTTTTTGGTTTTCATTCTGTCAAAGAAAATTATTTCTTCTCTTTAAATTCGGCGTCTACTACTTCATCTGGGTTAGAAGTTTTTTCATTTTCTGATTTAGAATTATCATGAGTAGAATTTTCTTTTGATTTTTCTTGAGCTTTTTGATAAGCTTTCATAGCTATTGATTGAGTTTCTTTTTCTAAAAGACTCATTTTGTCTTTAATAATTACGACATCTTCTTGTTTTAAAGCTTCTTCTAAATCTTTAATTTGTTCTTCAATTTTATTTTTTTCTTCTGGTTTAACTTCATCTTTTAAAGTATCTAAAGATTTTCTAGTTTGGAATATTAAGTTATTAGCTTCATTTAAAGTATCAATTTTTTCTCTTTTAATTTTATCAGCTTCTGCATTTTCTTCGGCTTCTTTAATCATTCTTTTGATTTCATCTTCTGATAAAGAACCGCTTCCTGAAATAGTAATTTTTTGTTCTTTGTTAGTTCCTAAATCTTTAGCTTTAACAGAAACAATACCATTAACGTCAATATCAAAAGTCACTTCTATTTGCGGAATGCCTCTTTGTGCAGCTTGGATGTCATCTAAACGGAAATTACCTAAAGTTTTGTTTTCTCTTGCTAAAGGTCTTTCGCCTTGTAACACATGAATATCAACTGAAGTTTGGTTATCTTCTGCAGTAGAAAATACTTGTTTAGCTGTTGTTGGAATTGTTGTATTTCTTTCGATTAATTTAGTAAAAACATTTCCTAAAGTTTCGATTCCTAATGAAAGTGGAGTCACATCTAAAAGAACGATATCTTTAACATCTCCTGATAAAATACCACCTTGAATAGAAGCTCCCATCGCAACTACTTCATCAGGGTTAATACTTTTATTTAAAGTATTTTTATTTAATTCTTTTTTAACTAATTCTTGAACAGCTGGAATTCTAGTTGAACCGCCTACTAATAAAACTTGATGAATTTCTCCTGGAGTCATATCAGCGTCTTTCAAAGCACGTTTTAAAGGAACTAAACAACGATCAACTAAATCTTGAGTTAATTCATTAAATTTAGCTCTTGTTAAATTATATTCGAAATGAATAGATTCGCCAACAGAATTTCCTTGTTCTTGTCTTTGGATCATTGTTAAAAATGGTAAAGAAATTTGAGCAGACATAGCATTACTTAATTCTTTTTTAGCATTTTCTGCAGCGCTTTTTAATCTTTGCATTACAGCTTTATCTTTACTTAAATCTACTAAATGTTCTTTTTTAATTTCTTTTAGTAAAAATTCAATGATTTTATTATCAAAATCATCTCCACCTAAAAGATTATCTCCAGAAGTTGATAAAACAGAGAAATTACCTTCTGCTAAATTTAAAATAGAAACGTCGAAAGTTCCTCCGCCTAAGTCAAAAACTAAGATATTTTGTTCTTTGTCACTTTGCTTATCAATACCGTAAGCTAAAGCAGCAGCTGTTGGTTCATTAATAATTCTTTTTACTTCTAAACCAGCAATTTTTCCAGCATCTTTAGTAGCTTGTCTTTGAGCATCATTAAAGTAAGCAGGTACAGTAATAATTGCATTTGTTACTTCTGCTCCTAAATAATCTTCAGCTTGTTTTTTTAAATTTCTTAAAATCATTGCGCTTATTTCTTGAGGTGTATATTTTTTATCTTTAATATTAACTGTAAAATCTTTTTCTCCCATATGTCTTTTAATAGACAATATAGTATTTGGATTAGTTAACATTTGTCTTTTAGCAACTTCGCCTACTAAAATTTCATCATTTCTGAATGCTACAATTGAAGGTGTAGTTCTTCCACCTTCTGAATTAATAATAACCTTAGCTTCTTTGCCTTCCATAACAGAAACACAAGAATTAGTTGTTCCTAAGTCAATTCCAATAATTTTATTTGTTTTCATTTGAATTATCACTCCATTCGTTTATTTTTACCATTGCTGGTTTAATAACTAAATCTTTGTATAAAAAACCTTTTTCTATAACTGCTAAGTTAATTCCGTTTGGTTTATTTTTATCTGATATTTTTTCAATTGCATGATGAAATTCAGGATTAAATTTTTCGCCTAAAGCTTTAATTTCTTGAACGCCATCTTTCTTCAAAATATCTTTTGTTTGTTTAAAAATCATTTTAAAACCTAATAAAAAATTTTTTAATAAAGGTTCTTCAGTAGTCATTTCTAAAGCTTTTTCTAACTGTTCTAAAGGGGCTAACATTTCAGTAATTAAATTCATAGAAGCGTATTTTAAAGAATGAATTTTTTCTTTTTGAATTCTTTTTTGAAAATTATCTAAATCTGCTTGATATTTTAATTTTTCATTATCATATTTTTTAGTGATTTCTAATAAATTTTCTTGTAATTGTTTTTTTTCTATTTTTAATTTTTCGATTTCTTCTTTATTGTTAACTGATTCAGAACAATCATTAGTGCATTTTTGATCATCTTTATTTTTATTAAAAAGACATTTATTATTGTCTTTACAACAGAAATTGTTTTCGCATGAATCCTCTTGCTCACAAGTTCCTTTTGGACAATTGTTTGTTTGACATTCGCCTTTTTCACAATTATCTTCTTGACAACTTCCTTGTGCACAATTACCTTTCGGACAATTTACTTTTTGGCCATTTTCTTGCTCACAAGTTTCTTTTGAACAATTATTTGTTTGACATTCGCCTTTTTCACAAGTATCTTCTTGGCAAATTTCTTGTGAGCAATTTTTTATATTCTCGTTTTTTTGAGTTTTATCACAAGAACAGTTTTGGCAATTTTTATCTTTTTTTTCATTCATTTTAAATCAAATAAAACTCCTTTTTATTTATTTTTTTTCATATAAATGAGATATATGAGCTGATAAATATTCTAAAATAGGTATAATTTCTGAATATTTAATTACGTTAGAACCTAAAACAGCTATAAATCCTTTTTCATTTTCGTTAATATTGTAAGGAATAGAAACAAAAATAAATTTTTTATAAGGAATTAATCTAATTTGATTAGCTAATTTACAAATTACTTCCTTCGAATCGTAAAAAAAATTAATTAATTTTTTTGTATTTAAAATTTCGTATATATCTTTAATATTTATAATTTCTTGTTCTGTTTGAGAAGTTAAAAAATTAGAAATACCATAAAAAGAAGTATTATTATTATAAAATTTATAAAAAGCTTCTAAAAAAAATTGTATTAATTCTTCTTGATATTTAATATGTTTTTTGATTTGTTCTTGACAAAGATCGCTTTGGATAATTTGTAAAGCTTCGTTTAAATATTTATTGATTAACAAATTATTAAAAATATTTACAATTATTTTTAAATCTTCTACTTTAAATTCTTTATCTTCATCTAAAAAAATATTTTGATGTTGCAAATGACCTTTATTTGTAAGAACAAAAATAACTGCTTGCCGAGAATTAACAAAAATCAAATCAATTTTTTTAATTTTACTTGTTTTTAAAATATCAGGTTTGATATCTATAATAGCATGATTCGTTAAATTACATAATAATTTTAAAACTTCTTGAACAATTTTTTCTTTATTCGAATTTTTTTTTTGAATTATTTTTTCAAATAAAGTTAAAATTTCTTTAGTTTCTGGTTTGCGAGTCATTAAATTATTAAGATAAAAAACATAACCTTTTAAAGAAGGAATTCTACCACTAGATTTATGATTTTTGATTAAATAACCTTTTTCTTCTAATTGCAACATATCATAACGGATAGTAGCACTGGAAAATTTTAAATAAGGTATTTTAGATAAAAAATCAGAACCTATGGGTTTAACTTCTTTAGAATAATTTTCTATAACAGCCTTTAAAATTAATCTTTTGCGATTTGAAAGCAATGCTCATACCTCTAGTGTCGATCAATTCTAGCACTCATTTATAATGACTGCTAATATTATTATATTATTTTTTTTATAAATTGCAATAATAAAATTAATATTTTTAAAAAAATAATAAAAACTTTTTTAATTCATATATTATTAATAAGTAGAGTATTTTGTAATTTTTAAATTATTTATTAATTTATTTACATTTTTATAATTGTAAAAAAAATATTATTGTATAGATTTTCAAAATTTAAAACAATAATTTAGAAAATGAAAAAAGCACTTGAAAAAAATAGATAGTATCGTTTTATCTTTTATAAATAAAAAAAGATTTCTATTATTTTTTTTGATATTTTTATTATTTTTATTTTTTTATTATAAATATTTATTTATTAAATATCAAAATCAAATTATTCAAAATGATTATAAAAAAAACCAAATTACATTTAATTTAAAAGATAAAGTTTTAAAAGAAAAAATTCAAATGATAGAAGACATACAAAAAAAGATTCAAAATATCTTTGATTTTAAAAAAGATAAACCATCCTTTATTTTAAAACCTCATCGTTTTAATAAAGGAGATGTAGTATATGCTTTTACTTTAGATATTGTGTCTCATATAGAACCTTTTCAAGAAGGTATTGTAAGTAAAAATTATGATTTAAGCGATAAAGAATATTTGCCTATTTCTATCAAAGGAGAAAAAAATAAAATATTTTTCAATACTAAAGGAGAATTTATAGGTATTTCTGTACCAAATCAAGATCCGAATATTACAATTAATCATATAATAACATCTAATTCTATTTTTTATTTTCTTAAATGTCAATTTAATTTAAAACAACCAGAATCATCTTCTGAAAAAGATATAGATATTACAAATAAATATTATTTTTTGCTAGAATTAGATAAAAAGAAATATAAAATTTTTTTAAATCAAGAAGGATTGTTTTTAGGTTTGTATAATAGCGAATCCAAAATTGATTCTAAAAAAAATTTTTTAAATTATATTTTCGATCAGATAATATTATATGAATGCCAAATAAATCAATTGAATATCGAAAAGAAAAATTTACAACAAAACAATAACCTAGAAAATACAAAATTAAATTATCCTTTCGATGAGGAAATTAAAAATTTAAATAAAATCACTTTTTTGATTAAAGTCGAAAATTTTATGGAAAATAAATTTTTAAGTTTAGGTTCTGGTTTTATTTTTTGTGTTAAAGAAATAATGGAAAATAATGAAATATTTTATGATTATTATGTTTTAACTAATAGACATGTATTGAAACAAGCTTTAGAATATTCATCAATAAAAATTGAACTTTTTAACATTTATTTTCGAGAAGAAGCAGAAATATTTGGTTTTATAAATAATCAAGATGTATATGATGATATAGCTATTTTAACTTTTAGAAATAAAAATAAAAAAAATTTTGAAGAAATAAAAACAATTTTAGATAAAGTTTTGCCTAAGAAAAAAATAAATGTTTATCAAGGTGAAGCTGTTTATAGTATGGGGTCTCAAATTTCTCAAATTAAATCAAAAAAATTAACTTTGGATAATTTCGATACTCTTTCGGAAGATAAAGATATAGATTTATCTTTAAAACCAAATATTATTTGGGGAGTTAATTTATTAAAAAAAGGTAATATTGTTGATTATAATGAAAAAGAAATTTCTTTTGATATCCAAATTGATTCAGGTAATAGTGGAGGTCCTGTTTTTAATACTCATTTCGAAATTATCGGCATAAATAAAAGTGTTATTATAAGTGATTATATACCAGATAGAACTTCTCAATGTCTTAATATTAATCATGTTAAAAAAATATGTAATCGAATAATTGAATTGCATAAAAAAAATCCAATTAAAAAATTTTTTAAAATTTTACCAGAAGATTATGATTATTTACAAAATGAATTAAATTCATTTCCACCTTTTAATCAAAATCAAAATTCTTTAATAAAGACCAAAAATAATATTACTATTAAAATCGAAGAATTATTAAATTATTTTCGAAATAAAAAAATAAAATCAATTACTTCGGAGTTAATAAAAGGAAACAAAGAAGTAAAATTAAATATTAAGTTAGTAGTTATTTTGTATAAAAAAGAGCAAATATTTTCTTTAAATCCCAAAAAAGAGCAAATAAAAATCACTTATAACGAACAAACAAATGACATTATTTTTGAAAAAAAGAATCCAAATAATTTAAATGAAATTAGAATTTATAATATCGATGATATTCGGTTAAAAGAACAACATGAACCCTTTATATCTTTAGAATTGGTTTATCCTTATGAACAAAATAATGATAATATGAAAATAAATGAAAAATTTCAATTTGATAATTTAAAGAAAATAAAAAATTCTTTAATTTTTTGGGATAAAAATAAAGAAATTAGTGGTAATGGAATTGTTTTTCAAAAAAAATCTTTACCAAATAATAATTTTTTATATTTTGTTTTATCTACTTATACAAATAATAAGAATAAGTTATTATCGCTAATAGAATCGATTAAAAATATTTTTTCTAATGAAATTCAAATAACTATTTTTCATAATGATAATTATGAAAAAGAAAAAGGCCAAATTAAAAGTTTTTTGTTAGGAAATAATAATTTAATTTTAATAACTTTCGAATCTTCCAATAATTACGATATTATTCCAACCAGATCTTCTAAAAATTTAAATTTAGGAGAAGAAATATTTTTTTTAATAAATAACTATAATGATAATTATTTCCCTCAAATGTTCAAAGGTGTTGTAAGTTATAAAACAGATGATTTTTTCTTGTGTGATTCTGTATTTGATTTAAAAAATAAAAATAAAATTGCTAATCCGAAATTTAATTTCTTATATTTTGACAATAAAGGTAATTTTCTAGGATTTAATAATATTTTTAAAGAATCTAATAATTTACCACATAATTTTATTCAAGTTTCTTTATTAAAAGAAAAAGATATATTTAATTTTTTTAAAATATACAAATTAAAAGAAAATTTTACTTTAATTTTTTCTTTTTTATTTGTTCTTATTATTCTATTTATTGTTATTATTTATTCTAATCATCGTATAAAAAGAAAATTTTGATAATTTGTACTTTCAAAATATTGTTTTAATGTTGAAAATTTTTTATTTTTATAAATTATCTTTTATTTGTTCAAAATTTTTTGATTCAAAATTCATTATATTATAATTTTTATATTGTAATAATATAAATTTTTTTAAATAAATGTTTATAATTTATTATTATAAAAAATAATTATAAACTAGTTTATAAAGAATTTATTTTTCGAATCAGAAAATAAAAAAATGAATTTAGTTCTTCTTTTTTTATAATATTTAAATTAAAATTTTTAAAAAAATAAAAAAGACCTTAAAAAGTCTTTTTTTATTTAAAAATTTTTATCTAGAAATTTTTTGTTATTTCCGAAAAAAAACCAACAGATGCAATTATAATAAGTATTATTATCATCCATAACCATTTATTTTTTAAAAAAGAGGTATTTTCTTTATTTGATTCTGTAACGGTTTCGGAAGTTTTATTTGTGTTATCGTTTATATTTTCTTTTTTTTCAACAGTAAAAATAACTTCTACTTCTCCTGTGTAATCATTATTATTATATTTAACTGTAGCTTTATTTTCTTTTGGATCATTATCTATTCTTAACAAATTTGATTCTTTCAAACTGTTATTCAATTTTTTTACTTGAGCTATAACTTCATCTTTAGTAGGTTGTTGACCTGTTGTTTTTATTGTTCCTAATTCTCTATGTGTTAAAATATCGGATAATGGTTTTTCTTTTTTTTCAACAGTAAAAATAACTTCTACTTCTCCTGTGTAATCATTATTATTATATTTAACTGTAGCTTTATTTTCTTTTGGATCATTATCTATTCTTAACAAATTTGATTCTTTCAAACTGTTATTCAATTTTTTTACTTGAGCTATAACTTCATCTTTAGTAGGTTGTTGACCTGTTGTTTTTATTGTTCCTAATTCTCTATGTGTTAAAATATCGGATAATGGTTTTTCTTTTTTTTCAACAGTAAAAATAACTTCTACTTCTCCTGTGTAATCATTATTATTATATTTAACTGTAGCTTTATTTTCTTTTGGATCATTATCTATTCTTAACAAATTTGATTCTTTCAAACTGTTATTCAATTTTTTTACTTGAGCTATAACTTCATCTTTAGTAGGTTGTTGACCTGTTGTTTTTATTGTTCCTAATTCTCTATGTGTTAAAATATCGGATAATGGTTTTTCTTTATCTGCAAAAATTAATGAGTTATTAGAAATTAATAAAATAATTGGAATAAATAAAAAGAATAAACGTTTTAAATTTATTTTATTTTCGATTTTTTGCATTTATGTTATATTTTAAACCTTTCATTAAAATGTATTTTGAAATAATATATTAAATAAAATTTTTATTATTTTAAATAATTTTAAATAAAAAAATTTTTTATAATCAAATGAAAAATGAAAAAATAATATAATTTATGTCTATTTTATTAACAATAATTATTTTTTATAAATAATAATTTAAATTATATTTTTTTAATTATTATTGCTTTTATATAATAAATTAAAAATTGTTTATAAATTTATTATTTTATTTATTTTATCTTTTTTTCGCAAAAACAATTCCTCTTTATTATCTTTTTTTAACAACCGATTAATTATTTTTAATACAAAATATTTATTTTTTTAAAATTTTTTACGAATTAATTATTCTTCGATAATAATATCTTGATTCAACATTTTGAATTCAATATTTCATATTAATATTTTTTTATTTATGTCTTCATTACTATATAGATGAAGTAATTTTTAATTTCTTTAATAACACTATTGATTAATTAAAGATGTTTTTTATTATAAAAATCATAAATTTTTTTAGTAAATAATTGATTTATAGTAAATCGTTCATATTTATAAATTTCATTATGAAAATTAAAATTTCTTATAATTGCAACTTTATTATATTTTTTAAATTAATAATTTTATTTATTTTTTTAAAATAAAATGAAGTTTTTATCTAATAAAGTTGATTTTATTCAAATAATATATTAAAAAACAAAATAATGCTGAAGAACCAAAATTCAAAAAACCTAATAAAAAATATTTATTTTTAATTACCATATTCATTTTTAGCCTTTTTTATATTTATTTTTAATATATTTAAAATATAAATTAATAATAAAATAAACTAAAAATAAAATAAAAAAATAATTGGAATAATTTTTAAAAAGTAATGCTTAAAATATTTATCTAAATTATTATAATAATAAATATAATAATAAATTAAATATATTATAATAATAAATTTAACAAATTTTAAAAAAATTAATTAATTTTAAATATTTTTAATAAATTTGAATTTACAAATATTAAAATTATTAAAAATATTTTTTTATAAAGATAAATATTAAATTAAATTTAAAAAAATATTATAAATATAATTAAAAAAAATATTTTTTAAAGTAAAATATGTATATATATTATATATTTTAAATGATATAAATTATTTTAGAAATTAGTTCAAAAAAATATTAGAATATCGTAAAAAATAAATTATTTATATTTATTATTTTTTTAAAAAAATAATAAATAAATGAACAAAATAAAAAATATATTTAAAAATTAAAAAGGTTAATAATTAAAATTATGAAAGTCGGAATAGTAGGTTTACCTAATGTAGGGAAATCAACTTTATTTAACGCTATAACAAATATGAAAGTTTTAGAAGCTAATTATCCTTTTGCTACTATTCAACCTAATATCGGTGTTGTAGCTGTTCAAGATGAACGTCTTGATTTTTTAGCTAATTTTTCACAATCTCAAAAAATTATAACAACCCAAATCCAATTTATAGATATTGCAGGTTTAGTTAAAAACGCCTCTAAAGGCGAAGGTTTAGGAAATCAATTTTTAACACATATTAGAGATGTGGATGCTATTTGTCATGTAGTTAAATGTTTTGAAGATCCAAATATTATTCATGTTAATGATAAAGTAGATCCTATCGAAGACAGTTCTATTATTGAAACAGAATTAATTCTTTCTGATTTAGAACAAATCACAAAACGTTTATCCAAAATTAATAAACAAAAAAAATCTTCTTTAAATAAAGAAGTTTTAGAAGAAGAAGAAATATTAAATAAATTAAAATCCTATTTAGAAAAAGATATTAATATTTCTCAAATTAGTTGGAATAAAGAAGAATTAAAAATAATTAAAAATTTTAATTTATTATCTTCAAAACCTATGATTTATATTGGTAATTTTCAAGAAAAAGATTTATCATATTTAACAAATAATTTTTTTTATAAACAAATGTGCACACATAGTCAAACAAAAGGAAGAGAATTTATACCTGTTTGTATTTTGTTAGAAAAAGAATTATCTCTTTTAAATAAAGAAGAACAAAAAAATTTTTTATCTATGTATAATTTAAAAAATAGCGCTTTACAAGAAATTATTCAAAAAAGTTATAAACTATTAGGTTTAAACACTTACTTTACTTCAGGAAAAAAAGAAACAAAAGCATGGCCTTTTTTGAAAGGAATGACTGCTCCAGAATGTGGTGGTATAATTCATAGTGATTTTCAAAGAGGTTTTATTAAAGCAGAAGTTTGTAATTATGTAGATTTAGTTAACGCTCCTAATTTTATCAAAGTTAAAGAAAACGGTAAATTAAGATTAGAAGGAAAAAATTATTTAGTTCAAGATGGAGATATTATTACTTTTTATTTTAATGTTTCTAAATAAAAAATAATAAGATATCTGTAAATTTTTATACAATTTTAATTAAAAGAGAGTATTATGATAAATAAAGATTATAAAGAAACTTTGTTAATGCCTTTGACAAATTTTCCTATGAAAGGTAATTTAAGTCAAAAAGAAATTGATATACAAAATAAATGGAAAAATATTAAATTATATGACAAAGTTTTAGAAAAAAATAAAAATAATATTTCTTTTTTTCTTCATGATGGTCCTCCTTATGCTAATGGAAATATTCATATCGGACACGCTTTAAATAAAATTTTAAAAGATTTTATTGTACGTTTTAAAACAATGCAAGGTTTTTATGCTCCTTATGTTCCAGGATGGGATTGCCACGGTCTTCCTATTGAAACAGTTATATTAAAAAAATATTCTAAAGATAAATTATCTTCTAAAAAAGATTTTTTAAATAAATGTCAAGAAATAGCTGTAGATTTTGTACAAAAACAGAAAAAAAATTTCCAAAGATTAGGTGTTTTAGGTCAATGGGAAAAACCTTATTTAACTTTAAATAATTCTTTTATAGCTGACCAAATAAATATTTTTGGTAAAATGATTACTAAAAAATTAATTTTTAAAAAATTAAAACCTATTTATTGGTCTCCTTTTTTACAATCTGTTTTGGCTGAATCGGAAATAGAATATAAAAATCATCAAACACTTTCTATTTTTGTGCTTTTTCCTCTTGTTAAATCAAATACAAAAGAAGATATTTTTCAAGATGTTAAATTATTAGTTTGGACAACAACTCCTTGGACTTTACCAGCCAATGTAGCTATTTGTGCACATCCTAATAAAGATTATCACTTAATAAAAATTAATAATGATAAATATATTATAGGTGCTTCAGTTTTAAATAATTTAAAAGAAAAATTTGATTGGCAAAAGATAGAAATAATAAAAACTTTTAAAGGTAGTTTTTTAAATAATTTTGTATATGAAAATAAACTTTTCAATAAACAAAATAAAATTGTTTTAGATACTTTTGTTTCGGATACAGAAGGTACAGGTTTAGTTCATATAGCTCCAGGACATGGTCATGATGATTTTTTATTAAGTGAAAAATATAAATTAGATATTTTATTAAGTATTGATAAAAAAGGTTTAATGACTGAAATTTCAGGAAAATATAAAGGTCTTTTTTATGAAAAAGCTAATAATATTATTGTTTCAGATTTAAAAAAAAATAATCTTTTAATTAATTCAACAATATTAAACCATTCTTATCCACATGACGAAAGAACTAAAAAACCAGTTGTGTTTTTAGCTATTCCTCAGTGGTTTTTAAATATTGAAAAAATTAAAGAACAATTATTATTTGAAATTAAAAACATTAAATGGGTTCCTCAATGGGGCAAAATTAAAATACATAACATGATTAAAGATAGAAATGATTGGGTAATAAGTCGTCAAAGAAATTGGGGTGTTCCAATTCCGATTTTTTATACAGAAGATGAACAACCTATTTTAGATGAATTTTTAATTAAACATGTTTCTGATTTAATAAGAAAAAATGGTAAAGAAATTTGGTTTGAATGGGAAGCTTCAAAATTATTACCTCCTAATTATAAAAACAAAAAAAGCCCTAATAATATTTTCCATAAAGAAACAGACATTATGGATGTTTGGTTTGATTCAGGAACTTCTTATAGTACTTTTCAAAAAACAAATAATGATTTCATAACTGCTGATGTTTATTTAGAAGGCGCAGATCAATATCGTGGTTGGTTTAATTCTTCTTTAATTACTTCTGTAGCTGCTTTTAAAAAAGCACCTTATAAAACAATTATTACACATGGTTTTGTTTTAGACGGAAAAGGACAAAAAATGAGTAAATCATTAAATAATGTCGTTGATCCTTTACAAATTATAAAACAAAAAGGAGCGGATATTTTAAGATTATGGGTAGCTAATATTAGTTATAATGTAGATGTTAAATTAGATGATGCTATCTTAAAACAAATAGAAGAAAAATATAAAAAAATCAGAAACACTTTTCGTTTTATGTTAGGTAATTTAAATAAATTCGATCCTTCTAAAGAATGTTATGTTTCTTTCGAAAAAAGACCTTTATTTCATAAATTATTTATTTTAGAATTTCAAGATATTTTTCTTAAGATAATAGAATATTACGAAAATTATAATTTTGATCAAATTTTAAGTTTATTATATCCATTTATTTCAAATAAAATGAGTGCTTTTTATCTAGATTTTAGCAAAGATATTTTATATATCGAAAAAGAAAATAATTGGGAAAGAAATGTAATTCAATCTACTATATACGATCTTTTAATTTCTTTTTTAAAAATTTTAACTCCTATTATTCCGCATACTACTTCGGAAATATATCAAAATTTATCTTTCGCTCAAAAAGAAGATATTTATTTAGAATCAATTCCTCAAAAAAAAGAATTAGAAGAATGGATATCTCTTTATTCTCAAAAGATAGATATAGAACAAAAACAAACTCATTATAAATTATTTTTTGCTTTTAGAGAGCAAATTTTAAAACAATTAGAAGAATCAAGAATAAATAAAATTATTAATAAATCTTTGCAAGCTAAATTAATTTTAAAATTACCATTAAAATATATTGAAATGCTGAATGTTTTAGAAATTAAAGATAAATTACATCAATTATTAATCGTATCACAATTAGACATAATAAAATCAGAAATTTTTGAGATTAAAATCATACCAGCCTTAGGGAATACTTGTCCTAGATGTTGGAATGTTATAGAAAATAAAGATTTAGAACAATTATGTAATCGTTGTTTAAATTTTTTTAAATAATAAAATAATTAGAATATGGAAAATATAAAATTAATATGTTGGAAAAAGGCCAAAATATTCCAAAAATGAATATAAATCATGATGATAAATTTTTAACAAAATATAATATAACAATAGTTCTTATTTCATTGTTTTTAATGTTTTTATATACTTTTATTGATGTTATTTTGATGAGCGGTGATTATGATATTAAGTTGTATACTACAGGTATTCATGGTATCGGAGATGCTATTGCCAAAATTTTAAAAAGTGTTTTTCAAATCCAAAACGAATCTTTTAATGGGTGGTTTGCGGCTTGTTTTTTTGCTGTTGTAAATGTATTTTTATTTGTTTTTATTTCTTTCCCTAAATTAGATTTGAAATTTAGTTTAAATTCTTTGATTAATATTATCGGTTTTTTTGTTTTTTTATTTATATTAACTTATTTAATAAATAATCCTAAAGGAATGTTAAATTCTTGGAGTTATTGTTTTGGTTGGATACCAAAAAATTGTGGCATTTGGAAATCTTTATTAAGGGTTATAATTGTATCTATTTTTTCGTCATTTGCTATTGGTATGTGTATCAATATTGGTAGTTCCACGGGTGGAATAGATATTATTGCTAAATATTTAGTTATTTATAAAAATCAAACTATATCCACATCAATTAATGTATTGAACTTTTTTATAGCTATCTTTTCTATTATTTTTTTATCTATTTGGGATAGAAACATACATTTAGTTTCTTTATTATTAACCTTTATTAAATTAGCTGTGAACTCACTTATTATATATATTACATTGAATAAAATAAATTTAAAATTTATTAGAAAATAATAAAATTTTCGATATTAGAGAAAGTTTACAATTATAATAATGAAAAATTTGTTGTTAGAATTTAAATTATATATCAAACATGAATTATTATTATCCGCGAACACTATTGAAGCTTATGTCAATGATATAAATCAATATTTAAATTTTATGATAATAAATTTAAATATTAAAGATCCTAATCAAATAACTCAAAAAGATATTTCTCTTTTTTTAGAAAATATTGTTAATTTTTATAATATCAGTAGCAAAAGTTTAGCTAGAAAAATTATTGTTATTAAAAAATTTCATTATTTTTTATTTTTAGAAAAAAAAATAAAATATAATGTGACTCTTATTTTAAAAATTCCTAAAATAGAAAAAAAATTACCTTTAGTTTTATCTTTAAAAGAAGTTTTTTTGTTTTTAAAATGTATTCCTAATAAAAATAGCTTGATTTCTTTAAGAAATCAAGCTATTTTTGAATTAATGTATGGTTCAGGTTTAAGGATATCAGAAATTTTAAATTTAACTTTGTCTAATTTATATTTAGAAGAATCTTATATTATTATTATAGGAAAAGGAAACAAAGAAAGAATAGTCCCTGTTACAAAATATTCTTCTAAAAAATTAAAAAAATATTTACAAAAAGGACGTTCTACTTTTTTAAAAAATAAAACAAGTTTATTTGTTTTTTTAAATCAAAAAGGAGAACGTTTATCAAGACAAGGATGTTACAAAATTTTTAAAAAAATAGCTAAAAAAGCTAATCTAAGAAACGAATGCTCCCCTCATACATTAAGACATTCTTTTGCTACTCATTTATTAGAAAATGGAATAGATTTAAGAACTTTACAAAATATTTTAGGACATGAAGATATTTCGACTACTCAAATTTATACTCATATTAGTCAAAAATATTTAAAAAAAACATATTTTAAATACCATCCTAGAGCTATTGATAATTTTTAAATAAATATTCTATTAAAAAAATTTATTATTAAGAGGTTTATTGTGAAAATTAATTCTTTAAATTTATTTATTTATGAACAAAAATTTTTTTTAGAGCAAACTAAAAATAATTTAAAGAGTTTATGCCATGAAAAAAATTATAATTTTTTATTTTATTCTATTAAAAAAGATAATTATACCGAAATGGCTAAAAATATTGCTAAAGAATTATATACTAGTTGTTTTTTTTATGATAAAAAAGTACTTTTTATCAAAAATATTTCTTTTTTATTTTCGAAAAAAAATATAAATTTAAATTTTTTATTAAATTTCTTCAAAGAACCAATAAAAAATATTATTCTTTATTTAGTTGAAGAAAAAGATAATAATTTCCCACCAGATATACAAGAAAAAATAAATAATTATTTTATTATTGAAAAACAAAATAAATTATCATATCAAAATTTGATTAATCATACTAAAAAACTTTTCGAAGAAGATGGATTTATTGTAAATTCTGAAATTATTTATTTTTTAATTAAAAACACTCAAAATAATTTATTATTATTAAAAGAAGAAATACAAAAAATTAAACTATATTATTTATCATGTTCAAATAAAAATATTGAAAATATAGAAATAATTAAACAATTAGTTGCTTCTAAAGACAACAATATATTTTTATTTATCAATTCAATTATAAATAATTCAAAAATGAAAAATAATTTTGATTTATTAAACCATTTGATAAATCACAAATATAATTCTATGTTTATTATTTATCAAATTTTACAAAAATTACAAGAAATGATTTTGATTCAACATTTAATAAATGAAAAAAAAAAAGAGGATGAAATATCAACTCTTTTACAATATTCTTTACCAAAAATTTTGAATTTAATTAAAGAAATTAAATTATTACCTATGGATAAAATAGAAAATTTATTTTTAATTATTTTTAGAATGTATTACAAAGTTAAACAAGGATTTATGGATCCCGAAAGCGCTTTAAAATATCTTTTGATAAAACAAAATATTTAATCTATAATTTTATTTATCATTAATAAAGAAATAGAACCTTCTCTTACCAAAAACCATTTATGAGAAGTGGTATCTATAACAGTAGAACTTATATTTGATAATATTTTGTTATTAGGATAAATATAATCAACTTTATTTTGATATTGTTTTTTAATCTCTAAATAATTATTTAAAGGTGGTTCTCCGCTTTTATTAACAGAAGTCACTTTTAAAGGTCCTTTTTTGTTTAAAATTTGTAAAGCTAGAGAATGATTTGGTATTCTAATTCCTATACTTTTTTCTTTTGTTTTATCATAATATTTTTTTGTTGTTGGGACAATAATAGTTAATGGTCCAGGCCAAAAAGAAATAGCTAATTTTTCAACTTTATTATCTATTATCGCTATTTCTTTTATTTGTTCTAAAGAAGAAAACAAAACACTTATTGGTTTATTGTTATCTCTTTTTTTAATAGTATAAATTTTTTTTAAACTTTCCTGATCATATATGGAGCAACCTAATCCATAAACAGTATCTGTAGGAAAAATAATTATTTTGGATTTTAACATATTTATATTTTTTCTTCGATAATTTTTTTTTCTAATTCGTTATTTAAAGGTTCAATAACTAAATCTATTTTTCCTTCCATAAAAAAATCTAATTTTTGTAAAGTTAAATTTATACGATGATCAGTAATTCTATTTTGAGCATAATTATAAGTTCTTATTTTAGCACTACGATCACCCTTACCAATTAAATTTTTTTTAATATCGTTTTGTTGTTGTTGTTGTTTTGATATTAACTTATTATAAATTTTATTTTTTAATAGTTGAAAAGCTTTGTCTTTATTTTGATATTGACTTTTAAATATTTGACAGGCCACACTATCACCAGTAGGTAAATAAGTCAAACGAACAGCTGATTTAGTTGTATTTACTGATTGTCCTCCTGGACCACTTGAATTAAATGTATCTACTCTAATATCATTCCAATTTAAATCTATTTTTTTTTCTTCTTCATTAAGAGACACTAAAATTTTAATCGTAGATGTATGAATTCTTCCACGTTTTTCTGTTTCAGGAACTCTTTGAACTCTATGTATTCCTGATTCATTTTTAAAAAAAGAATAAACATTATCTCCGTAAATAATCATTTCAACAGAAGAAATTCCATTTTTAGCACTATTTACTAAATTAAGGACATCTATTCTCCATTTTTTACTTTCAGCATATTTAACATAAGCACGAAATAAATCAGCCACAAACAGATTTGATTCGTTTCCTCCAGCTGCTGCTTTAATTTCGATAATAGCGCTTTTGTTATTATCTTTTTTTTTAAATAATAATATTTTTTTTAATTGATTTAATTTTTCTGTTATTTTAATTTCTAAATTTTTTTGTTCTTCTTTAAATAAAACAATAAATTCATTTTCTTCTTTTTTTATATTATTTTTAGAAATTAATTTTGTAATTTCATTTTTTTCTTTTTCTAAAATAAGATATTCATCATAAATAGAAACAATTTTATTTAATTCATTTATTTCTTTTAAAATTTCTATATTATTTACAGCTTTCAACATTTCTTTTTGTAACAGTAAATATTTTTCTTTTATTATTTTAAGTTTTTCTAGCATTTTATTATACTCCTGTGTTAAACGAAAATGAATCAATATTTATGAATTTTATTCTATTTCGAAAAAAGAAAGACAATTTAAATTAAAATTAAATTTTTTAGTTCCTGTCGCCCCTTGTCTATTTTTAGCGATAATTAATTCTGTATAACCTAAATTTGATAATTCGTTTTTTACATCTTTATTGTAATAATTAGGACGATATAAAAACATAACGATATCAGCATCTTGTTCAATACTTCCAGAATCTCTTAAATCAGATAAAATAGGTCTTTTGTCTTCTCTTTTCTCAACTTCACGCGATAATTGTGATAAAGCCAAAACAGGAATTTTCAATTCACGAGCCATTTGTTTTAAACTTTTAGAAATATCAGCAATTTCTTCTTGACGATTATAAAAAGATTTAAAGTTATTTTTATTAACTTTTCCGATTAATTGTAAATAATCAATAATAACAAAATCTAATTTGTTTTGATTTTTTAATTTACGACATTGAGCTCTAATATCTAAAACATTAGCACTTGAAGAATCATCGAAATAAATATTTAAATTTTGTAATTTTTCAGAACTTGCTTTTAATAAACCAACTTCTTGTTCATTTAATATTCCTAATTGAATTTTTTTATGAAAAATTTGACTTTCAGAACTTAATATTCTTGTTCCTAATTGTTCATTAGACATTTCTAAACTAAAGATAGCAATCGAAGCTTTATTATTTTTTTTAGCTATATTAAGAGCTAAATTAGACATAAAAGTACTTTTCCCCATCGAAGGTCTGGCAGCTAAAATAATAAGTTCTTCTGGTTTTAAACCTAAAGTAACATCGTCTAAATTACTATAACCAGTACTTAAACCGATAAGTTTATTTTCTCTTTTGTTATAAATAGTTTTATGTTCAATTTCTTTTAATAATGTTTTAATTTGGAGAAGATTATTAGTTTTTTTCTTTTTGGAAATTTGAAAAAATTTTTCTTCAGTAATATTTAAATAATTAGAAAAATCAATATCATGATTACTAATACCTTCATTATAAATGGCCGAAGCAGTAGTAATTATTTCTCTTTTTAAAGCGGCATCGCGAACAAAATCGATATAACTATCTAAATGATAAATAGAAGGAATACTATCAGTTAATTGTAATAAATATTTTTGCCCCCCTGCCAAAGTTTGTTTTTGTTTTTTAAGAATACTAAAAACAGATAAATAATCGATATCTTTATTTTCTTTAGATAAAGTTTTCATAGCTTCAAAAATATATTGATGTTCAATGTTGAAAAAATCTTCTGTGTCTAATCTATCCATTGTAGTTAAAATTTTTTTAGGATCTAAAAAAATAATTCCTAAAATAGATTGCTCTGCATCTAAATAAAAAGGTAATTTTATATTTTGATCATTCATATTTTTTCTTTTAATAAAAAGTAATTATTTTTTTTCTATATCCTGAATATTTATGATAAAAGAAGCTACAATTTCTGGAGTTAAAAAAACATTAGCTTTATATTTACCAAGTGAATTAATTTCACTTTCTAAAGAAATTTGTTTTTTGTTAATTAATATACTATATTTTTTATTAAATTCTTCTATAATTTGATTTAAAGTTATTTTACCATACATTTTTCCTTGAGGACCTATTTTAACCATTATATCAATTTTTTTATCATCAATATCTTTTTTTACTTGTTGCATTAATAATTTATATTTTTTATTTTGTTCTTCTTTCAAAATTTTTTCTTGTTTTATTTTTTTGATATTTTTATCATCAGCTAAAATTGCTTTTTGTTCTTTAATTAAAAAATTACCATAACCAGAATTTATCTGAATAATATCATTTTTTTTGCCTTTATTTTTAATATCTTCTAATAAAATAATTTTCATATTTTTTAAACTTTCTTTATATTCTAAAAATAATATATTTTTTAATTGAAGAATAATTTCATCTAAATTATCACTTTCAATTTGCGTGGCGGCACTATTAATATGCCCACCACCTCCTATTTGTTCCATAATTATATGAACATTTATTTCACCATAAGAACGAGCACTTATTCCTATTTTATTGTCTTTTAATTTGGAAATTGTAAAAGCAGCGTCAATTTTTTGAATATTTAAAACATTTTCAGATATTTTAGCTAAAAAAGAACGATCATTACAAATTTTGTTATTTTTTACAATTGCAAATCTATCCATATAAATTTCCATTTTAGAAATTAATTCATTCATTTCTAAAATTTGATTTAATTCTTCTCTTAACCAAAATTTAACTTTAGAACTATCTGCTCCTAAATAAATTAATTGCGCAGCAGCTTCTAAAGTTCTTGAATTAGTACGAGAAGTAAAATAATTAGTATCTATTACCATTCCACCATACATTAAACTAGCTTCAAAAGGGGTAATGTTAATATTATATTTAAAAAAATTAATAAGTTCTATCAAAATTTCTACAGTAGAAGAAGCTGTAGAATTAACATATGAAAATTTATTATTAATGATGTCTTCGGTTGCTCTATGATGATCAAAAATAATTACATTAGAAGTTAAATTTAATAATTCAGGACTGTTAACAATATCAAGGTTTTGAGTATCTACAATAACCAAAAGAGAATTCTCATCTATCATTTTCATCGCTTGTTCTGTTGTGATAATTATATTAGTTAAACTTTTTTCTTCTTTATGTAAATCTTGATAAATAAATTTAAAATTAGAATCTGTTTTGGGTTCATCGATAATTAAATAATGTTCATAATTTTTATTAATAGCTAAAGCAATTTTATAAAAAATTATCATTGAACCTAAAGAATCTAAATCAGGATGCATATGACCCATAATAAAACAACTTTTATGTTTTAAAATAAAATCTTCAATTATTTCAGAATTAATACGAGCTGATATTTTAGAATCAGTTCCTAAAGATGTAGTAGTCGCACCAAAATATTGAAGTTTTTGATTCTCTATATTGACAACTACTTGATCTCCACCTCTTTTTTGAGCTAATTCTAAAGCATTCTGAGCATAATTAGAAAGTTGATTATAAGGTAAATTATAACAAGCAACACCCATAGACAAAGTAATTTTTAATTTATATTTATTAGATATATTACGAATTGTTTTTAAAATAGAAAATTTATCAGCGATTATTTTTTCTAATTGATGATAATTTAATAAAATTAAAAATTTATCATCTGTTAATTGTTTTAAATAACTTTCATAAATTTCAAAAAAATCTGATAAAGAACTTAAATATTCTACTTTAATTTGAGATTGTTCTGAAAGATCTAATTTTTTAAAAGAATTATCTAAATTATCAAAAGATAAAAAAATAAGAGTAGGAGTTTTTTGATTATAAAGTTTTTGAATTTTTTCTCTTTCAGTAACATTGAAAAGATAAAATACATTAAATTCTTTTTTATATATGCAATCAAAATCTTCTTCTCCTATATGTAAAACAATTTTATTATGGGAAGAATTTAATAAATCTGCCATAGAAAAATTAACATCTTTTAAAAAAGTATTTAAAACAGGATTTTTTAAAATATTACTAGCATAATTATTGATCCATTGAATTTTATGAAAAATATTATCTATTAAAATAATCCCGATAGGTAATTCATTAAAAACTTCTTCTCCTACTTGATTAACATAATAAGATAAATTAGCCCATAAATTTAAACGATTTTTTAATCTTTTAATTTCAATTAAATGATGAACATTGAAATAAATACAAATAACAACAAAAAGAATTATTATTTTACCTACAACACTTATAAATAAGAGTACAAAAGTTGATTTTATTTCTTTAAAAGTATCATTTGGTTTTTCTAAAATTGATTTAATATTTTCGCTATCATATATGATAGTGCATATAAAAAAAAGAATTAAAAAAATTATTAATATATTTTTTTTATATTTAAAAAATATTTCTCGAATTTTTTTATACATAATTGTTATAAAAACTCGTTTCTTATATTGATTTTTAGATTTTATGATTTAATTTTTAAAAAAAACGAATCAAATATTATTTTGAAAAATTTTAATTTTTTTTATATTGTTTTTTATATTTGCTATTAAATAAAAAAAGAAAACAAGCTATTGATATTAAAAAAATATAAAAGCTTGTTTTTATAGCTATATTTAAACTATGATAATTTTAGTTAAATGTTTTTTTCATTTTGTTTTTTGATAGCCATATGACGAGATATTTTTATAGCTTTAGCTAAACGTTTTTGCCATTTAACTGAAGTTCCTGTAATTATACTTGGTAAAATTTTTCCTCTATTAGTCATAAATTTACTTAATAATTCAATATCTTTAAAATCAATTTTAGTAAATTTATTTTCAGTAAAAAAACAAACTTTACGACGTTTTTTAAAATATTTTTTGATTCTTTGCATTTCCTTATTTATATCCCTTCTTTATATATATTTTTTTAATATATGTGTTTTATAATTTAAATTTAAAAAGGTAAATCCTCATCATCATCAGATAATTTAGTGTCTTGGTTTTCATTATTTTTTTGATTATAATTATCTTCTTTTTGAAAATTAGAATTATTTTTTTTAGGTTCTAAAAATTGAATTGAATCACACTTTACTTCTGTAAAATATTGTTTTTGATTATTATTTTCGGAAATATTAATTCTTATACTACCTTCAACACCTAACATAGAACCTTTGGTAATATATTTAGCTAAATTTTCTGCTTGTTTATTCCAAACTGTACAATTAATAAAATCAGCTTCTCTTTCACCTGATTTATTATTAAAATTTCTATTTACTGCTAAAATAAATTTCACTAAAGGAACATCGCCATTAATAAAACGTAATTCAGGATCTTTAGTAATTCTTCCTACTAAAATAACTTTATTTATCATTATTTGTTTTCTACTTTTAATATAATATAACGAATAATTTCTTCTGTATTGATATTCATAAATCGGTTAAATTCTTTAACCATATCATTATTAGCTTTTACTAATAAACTATTATAAAAACCTTGATGAAATTTTTTAATAGGATAGTCTAATTCTTTTAATTCTGCTTTTTGATATTCCAAAATTTGACCTTCTTTTTCAAAAATACTATTAATATTTTTATTAACAGTATCAATTTGTTTTTCATTCAAAACAGGACTCAAAATATACATTATTTCATAATTTCTCATTTTTTAAAATACTCCTTATGGCCTTTTGTTCTTATTTACATTAAATAAGAAAAGGAAATTGTTTATTATATTCAATAATTTCAAATTAAAATAAAATTTAATTTTATTAATAATAAAAATTTAGACTTTATATTTACTAATTTTCATAATTAATTAATTTATCAAGATTATTTGATTTTAATTTAACAAATAATAAAATAAAAATAAAATTTTATTAATAATAATAAATTATTATATATATTGTATATTTTAACAAAATTTAAATAAATTATATTAAATAATATAAAAATTATTTAATATAATTTTTAAATTAGATTTTATCATTGTTATTATTAATATTTAAATGAACTTTTTTTGATATAATATAAAATGTAAATACTTAAATTGAATTTAGTTTTTTTAATTGTATATTCGTTTAATTCTATCATAAAATTAAAATTTTTTTTAAATAATTAATTTTTTTAAATATTTTTTAAAAAAATAAGTTGTTTAAAAAGAATTTTATTATAAAAAACTTTTTTTACGAAAACTTTTTAATAAATTTGAAACGAACAATTTTAATATTGTAAAAAATTTATTATCATATATAAAAAATCAATATAAAATGTTTTTTTTACTATGTTATAAATATGTATATTCGAAATCTATATTAAATAATTTTTTTCGTCGTATAGAATTAATAAATAAAAGAAAGTTGAGGAATAATAATATGGAAAAAAATAAGACTAAACATAATAAAAAAACTCAATTTGTATTTTTTTTATTTATAATTTTATTATTTATTATGTTGATTTTAGGTTTTTTGACATCCGATTTATTAAAATTAAATAATGTTTGGTTTTTACAACAAATGGAAATTTTTATTGGAATGTTATTATTAATATCAGTAATTTATTTTTTTGTTTTACCTGAAAAATTTATTATAGGCGGATTAGAAAGTAATCTAATTTTTTTAGATCAAATATTTTTTTTTGATAAAAAAAATCAAAAACAAAAATATTTTTTTAGCCAAAATAATAAGATTATTATTATAAGAAGTTTAATTTTATTATTCGCTGTTTTTAATGCATTTAAAGAAACGCCGAATGCTATAAAGATTTTAATTTCATCCGTAATATTTAGTGTTTTATTTTCTTTTATACTAAAAATATTTAATCATTATAATATTAAGCAAAATCTTATTCTTAGAAAATTTCCTGAATTTATTCAAAAAAATATATATTTGAGATTATTTGTATCTTCTATAATAACTAGTTTAACTTTGGGTATAACTTGTGGTGCTATTTTCAAAAATCATTATAGTACAGCTGGAACTGAAGTTATTTTTATGTATGTTGCTCATCTTTATAGATGGCCTTTATCAACAATATTATTTATTATAGATGGTTCAGCTATTTTATTATCTTTTATAATGAATTTATCAAGATCAATAAAGAAAAATAATAAAAAAAATATTAATAATAAAAAAAATTCTAGTAATACAAGAAATGTTGTTATTAAATATTTTTTCTCTATCTTAATTTTTTTAATAACTATATCTATTATCCGTTTTAGAACGATCAAAGAAATTTAAATTTAAAAAAAATATTTTTTGAATTTAAGAGAGAAAATAATGATTTCATCTAAAGAAAATATTAAATTTAAAAAATTAAAAAAACTTTCTTTGAAAAAATATCGTGATTTTTTCAAGGAATTTTTAGTTTTTGGTGAACATTTGGTTCAAGAAGCTTTGGTTAAAAAAGCTGTTATAGAAGTTTACACAATCAATCCAAATCGAGAAGGAATTTTAATTTCAGAAAAATTAATGAAAGAATTAAATAATAATAAAATTCTGTATTCTGTTTGTGCTCTTTGTAAAATAAATAATAAACCTTTAAAAAGTGATCAAATATTAGTTATGGATGATATTCAAGACCCAGGAAACGCAGGAACTTTATTGAGAAGTGCTTGTGCCTTCGGTTTTAAACATATTTTTAGTAGTGAAAAAACAGTAGATTTTTATAATGAAAAAACTATAAGATCTAGTCAAGGTGCAATATTTCATTTATTTTTAGAAAGAGGAAATATATTAAAATTTTTAGAATTAGCAAAAAATGATAATTATACTATTTTTAGCACTTCTGTAAATAAAAAAAATGTAAATTTAGATGATAAGTCTTTTTTTGAACAAAAAAATAAAAAAATTTTAATATTAGGTAATGAAGGGGCAGGAATTTCTTCTTCAATTCAAGAAACATCTGAATATTTTATTCATATTGATATTAATGACATCGAAAGTATTAATGTTGGAGTTGCAGGAAGTATTTTAATGTATCTTTTGAGGAATAAAATATAAGATATATAAATTATTCATTTAATATATCTTTGGAATTAATTTAAGTTCATACTTATATAACCTATATAATCGAAAGTAAATATTATTTTTTAAAGTTTAACTTTTTAAGTTTGACTTTATTTTTTTATCTAAATCAAGTAGATATTTTATATATATAATTTAATATAAATAAAAAAAGTTTCATTATTTGAAACTTTAAATACTTTTTTTGTTTTTAAAAAAATCTTTAAAACTGATTATTAAAAAGGTTACCTTTACTTTATTTTAATTTTTTTAACAATTTTTTTAACAAATTTAAAATTACTGACAAATTTATTTTAATCTGGAACATCATTGTTTATTTTATAGTTAGATTGGTTAATCGCACTTTTTCAAAAAATTGTAAATAAATTAATTTTTAATACCGAAAAGACTAGTTAAAACAAACTAGTCTTTTTTTATTTTAGCGAAAAGAGATTTTAAAAATATTCAAAGTTAAAAAACATTTACACTTTTTTGAAACACTGTGAAATACTATAACATAAAAAAATAATATGTCAAGCAAAAATTAAAAATTTTTTTTAATAAAATATTCAAAAAGAAAACCAACAAATAAAAATCTCATTATTATCTGAGAGTAGATTGTTGGTTTCTTTTTGATATTTAAATTGATAAAGAAAAAAGATAATTTAAATATTTCATTCTTCTTTGAGAATTATAATTTTTAATAAAAATATAAACAATATATTGAATTTGATTTTAGGATTTTATTAGATTTTTATTTAAAAAAGATTTAAAAAATAAGATGACCAAAAAATTATAACTTTGAAACTAAAGTAATCCATTTTTACTATTTTTTCCAAATAAATAATCTCTAATACGCATAATTATAATTAAAATTTCCATAAAAATACAAAGCAAAGATTCGAATAAAAAATATACCAAAAGCCATTCACATTTTTTCGGAATTTTTTGTTCAATAAAAAGATCCAGTTGATTTAAAGTATTAACCCAAACCAAACTATATAAAATTAAACCAAATAACGCTTCTAATAAATATATGATTAAAATTAATAAAGAATTATGGCCAAATATTTGAGGTACAAAAGATGTTTCAATGAAAAAACTAATAATAAATAATGTTTTGAGGAAAGTATGAAATTTATTATTAACTTTTATTTTATTATTTCTATATAAAAAACTAACTATAAAAATTATTATAAAAGTTAAAAAAGAGGGTAAGATAATATATAATAAGATAAAATATTTCAAAATTTTATATGATAAAGGACAATTCGATATCTGATAAAATTTATATTCTAATATATAAAAACAAGAAAGAAATGCTCCCCATAAAAGCGACAAAAATATAGAGGATAAATTCGAGCATAAACCAGAAAAAAGATATATATCTAAACACAAATAACATAAAAAATAAATAAAATACACAAATGCTATAATTAAAAATATGAACCATTCTAAAGAAAGAATCGAATAAATGTTTTTTATCTCAAGTTTATGGACAACAACAAAATAATTAATAATTCCTGATAAAAAAGATAGAATAATTAAACTATATAACTTATAAAAAACACTTTTATATGAAGTAATATCATTTATTTGTGATTTTTTAACAATATTTTCTTTTTCTTTATTAATTTGATCGATATTTTTTTTAATTGATTTATTTCTTTTGTGATCAGTATGATAATCATTAATATAAGTTTTGAAATTTCGTTTATAAAATCTACTAGAAGGATCAATGATAAAATCCAAATATTTAGTTTTTAATGCGATATACAAAGAGACAGAGCCAACAAAAAAATTAATTACTAAATAATAATAATTCATTTTTTTAATTTACCACAATAAACATTTAAGTTGGTTTGAGATTCCATTTGTATACCGTGCTTAGGTTGAATTAAATTTATTAACATAATGTCTTCTTTTTTCATATTTAAAAAAAATTTAAACATAGAAACCTCCAATCCTATTGAATATTATCTATTTTTCTAAACAAGATATATTAATTTTAATTAATAAAACCATTATATCAAATAACAATTTTTATGTCAAAATATTTATGGAATTATTATTATAAATAATAAAATCTTTTTTAAGTAAACTATTTATTAATTATCAATACTATAACATAAAAAAATAATATGTCAAGCAAAAATTAAAAATGCAAAAATTAAAAATTTTTTTTAATAAAATATTAAAAAAGAAAACCAACAAATAAAAATCTCATTATTATCTGAGAGTGGATTGTTGGTTTTCTTTTTGATATTTAAATTGATAAGGAAAAAGATAATTTAAATATTTTATTATTCTTTGATAATTATAATTTTTAATAAAAATATAAACATTTTTTTATTAAAATTTTTTTAGTTAAATGTTTTCTTTTTTCTAAATAAATCGTTTTACATTTAAAATTAGAAAAAAAGTAAACATACAGCTTACTATAAATATTTCTCTTTCAGGAGGAAAATAATCTTTCAAAAGATTATTTCTATATATTCTCTTTTTAAAAGGAATTTTTAATCAAAAAAAATTTATTTTTAATTCATTATTTTTATTGAATAATCAATATAAATAGAGTTTTATGATAATATTTTAAAATTAAAATTTTTATTTTCTATAAACTCAATTTTTTTTAAATTTTATTAATTAGTTTATTTGTTTTTAAAAACAAAATAAGTATGTAGAAATTAAAAAAGAAACAACGCAAAATTAAAAATTTTTAAAATTATAATTAGTTATAATTATATAATGTTATATAGAAGATATTTATTTATAAATATTTTAAATTATTACTTTTTTTATTTTATTTAAAATTATTTTTTTAAATAAAATAAATATAGTTAATTTGAAATAAAATATTTATTTTCGAAAATTTACAAATTTATTTGGATACTTAAAATTATCATTTTTTTATATTAAAATGTATTTTTTAATAAAACATAAAATATTAAAATTAGTTGGATGGTTTAAAATAAATGTCTTTAAATATAAAAGAAGAAGCATTAAAAATTCATGAAAAAAATAAAGGTAAATTAGAAATAAACACTAAAATAAAAATTAATAATCTCCAAGAACTTTCTTTAATTTATACTCCAGGAGTAGCAGAACCTTGTTTGGAAATTGCTAAAAATCCAAAAAATGCTTATAAATACACAACTAAGGGAAATAATGTTGCTGTTATTACTAACGGAACAGCTGTTCTTGGTTTAGGAAATATAGGAGCATTAGCTTCAATTCCAGTAATGGAAGGAAAAGCTAGTTTATTTAAAACATTTGCTAATATAGATTCTTTTCCTATTTGTATTGATTCCGAAGATCCAGAAGAAATTATTAATATTATCTCTAAAATATCTCCAATATTCGGAGGAATTAATTTAGAAGATATTAAATCTCCAGAATGTTTTTACATTGAAAAAAAATTAAAAGAAAAATTAGATATTCCTGTTTTCCATGATGATCAACATGGGACAGCTATTGTTGTTTGCGCAGGAATTTTAAATGCTTTAAAAATAGTTAAAAAAAATATTAAAGACGTAAAAATAGTTATTACAGGCGCAGGTTCAGCAGGAATAGCTGTAGCTAAAATGCTTCTTTTATTAGAATTTAAAAATATAATTCTAATAGATAAAGAAGGGGCAATCAAAAAAGATTGTACTTGGTTAAATGAAGAACAAAAAAAAATGTCTTTAGTAACTAATTTAAAAAATGAAACTGGCTCTTTAAAAGAAATTATCCAAAACAAAGATATTTTCATTGGTTTATCAAAACCTAATATTTTAACTTCAGAAATGGTTTCAACTATGGCTCCAAATTCTATAGTATTTGCTTTAGCTAATCCTATTCCTGAAATTATGTATGATGAAGCTAAAAAAGGAAATGCTAAAATAGTTGCTACAGGGCGTTCAGATTTTCCAAATCAAATTAACAATCTTTTGGCTTTTCCTGGTATTTTTCGCGGCGCTTTAGATTCACAAGCGACTCAAATTACAGAAGAAATGAAAATAGCTGCCGTTTATGCTTTAACTTCGATTATTCCAGAAAAAGAATTAAATGAAAATAATATAATTCCTTCTATTTTTGAAAAAAAAGTTACCCAAATAATATCTGAAGCTGTCGCTAAAGTAGCTATAGAAACAAATATGACTAGAAAATAAATTAAATTTTTATTCTATTTAAAAAGTTATCAAAATTATATATTTTGATAACTTTTATTTTTGACAAAAAATAATAAAAATAAAATATTTTTTTTAATTTTTTCTTTTTCAAAATTATTCAAAGTTTTATTTTCGTTAATTAAATTAAATATTTTTTTGAGCATGAAAAAATAATTTAATATCCTTTTTATTCATAGTTAATTTATCTAAATATAATATTTGTTCGTTATTGTTTTTTTATATATAAAATGTTTTATATATATGATAAAGGATTTTTCGTAAAACCCTCCAAAAACACTCAAACATATAAGTAACATAGGAAAATAGATAGGCCGCTGTGGATATAGTTTTAAAGTATATTCTTATTTTTAAATAAACTTTTAATGATGAAATAAATATTTTATTTATTTTTTATTTATTATTTTTTTCGATTTCGAAACAAAAAAATAATAATAAAAAAGAATTTATTTTTTATTAAATTTAAAAATAAATTCTTTTTTTATTAATCTTTTTGATTTTTAAAAGCCATCTTCTTCTAATTGAAAAGAATAAAATCCGGCTTTTTCTAAATCTTCTTTAGAAAATCCAGCTTCTTTTAATTCTTTTACATTAAAACAGGCATTTTTTAATTCTTCTGCATTAAATCCAATGTCTTTTAATTCTCTTGCAGTACATCCTTTATATTTTAAATTCAAAGCAGTATATCCTGCATTTTTTAATTCTTCTAATTCTTCTAAAGTGTATCCGACATATTTTAATTCTTTTACGGTAAATTTTTTATATAATTCTTTTACAGTAAATCCAGCTTCTTTGAATTCTCTTAAAATATATCCTGCTTCATATAATTCTTCTAAATCAAATCCGGCATCTGCTAATGCTCTTGCTTTATATCCTTTATTTTTTAATTTTTTTGCAGTCCATCCATCTCTTTTGAATTCTCCTGCAGTACGTCCATCATCTTTTAATTCTGTTGGCAAATAGTTTTTTTTATCATAATATTTAATAATAATTGGTGTAAGTCTAATAGTCAATGGTATAATTACTGGCAAAAACATTATTATCCATTTTAAAATAGTAAAAATTATTTTAATAATTTTTTTATGCTTATTAAAAAATTCATTATTACTAAAAAGTTTCCATATCCATTCCATTTTTTAATATTTTCTTTCATCTATATTATTTCTTTTTCAACAATTCTTTTAAAAAAACAAAACTACTATCTAATATAAATTAAATCACAAAAAAAAAAAAAACAAATTTAATCTTCAGTAAAATTAATTTACTAAGAATAAACTTGTTTTTTTAATTAATTTTTTATTATTTTATATTATTAATTTATAATAATTAAAATAATAAAAAATTCATTTACATTATTTTATAAATAAAAATTTTATAAATAAAATAAAAATTTAAAAAAATTAAAGACTAATTATCAAAAACTAATTTTTTTAAATTTATTGTTTTTTACCTATTTTAGATAATTTTAAAAATTAAAAAATTTCAATTTTTTTTAATTAAAAAATCAACAACTTTTACCATTTTAAAAAAATAAAATTAAAAAAAGTTGAATTTAAGAGATAAAAAATAACTTAGTTTAGTTAATTTAAATTGAAAGTTTGTTGATGTTTTAAGTGTTTACGATTTTTCCTATTATATTTAAATTATTTACTATCTAATATTACTAAAGTAAAAATTAAAAAAATACAATAACAAAAATAAAAAACTATTTTTTTATATTCTTTTTTAATATTTATAGTAAATTTGAAATAAAAATTAATAATAAAATATAAAGTTAATGCTTTATAAAAAAATAATTTAAATTTATAAATTAATTTATTAAAAATTTATAATTTATTATTTTTTTATTTTCATTTAAAACAATAAAAAAACCAAACTCAATTTAAATTTTGAGTTTGGTTTTAATTTTAATTTATATCTATTCCTAATTTTTTTCTAACTTCTTTTATTTTACGATCAGCTATTGTTATTGCTTTTTGAGTTCCTTTTTTTAAAATTTGTTCTAAATTAACATTTTTTTCTAAATCATAAAATTTTTCTTGAATAATTTTAATTTCTTCTACTAATAAATCAGCAATTTCTTCTTTAAGCATTTTATAAGAAAAATTTTGAAAATATTTTATAGTATCATTTAAATCACAATTTTTCAAAAGAGAATAAATATTTAAAAGATTACTTAAACCAGGTTTTTGTTCTAAATCATATTTTATATCTTTTCCTGAATCAGTAACTGATTTTAAAATTTTTTGCTTTATCATATTTAAATTTTCTAAAATATAAATACAACCTTTATCATCAGAACTATTTTCATAAGAACTTTTACTCATTTTTTTTTGAGGATCAGTTAAAGATTTAATCATAGAACCTAATTGTAAAAATTTAGGAACAACAAAAGTATTACCATATAAATTATTAAAACGATTAGCTAAAATACGAGTTAATTCTAAATGTTGTTTTTGATCTTGACCTAAAAGAACAACATCAGCATCATAAAGTAAAATATCCGAAGACATTAAAATAGGATAAGTCATAAGAGATGTTCTAACTTGTTTCGAAGAACTTTTCTTCTCTTTAAATTGAATCATTCGACTTAATTCGCCTAAATAAGTATTAGATTCCATTATATAATTTAAATAAGTATGTTGCGGAACTTCTGATTGAATAAATAAATTTGTTTTATTTAAGTCTAAACCTAAAGCTAAACAAAGATATATCATTTCACGAATATTTTTTTTTAATAAAGATGGTTCTTGAAAACTAGTCAAAGCATGCAAATCTGCAATAAAAAAATAAATATCATATTCATGATGATATTTATTCTGAAAAAGAATCAAAGGTTTTATTACACCTAAATAATTACCTAAAGTTAAAACTCCTGTTGGTTTAATACCTGTGATTAATCTTTTTTTTTCTTTAAAAATCATTTTTTTAATATTAACCTTTTTCAATAATTTAAAAATTAATTTATTTTTTTAAAAGCTTTTTTTTAATTTTTTTATTAAATTTTCTTTTGCTAATAAAAATAACAACAAAAAGAATAGAAAATAAAAAAAATAAAATTAATAACCTTAAAAAAACAATAATTAGTTTAGAAAACATACTTCCATATTCTTCATTTTTAAATAAAACCCATCCGTGATTAGGACATTGAATGTTAGGATAAGGAAGCCAACATTTTTCCCAATCTTTTTCACATCCTCTGTAAAAACAAGAGATTATAAAAAAAGTAAATAAATATAAGATAGGATGAAAAAAAGAATAATAAATTTCTTTAATTTTTTTTAAATCTAAAGTAATGTAAAAGAAAAAAAGAAAAAAATAAATTAAAGGAATAAAAATATGTTGTAATGAACTAATAAAATATTTTAGTTCTTCTTCTGGTTTATTTGAATTGATAAACTTCATTATAATAAAATGTTCGCTATCATAAAAAGGATGTAATAACAAATTATAAACAAAAAAAGTTAATAAACCATTAACTATAGTTCCGTAAATAAAAAAAGAATATATTTTTTTATTTTTAATTTTTACAAAAAAAGAAAATAAAATCAATAAAATAGAAAAAACTGTTTGATTAGTAAAATATTTAAATCTACGATAATATCTATATAATTCTATGTCTTTTCTAAAAGTATATAAATAAATATCAAATATAAATGTAAAAAAAGTCAATATAAGCAAAAAAAGAAAATAAATTTTTATTTTAAAATCAAATTCTGAAAATAAAGAATTTATTTTATTATCTTGTTTTTGATTTTTTTTAATCATAATTATTAAAATCCTTTTTTAAAGGGAAAATGAAAAAATTATTTAAAATAAAAAGGGAAAATTAAATATAAAATTGTTTCATCCTCTTCGTCCATAATAACAAAAGGTTTCGATGAATTTTCAAAAAAAAATGTAATTTGCTCATTAGTAAAAACTTTTACAATTTCTTCTAAATATTTAACATTGAAAAAAGATTTTATTTTTCTATCAAAAGAAGATTCTAAAATTTCCATTTCTTCTAAAGCATGTCCTATTTCTTCACTATCGGAAGAAATTTCTAATTTATAATTCGAATGAATTTGAAATTCTACAGAATTATCAAAAATATTTTTATCTTTTGGTAAAAACAAAGAAACTCTATCTAAAACTTTAATTAAATTGTTTCTATTTAATCTAAAAAAATTAATTAAATTTTCTTTTTTAATCGGTGGATATTCTGGATAATTTCCTTCTAAAAGAGGTGATTGAAAAAATAAAGAATTTGTTTTTAAAAAAAATTTTTGTTCTGTGATAGATATTTGAACAATTTCATCTTTTTGTTGTTCCAAAAGTTTAAGTAATTCTTCTAAACTTTTTGCAGGAATAATAATATTAAAATCATAATAATCTATTTTTAATTCTATTTTTTTTTGACCTAAACGAAAAGAATCAGTAGCTACAGCAATTAAAAAAGGAAATTTATAAATTAAATTGATTCCTGTTAAAATATTTTGTTGTTTATCTTTGGAAGAAACGATAATCATTTCTTTAATTAATTTTTTAAATAATTCTATTTCTATTTCAAAAAAATTTTGATAATCAAAAATGAAATCAAAAGAAGGATAATTATCTAATTCCATTAATTTTAATTTATAATGTGAAGAATCAGTTTTAATAATTAAAAATTTATCTTCTAAAGAATCAATTTTAATAAGATAATAATCTATTTTTTTAATAATATCAATAAAATTTCTTCCTAATACAATAAAAATTCCTTCTTCATATACTTTTAAACTTTCATCTTCTACTTTTATTTTGACAACAATATGACTATTATTAACTTCTAAAAATAAAACATCTTTTTTAATATCTATTTTTATGTAGTAATATATAGGAAAAAAAGTTTTTTGAGGAAGTATTTTTTGAATTTGGTTCAAATAATGCAAAAAAACTTCTTTTTTTATTTCGAAATTCATATTTCAATTTCTTATTTTCCTTAAAATAATTTTATTTTTTTTAATTATTTATTTTTTTTAAAATAAATTCCACAACTTTTTTTAATTCTTCGTTTTGTTCTATTTTTTCTTCAATTCTTTTATAAGCCTTAAAAATTGAAGAATATTTTTTATTAAAAATAAAACCTATTGTTTTGAAAGAAATATTATTTATTTTTTTTAAAAAATAAATAGTGATATGCCGTGGTAAAGTATATTTAGAATTTTTTTTGTCACCAACCAAATCCCTAATATTAATATTATAAAAATTACTTACTATTTTTTTAATTTTTTCAGAATTTATTTCTTCTTCGGATACATTTTTCTTATTTTTTAATAAAGGTTCTAAAGCTTCTTTAGTATTTTTTAAATTAATTTCTAATTTATAAATTTGAAAATAATTTAAAAGTCTAAATAAAGCTCCTTCCATTTCTCTTATATTATCATAAAAATTAGAAGAAATAAAATTCAAAATTTCTTTTTTTAATTGAATGTTTTCACCTTCACCTTGAATCGAAAATATTTTTTTTTTTAAAATATCAAGACGATGTTTAAGATCTGGTTTTTTAATATCTACTACTAATCCTGCTTTAAATCGATTAGTTAATCTTTCCATAATATTTTTTAATTCTAAAACGCTTTTGTCACTTGTAATCACTATTTTTTTTTTATTCAAATTAAGATAATCAAAAATTTTAAAAAATTCCATTTGAGTTCTAGTTGCTTCCGACATTATTTGAATATCATCTACTAAAAAAACATCAATACTCCTGTACTTATTATTAAATTCATCTATTTTTTCTTTTCTTAATTTATTAGTAAAATCTTCTATAAATTCATCTGCTTTAATATATAAAACTTTTTTATTAGGTTTTTTTTCTAAAATGTGATTTCCGATAGCTTGCATTAAATGTGTTTTTCCTAAACCGACAGAACCAAAAATATATAAAGGGTTTATTTCTATTTTTTCTGAATTAGCAATTTTCTTGGCCATCTCAAAAGCAAACCTATTACTCGTTCCAGGAACAAAATTATCAAAAGTATATTTAGATTCTAAATTTCCTTGATAATAATCACTTGAATTAATTTTTTTAATTTCTTTTTTTTTTATTTTTTTTTCTTCTTTTAGAATTTCTTTTTCAGAAATAAATCGAAAAGATATTTTTTCTTGAGAATATTTTTTAGCAATATTATCTATTTTATTTAAATAATTATGTAAAATTTTATTTTTAATAAATTCATTATCAACTAAAATAAAAAAACTTTCATCTTCTATTTTATATAATTTAATATTAGAAAAAGTTTCTTCGAAAACTTTTTCACTACAAATAAAAGATAAATCTTTCAAAATATTTTCCCAAATTTCGTTTTTTGACAATTTTTTTTCTTCCAT